>DDFO01000037.1:23799-24427 GCA_002337215.1 Phycisphaerales bacterium UBA1926 | reverse complement strand
CGCGCCAATAGGATCGAAGACGCGGTCGACTGGTCCAACCGCGTGCTGACGACCTTGAGCCTGGATCTCAGCCCGGCCTACGTGCCGATCGCAGATGAGTCGATCCGCGTCACCCTGATCGGTAACTACTCCAACGACACCGTGCTCGCGGGCGCCGTTTCCAGGCTCGCGATCTTCGAGGACCGCGATCTCGCGGCTGGCATCGGGGCGTCGGGTCTCAACGGCGAGACCAATTCGCTGTACGACCCGATCTCTGAGAACGGCTACATCGCGTTCGACGAGGATCTGTTCTCGAGCGACGCGACCTCGCTGTACACCGGACAGGGCACGGTTCAGCAGGGCATCGCGCTGGGCATTTCACGGTGGATCCAGGGCGATACCAACTTCCTCGAACTCGGCTCGTTCCAGAGTGACGCGGACGAGGACGGCAGCGTGTACGGCGACGCGGAGGTGCCCGGCGCAAGCGGTGCCGCCGCCGACGAGCCGCTCGCTCGCATCTATTTCATCCACCCGGGAACGGGCGATCTGACGGAGGTGGCGCGATGAATCCGATCCGCACCCATGGTTTCGCGCGTCGGTGCCGTGTCGCGACTCGCGGCTTCTCGCTCATCGAGGTGCTGATCGCGGT
>DDFO01000037.1:12243-23750 GCA_002337215.1 Phycisphaerales bacterium UBA1926 | reverse complement strand
CTCATCGAGGTGCTGATCGCGGTGCTCGTGCTGGGCGTGGGCCTGCTCGGGCTCGCCTCGGTCTTCCCAGTGGTGATCAGCCAGCAGCGCGACGCAACCGACGTGATCCGAGGTGGCGTCGCGTCCGGCGCGATCCGCGACCAGATCCGCGCGAACCCCGACATCGCGTACGAACTGCTGAGCCAGGACGGCGTCGCCGACCGCGACGAGCCCGACCTGGACGGGGACCGGGTCCCCAACGATCCGGACGACAACGGGCTCGACGGGAACGGGGACGGCGTGCCGGACGGGTTCGATCCGACCAGAGGGGCGGAGCCGATCTTCGGGATGGATCCCGCGTTTAACCCTTCCAACCCGAACATCGGGACCGACGGGAGCGGGCGATTCAACCCCCTGAACGGATACTCCTACCTCTGGGAGGCGGACTGGAACTGGAGTTCGACCCGGACGCTCGCCGATCGGCCGAACACCGTCGCGATCGGTGGAGGTTTGCTCACCACGTACCGGCAGACCGGTGGCGTCCGATTCCGTGATCCCGAAGAGCGGGACGCGGCGAGCATCTCAAACGATCAAGCCGACCTCCCGGTGCAGGCGCGTCTATATCCCCGGCCCTATTCCGCGGTCACCAACGGCGGTGCGGCCCGGCAAGACGGTCCCCAGTATGTCTGGGACTTCGTGCCTCGGCGTCAACCCAGCGGTGATGTCCAGATCGTTGTCTTCGTGCGACGTATCTCGACGGGCATCCGCGTCGGTGCCGGCCAGTCGCTCTCGGAACTGCTTCGGAACGGCGCCAACGGCGTGTTCCCCGTGAGCCGAGACGACGCGACGGGTCTCCCGACGAGCGACGGAACGGGCGAGTATGCCGTCCCGATGAGTGCGGTCGCGGGCCCTGTCCCCGCCGCGGATTATCCGGCGAGACCGGAATCGCGTGCCTCGCTCGATCTCGGCAACGATGTGCTCAGAGACGGCATCCGCGTCAGCGAGAGCGGCGGCGATCCGCAGGTCGGCACCGCGACGCGGATCGAGGACATTCGGCCGCTCGCCGCGGTCGGCCAGAAGTTCGTTGACAACCTGGGCGTGGTCCGGAGGGTCGTGGAAGTGCTCTCGGTCAACGACGGCGCGGGCTATGTCGATCTCCGGGTCGAGCCCGCGTTTGTTCGCAACTCGGTCTTTCCGACATTCACAGACGCGTTGAACCAGGCGGGCAGCGGCTACTCGGGTCGCGAGGCCGCCCGGATCGGCAAGCTCCGCCAGATCGTCTTCACGCCGCAGGTCCCGACCGATGTCTTCACGATGGAGTTCAGCCAGTGAGCCGAATGAGCAGAAACAAGGCTGAGTCCGCGCGTGTCTGTGTTGCCGGGCGACAGGGTTCCGGCCGCCGCGCGTTCACGCTCGCGGAGGTCATCGTCGCGATCGCGATCCTCGCGATCATCGGCGTTGTGATGGGATCCATCTTCGCCTCGGTGGGCGACACGGTCACCAACGGACGGCAGGTGAGCAACCTGAACCGCTTCGCCGCCCGGGTCGAGCGCGTCATGCGCAGCGACTTCGAGAACATGGTGCGCGAGAACGGGTTCATGGTGATCCGCAACGAGATCTCCAACGACTACAGCGGCATCAACCCGACGCCGCATGCGGTCGGGCTGACGGTCACCGACCCGAACCCTCGCCCGCGGCGGATCGATGAACTGATGTTCTTCAGCAGGGGTGATTTCACCAGCCGTCGGACGCCCCTGCACCCCGATCTGGTCGCCCGCGCCGACGTCGCGCGGATCTACTACGGGCACGGCCAGCAGATGCCCGAGGATCTTGGCGCGGACCCCGACGCGCCGGACTACACGACGCGGTACGCCCGCCCCCGCCTCGATGAGATGATGGCGAACATCATGGTTGATGGTTCGATGGTCGACAGCCGACTCGGTCGGCCTTCGGCGCTCGGCGTTGTGAATCCCAACGAGTTCGCCAGCAACTGGTCGCTGCTGCGGCACGTGACGTTGCTGGTCCCGAGATCGTCGGGGGTGCAGAATCTGCCGAGCAACGTGTTCGAGCTCCGCCCCCGCGAGCAGGACGCCGAGTACTACCGGGTCGCTGATTCGTCGCGCCAGGTCGCCCTCGGACCGGCGACGCAGAGCATTTTCAAGTCGATCGCGGTGACGCAGCCGTACGAGTTTCTCGCGCTGCCGACGTCGGGCGTGCAGGTCTTCGACAACCCGCCCAACGGGTTCTCGATCCGCCTGAACGAGCTGTCCATGCTCGCTGGTAACGGTGTGGACGGCACCCTCGTTCGACCTCTGCCGATGTCTGGTGTGGTCGATGTCGCGGTGACCGACCTGGGCGAGATCCGCCGCCGGATTGTGAACACGGTCTACAACACCGGGTCGCTGCAGGAACTCACGCCGGCTCAGGTCAACCCCGCGTCCGCGTTCGTTGGCGGCGCGTACACCCGGAGCGATCTGGACACGCAGCGTGTCGGCTTCGACATCGATGGGAACCCCTACGTCGGCACAACGCAGATCGATTTCCAGTCGGGCGGGATCTACGCGGCCGACCCGAGCTTTGTTGCACAGGCGCAGCAGCGGTGGATGCTCGACGCGTTGCCGAGCGTGCCCTACGAGGGGTCGGCACCCCCGCAGGCAACCGGTCAGCGGGTGCGGTACGAGGACGTGCCCCCGCGCGTGTACCTCGACGACGGCACGCAATCGAACGACCCCGAAGTCCGCCGCCAGGCGGCGATCGAGCAGGCGGATCAGGAGATGCTCGCCTCGAGCGTCTTCGTGCCCCGCTGCACCGAGTTCATCGTCGAGTTCAGCTTCGGGATTGTTGACCGCAGAACGACCTCGCCCAACTACGGCCAGCAGATCTGGCACGGCCTGCGGCGGACCGCCGGTGGTGAGATCGTCGTCGATGGCTTCGGCACCGAATTCGGCACCGAGGATCTGCTCGACGATCCCACGACCCAGGACGATCTTTTCTCGCTCGCGGGCACCTTCCCCGCGAGTTCGTTTGAGGATGGCAACCGCGCGGTTAATCAGACGGCATCGTCGACGGCGGCGGGGTACGACGGGATCGATCAGGAGATCATCGATCTCGTCTGGGTGCGCGACAATCAGTCGCTGACCACGCCGATGGGTGATGAGAACATCCTGCAGTATTGCTTCGGCTACAGCTACCGCGACTGGAACCTGAACAGCCAGGCGGATCAGAACGACTCGGATGGCACAAACGACTATCTCGCCGGCGACGACGACGACGTCGAGCGGGAGTGGCCCTGGCCGACCATGGTACGGGTGACGATGCGTTTCGTCGACCCCGCCGATCTTGAGGACGAGCAGACATTCCAGTTCGAGTTCCGCGTTCCGGGGCTCCGGGGTCGGCTGTAAAGCCGGGTGGCTCCCCGAGACCGACTGAACGCGACCGAGCGGGACACATGGGCATGAGGCCCGACGAGCAGACGAAGGAGGCCGCGGATGCGCAGCCGAGAGAACGAGAACTATCAGAACCATGACGCGACGGGCCCGTCCACGGAGACGGCCCGCGCCTCCGGTCTGCCGGGCGGTCGCAGGGGCAGTGCGCTCGTGCTCGTCGTGGGCACGCTGGCGCTCATCGCGGTCATCGCGGCGTTCTACATCACACTGGGTCAGGCCGACACCCGCGTCTCGCGGGGCGTGGAGCGCGGCGCCGAGCTCGAGGACATCGAGCGTCAGGTGGCGCAGTACATCGCGAAGGTCGTGGGCGACGACCGGCTCGCCGTGCAGGTCGAGACGATCACGAACGACGAAGCCGATATCGGGCCCCGTTTCGATGCGGCCAACATGCCGACCACACTCGGCCTCGACGCGCCGGACCGCCAGCGGTTCATCCGCGAGGCGACCGACTACCCCTACACCGACTTCACCAAGATCAGCATTGTCGACGCGGTGTCGGTGGCCAACGCGTGGACGCAGTACGGCAACAAGCCTGCGAGCCTCTCCGGTTCGCCCGACGACGTCGTCGAACGGTTCAGGTTCCGCGCCTCGGGCGATGAGCCCTACATGCTCGATCTCCGGCTGGGCTTCGACAGCATCAATTTCTCGGGCTCGCCCGATGCGCTCGCCGATCGGCGCACCGCGTCCGACCCCTGGCTCTCCTCGTCCGAGCCGACATTCACCGGGCGGCTCGAGTTCTCGAACGCCTCGCTTCACGACAGCCGGGCCTACTCGCTCGACGCGGGCCAATCGACCGGTGCGTTCCAGCGAAACGAGACTGTGCGGACCGCCGCGGGTGGCACCGTCTCCCTGACGGCCTTCCCCGAGCTCTACTACCTCGACAACCGCGACTGGGCCCAGATCACCAACCTCGCCCCCGACGGGCTGAGCGTGAACCTCTGGAATCTGCGGAACAACTTCGATGCCGAGTCCGGGCTCGGCGTGATGACGACCGTTGACGCGAGCGGCCAGCCGCACCCCCGCATGAGCGAGAACCGGACGCTGCTGACCGTCAACCCGACGCTGGTTGACGGTGTCCCGCAGCTCGGGCTCCGCGCGTTCGACCGCCTCCACATCGCCCCGGACATGACCGAGAGCATTCTCGATTCCACCCCCGAGATGTTCGCGATCAAGAACACCCCGGCGTGGTGGACGATGAACCAGCGGTTCCTCTACTTCCCCGCCGACCCCGCTTTCCGGATCGTGGGCCGGCAGAACGCCTCGGACCGGGGCTACCTGAATTTCAACACCGTCCAGACCCCCCAGCACCCGGATTTCCCTGACTACCAGTATGCCGACGCGGACGGCGACGGGATGTACGACAGCCGCTGGTTCGAGCTCAAGGACGCGACGCTGGGCCCGACGGGTGTCGCCGATCTGCTCGCCAACGAGACCGGGATGCGGTTCTTCATCGCCGCGAAGGTCATCGACCTGTCGGGCAAGCTCAATCTCAATGTCGCCACCGACGGGCTCGTGCCGCCCACCAGCCTCGCCCCGGCGGGCGCGACCCCGTCGGAGCTCGATCTCCGCCGGATCCTGACCATGGAAGACGCCGCGGAGCGGTACGCCCCGGTCTTCCCCAACGCGAACGCGGCGCAGGCCGAGCAGCGGTTGAGCTACGCCCACATCGATCGGCTCTCCTTCTCGGAGAGCATCGCGGGCGGTTCTGCCGGCCTCGTCGCCGCCGACTACGAGCAGTACGCCACCGGGTACACCCCGGGCGTCTTCCTCCCCAACAACGTCCGCCCCCTCACCGGCAACGGCATGCTCGCGGGCCGCTACGCCTACGACGCGATCCGCCGGGCGATCCAGGGCGACGAACTCGGGCTGCCAAGCCAGGTGACGAGTTCACGCGCGTTCCCGCTCGGCAGCGGCGGTGTGTCGCTCCCGCTCTTCGAGTCCTCGCCCTTCGAGTTCTACACCTTCGACCCAACGGAGGCACCCAACGTGCGGGCGCTGCGCAGTGGCGCCGATCAGACCGCGCTCTCGATCCAGTCGGGCGATGCCAACGCCGCGGCGAACCTCGCCCGCCTCGCCCTCAACCGCCGCAACTACTACTACAGCGTGGGCGGCGCCAATATCGCCAATCCCGCGGACGCACCCCTCACCTCCGAGGGCTTCGGCGGCAACCTGTTCGGGCTCGAAGACCTCTCCGAACTGCTCACCCGTCACGGCGCCAACGACGACCGCGTGCTCACCCGCCTCGAGCGGACAACGCTGGGACGCTTCGACGAGGCCGGCGGCACGACCCGCTTCGACCCGCTCCGGTCCAACCGCCCGACGTCGCTCGAGATCGCGAGCCACGACAACCGCACGAACGCCGTCAACCCCGGCACGGGAAACGCGGGCCTCGTCCCCGACAATCTCATCGACAACGAGACGATGGCGCTCCTCGCCCTCAACCCGCGCCTCCGCCTCACGACCCTCAGCGGTGCGGCCCCGATCCGCAGCCGCCCGATCGTCGACGCCAACCGCGACGGCATCATCTCCGCGGCCGAGCGACGCCTGACGAGCGAGGACACCCGGCTCGACCTGACCTCGAACCCGTCGTCGACCGACCTGTTCGACCTTTACGCCGATGCGCTGATCCCGTACTCGTTCGTGGACGCGACCTGGGCGAATGACCCGGAAGGTCAGTTCACCGCGGGTGTCGGCATCACCCCGCTGCAGTACAACCAGTACCGCACCCTCGCCTACGGCTACCGCGGCTCGGAGCTGGGTCTGCGTCTCTCCGCGCACCTCGCGGTGAACATGAAGGACCTGCTCGACGCCGACGACACGCCCTCCGCGGCGACCGTTCTCGCGACCCGCCTGCCCACCGGCACCAACCGCAACGATCTCGATACCTTCTTGGGCTACGGCGGCCCGCAGGAAGACTCGCCCTACACGTGGTGGGACGCCGGCAACCGGTTCGATCTCGGCGACGACGCGCTCGCCCCCGACGAGGCCGAACTCGAGAACCCCAGCGGCATCGTGGACCAGAGCCGCAAGGCGTACACCGTCTTCGGCGTCGAGGCCCAGCCCTTCCTCACCGAGGTCGCGGTCGTCTCGGTCTACAGCGACGTCCCCCGCGCCCGCCTCGCGGCCCTGGGCGGCAACGGCTTCTCGGCCGACCCGCGCCTGACCGGCGCCTCCCCGAACCAGCTCACCGAGGACGAAGCGGTCTCCACGTTCTACAACACCGCATACACCGGCAACGACCCGGAAGACCGCAGCCCGGACTTCCTGATCAACGGCGGGCAGCTGATCGGCAACGCGTGCGACCCGACGAAGTTCGGCTGGGACGACGGACCGGTGGACGACGTGACCCTCCGCTTCGACACCTCGGGCGACAACCCCGACCTGCTGCTCCACGTCCTCGCGGTCCAGATCACCAACCCGTTCGACGTCCCGATCAACCTGACCGACAACGAGCCCGCGATGGTCGAGAACCCCGACTTCGTCGCGGGGTGGGCGCCGGGTCAGCCCCTCCGCCAGCGCTACCCCGAGGTGCCCAACCAGAGCTTCGTCCAGCAGCTCAACGGGCAGCCCATCGACGACGCGAAGTTCTACATCGAGTACAACGGCCACTTCTTCCCCCTTGTCGAGTACATCGAAGACGTCGAGTCGCGCCGGCAGATCAACCCGTTCGTCAACCAGCAGAACCAGGCCGGCCTCTACCGCATCGTCCTCCAGCCGGGCGAGTCGCGCGTGGTCTATGTCAGCGCCCACCCGAGCCTCCGCAACCTGACCGAGCGGTGGCAGCAGATCGAAGAGGTCTACAGCAACGCGATGCCGTCCGGCCAGACCCAGCTGGGCGATCAGCTCACGACCGACGCGTCGCCCGACTTCCTCGAGGCCGCGACCCCCGCGTATGTCCAGGACTACATCGACGACCAGTTCGCCGTCCGCGCCGATTCCACGTCCGCCGACCCCAACCGGGGCGACGACATCGCCTACCCCTCGCGGATCGTGCCCTTCCGCCCCGACACGGGCAACATGCTCACCCAGGGCAACCCGGGCGACGCGTACGTCGAGTTCATGCGCACGAACCTGACCTACCGCCAGCCCGATTCGCTGAATCCTGACGTTGATGAGTACGTGGACCGCATGCGGCAGGAAGTCCGCCTCTGGCGCAAGCTGACCGCCGACGACGGGTCGGGCCCGATCCAGGAAACCGAGACCTATTCGGGTGGGCCCAACAACAACTACATCGGCAACGACATGCTCGCTGATCGTCTGCGCGACCCGCTGCTCAGTGGTCCGACCGCGGTCTCGCCGAACGCGACGCTCGACTACGGCACGATGGCGTGGGACGCCCTGAGCACCCGCGATTACATCGCCAACCCCGGGAACTCCTACAACCCCTTCAACAACCCCCCCGCGGACTACTGGCAGAACACCGCGGTTCCCCCGGCCCGGGACAACATCGCGATCCCGCTCACCATGGCGACCGACGACAACGACGGGAGCTGGAATTTCTTCGGCTCCACCAACCAGGGCCTGACCATCTGCACCCGCGCCGGCTTCCGCCGGCCCGATCACCTCAGCGCCGCCGACGAGGACGGCGTCCTCAACGAGGACTACGAGACCCTCCGGGGGCTCCTCCCCGCCTGGTGCATCGAGGGCGCCGAGACCAACTTCAACATCCCCACCCCCTCGACCGACGCCCCCAGCGGCGCGAGCGGCCCCGAGTTCATCTCGCGGATCATCGACCAATCGATCGGCGGGGACTACATGGGCGAGCTGTTCGGCTTCCGTGGCTGCCACGGCCGCTCCGACATGGCCGAGCCCCGCGAGGGCGCCCGGGGCGGCGTGTTCTACATGAACTTCCTCCGCTTCGTGAAGGACACCAAGGTCCTCCGCGATGCGAACGGACTGCCCTTCGACGGTTCGGCCAACCCCGCCATCAAGGTCCAGGCCGAGGGCTTCGCGGGCACCACCGCCGCGATCGGCATCGACTCCGAAGCCAACCCGGTCAACGACCCGATGCTCGTCCCGACGATCACGCGTCACCCGTCGCTCAAGTTCGTCCGTGACCAGATCGTGGACCTGCCCGCCGACCGCGACGGCCTCTACGGCGTCGACGACTACAACGACGACATCAACTTCGAGAACACGCTCGCCACCCGGACCCAGCCCACATTCTCGCAGGTCCGCGACGCGACCAAGCGGACGATCGCGCTCCTCGGGGCCGATCCCGCCTCGGTCGAAGAAGACGAGCTCTTCGCCTTCGACGGGATCAAGATCAACGCGAGCGGCCAGGAGGTCTATCTCGAGCCCAACGCCACCGTCATCTCGATGGGCCGGGACGGCCTGGGCGACGCCGAGGACCCCCGCGACAACCTTGTCCGCGTTGGCGACCTCGCGCTCCTGTTCGCCGTCGGGTCGGCCTACGCCCCGGCGAACCCGGGCGACTCTGCCGCGAACTTCCGCGCCACCGACTGGGTGACACTCGCCGAGTCGCTCTCCGCCGCCCTCGGCTACGAGAGCCCCGACTTCTACAACCGCGATCCGGGTGCCGCGACCGGTCACTGGTCGTTGCTCAATGAACTCGTCGACGCGAAGGGCACGCGCCAGGCCCCCTTGGCCGCCGACTCGCTCAACGCCGCCACGGTCCCCTTCCAGCGGTTCTTCGTCCTCGACAACGCCCGGCTCGATCTCAACGCGTTCGCGCCGTTCGTGAACCGGATCGATCTCGTCGGAACCAATCTCAACACGCTGCCCGTCTTTGAACCGGTCGGCTCGCCGGGCTTGGGCACGCTGGCGATCAGCGATCACCGCGTCGGCTTCTCCGAACCCCCGGCCCAGCGTCTCTTCTCGATGGCACGCGCCCTCAACCGAGCCGGGGGTGACCCGCTGACCACGCCGACCATCGGCACCGTCAACCTCAACACAGCCTCCGAGTCCGTGCTGCGGTCCGTGCCCGGCTTCACACCTTCGACGCAATTCTCGCGAGCCGGCATCGAGTACGACATCTACCAGCCGATCGGGCTCAACCCCCCGGCATCCACGCCTGCCCCCGAACCCATGGCGGACAGCATCCTGGCACGCGTCGCGGGCCAGACCATCTCGAACCCGGTCCTGCCGGTGCCGCTGGTTGGACTCGAATACGACCCACCCTTCGGCGTCGCCAACATGTTCGGGAACTACGTCTCGACGGTCCCGGGTGGCGGTTTCCCCTCGTCGTTCACCTACGTTGCCGACGGCTGGCGCGGCATCGCCGATGTCTCCGCGAGCCTCGCGGCGTTCCGCGACCGCACCCGGGCGTCGTTCCGGAACACGGCCCGCGACGCGGCAACCTTCGGCGGAGGCGGCGGGTTCGGCGCCGCGGTCCCGCGACTGCCCGTGGAAGCCGCCTACGACTTCTCGCCTTCCCAATCGGTGCTGAGCGGCGTGGCAACCCCGGCTCCCCCGATCTTCGCGCCGTCGATCCTCGATCTCACGGTGAACAATTACGCAACCGATTTCTCCAGAGGCGGCATCAACGGGCAAGGCGCCGCGTCCGAGCAGCCGGGTCTCACCGGGACCGGCTCGCTCCTGGGTCTCAGGGTCGCGCCAACCGACCCGCTGTCCTCGACCCGCGTCGGCCTCGTCAACCCGAGGTTGATCGGCGGCGAGGCCGTCCAGTGGCAGCCGTATGTCGAGCAGTCCGTGGTGCAGGGCACCGTGAACCGACACGGCAAGGACCGCTTCGCGATGTCGGCTCTCAACCAGGACAACAACGGCGAGGCGAACACCGACCCGTTGACGCCGTTCCCCGAGGTCATACTGGATACCGATGAGATCGGCGTCCAGCTCGAAGACAACTTCTCCTACACCCTGGGCCGGGCGGGCTATCTCAACGAGAACCCGGATTTCGCAGACAATCCCGACCTTGATTTCGCGACCAACCCCAACGAGGTTGATCCGCGGGCCGAGGTGCTCGCCGACCCGCGTCGGACGCTCGAAGACGAGGTCCTCGACGACGTTCTCGAGGAGCTCGCGGTCTTCAACGGCGCCGCCAACATGGTCGATGTCCGCAGCGATTTTTACGCCGCCTGGTTCATCATCCGAGGCTACGCCCGCGAGGATGTCCAGGGCCTCGAGGCCGACGAGCCCATGCGTCCGGGCTACGAGAAGCGGTTCCTCATGGTGCTCGATCGCTCGAACGTCACCGACGCAGGCCAGCTGCCCCGCGTGCTGTTCATCCGCGAGGTCCCGCTCTGACCCGTCCCGGCGGGATACAGTCTGTCCCCGCCGATCCGTCGACGGGGTTCGCAGGGCGTAGCTCAGCTTGGTAGAGCGCGTGGTTTGGGACCACGAGGTCGCACGTTCGAATCGTGTCGCCCTGATTCAATCGCATCGACTCCGCACGATCGGGTATCCTCGGGGTATCCAGTCTGTCTCCCGATCAGAACCGGTCGGGCCGCAAGGAGCAGAGCGATGCCGATCAACACCCCTTCTCAGAATCTCACCCGCCGCGCGATGCTCCGCACAACCGCGGGGGGCTTGGTCGCCGCGTCGCTCACACCGACGGCCTTCGCCCTCGCCCCGCAACGACCCGAGAAGAAATCGCCCATGTTCCGCATCTCGCTCGCCCAGTGGTCGCTCCACAATGCGCTCTACGGCGGGGATCTCGACCATCTCGACTTCGCGAAGACCGCCAGAGAGACCTACGGCATCGAGGCGATCGAGTACGTCAACGCGTTCTTCAAAGACAAGGCCCGCGACGCGGGCTACCTCGCGCAGATGAACACCCGTGCGGGCGACCACGGCGTCAAGCAGCTGCTCATCATGGTCGATGGCGAAGGCCGAATCGGTGCGCCCGATGAGGCCGAACGCGCCCAGACCGTCGAGAACCACCGCAAGTGGCTCGACGCGGCGAAGGTGCTGGGCTGCCACTCCATCCGTGTCAACGCCGCCAGCGAAGGCTCGTTCGAGGAGCAGCAGGAACTCGCCGCCGACGGATTGCGCCGCCTCACCGAACTCGGCGCCGAGATGGACCTGAACGTGATTGTCGAGAATCACGGCGGTCTCAGCAGCAACGGGAATTGGCTCGCCGGGGTGATGAAGATGGTCGAT
>DDFO01000037.1:0-12118 GCA_002337215.1 Phycisphaerales bacterium UBA1926 | reverse complement strand
AACTTCTGCTTCGACTGGAGCAAGGCCGACCTGCCCGAGATGTGGTACGACCGGTACGTGGGCGTCAAGGAGATGATGCCGTACGCGAAGGCCGTCAGCGCGAAATCCCGCGACTTCGACGAGCACGGCAACGAATCGCAGACCGACTACCGCAGGATGATGAAGATCGTCACCGACGCGGGCTACCACGGCTGGGTCGGCATCGAGTGGGAAGGCAAAGCCGTCAGTGAGCACGAGGGGATTACGCTGACGAAAAAGCTTCTGGAGAAGGTGCGGAGCGAGATGGCTTAGGCGGCCGATTTCTTCCGAGGCATCAGCACATCCCCGATCACCAGCAGCCCCAGCAGCACCATCCCCCCGTTGTAGACCGCTCCCGCGCCCATGATCAGGTAGGCGAAGTCGATCCACTCGCGTGTGAGCCACCAGCCGCCGATGTCGAGCAGCAGTCCGAGCCCCGTCGCGCCGACGAGCACGCCGACGATCGCCCGCGGCCAGCTCGTCAGAAGCGCCAGCCACGCCAGCACCAGCGTGATCGCGCTGAGGCCCAACGCGTGCGTGTGCGTGCTCGCCGCGAGGATCGTGAGACTCACCGGCTGGATATCTCGGCTCGCGCTCAAGGGCTCGACATCGTCCCAGTATTCCAGCGGAATCTCCGGCGCAGCCTGCTCGCCCTCACTCGTTCTGCTGTGGCACTCGAGGCAGCTGACCGCCATGATCTCCGACGGCGCCATGTCCCCCAGATCGAAATTGTCAAAGTCCTGGCTTACCCGGTCGCCGGTCAGCCAGTCGATCAACGCCTGCCGTTCGACGTCCGGGAAATTGTCCTCGGTCAACTCATCGGGGTGCCTGTCCTCGAGCGCGACCAGCAGCGGTGCCTTGGTCGACATCCCGTGGTAGTGCCCCTTGATGTCGTCGACCGTCAGCCCGGCACGCTCGTCGCGCATCTCCTGCTTCAAGTACAGGAACATCCCGCTCACGGCCGTCCCACCCAGCAGCGTCAGCACCGTGCAGAGCACGCCAAGCCGGGCGAGGATGCCGAGATCGCGGAGGCAGCGGGGGGGTGACTGGCTCACGATGATTCCTCCGATGATACAAGTGCAAAGATCTCAGACTGCATGGATTCGTACTCTTCAATTTCATCTGGGGTCATGAAAGCGTTCAGGTCATCGTCACGCTTCAGGTTTTCGAATCGTGACCACAGCCTGCCAACCAGCGCATTTGCGCCGTCGCAGTGGATTTCCAGCATCATTGCAGCGGAGAGGAGCCACCCCGAGCGTTCCGCAGTTTGTGCGTGAAAAGCAAATATCCACCGGTATAGGTCGCGGAGACTGATCGCAAGCCCCGACTTCCAGCCATGTTCACGCACACGCCGGAGGTGGTAAGCGAGGAAGAAATCGACACCCGAGCACAATTCTCTCATAGAGACGATTTCGTGAGCGACATACAGCCCCGCTATCGCCGCGATCCGTAAATCGTGGGCCGTTTTGGGGTGGTGCATCGATGCGATCGCATCGTTCAGATACACGATAGCTTCATTGGGCTCCACGCTACAGAGCCGAGCAAGATCATCTCTGTATGCTTTTGCAGAGACGATCGGAAATGCGTTCGAGCACTCAGCTGCGACTCGTTGAATACCGCCGAGTGACTCGATTACTGCTAGGAACAGGGGCTGCGGCTGCTGGTCGGTTCCCAGGCTCATGCCCGCATCAACTCCGGATCGATCGAGATCGTCGTCTTCTCTCGCACCGCCTTGTCAGTGAGAATCCCCACGATGGTCGCCCGCATGCCGTCCTCGGCCGAGGTCACCGCGGGCGTGCCCTCGCCCACCGACTTCAAGAAGTCCTGCAGCGCGTACCGCAGCGGTGTGTAGGGAAGGCCAACCCCCTCTTTGAGTTTGCCCTGCTCGGCGAGCTTGGTCGCCCCCGCGATCAGCGTGATGCCCTCGTCGTTGTGGAACTGCTGGCGGTTCGCGTAGACCTCCCAGCCCTGCGTCGGCGCGTCCGCCTCCTTGAACATCCAGCCGTGGCTCCACGCCAGCTTGATCGCCGCGTTCGTGCCGCGGAAGAGCTCGTGCATCCCGCCGTACGAGTTCGCGAGCGTCGCGTTGTAGTCGAGCCGCGCCCCGTCCTCAAACTCGAGCGCACACGAGATCGTGTCGGCGATCTCGCGTCCGTCCTTGTGCAGGCGGACATCGCCGTACCCGCTGACCGACACCGGGAAGCGGTCGAGGTACCAGTGGAAGACCTCGAACTGGTGCGTGCCCCATTCGCCCGCGAGCCCGGTGGAGAGCGCGGGGTCGAGCCGCCAGTTGAGTTCTTTCTCCCGTTGCGGATCTGTCGAGGGCGTCCGCCAGGTCGTTTTGCGAGCGCGCGCCGCCGACATCGCGACCAGGTCTCGCACCGCGTCGGACCGGAAGAACGACCGGGCGAGCTGGTAGACCGGGTCCGACCGCGCGTGCACGCCCGGCTGCAGGATCAGATCACTGTCGCGGGCCGCCCGCGCGATCGCCTGGCAGTCCTCGATCGTGTGGGCCATCGGCGCCTCGAGATAGACGTGCTTGCCCGCGGCGAGCGTCGCCTCCGCGAGCTCGCGGTGCTGGTGCGTCGGCGTCGCGATGCACACCGCGTCTATCGAGGGGTCGTCGAGCACAAGCCCCGCGTCCAGATGCGTCTTCGCGCCCCGGGCCCGCCGCTCGCCGGCCCGCAGCCGACGCTCGTCGGTGTCGCAGATCGCACCGATCTGCACCCCCTCAATCCCGCCGAGCTCCGCGATGATCGCCCGGCCCTGGCGCCCCAGGCCGATGACGCCGACCGACACCGGCGCCGACAGCTTCATGCCCGCGAAGCCAAGCGTGGGCACCAGGGACACGGCCGCCATCGCTCCGGCGGACTGAACAAGAAAATCTCGGCGGTCGATTTCGGTCACAACAATCTCCGGTCTCAGGTCTCTATCTGTCTATCCGGTCTCTGCCGATCAGGGCGCTGCCAATCAGGTCTTGGGCAATCCGACGGCGTCCGCGTCCGGGCCAACCACGGCCCACCCGGTCTGAGAGCGTACCACGCTGGTAAGGCGTTGTGGCATGGACGCCGGGCGTTCCCCGAGGACAGCCAGCGCCGTCGACCACGCGTCGGTTTCCTCTGCCGATTCTCCGATGCACGCCGCGATGCCAACGCCTCCAGCGACCTCCCCGGTCCGGGGATCGAGGATGTGTCCAGGCCGATCCCCGTTCTGCGAAGAGACCGACATCGCCCGGTCGATCAAGCGAACGCTGGGGGAGGGAGACCCGTCCCCCGGATCGATCTCGACCGTCCAGGAGGATTCCCGGTAATCGGTGGCGTTCAGTCCGATCCCCAGGATCGTGCTCGACCCGCCGTGCAGGAACGCGGCCTCGAACGGCAGTTCTCCGAACGCTTCGCGCACGAGGTCGAACGCGTACCCCTTCGCTACGCCGCCCAGGTCGAGTTGGTGATCAACCGAGTGCAACCCAGCCCGACGGCTGTCGTCGGAGATCGTGAGCCCCTCGCTCATCGGCACGAAGCACGAACCGCGCCGGATGACGGAGAACGCGTTCCCCGATTCAAGCGCGTATCGGCCGCAGCGCCCGAGCAGCCCCGCGATTTCCGCACCGATCGGGACGCTCTCGCCCGCCGCATGGTTGACACGCCAGACGATCCCCCCGGGCTCGAACCGTGTCAGTTCCGCGTGGCAACCCTCGACGAGCCGGATCGCCTCCTCGGCGATCGCGCGAGCATCCCGCGCCGCCGAGACGAGGACCTCGAAGCGGGTCCCCATCGCGTCAACGACCAGCCGGGCGTATTCGTTGTCGGTCTGCACGCCGGGTTCAATTCGTGCGTGATCGGGCGGGCTCACACCGGTCGTGCGGTCATCGACTCCGGGTCGAATTCCCACGCCTTGCCGCTCCAGATCGAACGGGTCGCGAGATCGACCATGACCATGACACGGACGCCCCGCTCGATGTTGCTGTCCGGCTCGGTCCGATCGCGCATGACCTTAAACCAGTTGAGCCGGAGCTTGTCCTGGTCGTTGCCGATGTCCTCAAAGGTGATGTTCTGCGGATCGGTGATGTCCGCGTAGGGGCGCGTCGGTCGAACAACGCAATCCTTGCTGTTGAGGTAGATGTTGCCCTCGTGACCGCGGATCAGGTTCTCGAGACCCACCTCGTTACACGTCGAGCCCGCGACGGTCATCTGGTGCCCGCTCTCAAACGTCGTCAGCAGGTTGACCTGGTCGTGATTCTCCATTTCCTTGTCGACGAGGTGCGAGCCCGCCGCGACAACACGCGTCGGCCAGCCTGCGGCTTTTTCCACGCACATGTAGAGCGGCGTGACCTCGTGGACCAGCAGGTCCCCGATGATCCCCGTCGAGAAGTCTCGGTACCGACGCCAGCGGGCGAAGATCAACGGGTCCCAGTCCCGCATCTTCTTGTCGCCGAGCCAGGCCTTCCAATCAAGGTTCTCGCCCGGCTTCCAGTCGGGGTTGAGCCCGTAATAGTTCCACTCGCCGTTCGGGTTGTTTCGGCAGTACGAGGTCTGGCTGAACGTCGGCACGCCGATCGCCCCGTCCTCGATCAGTTTCTTTGCCGCGATGTACTTGGGCAGCATGATCTTCTGCGTGCCGATCTGGCAGATGACGTCCGGGTTCGCCTTCGCTGTCGCTCGCATCGCGAGCGCGCCCGAGAGTTCGAGCGTCATCGGCTTTTCGCAGTAGACATCCTTGCCCGCCATCATCGTGTCGATCGCGTGCTTCGCGTGCCAGTGCTCGGGGCTCGCGATCAGCACGCCGTGGATATCGTCGCGCGCCAGCAGCTCGCGGTAGTCGCGGTACGTGTCAGGCCGCGAGCCCTGGATGCTCTGGATCTTGTCGGCCGCGTTGTTCGAATGGATGTCGCACACATCGCAGACCGCGATGATCTCGACGTCGGCGTGCCCCTGCTTGACGAGCGTCGGGATCGCGACGCAGTGCCCGGTGCCCATGCCGCCCGTCCCGATCACGCCCACGCGGATCGTTTCTCCCGCCTTCGGGGGCCTGATCCGTGCGCCGCGCTTGCCGGGCATCGGCGCCGCGGTCGAGGTCAGAGAGGGCATCAGCGCCGCGGCTCCGGCGAGCATGCCGGCCTTGATCAGAAAGTCACGACGAGAATCGCTGGGGGGTGTCATCATGCAAGCTCCGTTGTGGTAAACCTCTATCAGGCTACGGCCGAGAGGCCCCGCTCGCAACCGTTCCAATGCGCGCGAAAATCAGGCCGGAACCGGCGAGCCCTCTCCCGAACTCAAGGGTTGATCGGCGGCGATCTCCGGCTGTGCTTTCTTCCCGTTCTTGAATAGCAATACAAACACAACAAGAACGACGAACGCGAACGCCGCGGGGATCGCCCAGACCGTCTGCCACGCGACGGACCCGTCCTCGGCGGTATACCGAGCAACAAGGCGCGCGAACACCTGGTTGCCGATCAGCATCCCGACACCCTGTGTCACGAGCACGAGGAAGCCTTGTGCCTGCGCACGCACATGCTTGGGCGCGGTCTGCTCGGTATAGATCTGCCCGGTGACAAAGAAGAAGTCGTAGCAGATGCCGTGGAGGACGATGCCGCCGATGATCATCCACATGATGTGCTGACCCTGCGCACCGTCCCAGGCACCGGCGAACAGGCCATACCGAGCGACCCACGCGAGCATCCCGACCGCGAGCATCCATTTCACACCCAGCCGAGCGAACATCAGCGGCATCACGAGCATGAACAGGATCTCGCTCATCTGCCCGAACGTCATCTTGATCGGAACATCCTGCATCCCCGCCGTCCCCGCGTAGCTCGCCGCGAACGCGTAGTAGGCCGCGAGCGGTATGCAGATCAACATCGAGCAGACGATGAACACCGCGAACGAGCGGTTCTTCATGAGCGAGAGCGCGTCGGCACCGAGCGCGGTCCCGAGTTTGAAAGGCTGCCCCTTCGCAGGCGCGGGCGTGTGGGGGAGAAAGAAGCTGAACAGTCCGAGCAGGATGCCCGAGCCGCCCGCGACATAGAAGAAGGCCGGCACCGCCGCGCGGGCCGATTCCGCCGCCGCGTCGTCGAGGCCGTCGGTCACCGCCAGCTTGGCGGCCATCGCGCCCACGGTGAAGCCCGCGACGATCCATCCGATCGTTCCCCAGACCCGGACGAGCGGGAACTGCTTGTCGGGCTTGTCCATCGCGTGGAACGCCACCGTGTTGCTCAGCCCGAGCGTCGGCATGTAGCACAACATGTGCACGAGCAGCACGCCGATGAAGAGCCACGCGTTGCCAGTCCCCGCGGCTGCGGGTGCGAGACACAGCAGCACGCCCCCCAGCAGGTGCAGCGCCGCCATGACCTTCTCGCTCGAGAAGAACCGGTCGGCGACCATGCCGAGGAAAAGCGGGGCGAGGATCGCCGCGATCGGGGCCGTCGTGTACGCGTTCCCGATCTCCGTCGCGCCGAACCCCTTCGAGCCCATGAAAGGCCCGAGCGTCACGAACCACGCGCCCCAGAGAAAGAACTGCAGGAACATCATCACGCTCAGCAGCGTCAGCGTGCCGAATCCGCTCTTCGTCCCAGCCGTCGCGTCGCTCATCCGTCCGCTCCCCGCGCCCGACAGCGCTCAACGTGCAAATCACAATCCGTTCCGGTCGCCCGCCGGCAGCAGTGAACCGATTCCGAGCCCCGGTCATCAAAAATGATCCGTCTCGTGACAGAAATCGCCGCGGCGTGCATCCCAATCTGCAGTTGCATTCGGCCTCCGGTGCGCGCCGCGCGACGCGTGCAGGGTCTCGGGCCGGGATGCTACCACGAATCGGGCCGAGCGTGTCGGGGCACCAGGGCGGAAGCCGGTATGCTGAACCCCGTCTCGGATGGACCCGTGCTGCGCGAGACAGCACGATCACGAGTCCGCATGAAGAATCGATCAGAGTCGAGCCGCCACGACGCTGAGCCAACTCGAAAGAATCGAACTGGGAAGTCCCATCGCATTGGAGAACCACATGAACCGCCAAAAATCCGCCACATCGATCCCGATCGGGTCAGTCCCGATGCTCCTCGCCGCCGCCGCCGGGCTGGCGGTTCCGTCCGTGGCGCTCGCTGCCGATGACACGACCCCGCACGCCGGCATGCTCCGCTTCCCGGATGTCTCGGCCGAGGAGATCGTCTTTGTCTATGCCAACGACCTCTGGATCGTCCCCAGAGAAGGTGGTCTTGCCCGACCCCTCGCCAGCCCCGCGGGCCCCGAGCGTTTTCCCAAGTTCAACGACAAGGGCGACGAGATCATCTTCGTCGGAAATTACGACGGAGGCCGCGACATCTATCGCATGTCCACCTTCGGCGGCGTCCCCGCCCGCCTGACCCACCGCCCGGGCGCCGAGACCCCGACCGACTGGCACCCCGACCGCGGCATTGTCTATTACACCGGTGCCGACCGCGACGGCATCTCCAGCCCGCGCCTCTACACCGTCTCCGAAGAAGGCGGGCTTCCCCTGAAACTCCCGGTCCCCTACGGCGGCAACGGCGCCTTCAGCGAGGACGGCACCTGGCTCGCCTACACCCCCTGGGTCCGCGACGCCCGCACCTGGAAGCGCTATCGGGGCGGCATGGCCTCCGACATCTGGCTCTTCAACGTAGAGAACAACCAGTCCAAGCAGATCACCGACTGGGAAGGCACCGACACCTTCCCCATGTGGCAAAAGAACACCGTTTACTACCTCTCCGATGCCGGACCCGAGGGCAAGCTCAACATCTGGTCGTACGACACCAGGAACAGCAAGACCGAGCAGGTCACTTCATTCGACGACTACGACGTCAAGTATCCGTCCATCGGGCCCGGCAAGAACGGCAGAGGGGAGATCGTCTTCCAGCACGGCGGCGAACTCACCCTCCTCGACCTTCGCAACAAGAAGACGAGTACCGTAGAGGTCCGCATCCCGGGCGCCCGCCCCGAGATCCGTCCCCACGCCGTCGACGCCGGGCAAAACTTCGCCTCAGGAAGCGTCTCGGCGACCGGCAAGCGAGCCGTCGGTGAAGCCCGGGGTGATATCTGGACGGTCCCCGTCGAGAACGGCCCGGTCCGCCAGATCACCAACACCTCGGGCGCCGCCGAGCGCCTCCCCGGATGGAGCCCCGACGGCCGGTGGATCTCCTACTTCTCAGACGAGGACGGTGAGTACGAACTCTACATCACCCAGTCCGATGGCAAGGGCGAAACCCGCCAACTCACGGACGGCAACAAAACCTATTTTTACGGGGTCTACTGGTCACCCGACTCGGAGTCGATCGTCGTCGCCGACAAAGCGGGCAACCTCATGCTCGTCGATGTCGAATCCGGCGAGTCCACGACTTTCGATACCGATCCCTGGGGGAACCCCGGGAGCGTCAACTGGTCGGGCGACTCCCGCTGGATCACCTGGGCGCGTGCGACCGACGACACTCTGAACAGCAGCATCTGGCTCTACGACACCGAGACGGGCGAGACCCACAAGCTCACCAGCGGCTTCTTCAGCGACGCCAGCCCCGCCTTCAGCCGCAAGGGTGATTTCCTCTACTACACGTCCGACCGAGAGTTCACGACACCCATGTACGACCACATGGGCTCGACGTTTATCTACGCCAACACGGGCCGCCTGATCGCCGTCCCCTTGAACGGCGAGGTCGAGAATCCCTGGCTCATCGAGTCCGATGAAGAGGCGTGGGAAGACGAGACCGAGGAGACGGATGAAGACACCTCGGGCGAGGCCGATTCGTCCGAAGAAAGCGACGAAGCCTCGGATGACGACGAGGCCTCGGAGTCCGGCGCCAAGTACGAAGGCCTGAACGCCGAGCATCCGCTCTTCGGGAAGTGGGAGGGCACCGCCAAGGGTTTCAAAGCCATTCCCGGCATGACCGAGGACGAAGTGCCGTTCACGATGTCGATTATCGTCGACGACGACGGCAACATCATGGGATCGTCCGAATCACAAGGCGAAACGAACAGCCTGGGCGATGTCGTCAAGTGGGACGAAGCCAAGCAGGAGTTCTACCGCGAGCGTGCCCAGGGCCCGATCTCCGTCGTCAGCCGGGGCACGGTCAACGGCGACACAATGACCGGCACCTGGTCGATCGAAGCGATGGGCGTCAGCGGCACATGGGACGCCGAGCGCGTCTCGACCGACTTCGACGATGACGAACTCGAAGAACTCCGTGACAGTGATGAAGGCGGCAGCGACGACCCCGTCGAGATCGATCTCGAGGACTTCGAGGCCCGCGGGATGGAGATCCCCGTCGCAGCCGGCAGCTTCGGCAACCTCGCCTCCAACGACAGCGGGCAACTCATCTACGTCCGGGGCGGCATGCCCGGGACGCCCCCCGCGATCAAGCTCGTCGATGTCACCGACGACGAACCCGAAGAGAAGACCGTCCTCGGCGGCGCGGGCGGATTCGATATATCAGGCAACGGCAAGAAGATCATCGCCATGGGCCAGGGCGGCGCGGCGATCGTCGATGCCAAGCCGGGCCAATCGTTCGGCAAAGCTCTGAAGATGACCGGCCTCCGCAAAATGGTCAACCCGCGCGAAGAGTGGGAGCAGGTCTTCACCGACGCGTGGCGACGCCACCGCGACTTCTTCTACGTCGAGAATATGCACGGCGTCGACTGGGACGCCGTCTACGAGCAGTACCACGCGATGCTCGCTGACGCGACCAACCGAGAAGACGTCTCCTTCATCATCGGCGAGATGATCGGCGAATTGAACGTCGGCCACGCCTATTACTGGGGCGGCGACGTCGAAGGCGAGCCCTCTGAGTCGGTCGGCCTCCTCGGTGCGGAGTTCGAACTCGCCAGCGAGACCGACGACGAGGGCAATACCCATACCGCCTACAAGATCGCCGAGATCTACGAGGGTGCCCCGTGGGACTCCGACGCACGCGGCCCACTCAGCAGACCGGGCGTGGACGTCAACGAAGGCGACTACATCACCCACGTCAACGGCGTCGCGATCGACACTGGCAAGGATCCCTGGGCCGCCTTCATCGGCACCACGGGCCGTGACACCACCATCACCGTCAAGTCCGCCCTTGCCGGCGACGAGGAAACCGTCAACGAACGCGAGTACACCCTCAAGCCCATGGGCAGCGAATTCAACCTCCGATACCGCGACTGGGTTGAAGACAACCGCCGTTACGTCGAGGAAGCCTCGTCGGGCAAGGTCGGCTACATCCACGTCCCCAACACTGGCGTGCAGGGTCAGAACGAGCTCTTCCGCCAGTTCTATGGGCAGGCCGGCAAGGACGCCCTCATCATCGACGAGCGATGGAACGGGGGTGGGCAGATCCCCAACCGCTTTATTGAACTGCTCGACCGCCCCCGCACCAACTACTGGGCCCGCCGCGATGGCAAGGACTGGGCATGGCCTTACGACAGCCACCAGGGGCCCAAGTGCATGCTCATCAACGGCATGGCAGGCTCCGGTGGCGACATGTTCCCCTGGCTCTTCAAGCACCACGAGCTCGGAAAACTCATCGGCACCCGCACTTGGGGCGGCCTCGTCGGCATCTCGGGTGTCCCGGGCCTGATCGATGGTGGCTACACCGCCGTCCCGAACTTCGGGTTCTACGAGACCGACGGCACATGGGGCATCGAAGGCCACGGCGTCGAGCCCGACATCGAAGTCGTCGACAACCCCACCGAGCACGCCCGCGGACGCCGCCCGCAGCTCGACGTCGCCGTCAACCTCATGCTCGACGAGATCGAGAAGAACGGCTACCAGCCCCCACGCAAGCCGCGCGATCCCGTCCGCCGAGGCGTCGGCATCGCCGAAGAAGACAAATAATCGACCCTTGAGCGGTCGCCGAGAACTCGTTCTCTTCACAGCCCGGCGGGTATCCGCCGGGCTTTTTCGTGCGCGCACGCTACTCTCTGGCTGTTCGGTAGGACAGGCGTCCCGCCCTCCTCTATCCTCACTCAATATGTACGCCGAGACTCCGTTCCACACCCCCTTCGCTGTCCCCTTCGAGCACCGCCTCCTCATCACGCGAAACGCCCTCGACCCAGCCAATGCGATCCTGGCCGAGACGCTCGACCCGACCACCGCCGACGCCGCGAAGGCCCGCGTCGCGTTCATCCTCGACGCGGGCCTTGTCAACGCCCAGCCCGACCTCCCCGACCGCGCCGTTGCCTACGCCAATGCGCACGAATCCATCCACCTCGCCCATGACCCAGTCACCATGCCGGGCGGCGAGATCGCCAAGAACGAACCCGCGATTCTCGAGTCGACACTTCGCCTCATCGACGCCGCCCATCTCTGCCGCCGCTCCTATCTCATCGCTGTCGGCGGCGGCGCTCTCCTCGACCTCGCGGGCTACGCCGCCGCCATCGCCCACCGCGGCATCCGCCTCGTCCGCCTCCCGTCCACAACGCTTGCCCAGGACGACTCGGGCGTCGGTGTCAAGAACGGCATCAACCACTTCGGCAAAAAGAACTTCCTTGGCGCCTTCGCCGTCCCACACGCCGTGATCAACGACCTCGACCTGCTCACCACCCTCACCGACCGCGACTGGACATCGGGATTCTCCGAAGCCGTCAAGGTCGCGCTCGTCAAGGACGCCGCGTTTTTCGACCGCATCGAGTCCGCCGCCGCCGCGATCGCCGCCCGCGACCTCACCGCCGCCGAACCCGTGATCCGCGACAGCGCCCTGCTCCACCTCCGGCACATCACCGAGGGGGGCGATCCCTTCGAACTCACCGAAGCCCGCCCCCTCGATTTCGGTCACTGGAGCGCGCACAAACTCGAACAACTCTCGGGATACGAGCTCCGACACGGCGAAGCCGTCGCCATCGGTGTCGCCCTCGACACCCTCTACTCGTCACTCGCCGGCGACCTCCCCGACCCCGACGCCGACCGCGTCCTCGCCACCCTCCGCTCGCTCGGCTTCACCCTCGACCACCCGCTCCTCGACGACCCCCGCCTCATCGAGGGCCTCGAAGAATTCCGCGAGCACCTGGGCGGCCAGCTCACCATCTCCCTCCTCCACGGCATCGGCAACGCCTACGACACCCACACCATCAACCTGGACCTCGTCAGACAATCCATCGCGAGACTCAGGTCGTAGCAACACACCATCTCC
>DDFO01000025.1:129665-129834 GCA_002337215.1 Phycisphaerales bacterium UBA1926 | reverse complement strand
CCCTCGGGCAGGAACTCGTTGAGGATGTCGGCGTAGGCCTGGGCGATCAGGGGCGTTTGCTCGCTGGGCTTGAGGACGACGCTGTTGCCCGCGACCAGAGCCGGGAGGACCATCCACTGGGGCATGAGCATCGGGAAGTTCCAGGGCGTGATCGCGGCGACGACGCCGA
>DDFO01000025.1:124501-129566 GCA_002337215.1 Phycisphaerales bacterium UBA1926 | reverse complement strand
CGTGATCGCGGCGACGACGCCGAGCGGGTCGTAGCGGAGCGTGGTGACCAGGCCCTCGGCGGTGAGCTCGCGCGGGGCGACCGCCTCGGCGATTTCGTCGACTTCGGTCTTCAGTTTGTCGCCGCAGTGGGTGACCTCGCTGACGCCGTCGGCGATGGGCTTGCCCTGCTCGGCGGACATGAGCCGGCCCAGTTCGTCGGCGCGGTCGAGCAGGCGCTGCCCGGCGGGGCGGAGGATGTCCGCACGCTCGGCGGCGGTCTTCTCGCCCCAGGTTTTCTGCGCCTCGCGGGCTCGGGCGACGATCCCGGGGATCTCGCCGGCGGGCGTGACGGGGACCTCGCCCACGGGTTCGCCTGTGGCGGGGTTGTATGACGTGAGGGCGGCGGTTGTAGAAGCGGGTGTCATGCTGAACGGTAGGGGGTGAGCGGTCCTGAAATCCGCTCTGCGATCAGACCGAGATCGTTGCCGGGATCGAGTTCGGCTAGAAGATGGAGATCAGGACGAAGCAGAGCAGGATGAAGCCTCCGACAGCGAGGATGATGCCGCTCATGATGATCGCGGCCATCGCCATCGGGGCGCTCACAGGCGTGTCGATCCCCTTGAGTGCGCGTGCCCGTGCCCAGAGCCCCATCGCGAGCCCCGGGAGGGCGAGCGCGGCGCTGAAGCCGCCCGTGCAGCCGATGCCCATCAGGCTGACTCCCGAGACCGCGACCGCGGCGATGGAGAGCAGGCTCGCTCGGCCTTCGGCCCAGGCCTTGGCGATGGGGATGCCGCACTCGGGGCAGACCGGGGCGTCTTCGGGCAGGGCGGAGAGGTCGTAGCCGCACCGTGCGCACGCCGAGCGGAGGTGCTCGGGGAAACCCGATCGGTGATGCGGGTTCATGTCGGGCGGGTAGTAGGCGTCACGTGGGTCTGTGCTGGTTTGCTTAGCAGCCGGGTCGGGATCAGCCGGATTACGAGGATCGTGTTCCACGTCACGGATTCATATGCGCCCGGCGATGAGCACGATGTAGGTGTCGTCGAGTTCGTCTTCCCCGTCCTCGATGGGGAGCACGTACGCGTTGCCCTCGTCGTCGATCGCGTCGGCGGTTTTGGCGTAGACCTCCGTAGACGCGAAGCCGGCTTCTGCCAGCGCGTCGCGGAGTTCGGGGATGCTCCAGAGCCGCCACTCGTAGGTGAACGCGTCGAAGACCTCCTGCTCGATGACGCCGGCTTTCTCGACCCGGAAGTGGAGGAGATTGGTCACGAGGCCTGTGATCGGGTCGGCGTGTCGCTGCTCCCAGGTGTAGCGGATCCGTTTGCCGGCGTGCCCCGGGAACCGCGGGTCGTTCGGGATCCAGTGGTCGCGGTGGACGTCCCCAAGTGTGTAGGCGGTCTCGCCTCCGTAGGTGTCGCAGACGAAGACACCCTGTTCACGGAGGCGGGACCGGGCGTGGCGGAGGTAGGCGACGAGGTCGTCGCGGGTGTGCCAGTAGCCGATCGAGAAGTTGCCGACGAAGATCGTGTCGGCGGGCGAGGCGACGGACCGGACGTCGGCATTGTGCCGTTTGATCCGATCGTGTTCACCCCGGAAGGCGAGCGCCTCGGCGTCGAGGTCGACGGCGATCGCCGAGGCGTTCGGATCGCGCTCGACCCAGAGGTGCGAGAGGGCGGCGGTGCCCGCGAAGTCCTCACCGAGGACCCGCGGGTCACGGCCGTGCACGGCCCGCAGGAAGGGAACGAGGTGGCCCGGGCTCTGGACACAGAGCTCGTAGAGATCGTGCTTGTCGAGTTCGGGCTGGTCGGGTTGATTGACTTCAGACATGTTGGATTCGATTGATCAGCGCAGGCCGAATGAGAAGAGGTTCCATTCGTTGATCGGCTTGGTGTAGAACACGTCGGGCCGTTGCTTGTTCGCGTCCTCGCGGGTTTCGATGTCCATGCGGTAGACATACCCGTCGTGGCGCAGGGCGTAGAGGTAGGTCCCGTCTGTTGTGATGGAGACCGGGTCCGACTTGTTCGGCGCGGCGTCGGAGGCGAAGCCGAGCACGCCCGCGCCGAGCATGGCGCCGACGATCGCGGCGAGGCTCAGGCGGAGGCGGTGGTTCGCGGTTCGGAGCGTCTTGAGCTCGTTCTGGGTTTCGGTCGGATTCGAGTTCGGCATGGTCTTCCTTCCTGATCGCTCGCGTCGCTGATTCGGACGGTTGGGGCCTTTGCGGCGTCCGTCCAGCATACCGGGGGGCGTCGGGACGACCAACGCGCGCGCCGGGACTGCGGAAGGCTGTACCGGCGTCTGGATCTCAGGTTGAGCGGGGCGGGGTCAGGGCGTGGGCACGAACTGAGGACCGCCGCTCTGTGACGCGGCGAAGAAGGCGAAGCCCACGAAGACGATCATGAAGAGCAGGTAGGCCGCGCCGATCGTGGTTCCGATGATCCCGCAGACAAAGCCGGCGGTCGCCATGCCGGCCGAGGATTGCGCCGCCCGCCCCTCGCGGACGGCTCGTTTGGCCTTGACGCCGAACCAGATGGCGAGGGGGCCTGCGATGATGCTCAGGATGCCGTAGAACGCGCACCCGAGGATTGAGACGATGCCGAGCACCATGGAGGTGATCGCCATGCCGCTGTTGCCGCGCGAGTCGCTGGGGAACTGCTGGATCATGGTGCCGCACTCTGGGCAGGGTTCGCCGATCCGCATGCCCGCGATGTCGTAGCCGCATCGGGCGCAGCCCACGCGGGGGCGGGGCGGGGGGGCGGGCGCCGCTTCTGCGGGAATGCTGGGGTCGGCGTGGTGGTGCTCGTGGTCGGCGTGCGGCTCGTTGCTCATGCCATCCTCACCCATTTGATGAGCGTCGCCAGGTTCGGCGGCTTGCCGAACATCAGGAGGCCGACGCGGAAGACCTTGGCGGCGAACCAGACGAACGCGATGACCGCGATCGCGTTGACGGCGACGGCCGCGAGAACTTGCCAGAGTGGGGGAGGCGTGCTGCTCGCGACCCGCATGATCATGATGAACGGGCTGATGGGGGGGACGAAGCTGAGCGTTGTGGATAGCACGCTGGAGGGGTCACGCGTGACGGGGAGGAAGAAGAAGTAGGGGATCATGACGAGCAGCATGACCGGCGTCATAAGGGCCTGGGCCTCGCGGAGTTCGTTTACGGCCGACCCGATGGCGGCCATGATCGAGGCGAACATGAAGTAGGCGAGCGCGAAGAAGACAAACATCCAGGCGATGGTGGTGCCGTCGATCAGGTCGAGGCGTTCGAACGCGAAGAGGGCGACGATGCCGACGGCGTTGTAGACGAGCAGGAGGGTCAGGCCCACCGCCATCTGCCCGACGATCTTGCCGGTCATGAGTTCCACGCTGCTCACGGCGCTGAGCAGGACCTCAACGACCCGGCTCGATTTCTCCTCGATCGTTGTCGTGAGGAGGTACTGCCCGCCGGTCATGACGCCCATGAGCATGAGCAGCATGAACGCGCCGGGGATCAGCATCTGGAGCTCGAACGCGGATTCTCGCGTGCCGGTCTCGGTGACTTCCTGTGTGCTCTGCGCGTTCACGTTGGTGAGCGCGTCGATCATCGCCCGGTCCATCCCCGCGGCCTCGTACCGCTTCTCGAGGATCGCCTGGCGCAGGGCGCCGCGGATCTCGCTGACGGTCCGGTCGTCGAGCTTTGGCACGGTGTAGACGCTGTAGGCCCCGAATTGGTTCTTCTCGGCGTCCTTGACAACCGCGTCCTCATCGACAACCGCGACGGCGAGCAGGCCCCGGCCCTCGTCGCGGCCGGCCTTGGTCATGTTCTCGCGGAGGCGGGCCTGCTGGGCTTCAAGGTCGGTGTCGGCCGGGAGTTCGGTGATGCGGAGCTGCGGGACGCCGAACTGCTCGAGGAAGGCGGACATCTGGTCATCGCTCATCGCGTCGAGTTGATCGCCGGTCAGCGACTCGATCTGCGACCCGAGGAACTCACCCGCCAGCTTCTTCATCGCGTCGAGTTGCTCGCGGCGCGATTCGACGATCGCCTCGGGTTTGAGCAGATCGGCGACGAGGGGCGTGACCTCGCCTGTCCGATCGATCAGCGCGACCTCGCCCTTGTCGGCGGGCGGCTTGGCGCTGTTCACGAGCATGATGACTAGCGGCATGATGACCGCGATGACGGCGGGGACGACCAGTGCTCCGATGATGAAGCCCTTCGTCAGCACCGTCGAGGCGAACTCGCGACCCGCGATCCGCGTGACTTTTCCGGCGTTCACTGGGTCACCCCCTCGGCCTGGGTTTCGAGGCCCGCGCCCCCGGCTCGCAATGCCGCTCTCAGCGTTTCCGCGTCGTCGGCCGAGTCCTGAACGATGTCGATGAAGATGTCTTCGAGCGTTGGGCGGTGGAGTTCGACGCGCGACATCGGGGCTGCGCCCGCGACGGCGGAGACCGCGAGCGAGGGGTCGGTCCCGTCCGCGAGCATCGCTCGGTAGACACCGTCGATCAGCGTGACCGACTCGACGGCCGGGATAGCTTCGACCGCCGAGACATCGCCGCCTTCGGTGATCGGCTCGAACCAGACGGCGTTCGGCGCGTAGCGGTCGCGGATCGTTCGGACTGGATCGTCGAGAACCTTCTCGCCGTTGTGGATCATGATGACATGGTCGCAGATTTCCTGGGCCTGGGCCATGACGTGCGTCGAGAAGATGATCGTGGTGCCCCGCTCGTTTTCCTCGCGGATGAGATTCCGGAGCAGCCTCATGTTGACCGGGTCGAGCCCGCTGAAGACCTCGTCGAGGATCAGGAGTTCCGGCTCGTGGAGCACGCAGGAGACGAACTGAACCTTCTGCTGCATACCCTTGCTGAGCTCTTCGCAGCGCTTGTTCCAGACTTCCGGGAGCTCGACTTTCTCAAGCCAGTGGCGGATCTTGTCGTCGATCCCGTTGGGCGAGAGCCCCTTGAGCCGGCCCATGTGCCTGAGGAACTGGCCGACCTTCATCTTCTTGTAGACGCCGCGTTCTTCGGGGAGATACCCGATCCGGTCCTTGCTCTCGATCGCGGATCGCTTGCCGAGGACGCTCAGTTCGCCCGAGTCCGGGAAGAGGATCGACATGA
>DDFO01000025.1:115176-124361 GCA_002337215.1 Phycisphaerales bacterium UBA1926 | reverse complement strand
AGGATCGACATGATCATGCGGATCGTCGTGGTTTTGCCGGCACCGTTGGGGCCGATGAAGCCGACGAGTTCGCCGACCGGGACGTTGAGGTCGATGCCCTGCACGGCGACCTTCTTCCCGAAGGTTTTTCGCACGGCGTTGAGTGAGATCGCGGGTTCGGTGTTCACGGGGGCAGGGTAGCCGTTCGTTGATTCAGAGGCCCCGGAGCCAGTTCAACAAAAGGCCGGACCAGTTCGAGAGTCGGGGTCGGTCGAGCGCGAGGCCGTACCCGTGCCCGCCCGTTGGGAAGAAGTGGGCTTCGAGCGGGAGGCCGAGTTCCTGGTACGCGCTCGCGAGTTCGAACGCGCCGCGGACCGGGACCGATTGGTCGTCCTGCGAATGGATCACGAAGAGTGGTGGGGCGTCGGGCGTCACTCGGAGCTGCAGGGATCGGCTTGCGCGCTCGGTCTCGGTCGCCGACGGACCCAGCAGGTTGTTGACGCTCCCTTGATGGCAGGGCGCGACCATCGAGACGACGGGGTAGATCAGCGCCGCGGCATCGGGCCGACCGGACCATGTCTCGGCGAGGTCATCGCCGTGGTCGGACTCGGGGTGGAGCAGCGCCGCGGAGCCCGCGAGGTGCCCTCCGGCGCTGAACCCCAGCACCGCGACCTTGCTTGGCGAGAGCCCGAACTGGTCGGCGTGGTCGCGGATGACTCGGATCGCTCGGCACGCGTCCCGAAGGGGCCGAACACCGAGCGGCTCGCCTTCTGGGACATCCACCGAGGTCGTGTAGGGCACGCTCACGGCGGGGAAGCCGTTCATCGCGAACCAGACGGAGATCGGCGAATCCTCGTGCCACGAGCGGTGTGTGTAACCGCCCCCCGCGAGGCAGACGATCGTCATGGGCGGATCGTCTTGATCGAACGAGGCGGGCAGCAGGAGGTCCATCGAGCGTCCGTCATTCCAGAGCGGGAGCCGCTTTGTGAGCTCTCCCGATGTACGCCAGCCTTCCATGCTTTCTCTCCTTCGGAACGACGGTTGCTGAGAACTCTCGGATCGCTGGCCCGAAGCCGGCGGGCCGTCGCGGATCTGGAGGCGGCCTGCACTGAACTCTGTAATCGGCGAAATGCGCGCCGGCGATATCCTAACGATCCGTTGCCGCCTCGGGTTCCGTCGTGGCGATCATCGCAAGGGAAGGAACACGCACATGCACGAATCGAACACACCGTCCGCGCTGTACCGCCGGGATCGCCGCGCCCGAATCGCTCTGGCCTGCGCTGCGCTGATCAGCGCGGCGAGCGTTTTCTCGCTCACGGCCGGCTTCGGGGCTGGCCATGCGGGCGAGGCCCAAACGCACGACAGCCGGATGCAGGACGGCCAATCGCAGGATGCCGGAGCGCAAAGACCGGCCCGGGCTGACATGTCGGACTTTGGTGCCCTCCTCGTTGCGGGTCTCAAGCAGACCGAGGGGTGTCTCGGCGTGGACGTTGCGAATTTTCAGAGCGGCAAGAACACGATCGTCGCCTGGTTCGAGAACAAGGAGGCCGCGGTCCGGTGGTACAACGCCCCGGTTCACCAGCGGATGATGGGCGCGGTGGGTGGTGGAGGCGATACGCCGCTCAAGCACGTCACCGATCCGGACACGCCCATCATGGTCATGGCGTCGATCTCGTTCAACGGCCCGCCCGCGGTCGAGGGCAGCCCGCTCCCGTTCAGCCAGATCTCGATCGAGATGTACGCGCCGCTCCCGGGCGGGGCGTCCGTCAACGGGCGGCTCGCTCCCGATGCGTTCAAGGTCCCGCACCACAAGGCGCTCGGGGGGTGACTCAGCCGACTCGGTTGATCAAGCACTGCGCTGCGTTGCGAGGCTAACCTCTCCGCATGGCGATCGAACCGCTGCCCGAGTCCATCGCGACCAAGCTCGACGCGCTCCGCGACCAGTTCGCGGATTTGTCTCGTCGGCTCGAAGACCCCGAGGTGCTCGCGGACCATCACGCGGTCCGAGACCTGTCGATCAAGCGTTCGGCGCTGGAGCCCGCGGCGGAGGGGTACCGGCGGTACTCCGAGATCGTGGGCGAGATCGCCGAGATGCAGGCCGCGCTGGACGGGAGCGACGACGCGGAACTCGCGGAGATGGCGCAGGCCGAGATCCCTGAACTTGAAGCGCGGGCGCAGGCGGAGATCGACGCCGTCAAATCGGCGTTGGTCCAGTCCGACGAGCGTCGGGTCGGGTCGGTGATGCTCGAGGTGCGGGCGGGCACCGGGGGCGACGAGGCGGGGCTGTGGGCCCGCGACTTGCTCGCGATGTACGAGAAATACGCGGGCAGCAAGGGCTGGGCGTGGGATGTGCTCGACTTCACCGAGGACGCGTCGGTGGGGGGCGTGCGGCACGCGGTGGTGAACGTGAAGGGCGATGGCGTCTGGGCGGAACTGGGGTTTGAGGCGGGCGTCCACTCGGTCAAACGGGTTCCCGCGACCGAGACCCAGGGCCGGATCCACACGAGCACGGCGACGGTCGCGGTGCTCCCCGAACCCGAGGCGGTCGAGGTGAACATCGACTGGTCGAAGGACGTCGAGGAGCACATCACGACCGCGCAGGGGCCAGGCGGGCAGAACGTCAACAAGGTCGCGACGGCGGTCCACCTGCTCCACACGCCAACCGGCGTCGAGGTCCGCATGCAGGAGACCAAGAGCCAGGCCCAGAACCGCGAGAAGGCCCGGAGGCTGCTCAGCGCCCGGGTGTACGAGATCGAGCGGGCGAAGGTGGAGGCGGAGCGATCGGCCGACCGGAAAAGCCAGATCGGTTCTGGTGAACGCAGCGAGAAGATCCGCGTGTACCGCTATCAGGACGGGATTGTTGCCGACCAGCGGCTGAGCCAAAAATTCCAGAAGACTCCGGTGCTCGACCAGGGCGAACTCGGGCCGATCATCGAGGCGTTACTCGAGCAGGAGACTGCGCGAAGGCTCGCGGCGCTGTGAGTGACCCTGATGGACCCGGAGCGAGAACTCTGGACCATCCGCGGTGCGCCCCCAGGAAGGGAATCGAGATGGTCCGCGTTTTGATCCTTGGTTTGCTCTTCGTTCTTGCACCCGCGCGGGCGAGCGAGCCTTTGCGAGTTGCCTCCTTCAACATCCGGTTCGGCTCCGCATCCGACGGGCCCGACCGCTGGGAACTGCGGGCCGACAAGGTCGCGACGACCATCGGCGACCTCGACGCGGATGTCGTGGGACTGCAGGAGGCCCTGCCGTTCCAGATCCGTGAACTGCTCGAAGCGTGCCCCCGCTACGCCGCGACCGGTGTAAGCCGGGAGGACGGCCGAACGGACGGCGAGGCGAGCCCGATCCTCTACGACCGCACGCGATTTACGGTCGCTGCCGCGGGCACCTTCTGGCTCAGCGGCACCCCCGACGAAGCGGGGACGAACACCTGGGGCGCCGCGTGCAACCGCGTCTGCTCGTGGGCGCGGCTCGTCGATCTCGACTCGGGCACCGCGTTCGTCGTTTTGAATACACACTGGGACCATGTCAGCCAGCCCGCGCGTGAGCGGAGCGCGGGACTCATCCTCGCAAGGGCCGAGGCGCTCGTAGCCGGCGATCCGTTCGTCGTCATGGGCGACATGAACGCCGACGAGGACAATCCCGCGATTGAGGCGATGCTGGGAGGGACCGGCCCCATGCGGCTCGTCGATACCTTCCGTTCGGTCCATCCCAACGAGCGTGCGGGCACGTTCACCGGATTCCGAACCGACAGCGACGGCGGGACTCGCAAAATCGACTACGTGCTCGCGAGCCCGGCGTGGCGGGTCATGGACGTGGGGATCGACCGACGAACGTTCGGAGGCCGATACCCGTCGGACCATTTTCCGGTGTGGGCCCAACTGAGTATCTCGGATTGAGCACGACGCGTCGTGCGATCACGGGCACCCGCCCGTGAACGACGTCACGAAAGTACTGAGGTCCGCGAGATCGAAGACGCCCATCGGGGGCGCGAGGTCGGCCGCGGGATCCTGGCTGGTGAAGGCCTGGACGAACGTCCCGATGTCGCCCAAGTCGAGCACGCCGAAAGGCTCGGCGATGTCGGCCGGGTTGCAGCCGCCCCCGCCAGTCAGCAGGATCCCGTCCCCGCTGGGCCCGCCGAGCGCGATGACTTCGCTGTCGGGCAGCAGGTCATCGACCCAGAGGTAGTTGGCGAGGTAGACGGGCTCGGACTCGCCGAACCGCAGGTCGCAGAACATGCCGAAGGTCGAGGCGAGCGGGTTGGGGATCGGGTCGCCCGAGTCGGGGTCGGGGTTCAGGGTGCCCTCGGAGAGCGCCCAGGGGCTGGGGAATTCGCCCCACGCGGCCCAGACAGTGGGGTCAACCGCTTCGCCGTCCCCGAAGAATTGCTGGCCGGGCGTTGGGTCCACCGCGTTGTAGACCCAGTCGCTGAGGATCTCGCCGACCAACTGGCCGTCCAGGAAGACCCGGCTTCGTCCGCTCTGGAATTCATCGCTGACGACCGCGAGCCGGAACCATTCGTCGGGCTGGATCGTGAGCGGGAGCGGCATCTCGCCCGTGAAGTCGTCGCCGTCTGTTGAGTAGACGATCGCCGGCGATCCGTTGATGTTTCGGAGCCAGAGATCGGCGCCGCTGTCGTTGTTGTGCTGGTCCTGGAGCAGGGCAACGAGCCCCGCGTTGGGTGTGGTGTTGGCGGGGAAGTCCGCGTACCACGAGGAGGCGGGGATAAGCATGTCCCACACCATCGTCCACTGCCCGATGAACCCACCCGGATAGGCGGGCTTCGCCGCCGGGTAGACGGCGAGGCCGATCCCGCGTCGCAGAGCGTCGCTGCTCGGGTTGGAGAGGTTCCGCGCTGGGCTGGTCAGGAAGACCCCGCTCTCGATACCTCCCGGTGCGGGGAGGCCCGCGCTCATCGTGTCGGTGAACGAGGACTGGGCCGCGGTGACCCCGGTGGGTGTGCCCGGGTTGGGCGTGTCCTCGTTGCCGATCCCGCCCAGGATCGTTCCGAATGCGGGATCATCGAGGAATCGGATCGCGCTGTTGTCCGACCCGTCGGCCGCATCAAAGTTGCCGTCGAAATGCCACTCGGTGAGCTGACGGTCACTCGCGGCCCATGTCGAGAGTGACGCGGTCCCGCTCTCGAAGTCGAGCGTGGGAGTGAGGAAGCCGAGTGAGCTGTTGATGTCGCGGACGGCAAAGGTCACGACACCGATCTCGTCGATCGTGATCTCGAGGCGGATGTCGAGTTCGGCCCCGAACGCGCCGCCCACGAACTGCTCCTGCCAGACGGTGATGCCGGAAGGCGCGAGCCCGCCCTGCTGGTTGCGGATCCACCCGCTGAGCAGGCGCGAGTTGCCGGGCTGGAGTTGGTCGAGCAGATCCGTGAGCAGGACCGGATCGCCGAGCGCGGCACCGAAGATCGGGTCGCGCAACTGGAGGAGCCCGTTGATGCTGAACGCGTAGCCGTCTGACTCGTTGATGAAGTTGTCCGAGCCCGCTGCCGGGTTGTTGAGGCTGTCGCGCGTGATGTCGGGGGGGGAGGGGAAGTCGACGACCACCCCGTCGAGATCGACGCCCACAGTGTCGGATTGGGCGGTCGCGGATCCCGCTGTCGCGAGAAGCGCGGCGAGCAGGGCGGGAGTGATCAGTGTGTGGGCGGGTGTGCGGTCGGTCATCTCTCGTGCTCCTGGGCAGTCGGGGCTGATGGGTGGGGTCTCGTGAACTCCCGGTTCCGGCTCCGTGTGCGGCGTTGTGCGGTGTCTCCGGGTATGGTAAAAGATCAGCCGCGGTTGTGTTACCCCTAAATCGGGACGTGACTCTCAGATCGAGTCGGAACCGAGGCGATTGAGTTGGAGGCCGGATGCCCGTTTTTCTTGATAAACGCGGACCGCGAGCGGCTGCTGGCTTCACGCTCATCGAACTGCTGGTGGTCATCGCGATCATCGCCTTGCTGATCGGAATCCTGCTCCCGGCCCTCGGAAAAGCACGCCAAACCGCCCAGCGGGTCGCATGCCTCGCGAATCAGAAGCAGCTCACGCTGGGCCAGCAGCTCTACGCAAACGATACCGCCCGTGGGGTCTTCCTTCCCTCGTTCCTTCCGTTCGAGGACAACCTGGGCTGGCTCTACCCGTCCTATATCGACACCGCCGAAGCCGGGATCTGCGCCGCGACGATTAACACCGTGCGCGCGGATCTCACCGCCGATAACCCGGATCACCCCGATTTTCCGACAGGCGGGATCGCGGTGCTGCAGGCGATTCTCGCGCTCGAAGGCCGAACAGACTTCGTGCTCGACCTCTACCGGACCGCCGAGGACGCGGGCGATGATTCGGGGGGGCACAGCTACGAGACCTTCATGTGGCACAACCCGGGCAAATACCCGGACGGTGAGACCATCGGCTACGGCGGTCATGGCAGCACGTGGGACCAGCTCGGATTCCGCGGCCCGGACACGCCGACCGGGGTGATCTGGTTCGACGAGCCGTACCAGAAGCTCAAGACGCTCAACAACGTCCGGTCCCCGAGCACGATGCTGCTGATCCTCGATTCCGATGCAGACGGGACCGTGCCCCAGCAATTCCAGGGTTACGTCGATGCTCTCGGGATCGCCTTCCGCGATGGCGATCCGAACTGGCCCAACGAATGGAACAACCACGGGGTCGCGGGCCTGAATATGGCGTTCGCGGACGGCGGTGCCCGATGGGTGCCCACCGGCGAGAAACTCATCCGGACCTACCTCGATTCCCACGAAGACTTCAGCGCCGACGACGGCTCGTTCTTCCGCAACAAGCTTCTCGAGCTCACGACGTTCCAGTGGAACGAGATTTCGGATCCCCGTTCGGGTGAGCGGATCCCTGAGATCACTGTTCGCTGAGCGACTCGTGGTGCTTTGTCGCGACCGGCGTCGGTGAGAATCTCATGGTCATCGTGGGCTCGCTTGGACAGTGGCCCGATCAGGTCCAGACGATCGCAGCCGCCGAGTTCGGCCGACATCGCTAGTGGCTCCGGACGTCGGTCATTTCATCGAGCTCTGGTCGAGCTCGCCTCGCGGGGCGATCGATTCAGGATTCAGTCCCAAGAACACAGGGGGTGATCCGGGGTCTTCTGCCGCGCGGTTGCCGCGATTCAATCGCCGGTCGAGGAGACCAGCGTTTCGGCGAAAAACGCCCCGATGGAGTCGCGCATCTCAGGGTTAGACTCGACCCATCCGATGTGTCCAGCGCCCTCGAACTGTTTGAACTCGACATCGACGCCCGCGACCTCGGCGGCCTCGACGATCAGCGCTGCGTGCCGGAAATTGACGACCCGGTCCTTCGTGCCGTGCAGAATCAGCAGCGGACGATCACCGAGCATCGCGGCCGAGTTCACGGCGTCTCGTCCCGGTGAGATCAGCCAGGGGCCGAGCACGGGGACGAAATCGCTCGAGACGCCCTCCCACGTGCTGAACGTCGCGAGCGAGCAGACCGCCGCGATCCGTTTGTCCTCGGCGGCGGCGGCGAGCCCGATCGTGCCCCCGAGGCTCATGCCGTAGAGACCGACGAGCTCGGGATCGATGTCATCGCGCGTGAACACGTAGTCGATCGCGGCGTTCGCGTCGTGGATCAACCCGTCGCGGTGGAGCGGGCCCTTGTCGCTCATGCCGTACGAGCGATAGTCGAACAGGAAGACGTTGAACCCCTCGCCCGGCAGGAACTCCATGAACGCGGTGTGCCGCTTGATGTTGAAGGCGTTGCCGTGGCAGAACACAACGGTGGGGGCCAACTCGTCGGGCGCGAGCGCATCGCTCCGGGCGGGGAACCACCAGCCGTGCAGTTGGCGGCCTTCGTTGTTGAACCAGACTTCCTCGGCTCCGGAGGGCGGCTTGTACTCCCCGGCGATCGGGTAAAAGAACATCCGGTCCGCGCAGCCGCCCACTTTGACAACCGCGAGGAAGACTCCGAGCAGGATGACGAGCTTCGTGAGCCGGCGCACAAGAGACGGGCGTTTCCTCGAACGTGGTTTGCCGCGGGGGGAGGCCTTCGCATCGCCATCGGACGTGCTTTCGGCGTTGGAACGGGTCATCGAGGCTCCTCATAAGCTGAATCGTGTCGGCGGCGCGCGGGTTCTGGCTCGTCGACCCGCCGGGTGGCACCCGGTCTTTGGTATTCATGTCCCGTCTATTTTGCGGGACTCTTTCGAACGTACGGAGCCGACGATGAGTAAACGCGACCGCATGATCCGGGGCGAACTGTACGACGCCTCGGACCCGGCGCTCGCCGCCCGCAGGCTCGAGGTCCAGCGGATTCTCCGTTGTTACAACGAGCTCGACGACGACGCACAGCCTTTCCGTGACGAGATCCTTCGCGGATTGCTCGCCTCCGTGGGCTCGGGTTCCCTGGTTCAGTCGGGATTCCGCTGCGAGTACGGCTTCAACATCGAACTCGGGAGCCGCGTCTTCATGAATTACGAATGCGTCATCCTCGATGTCTGCCCCGTCCGGATCGGCGATCGCTGCCAGTTCGGGCCTGGGTGTCACATCTACACGCCCACCCATCCGCTCGACCCCGACACACGCGCGGAGGGCCCCGAGGCCGGGAAGCCGGTCACGATCGAGAACGATGTCTGGCTTGCGGGCCGGGTCACGGTGAACCCCGGCGTGACGATCGGACGCGGAACGACTGTCGGCGCTGGCAGCGTCGTGACACGCGACCTGCCCGCCCGTGTATTTGCCGCGGGGAACCCGGCACGCGTCATCCGGGAACTCTAAAAAGACACCTCGGGGTCCCCCGGGGCTACCGGGCAACCTCGATCGCGCGGGTCTCCCGGAGAACTGTCACGCGGATCTCACCGGGGAAGGTCATTTCGTCGGCCACGCGCTTCGCGATGTCGTGGGCGATCAGGTACGCCTCGTCGTCGTTGATCTTCGCGGCGTCCACCATCACGCGGACCTCGCGCCCCGCCTGGATCGCGTGGGCCTCGACGACGCCCGGCTGCGCGAGCGCGATGTCCTGCAGATCGTTGAGCCTCTGGATGTAGCGTTCCATCGACTCGCGGCGAGCGCCGGGGCGGGCCGATGACACCGCGTCTGCCGCCATGACGATGGGGGTGTAAAACGTTGTCGCGGGGATATCCCCGTGGTGCCCGCCGATCGCGTTGAGCACCGCCTCGTCCTTCTCGCCGTGCTGGCGGGCGAAGTCCATGCCGATCTTGGGGTGCCCGCCCTC
>DDFO01000025.1:107143-115100 GCA_002337215.1 Phycisphaerales bacterium UBA1926 | reverse complement strand
CCGATCTTGGGGTGCCCGCCCTCCATCTCGTGGTCCATCGCCTTGCCGATATCGTGGAGGAAGCCGCACCGCCTCGCGAGTTTGCCATCGAGGCCGCACTGCTCGGCGATGATCTGGCTCATGAACGCGACCTCGACCGAGTGGCGGAGCACATTTTGTCCGTAGCTCGTGCGGTACTTCATCTTGCCCATCGCCTCGATGATCTTGGGGTGCATGCCCCCCAGATTCACTTCGAGGGCGGCATCCTTACCAGCCTGGATGACCTTCTCGTGGATCTCGCTCCGGGTTTTTTCGACGATTTCTTCGATCCGCGTGGGGTGGAGGCGGCCGTCGGCGATGAGTCGCTGCAGTGATTCGACCGCGACCGCCTGCCGGACCTTGTCGAAGCACGACACCACAATCACACCCGGCGTGTCGTCGACGATGATGTCCACCCCGGTCGCCTTCTCGATTGCCCGGATGTTCCGACCCTCGCGACCGATGATCCGGCCCTTCATGTCGTCTGAGGGGATCTCCACCGACCGCACGGTGTGCTCGCTCGTGTGTTCGGTCGCGTACCGCTGGACCGCCATCAACGTGATCTCGCGGGCTTTCTCTTTCGCCTCTTCCTCCGCCTTCTCGTTCACGCTGCGGACAACCTTCGCGATGTCGAGCCTGGCCTTCTCCTCGACCCGGGCGAGCAGTTCCTGCTTCGCCTCTTCCCGCGAAAGACCCGCGATCTCCTGCAGGCGGTCCGCCTGCTCCTCGCGCATCCGTTCCGCTTCGGCTTCGCGCTCCTCCACGGAACGCTCGCGAGAATCGAGCCCCTCGCTGCGTTCGATCAGCGAACGCTCTCGGTCGGCGGCGGCGTCCTCTTTTCGCTCGAGCTGGTCCTCGCGCTTCCCGAGCCGGCGTTCTGTTTCCCGAAACTCGACCCGCGCGGCCTCCATCTCATCGTCGAATTTTTCTTTTCGTTCCAGGGCTTTGCGTTCGGACTCCAGGCGGGCCTTCTCCGCCTCGTTCCGCGCTTCGTCCTTCGCCCGGTCGATCAGCGCCGCGGCCTCGGCTTTCGCCGTACCGACCGTCCGCCCCGTCACCATCCCCGCTACGACGAACCCGATCACCAGTCCCAAGACCAGCACCGCGACGCACGCGAGTGCAAGTCCCAGCACCGAGATGGGCGTTCCATCCGCCGCCAGCGCGAGCATGATCTGTAGATCGCTCATGCCCAACTCCGATCCGATCGGCCTGCGCAGCGTCCACGCGAGCCGGGAATTCGTACCCCGACGATCACACGGCATGCCACGGGATAATCCCCGAACCGGATCGCAGAACACGCTGTCGAATCGGAGGCCCCAGAGACTCACACCGTCGCACGGGGCGAAGATGTGGACGGGCCGTGCATTCGGCCGGTCCTCGCGGAGTGCCGCTGGAGGTCCGGCCGTGTTCTGGTATCGGCACCGTCTGATCGGAACCAGTACGGTGTGTGCATCGCGCGGATCGTCGCGACACCCCCCACGGTGAAGGGTGCCCCTTGGGGCGAGTATAGCCGGATCTTCATCTTCGTATTCGGGTCTCGTCCGATCATCCCGAACCCGGGACCCCCGCTGGTCGATACGCTCTCTCGAGCGCCGACGCGCCGAATGCCGATCAGACCCTGACCACCCCGCCGGGCACCAATGCCCGGCTGTCCCAGACCGGAGCACACGGGCATGCCGAACAGAATCCGCTCTTCGATTACCGCCGCCTTCCTCCTGCTCGCACCCGTGTCCTTCGGGCCGATCGGTTGCACGCACACCGACATCGCCACGACGGCCTTCTTGCGCGAGCAGCGCCCGATCCCCGTCGAGATCACGGGCGACGCGCCAGCACTCGGTGCCCCGGTCGCTGTTGACGTGCACAACCACATGGGCTCGGTGATCGTCGAGGTCGATGACCGCGTTGACGCGCCCGAGGTCACGGCCCACCTCATCCGTGGGAAGGACTCCGACAACGAGAGCATGCCCCGCGAAGATGCGCCCGGGACGGTCACCGCCGGCTATGAGACCGCGGGAGGCAACGCCTCGGCGCTGAAGGCGACCACGCTCAGGATTGCCGCGCGACTCGATGGCGCCTATCCGAGGGGCAGCAGCGTCGCGCTCCACGTCCGCGTCCCGCGGTGCGATGGGCTCAGCGTCACCAACAACGAGGGCGCGGTTGTGATCATCGGGACCAAGGGCGCCGTCACCGTGCAGAGCGGCGTCGAGACCGGCATCGGCGGGCGGATCGAGTACCGATCGAGCCAGCCACTGCGGGACCCTGTTGCGCTCATCACGGCGAGCGGTCGCATCACCGCCGTCATCGATCCGGAAGGCGCGGGGCAGATCGAACTCGACACCGAGGAGGGCCAGGCATTCTTCGGTTCGCAATACGGCAGCCTCACCGAGGTCCGCCCCGGGCTCCGCAGCTACAGAGGAACATGGAACGGCGGCAAGACGCCGTTCGTCGCCCGGTCAGGCGGAGGCGATATCACGGTCTTTGTCAAGCCCGACGCCGAGCAGTACAGCACCGCCGACGATCTGATGGCGGTCTTCCGCGACTGATCGCACAAAGGTCAACTCGCGGTCGGCTCAGGCGATCCCGTTCAGATCCCGGCGTGGCGCATGAACCGCTCGATCTGGTCGGCGACGAACGCTCGGTGCGTGGGGTCAAGCCCGAATTCGAACGCGAGTCCTGCGTACGTGTTCTGCGAGCTCTCAAGGTGTGTGTGCGCGATCCGTGAGATCAGGTCCAGCGGGGCCGGGATCGCGGGGCGCAGGTCGAGCCGGGTCCAATAGAGCTTCGAGCTCTCGGCCAGCGAGCTGTCCTCTGGCCCGATCTTGAGCCCGATGCCGCCACCACCGATGTTTGCGAGCTCGGCCTTGAAGCCGGGGCCCACATCGGGCGCGATCTCGCCGAGCCGATCGAGTTCGTCGTCGGGGAGCGCCGGCCTCGACGCCGGGGGCATCGCCAGCAATTCGTTGATCCGGTCCCGGCTCGCGGCCTCCGCCGGGACCGCCGTGATCGGATCGCGCAGCATCCAGCACCGGACCTGCGGCAGGCTCAGCGACGCCGTGGAGACGCGCTCCTGTGAACGGCGCGTTGCCCGTTCGACGCGGGTGGGGGCCTCGAGCTCGAGCACGCCGTCCCGTCCCGGCGTGACGGACACAACCTTGGTCGTAAAGATCCATCGATTCTGCCCGACCGACATGACGCAGACCAGGCGTTGCCCGTTCTTGATCTCGATCGTGCGACCCAGTGCCGACGGGTGCTCCACGAGGATCCGCTCGTCGCCGCTCTGGCGGACGCGGACGCGCCAGAGCAGATCGGGCGGCGGCGTACGCACGTCCTCGCCCGGATCGGTCCGGAACGGCTCCCCGTCGCGTCGGTCGATGGTGATCTCGAGGCTGCCGCCGCGCTCGCGGATCTGATCGAGCGTCTGGCGCCAGCGTTCTCCACGTCGTCGGCTCGCGGGCATCCCCGGTCCTTTCCTGTTGCCGGTCCCGCCGGCGTCACGCGTTGCGGGGGCTTGCCCCGCCGCGTCTGTTCGTCCGATCGCCCCCGGGGCGTCGGGCCCACGCGCGGACCGTGCCGAGCTCCTGCTCGTAGTCGTCGCTCGGGCCGGCCCGAATCCCCGCGAAGTACTCAGCATAGAGCCCATCGACGATCCGCGTGACCGCTCTGGCGGGTTCGCCGGTCAGCACCCCGTCGCGGATCAGGCCGGTCGTGTGCGCCCGAAGCGGGACCCAGGCCGGTTTGGGCGAGCCGCCCCGCTTGAGGTAACCGAGCAGTTTCTCGCGCGACCGCTCCGCGGGCGACCATTTCGGCTGCGCTCCAAACAGCCCGCTCGCACGATTCCTGATCCAGCGGGCGAGCCGGGCGAGCCGGGCTTTCTCGCGGACGAACAAGACCCCGATAAAGACCGCCGCGCAGAAGGCGAGCAGTGCGTTCCGCAGCGCCGTGAGCAGGACGTTCACCGGGGCCCGCTGCGTCCGCCGGAGGCTGTTGCTGAGCCGTTCGAGCAGCGGGAACATCGACGACGAGTTTGCCGGCTTGCCGAGCAGGTCGCGTCTGGCCTCCCCGTCGTAACCGATGACTGTTCGGATCCACGCGAACTCGAGCGTGTTCACGAACCGACGCATGTCGGCGATCATCCCCGATGGGGGTTCGTGGATGCGCACGAGGTCGGCGGTCGGCGTCGGATCGAAGCGTCGCCACTGCCCGGGCAGGGCCTCGGCCTCGACCCACGCGTGCGCGTTGCTCGCGCGCACGATGTAGCTCCTCGTTGTCTCGTTGTAATCGGTCGCGACATACCCCGTGATCACACGCGCGTCGATGCCGACCGTGCGGCACAGGAGCGCTAACGCCGACGCGTAGTACTCGCAGTGTCCCTCGCGGTTCTCGTTGAGGAACCACTCGATGGGATCCCTCCCCGGCGGCGCGCTCAGCGTCTCGAGCGTGTAGGTGTAGCGTCCGCCGGTCAGGTAGTTCCGGAGCTCAGAGATCGCGTCCAGATCGTCGGCAACCGGACGCTGAAGCGGATCTGGTTCGATTCCGGCGGTGGACAGGATCTCGTCGGCGAGCCTGCGGATCGCCGGGTTCTCGATAAGCGGGTCGAGCCGTTCGTCCATCGTGAGATCCGAGATGTCGGTCGGCAGCGGTACGCGGGTGGTCGAGTGGACGGTGTAGCTCACTTTCCCAGAATCGCCCGCGGCGAAGAGGGCCGAATCGGCCGACGAGAACTGGAGCTGGTAAGGGGGGGCAACCCGGACCTGATTGGTCTGCCAGATCGAGAACAGGTGCCCCCGGTTGCCGTCCAGGCTCCGGATCGTGATCTCCTGGCGAAGCGTCCAATCGCCGGGCTGCCCGCCGCCGACGGTCTGGAACGCGGCGCGGAGCTGGGGCGAGGGCCCCTGGAGCGCCGAGTACCTCGCGTCCTTCGACCGCGACCACGTCCCGGAGACCGGGTCGTAATCGTGGAGGATCGCACCGCGGAGGTAGTACCGCTCGCCGACCGCCCCGACAGAGGCGTCTTCTCGATCGAAGAGCTGCATATCGAGCACGGGCTGCTGGGATTGTGAGATAAGCCCGCCCATGCCGAGGCGGACCTCATCGTTGAATCCGACCGTTCGCCCGACGGACGCGGTGCCCCAGGCACCGAGGGTCTTCGAGCCGAGTTCCCGCGGCATCAGGATGAACACGCACGCGCCGATGGGTATCGCGCCCGCGATGACCCCGATCGTGCGGGAACGCACCGATCGTGTCAGCGGCTTGTTGCGAATCAGCTTGGTGTGTTGATCGGGCGAGCAGCCGCCCGTGTCTTCGACCCGCGAGAGCTGGTACCACAGCACCGCGGCGATGATCACCGGCACGAACAGCAGCATGAGCACGCCCAGCATGAACGAGTTGCTCGTCAGCACGGCGCCGATCACGAGGAAGACCGACAGCGTGAGCAGCTGCGCCGTATCGCGAGTTCCGCGCCGATCGAGGAGCTTGACGATCAGCAACGCCATCACGAACTGGCTGAAAAGCGTGACGCCCAACCCGCCCCGGAGCAGGCCCAGCGTGCCCCATGCGACGATGCCGAACAGCAGGATGTTGATCACGATCCGGGGCATCGCCCTCGGCGGTGAGCCCCGCGTGACCAGCCAAGCGCCGAACGCCCCGGGCACCCCGAGCAGCAGCACGCCGAGGTTTTCCTCCGAGGCGCCGTACGCGACGATCGAGAGCAGCACCGCCGCGAAGCACCAGCGTTGTGAGATGCGGAGCACGCTCATGCCACAGCCTCCGGGCTCGACATCCCGAGCCGCTCGCGGGCCCACCGCACGGCTCGGTGCGTGGACCCATCGGTGAGGCCCGTCTTCGACCCCTCGTCGGGACCCAGAAACTCGGCGGGGATCTCTTGGGCCGCGAACCACTGGCGGATATCACCCGCGGAGAGCACGAACTCGTTTCTCCCCGCCGACCGGCCCTTGCGCTGATATTGGATCGTGACGCGCAGGGCACCCCGGCTCCGTTCCGCATCAGAGTCGGACGGCGCGCTCTCGGTCGCTTCGCCGAGCGCCGCCATCTGCGATTGGATTGCGCGGACCTGCTTGGGCCCTGTGACCGGGCGCATGGTTCCGACGCCGCGCCCGCGGAGCCCGACGGAGAACCCCGCCTTCGACGCGTCCTGTGCCAGGGCCGAGACCAGCGCCGCAGCCCGTTCGATGAGATGCTCCGGCGTCCCGAAATCGGGTTGATCGATCCGGAGCCAGAGCTTGGGTGGTGCGCTCGCGGCGAGTTCACGCACAACGAGACTCCCCGTGCGCGCGGAGGGCTTCCACGCGATCTGCCTGGTCGGATCACCCGGGACGTAATCCCGCAGCGCATAGAACTCCGTCGATTGGCCCTTCCGCGAAGCGATCGCGCTGAGGGTCGCCCCGTCGCGCCCCGAGCGTTGCCAGGGCATGTCCCGAAGCGGGATCCGTCGGGGCAAAACCATCCACGCGTCGGGCTGCTCGAAGATCAGCGTCTTTCGGAAGAGGCCGAACGGGAACGTCGTGCTCACGGCGAACGCTCGGAGACGGTGCACGCCCCGGCGTTCCGGGAGCACGCGAACGACCGCCGAGGTCGCTGATCCGGGGCTGAGGTTCAGCACCCCTCCCGCGGAGCCAGCGCCCAGTGCCCGAGCATCCTGTGTTTCATCGAGCAACTCGCGGATCTCGAGACCCATCGCGCCGATCCATCGGCCGCGGTGTTCGAGCGTGTAGCGGATCTCCGCGTGCTCGCCGACGGCGCCCGGCTCGGGTGGGTTGCGGCGGGCGTTGATCTTCATCAGGGGCGGGCCGCTGATGAGCCCGGAGAGCAAGAAGCCCGCGATCGCGAGTCCGAACGCGAGGAACAGCAGGTTGTTCTGGCTGTTGATCGAACCGATCGCGAGAAAAACCGTGATGACCAGGTAGAGGAAACCCGGCGGATGGAGCTCGTAGCGGCGCGACGTGGGCGGGGGCAGACCATCGCCGAATCGGCTCCGTCCGTCCCCGGTCTCACGCTTGATCGCGTCCATCGATCGGACCATACGCCGCTGGCCGTCTATCGGTTGTGGGTTTCGTTCGGATACGAGGACTTGCCGGCTCAGCCCTGCGTGCCCCGCCTGCCTGTGTGGCGGTCAGCCCGAAGCCGGCACCTCGCTCGCGCGGACCATTGATTCGACCGAGGGCAGGTCCTTGACGCTGCGGATGCCGAACGAATCGAGAAAGTGCTTGGTCGTCCCGTAGAGCATGGGCCGACCCAGTTCCTCGGCGCGTCCCGTCACGGCGATGAGCTTGCGCTCCAGCAGGCTCCGCAGCACTTCGCCGCAGCCCACGCCGCGGATCGCTTCGAGCTTGGCACGGGTAATGGGCTGCTTGTACGCGATGATTGCGAGCGTCTCAACAGCCGGTCGGCTCAGCCGGCTCGAGGCCTGTCTGCGGTGGAACGCCGCGAGGACATCGGCGTGCTCGGGGCGGGTCATCACCCGGAACCCGCCCGCGACCGTCTCGATGCGGAACGCTCTCCCGGTCGAGTCGTACTGCGTGTTCAGCGCGTCCACGGCCCGCAGCACATCGTCGGTTTCGATCGGTGTCTCGCTCAGAGCGTTGACCACATCCGCGATTTTCGCCGCGGCGACGGGCTTGCTGTTGCTCAGCACAATCGCCTCGACGCGGGAGCACAGGTTCGGGTCAATCTCGGCGGACGATGGTGCATCCGACGGGATGGTCGTGCCGGTTTCCTGCTCTGTCGCGATCTCTGCCATGCCGCCACTGTACCCCAAGCCGGGGAACCGCGGACGAATCTGCGACGGGCTCAGGATCGAAAAACGTGGCCTCCACCGCCGGGTGTCCGGGCGAGACGTTCCGCCGCGAACCGACCCGGCTCGATAGGCTGCTTCCCGATGCCCACCGATTATGCCCTGCTCCCGTCGAACCAACACACCTAC
>DDFO01000025.1:104190-107127 GCA_002337215.1 Phycisphaerales bacterium UBA1926 | reverse complement strand
CTACGACGATCTGCCCCGGCTCGGCGAGCAGGCGATCCATGTCCGCCGGGAGAGGGTCTTTCTGATCCTCGCCGGTTTGTTCCTGGGCACGCTCGCGATGCTGAACATCCTGGGTATCAGCAGGTTCATCAAGCTGTTTGAGATCGATTTTGACCCCGCCGAGCCCGGCGTGACCGCGTTCGCCGTCGCGGTGGGAGTGTTGCCCTATCCGCTTACGTTCCTGTGCACCGACTACATCAGCGAGCTGTTCGGGAGGCGCCGCGCCAACCGCGTGGTCTGGATCGGGCTGATGCTCAATCTCTGGGTTATCGCGGTGCTCTGGGCCGGGAGCGCACTGCCCGGTTTCGGCGAGCTCGACCCGGTCACCAACATGCCGCCCGTCCCCGAGTGGAACGCCGCGAAGGGCGCGTTCGAGGAGACCGGCTGGACGTTCTTCCAGATCCGCAACCTCGCATTCGGTGCAGTCACCGCGTCGATGATCGCCTACCTTGCGGCCCAGTTTATCGACGTGCACGTCTTCCATTTCTGGAAGCGAGTCACGAACGGCAAGCATCTCTGGATCCGCAACAACGGATCGACGCTGGTGAGCCAACTCGTCGATACCACCGCGGTCATTCTGATCACCCACTTTTACGCCCACGCACTGCCGGTCAATGACGACGCGAGCATCTGGCCGCAACTGCTCGTCTTCATCGCGACGGGCTACGCGTTCAAGGTCTTCGCGGCGCTGCTCGACACGATCCCGTTCATGCTGCTGAGCCCCAGGCTCGCTCGATACCTCCGGCTGCCCCCGCCGGATTCGGCACACCGCGAAGAGCCTGAGAACGGATAGCGGGTGACTCAGCGGGGCAGAGAACGGTCCAGCACGCTGACGTCGGTCCGGTCGACCAACGACCGTGCGAGTCGTTCCATCGCGAGCCGAGTCTTGCGGATCGTCAATTCCCGCCGGATCGCCGCGGGCGAACTGCTGTTCGGCTCCGCCGAGGCGTCGCCCTCGATGACGCCGTCGGTGACGATCACGGCGAAGCCGCTGTCGAGCGCGATCGCCGAGCTCACCCTTCCTGTGGGGAGGGACGCGAGCGCCCGTCGGATCGACTCGGGGTACACCGGATCGAGCGGGCTGATGACCGAGCGGAACGGCGTCAGATCCCGCGCCGTCGCGGCGGCGTAGAGCGCACCGGCGGGGCTGCCCTGCGCGGCCCGAGCACGCTGGCCGATCGATAGGGCCGTCGCCGAGTCGCGCGCGATGACGCCTGTGACCAGGTACCGCCGCCCGGTCCGGATCGTGCGCGCGAGCTCGACCTCGCGATCGCTCACCGCGATCTCGGCCGGATCGATCAGCGCCCGCAACGCCGCGTTCCGCCACAGCAGCCGACGGAACCGTTCGTCGCCCAGGCCGCGCCGCCGGCGAACCTCCGACTCGGCCTCGGCGCTCACCCCGGCATCCTCAAGGAGCGCGAGCCACGAATCCCGGGCGGACTCGATCTGAGCGGTGCCGACCGTCAGGCCGCGCGCGCGTAGTTCGGCCCGCAACGCGTGCTCGAGCACGAGGTCCTCGACGACCGCGCCGCCCCCGGCCTCGGAGAGCAGCGGGCGTAGCGTCGCCCAGGTCACCGGGTTGCCTTCGATCAGCAGCGCGATGTTGGAACCCGAGCGGGTCGAGGTGCCACGCTCGGGTGCTCTGTCGCTCATCGCCGGGTTATCGGCGGCCGTCGGCGTCCGGAGCGGCGTGGACGGCCCGTCATCCGCCTGCGGAGACGCCTGACAGCCTGGGAGTACGACGATCAGCAGCGCGGCGAACGCGGCGAGTGCGACGGGGAGCGATTGACGATGGCCGTGGCGTGTGCGCATGCGGGGATCTCAGGTCAATGGATCCGCGGAGTCAACTGATCGGTATAGGCTGTGCGGATGGAAGCCTCCGAAGAAAAACAGCCCGAGCACGGACTGGAGACACCGCCGTCGGCAACGATGTCGCGGTTTGTGTGCCCGTTCTGTGGCGAGCCCGCGGCGAGTGATATCGCCTGTGACGCGTGCGGCGCGCGAACGGATCCGCTGAGTAGGCAGGCGACCCAGAACGAAATGGGCCCGTGGTTCGTCCGCGACGCCGCCCACCCGCACCGGCCTGGGTGCCGCCTCGAAACCATTGAGCGGTGGGCACGGAGCGGGAAGTTGACGCCGGAGACCGTTCTTCGTGGCCCGAGCACCGCCCAGAACTGGGCCCCCGCTCGACGGGTCCCGGGCATCGCTCGGCTGTTCGGGCGGTGTCACGCCTGCGCGGGATCGGTCGAGGCCGACGAGATCAGTTGCCGCACATGCGGGGCTGACCTGCACGCGGAACGCGATCGGCAACACCTCGGACTGTCGCCGGTTCGCGAACTCCCCGGACGTGGGGATCCCGTTTTGGTCGCGGATCGGCTCCTGTTCAACGAGCCGAAGCATCTCGGTTCCGCGGCGGTGAATCCTGAAGCGATGACTCGTGCACGGGATGTCGGTGGCGAGGGAGTCTCGTTGACCGAATCACCGGTCGGTCGGCCTGCCCGGGAAGCAGAACTGGCTCGGCGGCTGGCATCGGCGCGTCGGCGTGGGTGGGTCGCGATCGCGGTCGCGGCGTGCCTGCTCGGGGTTTCGGCGGTGCTCGTGTACAACGCCCAGGCTGGCCCTTCGGCGCGTGCGACTCCCAACGACGCGGTCTCGCATCGGGATGGGACACCGACGGGATCGGTCGGTCCGGGTGCCGATCCGAGCCCGAACGACGTCAACGGTCAGGATTGAACATCCGGCGTTGTGCATCCGGCGAAGCACACTTTGCCGTATCTTGAGTTGTGTGTTGAAGCGCGGTGGACTGGAACGGGTGCTGGCGCACGCTCGCCTTTGTTTGAGCGACGCGATGCTCGGTTCGGAACAAATCAGCGGTTTCGGCGGTTGCCTGTCGAGGCC
>DDFO01000025.1:101257-104123 GCA_002337215.1 Phycisphaerales bacterium UBA1926 | reverse complement strand
TCGAGGCCCGCACCGGCACGGTGCTCGATCGGAGAAGAATGCACGCGTCCGAGGACACGAATCACACGAGCGGCGGTCTGAGGTCTTCGCTTGAGCCGGGCGTTTGTCCGGATGATCGCCGCGGCTTCACGCTCATTGAACTGCTCGTGGTGATCGCGATCATCGCGATCCTTGTTGGCATCCTTCTCCCAGCCCTCGGCAAGGCCCGTGCTTCGGCGCGGGCGGTCGCGTGTCTCAGCAACTTGAAGCAGATCGGTACTGCCGGGTCGGTCTACGCGGCGGATGAGCGGGACGCGATCTTCGGCTTCAGTTGGCAAGCCGGACGCCAGTACCCGACGCCGTACCCGGATCTTGCGGGCCCATTCACTCGGGACTTGGACGCGGTCACGGCTCAAGCTCAAGACATCATGCGTCGCATCAGCGGCCGCGATGATCTTGTCGTGACCAGTTTCAATTGGTACGGGCATCTTTACTTCTCGCACTTGCCATTGTCGAGCTATCTCACCGGGCAGCCGACCGAGGAGGCTGTGCTTTGTCCGGACGATGACGACCTGTTCGATCGGACCGAGCTTCCCATTGAGCAGCTGAATCCGGCGGTCGTCTTCCGTCTTTTCGAAGGCACCTACGAGGTCGTCCCGGCATCGCACAGCGTTGATCAGATTCGCCCCGGTCAGACGGCGGACGGCTCGGCCCCCTATCCCGTCTTTCAGGGCAACTTCGTGAACAGCTTCGAGAGGGCGACTCGGTACGTCGCAACGAGGCGTATCTACGAGGTTACGTTCCCGAGCTCGAAGGTCTGGATGTACGACCAATTCGATCGGCACGATGATCCGCAAGACCCGCTCTTCTTCGCCGATCCCCAGGCTCGATCGACCGTGCTGATGTTTGATGCTTCCGCGGCTCGCCGTGCGACTTCCGACGCGAATCCAGGATTCCGACCCAACGACCCGACGAGCCCTGATCCCACAATTCTGAATGTCTCACGAGGTCAGGGCGTACCGGACGACGAGTTCCCCGGCGTCTACCGCTGGACACGCGGTGGGCTCCGTGGAATCGACTTCGGTGGCGGTGAGATCGACACCGGGCAGCCGCCCAACTGAGAACATGTGTTCGCCGGGCCGAACGTTTGCCGCCGTGCTCGCCCGTGCTTTCGAGTGATCGCCCGTCTGGTTAACCCGGCCTGTGACCTTTCGGCTCACCGGCCGCTGGTCTGTACAGATGCGTCCGTTTCGCCCCGACGAATCCGGTCTCGACGGGAAGCGACGGGGGAGGCTGCCTCGGTCGCCGCTGGTCACGATCCGCCTAGCATCCAGTATGTACGCTCGAATGTCGAGCGGCGCGGGGAACGAGCGAGTGAAACGCGGAGATCGTGGCATGCAAGTGGTGATCGCGGACAAGGCGGAGCAGGTGCTCATCGATGAGCTCGGAGCGATGGGATGCTCGGTCCATGTCGATCCGGGGCTTGACGGCGACGCGCTGGGCGCGTGCCTCTCCGAGCAGAAGGCGGCGGTGCTGATCGTTCGCTCGACCAAGGTGCCCGAGTCGGTGATCGAGGCCGGGGCCGGGGCACTCAAGCTCATCATCCGTGCTGGCTCGGGGTACGACAACATCGACGGGTCAGCCGCGGCGGGCAAGCACGTCGCCGTCTGCAACACGCCGGGTATGAACGCGGTCGCGGTCGCCGAGTTGGCGATGGGGCACCTGATCAGCTTGGACCGTCGGCTTCCAGAGCAGAACAGCGCGCTCAAGGGTGGCCGCTGGAACAAGAAAGAATTCAGCAAGGCCCGGGGCCTCAAGGGCAGTTCGCTGCTGGTCATCGGGGCCGGGGCGATCGGGCAACAGGTCATCCAGCGGGCGCTCGCGTTCGGCATCCGCGTGAGTGTGTACGACCCGCAGATGACCCGCGACGAGGCGGAGGCGATCGGCGTGGATCGCGTAGGCTCGACCCGCGACGATCTGCTCGCGGCGCTTTCCGGGTTCGACGCGGTGTCGATGCACGTTCCCGCCGTCGAATCGACCAAGGGGATGTGCGACGCGGCGTTCTTCGGTGCGATGAAGGACGGGGCGTCGTTCATCAACACCAGCCGGGGAGCGATTGTGGACGAGGCGGCGCTGATCGACGCGGTCAAGACTGGCAAGATCAGGGCAGGCCTCGATGTGTACTGTGATCAGCCCTCGGAGAAGGACACGGCGTGGTCGCCGGCGATTGTCGGTGTTGACGGGGTGTACTGCACGCACCACTGCGGGGCTTCGACGGACCAGGCCCAGCTGGCGGTGGCCGAGGAGGTCGTGCGGATGGTGGGGCTGTTCAAGAGCGACGGGACGATCGTTCACTGTGTGAACGGGGTGGCCTGAGATCGCGTCTGTGGGTCGGCGTGACCCCGGGGCTCGGAATTGAATAGGATTGGCGGGGCCGGGGTCGGCCCCCGAGCCGCCGGCGTGTGCCCGGGGCGTGTTTGGTATGTTGGACCGGGGCGGGCTGCCTGGATTCGGTCGGCAATCGGAGGTGCGTGATGGGTGATCGGATCTTCAACTTCTCGGCGGGCCCGGCGACGCTCCCCGAGTCGGTGCTCAAGCAGGCGCAATCGGACATCTTCGATATCTTCGATTCGGGGATTGGCATCCTCGAGCACAGCCACCGCGGCAAGGTGTTCGACCGGATCACGGCCGAGACTGAAGCGGACTGCCGGGCGATCGCCGGTATCGGTGACGACTACGCCGTGACCTGGATGCAGGGCGGGGCGACGAGCCAGTGCTACTTCGTGCCCGCGAACCTGCTGCCCTCCGATCGGACGGCGGATTACTTCCAGACCGGCAAGTGGGCGAATGACTCGATCAAGGAAGCCCCGCTCTACGGCGGCTGCCA
>DDFO01000025.1:84302-101119 GCA_002337215.1 Phycisphaerales bacterium UBA1926 | reverse complement strand
AGCAACAACACGATCATGGGCACGGAGTTCCAGACCGAACCCGAGAACATGCCGGCGGGTGCGTTCCTCGTCGCGGACACGTCGAGCAACATGTTCAGCAAGCCGATCGATGTGCCCAGGTACGGCTTGATCTACGCCGGTGCGCAGAAGAACCTGGGCCCCAGCGGGATCACGCTGGTGATCGCGAAGAAATCGATCATCGAGAACCCGGTGCGCGAGCTGCCTCAGATGATGCAGTACCGCAACCACGCGAACAAGGAAGGGCGGTTCAACACGCCCAACACCTTCGGCGTGTATCTCATGGGCCAGGTCTTCAAGTGGATCCTCGCCCAGGGCGGGCTCGAAGCCGTGCAGAAGATCAACGAGGAGAAGGCCGCGGTGATCTATGACTTCCTGGACAGCCAGGACTTCTACATCCCCCACGCGCAGACCGACAGCCGGAGCCTGATGAACATCACCTTCAAGTGCCCGACGCCCGAGCTCGACAAGGTTTTCCTGGCCGAATCGGACAAGCGGGGGCTGAGCGGGCTGAAGGGCCACCGCTCGATCGGCGGGATGCGGGCGAGCATTTACAACGCTTTCCCGAAGGCCGGGTGCGAGGCACTTGTGTCATTCATGAAGGAATTCGCTCGCGAGCACGCGAACGCCGCGACGGCGTAAGCCGGAATCGGACATGAACACGCGATCACCTCACGCCCGCCCGATGCGGGCGTTTTTTATGTTCCAAAGAGCCGCTCTGTGCAGGCACCGAGAACCTCGGAGATCGTGATCCTGCGCATCATCGCGAGCCCGAGCGTGCCGACCTTGTGGTCGAACCGGTCCGCGGGTCGGGTGTGCTGGATGACATCACGCCGGCGGCGATATGGGCCGACAAGGCCGATGCGGGTCGGGCCGAACAGGCCCACGAGCGGGCGATCGAACCCGACCGCCATGTGAAGCGCGGCGGAATCGTTGGCGACGACAAGGGCGGCTCGCTCGATGACCGCCATCAGGCGTGAGATCGACGTCGCGCCGACGAGGTCGATTGCGCGGGGTTCGTGTGCGGCCCACCTCAGCAGCGGTGCGATCTGGGCTTGCTCGCTCGGGCCGCCGACGATGACGACGCGTTCGGCCCCGCGTGCGAGCAGGCGGCGAGCGAGTTCGGTGAAACGATCGGCGGGCCACTGCTTTCCCGGCCAGCGGCTTGTGGGCGCGAGCACGGCGTAGCGCCCTTGAGACCACGGCTGCGCGTCGGACCGGGCACGCTCGACCGGATCGGTGTAGAGCCGCATGTCGCGTACCGGCTCGACACCTGATGCCTGTACGAGCGAGAGCATCCGGTCAACGGCGTGCCGCTCGCGGTTCACGCGGAACGCGTCGGTGTAGAACAGGTGCCCCAATTCCTGCGCGTTCCGGTAGCCGACGCGTCGCGTCGCGCCCGTCCAGCGTGAGAACAACGCGCTGCGAAAGAGCCCCTGCGCGTCGAGCACGAGGTCGTACCTGGGATTCGGCCGGAGCGAATCGTTCATCCACGCGATCGACGGCAGTGGGTTGCCGCGCTTGCTCGAGATGCCGAGTTTCTTCCGCGGGAACTCGACAACCCCGTCGAGCATCGGGTGGTACCGGACCGCGTCGGCGAACGTGTCCTGCACGAGCCAGTCGATCGTGGCGTCGGGATACGCCGCGCGGAGGCTCGCGAGCACCGGCACGCTCCGGCAGACATCGCCCAGGGCGCTGGGGCGGATGATGATGATTCGGCTCGGCTCGGGCACGCGAGAAAATCCTGTCGATCAGCCCGACACAAAGGGGTTCGTGCGACGCTCGTCGCCCACGGTGGTTGCGGGGCCGTGCCCGGGGAGGAGCACGGTCTCGTCGGGGAGGGCGTAGAGCTTGGTGCGGATCGAATTCTCGAGATCCGCGAAGCTGCACCCCGGGAAATCCGTTCGGCCTATCGAGCCCTTGAACACCGCGTCGCCACAGATGCAGACGTTCGCCGCTTTGTTGTAGAGCGAGACGCTCCCCGGTGAATGGCCCGGGGTGTGGAGCACGCGCCAGGTCTCGCCGCACAGTTCGAGTTCATCGCCGTCCTCGAGCAGGCGGTCGGCGGGGGGCGCGGTGACCGCTGTCGGCGAGAACCCCGAGAGATTCAGGTTCGCGTCGGTGAGCCATTCCTTCTCGGCGGTGTGGATCAGAATGGGTGCTTCGGGGAACCGGCGTTTCGCCTCGGCGAGCCCGGCGATGTGATCGACGTGGGCGTGCGTGAGCACGAGCGCCTCGGGCGTCAGCCCCGACGCCGTGACGAAACCGAGGAGTGTCCCGATATCGAAGCTGAAGTCGGCGATCCAGCAGCGACCCCCGTCGTCGTCGCCGCTCGGGCGGACAACGTAGCAGTTGGTCTGATAAGGACCAAGGCAGAACGCCTCGATCTGCGGGGAAACGCGTCTTGAATGTGCGGGTTCTGTCATAGCGGATTCAGTGTAGAATGATGATGGCAGCAGCGAGGCTGCCGCCGGTCCGAGGCCACGATTCAGTCGGCCGGCGTCAAAGAAGACCGGTCACGAGACCCGTCAGAAGAGACCGGCAGGAAGAAGCCGCTTGGAGTAGACAGGGATGCTGATCCGAAACATCGACGACGTTGAGCGATCTCCGGTCGAAATGCCGGGCGTCAAAGACGCGTCGATGGCGGTGATGGTGGGGCGTGCCGACAAGGCACCCAACTTCGCGATGCGGCAGTTCGAGGTCGCGCCCGGCGGGAATACGCCGAGGCACAGTCATGATTATGAGCACGAGGTCTTCGTGATCAGCGGGTCGGGGACGGTGTTCCTCGACGGTGCCGAGCAGAAGATTCGCGCGGGTGACGTCATCTATGTCCCCGCCGAAGAGGAGCACCAATTTCGCGTCCAGGGGGACGTGCCGCTCCGGTTTCTTTGTATGGTTCCGATGAGCCGGGACTGCGGCGAGCCCGTCCCCGGGAGTTGATCCGCACGGGAAAGGATCGAGGAACACATGGCAACTGCATCGCACCCATCCCGAGCTCCGATATGGACCGCGGTGATCTACGCGTCGGTCATCGTCATCGGTCTCGTGCTCGAGTTTCTCGGATTTGAGAAGCAGTCAGATCTCTTCCAGCTTTTCGGCGTCCTTGCGATTCTGGGCGTGGTCCTGCTCGCACCGGCCGTCTGGGCGCTGCGTAGCGGGGGCGCGGCGCGTGATGCTCGAACGGACCGTCTCGTTGCCGCGATGGAGCGACTCGCCGAGGAACAGGCGCTCTCCGACGACGCGCGGCGTGTGCTCAACCGCCGTCGTGAGCGGGACATCCTGTGCCGAGCGATCGAGGAAGATATCACGCGCGAGGACTGGGACGCGGCCGCGGTGCTGGTCAAGGAACTCGCCGAGCGGTTCGGTTACCGCCAGGAGGCGGAAGAGTTCCGTCAGCGGATCGATCAGTCGAGGGCACGGACCACGGAACTCAAAGTGAGCGACGCTGTGCGGAAACTCGACGCGTTGATCGTTCGCAAGCAGTGGGACGAGGCCGGCTCCGAGGCGGCGCGGATCACGAGGGTCTACGCCGAATCGCCCCGTGTCGAGGGGTTGCGGCACCGTGTCGAGCGGGCCCGTGGGCAGTTCAAGGCCGACCTCGAGCGCCGATTCTTGCACGCCGCGAAGGACGGCCGGGCGGAGGAAGCTCACCAACTGCTCAAGGAACTCGACGGGTACCTCACGGAAGAAGAAGCGCTCCCGTACCAGGAGGTCGCTCGCGGCGTGATCGGCAAGGCCCGGGAGAACTTCGGGGTGCAGTTCAAGCTCGCCGTGCAGGACAAGGACTGGTCCCGAGCCGCCGAGGTCGGGGAGAACATCATCCGTGACTTCCCGAATACCCGGATGGCAGAGGAGATCCGCGGCGTCATCGACAGCGTACGCGAGCGCGCGGCGACGCAGGCGAGAGCCTGATTTCCGATCGGATTGATCGGTCAATGCGGTTTACGCGTCCGGGCTTGTCGATGCCGCGTTCACACCATCGCTGGCGGGCGCCCGCCAGCACAGAACCAGCAGCATCCCGATCCCGATGATGAGCCAGAGGTCCGCGATGTTGGACACGTACGGCCAGAGTTCACCGGAGCCGTTCGGCCACGTGATCCCGAACGGCATCTTCACGCCCGGGAGCGGGTGCAGAAAATCACGAACGCATGCGAAGCGGAGACGGTCGTAGAGGTTCCCGACCCCCCCGGCGAGCAGCAGGCCGATCGCAAAGTGGGCGAGTCGATCCCGGGGCCGGGTCCAGGCCGCGAAGACGTACATCGCGAAGATCACCGCGAACGCTGTGAAGGTCACGAACAGCCAGCGTTGGCCGGCTCCAATACCGAAAACAGCGCCCGGGTTGAGCACGAGGGTGAGGTCGAGCACGCTCGGTACGACCGTGAGCGGTTGATGATCGGGAAGCAGCGATGAGAGCCGATCGGCCTCGAGAACCTGCTGGCGGGTAAACCGTGCGGGTGTCCCGCCGATCCGCTCGAACGCGACCGACTTGCTGATCAGATCGCTCGCGAGCCCGAGTACGAGCGTCACGAGCAGCACGGCCCAAGCGCTCGGCGAGCGGAGTGTCATTTGTCGCTGAGGGTCGCGATCGGTCGTTGCCGAGGTTTCGGGTTGTTCGTGACCAGCGGCCGGGGTGTCAGAAACCACCGCGCCGTTCCAGTTCGCGTGCGGCCTCGATGGAGTACCGCGCCCACGGGAGTTCCTGCAGCCGGGTCTTGCGGATGGGCTTGCCGGTCCGCTCACAGACGCCGTAGGTCCTGCTATCGACCCTTGCCAGGGCGTCGTCGATCTCCTTGATCAGCCGGCGGTCCGCCGCGGCAAGGTCCAGCGACAGCGATTGCTCGTAGCTGTCCGACCCTTGATCCGCGAGGTGCTGAGGCAGGTGGCTCAGATCACCCGAACTGGATCGGAGGGCGTCGGCTTCCATCTGTTCGATGTCGCCGAAGACTTCCGCACGCTTGATCAGCAGGAGGTTCTTGAACTTCGTCAGTTCGCGCTTGTTGAAGGGTGACTTCTTGGGTTTGCTCGGATCCGCGGCCTCGGTCTTCGCCGGCGATTCTGCCTGCGGCCCCGACGGGATCAGAGGTTTGCGGACGACTCCGGGGCCGAGCAAGCTGCCGCCGGGCGTGATGAACGGCTTCCGGGGCGCTTTCGTGCGTGACCGTTTCTTGCGGTCCGAAACGATCGTGATGCCCTTGCGGCCCGATTTCTTCGCGTCTTTCGCGGTGGGCTTCGAGGACGAATCGGTGCTTTGAGTTTGCTTCGGAGCGGGCTTCTTCTTCGACGAGGAGGATGAGGACTTTGTCGTCGTCTTCTTCGCCGATGCCGTCGAACCCGCGGGCTTCTTTGCAGGCGCCTTCTTCGTCACGGCCTTCTTGACGGACTGCTTCTTCGCAGCAATCTTTTTGGCCGTTCGCTTCTTGGCAGCAGGCTTCTTTTTCACGCCACCGGTTGCCCGGGGTGCCTTCTTCGCGATCGGCTTCTTCGCGGTAGTCTTCGAAGCCGTCTTCTTGGAAGCCGTCTTCTTGGAAGCGGTCTTTTTCGAAGCGGTCTTCTTCGCTGCAGTCTTCTTCACCGGAGCCTTCTTCGACGACGCCTTCTTCGCGGGAGTTTTCTTCGCGGCGGTCTTCTTCGTCGGAGACTTCTTGGTTGGTTTCTTCGCGGTCTTCGACCGGGCAGGCGACGACGCAGATTTCGCCGCAGCCGACTTCTTGGTCGTCTTCTTCTTGCGGCTCGGCTTTGCCAAGAGAACCCCCCAGATGAGGTGTAAAGTGGCCCCGTCGCGTGACTTCGGGGGGCGACAAATCTATCCGTGGTTCCACTTGAAGTCAAAGCACAGAGGTACCACAGCCGCTCCGGACGGCGTTTCTGCGCTGCAAATACACCTCCGCTGCCCTGAAGAGGGCTATCCAATCACGATTGGGGGGGGACGGCGGTGGCCAAGGTCTCCTCGGCATCGTGCGAAACGACCTCTTCAACCTCGCCCAACCGACGGAATCGGTCATAGCGAGCCTGGGTCATTTCTTCGATGTCCATCGCTTTGAGCGATGTGAGATGGCGATCGATCCAGGCCGTCATCGTCCTCGCCGTGGCGGCCGGGTCGCGGTGAGCACCGCCTGTCGCTTCCTCGATGACCTCATCGACGATGCCAAGCCGTAGGTTATCGGATGCTGTGAGTCGGAGGGCGTTCGCTGCTTCTCTCGTCGTCTCGTCGTTGGCCTGTTTCCACAGAATCGCGGCGCAGCCCTCGGGGCTGATCACCGAGTACCACGCGTAGCGGAGCATGGCAACCCTGTCGGCGACCGCGATGCCGAGCGCACCGCCGGACCCGCCCTCACCGATGACAATCGAGACAATGGGGACCTTGAGCCGGCTCATTTCGAGGAGATTGACCGCGATCGCCTCCGCCTGGCCTCGCTCCTCAGCCCCGAGGCCTGGGTACGCGCCGGGCGTGTCCACGAATGTCACGATCGGGAGACCCATCTTTTCGGCGAGTTTCATTTTGAGCATCGCCTTGCGATACCCCTCGGGGTGCGCGCAGCCGAAGTGGCACGCGAGTTTCTCTTGCGTGGTCTTGCCCTTCTGATGCCCGACGATCAGGCACTTGTGCGACCCGATCCGTGCGAGTCCCGTCACGATCGCGGGGTCGTCCCCGAACCGGCGGTCGCCGTGCAGCTCGCAGAAGTCGCGGGCGAGCAGCCCGAGATAATCGCGGGTCTGCGGCCGGTTTGGGTGCCGAGCGACGCGGACGGTGTCCCAGGCCGAAAGCGAGTCGTAGATCTCTTTCAGCCGGCTGTCGCGGAAGGCCCGCAGGTCCTCTACGCTCTCCGCGTCGCCGCTGCTGGCGCTCTCGAGCCCACCGAACGCGGGGACACCCGCGTCGCTCCCCGCGGGGTTCGGCTTGCCCTGCTCGGCGAGGCGGATCCGCTCGTCGAGTTGCGTGATCTCTCGTTCAAAGTCGAGCTGGTAGAAACTCATCGGCGTTGGCTCCGGTCGTGCCCGGTGTCGGTTCCGGGTCGGTGTCAGGCTCGCCCTTCCCGCAGAATCCAGCAGAGCGCTGGAACGACTGGTCGGGAGACATAGGCTCAGGGTATGACACCGCAGACTTCGACGCGTACGCCCGACCAGACTTCCCCCGAACGGACCGAGCATCCGCCGATCGCCGTGATCGGCGGTGGGAACATGGCCTCCGCGATTCTCGCGGGTGCTTCGAACGCCGGCGCGATCGATCTGGATCGTGTCGTTGTTGCCGATCCCGACCCCGCGAAGCATGGGGCGTACCCCAACGGCGTCGCCTCCGCCTCCGAGGCGCTCGCCTGGCTCGGCTCCCACGCCGATGACAAGATGGCGAACGGCGATGATCAAGGCCGGGCCGGCCAGATCGTCTTCGCGGTCAAGCCCCAGATCTTCCCGCTTGTCGCCGAGGAGGTGGGGGGCGCGTTCGCTGCCGGCCCGAGCCGGGTTGTGCTGTCCGTGCTCGCGGGGACAACCAGCGAGACGATCCGCGCGTCGCTCGGCCAGCCTGCTCGGGTGGTCCGCGTGATGCCCAATACACCCGCCCAGGTCGGCCGGGGCGTCAGCGCGATCGCACTCGGTGCGGGATCCCGGGAGGGAGACGACGCGATCGCCCGTCGGTTGATGTCCGCGGTCGGCGAGGTCGTCGCGATCGATGAAGCGATGATGGACGCGTTCACCGGCCTCGCGGGGTCGGGCCCGGCGTATGTCTTTTACCTCGCCGAGGCGCTCGCGAAGGCGGGCGAGGCCGTTGGGTTTACGCCTGAACAGGCCGGGAAAATCGCCGAAGGCGTCGTGACCGGATCCGCTCGGCTGCTTGAAGCCGACGACCGCGACGCGGCCGAACTCCGGAGCGCCGTCACAAGCCCGAACGGCACCACGCAGGCGGGGACCGAATCGCTCGACGCATCGGGCGTGATGGACGCGGTCGTCAAGGCGGTGACCGCGGCTCGCGACCGGGGTCGGGAGATCGCTGCGTCGTAACACGGGCAATTGGGTCAGGGGCGGCTCACGGCACCAGCCACGAACACAGCGATGTCGGCGAGATCGACGAGACCGGCCAGCCCAGCGTTCCCCGGACGATCATCCGCCGGAAAGCGGAACAGCGGTGAGTATCACGCGGTCGGCGGGAGCGTCGCGGCTCGCGATGCTCTCCGCGCGGCCTTGTACCCGTCCATCTCGTTGACGCGAAGCATCAGCACAAACCCTACCGCGAAAAACCCGAGCAGCAACCCGAGCGACGCGGGCATCCCGATCCACGCCTTCACCTGGCTGAACGACGAAACACCGACCACGGCCGCGAGTTTGTAGACCATGCCCCAGAGGCCGAAGAATTCGCCGGTCTTGTGCTCGGGGGCGAATCGGCCGACGATCGACCGGCTCGCGGTGCCGATTCCACCGATCCCGAATCCGATGCCGTTGCCGACGACCCAGAACGGCCACTCTGGGCAACCCGGGATAAGACTCATGACCAACAGCCCGAGGGCGGCGAGGCTCCAGATACCCAGATAGATCAGCACCGTGGGCTTCGCCCCGATCCTGTCCTGGAACTTTGCCGTGCCGATGGCAGCGATGCCGGCGGTCACCGTGAGTTGCAGCACGTAGATCACGAGCTTGGTTTGCGTGAAACCGAAGTCCTTCGCGATGATTGACGCGAAGGCGATGATGACCTGCACGCCCATCCCGTAGAGAAAGAACGCCGTGAGAAAACGGACGAGTTGGCGATACTGCTTCGCCGAGACAACGGTCTGCTTGAGGCGCACGAACGCCTCTCCCGCGAGCGTCGAAGCGCCGTGCGTCTCCTCCGGTTTGGGCTCTCGGAGCATCACTGCCGCGGGGATCATGTTGAGCGCGAACCACACGCCGGCAAAGACGAAGAAGGGTCGCCAGTTCTCGGTGGCGCCGAGCCCCAGCAGCGTCATGCCCAGACCCGTGATGACGAGCAGCAGCAGCGCACCGACATAGCCCATCGCCCACCCGGTCGCGCTGACCCGCCCGATCGTCCGGGGCGTGGAGACGCTCGGCAGGAACGAGGCGAGGAAATTCTCTCCGATCTGGTAGAGAAAGTTCGCGGGGACATACAGCAGGATCGCCAGCGTCACCGCGTTGGCGGGGATGAGCCCGAACGACATTGTGAGCAGGCAGCAGCCGACCCCGGTCCACACAAGGAAATTCTTCCGCCAGCCCCGGCAATCCGCGACAGCCCCCAGCAAGGGGCTCGCGATCACGACGAGCAGCATGCTTCCCGCGAACGTCAGGCCCCAGAGCGAATCCCCCTTCGCGTCGTCCCCGACCACCACTTCCTTGAAGTAGATCGAGAACAACAGCGTGTTGATCAGCAGTGTGAACGACTGGTTCGCGAGGTCGTAGAGACCCCACGCGCAAACGGTCTTGGGGTTGTCGAGGCCTTTGAATGGATTCAGTCGCACGCGCGGAGCGTAGCCGCTCGGGTGTTCCCCGTGTCAGCCGACGTGCTCGTCGGCCTCTTCACGTGTCCGGCTCTCAGGCGTCGGGCACCGCGAGGCCGGCCTCGTTGAGCAGGGCGTCGATCTTCCCCGTCTTCTCACCAAATGGTGACATCGGATGGATCCCGCGGTGCCTGACAACGCCCTCTGCATCAATAATCGCGACATGCGGGATGCCCGAGATCCCGAACTCGGTCCACACCGCCCGCTCGGTGAAGGCGATCGGCCACGTGATGTCTTTGGCTTCGATGAACCGCTCCATCAACGCGAACTCCTTGTCGCGGTCCGCGCCGGTCACTGTGACCTCTCCGTCCGCGCCGTGGTGGCGACCCTGGGGAGCGGTCGCGCCGAGCACGACGACGTCGTACCCGTCGTAATGCTCAGCCAGTCTGGCAACCTCGGGGAACGACCGGATGCACGGCCCGCACCATGTCGCCCAGAAATCGATCACCACGACCTTGCCCCTCAGGTCAGCGAGACTCGCCGGGTGATCCGAGCCGGAGTGCCAGAGAAACTCGACGTCGGGTGCCTGGTGATCAATCAGTTCACCCTTCGCGAACGCGCCGTCGATCAGCGCCGCTTGTTCGAGCAGCGTCGAGATGACCTCTCGTGACTCACCCTCCGTCGAGGCGTTCCGGATCACCCGCGCGCTCGCGGCTCGCACCGAATCGAGCGTCTCGATCGCCTTCGGCGGCGTGATCGCGGTCACGACCTGCCAATACCGACCGACCACCGCCGCCTGATCGGCCGCGACCGGCGTCTCGGGAAAATGCTCCGCGAGCGCGATGATCTTCGTCGCCCGGTTCTGCAACGCCCCAGGCTCGCCCATGCTGATGGTCAGCATCGGCGTCATCAACTGCCCGGATCCGATCGCCTCTGCGAGCCTGGGGTGGTCGAGCACGGTGTCCAGCGTCTCCGAGTCCGTCCGCTGCTTGGTCAGAATCGCGTTGATAACGACGCGCGTCGTCGTGGCGAGCAGGCCATCGACCGAATCCACTTCTTCAATCTCCCGGAGCCGGGCGATCGCTTCGTTCGCCTTCTCGGGCACCGACGCGAACAGCATGAGCATCTGCTGGATATCGCGAGCGCCGAGCGTCTGAACATCGACATCCGAGAGCATCTCGGCCGCCTTCGCTGGCATGTTCTGCGTCACGACCCGTGGATCGCCCTTGCGCATCCACGCCTCGAACGCCTTGACGCGCTGCCGTGGTGTCAGCTCTGACTCCGCGCCGGAGTCGACGGCAATTGGCGTGCTCGACTCCGCGGCCGGCTCAGGAGCGGAAGGCTGTCCGAATGTCACGCCGCACATCGCGAGGCACATTGCCGGGGTGAAAATTCCGAAGGTCCTGAAATACATGGATGCGTCCGCCTTTCGCGCGTTGTTCTGATGTCAGGCCGCGTGCTCTGCCGAGACTCGCTCGCTCGATGCGGAACGCGAGGCCGTCACGGCGTCATTCCGAATCGCCAAGAAGATGCCGTGCGAAGAACGCGGTCTGCAGGTTCTTCGCCTCGTTGCTGAACCGGCCGAAGCCCACGTGCTCGGCGGGAGCCCCGGTCTCCGCCCACGTGTGCACCTCCACCGTATCGGGAGATACCCCCCGGGCCGAAAAATGTTCCCGCACGCGGTCGACGAACCGTTCCTGGACAGTCCAGGGCACCATCTCATCCGCCTCGCTGTGCAGAACGAGCAACGGGATCGGCTCGAACCCATCCAGATGCGTGTTGGCATCGACGGGGTCCACGGCTGCCCGTTCATGCCGCACGGGCCACCCCTCGTGATCATCACCCGCCTGCGGGAAGTACAGCCCGCACAGGTCGCCGGTTGTCCCCTCCACTGAGGCGCACCGGAACTCGTGCGGGTCGCACAGACGCCGCAGCGCGATCATCCCGCCCATCGACATCCCCCCGATCGCGGCCCGCTCAAGATCAAACGATCCGGCGAGCCCCGGCCCGCGGAGCGCATCGAGCACCTGGTCGATCTCGGGCAGCACTTCAGCGATCACCTCGACGGTCGTCTCGGGGCCGTGCCGGGGCGGGTCCGCGCGCTCCCCGTGCCCCGGAAGATCGATCGCGACGACACCGATCCCGGCCCGCAACCACCGGCTGTACCGCCCCGGGTCGAGTTCCTTGTTCACGCTCCGCCCGTGCATCCAGAGGCAGAACGGCGCGGGCGACGACCAGTCCTGAGGATGGGCGAGCAGCGCAGGAACACCCGTCGCCCCGAGCACCGTGTGCCGGGCGTGGTCGCGGACGGAACGCGGGAGCTGATCGAACGGCTGTGGGCTCAAAGGACAACCGTCTCCCCGGCCTGGATCGAACCGGGAAGGTCCGCCATCCCCACCAGGTCATCGGCGCAGGTTGCCGTCAGCGGGCTGATCTCGATCACGCAGTCGCACGAGCCGTCCGCCTTCCGAGGCACGGTCACCCCCGCGGCCTCGAGCCATATCGCCGCCCGCTCGGTCTGCAGCTGCTTGCTCGTCACGATGCTGTCCACGCCGTCCTTGTTTTTAACAGGCGCGAACTCCTCGACCCGGTCGGTCTCGAGGATGATCGAACGCTCCGCGAGCGGGATCGCGTCGAAGACGAACCGCTCGAGTTTCACGCCGTTGGGTTCGCCGGGCGACACCGCTTCGCCGGTCTCCAGATCGACGTGCGGGATTTTCTTGACGGCGCGGTGGTAGGGGAGCGAGAAGGCCGGATCGCTGGCGACCTTGTCGATAAACGCGACGCCCAGCATGTGCATCGCGGGGCTGCCGGCGAGGAACCGGAGCGACCCGTCGGGGTTCGTCGCCTCGGCGAGTTCGTCGGGGAGATCCGAGTACTCCACGACCATCGTCCGCGGCTCCCCGTTCACGGCACTCCGGCAGAACACGCCGACCTTCTCCTTGGCTTCTGCTTTGGGGAGCATCTTGCCGCTCATCTCGCCCGAGGAATCCTCCGCGGAGGTGTGCAGCCCGATGAACACCGGATCGAGCACATGGATGTTGGGGTTGTCGACCTGCCAGTAGGAGATATGCTCGACGCCGCGCCGGGCCATATCCGCGGTCGCGCCCGAGGCGTGGAGCGCGGTGATCGCGCCGCCGTGCCCGTCCGGAGCGGTCGCGATGGTGTCCTTGCCGGCGAGCAGGATCCTGCCCGTCTGCTTATCGAACGCGGGCATCGTGCCCTGCATGAAGAACATGACATCGTCGGGGTTGAGCCCGAAGTGCGCGTGCTCGTTGAAGAACGCGACCGTCGCCTCGTGGTTGAGCGGGCTGGTCATGATGTACCACGGGATCGCGACCCCGTGCCGCCGGCTGTGGGCGAGGATGCCCTCCGCGAAGATCCGAAAGAGCGGCTTGTCGGTGACAGCGCCCGTCGGGTAGCAACCCTTGGGCCCGTCGTACCCGAGTCGGCTTCCCTGACCACCCGCGACGGTGAAGCACCCGATCTTGCCCGCCGCGATCAGCGACTCACCGATCTTCGCCATCGCTTCCCGGTCCCAGGGTCGAGCCTCCGACGAGGGATCCCGCGGGTAGAACGGGGCGGGTTCAAGATCCGCCGGCACCTCAAAATGGCTGTCGGTCGTGACGTACTTGTCGACCAGCCCCGGAATCGATCCGAAGTCGATCGCGTTGATCTGGGCGAGCAGCCCCGCCCTTGGCGCCTCGTCGAGGTCATCGGCGAATGTGAGAAGGTGGCCCTGCCCCGCGGCCTCGAGTGTCTGGCGGATGGAGTCGATCGTCGCGGTCGTCATGTGATCTCCCAGGCAGCCGCTTCAAAGTGGCGGCTTCGGACGCAGAGTGCAGCGGTCGTGGTTTCAAGACGCTCGGTTCTATTGAACGGCGCACAGGGGTAACCTTCAAGTAGACCCGACCCCGCGGACGGGGAATCCCTGAGAACCCGTACGCGGATCACAGCCGTGCCCTGCCCATCAAGGACCGCACCCCATGAGCGAGACACAGATGCACAACGCGACGACGCTGCTCAACGCCCCGCCCCGTCTGCCGCTGGTCGGCGCGTCGATCCTGTCCGCCGATTGGTCGAGGCTTGCTGAGGAATCACGCAGCGCCATCGACGCCGGGGCAGACCTGCTCCACATCGACGTCATGGACGGGCATTTCGTCCCGAACCTCGCGTTCGGCCCCGACGTCTGCCGGGGCCTCCGCGGGCCCCTGCCGGACGCGTACCTCGATGTTCATCTGATGGTCACCGATCCAGCTCATTTTCTCCCGGTGTTCGCGGAGGCCGGGGCGAACGCGGTGTCGTTCCATGCAGAGGTCGTAGACCCCGCGGGTGCGCACGAACTCGTCGCGAAAGGCCGGGATCTCGGGATCGAGGTCGCCCTCGCGATCAACCCGCCAACGGACATCGCCCCCTGGCTCGAGCACCTCCACGCGTTCGACATGTTGCTGGTGATGAGCGTGAATCCGGGGTATTCAGGCCAGCGGTTCATCCCTGAAGTGCTTGCCAAAGCAAGGGCGGCCAGAGACGCGATGGGAACCGATTTCCGCATCGAGATCGACGGCGGGGTCGGCCCGGCGAACGCCGATCGCGTCCGAGAAGCAGGCGTGGACATCCTCGCAGCCGCCAGTGCCATTTTCGGACAACCCGAACAGGAACGCGCCCGAGTCATCGCGCAGATGCGGGGCGAAGCCTGATTGCCATCGACGCCGCCTGATATGAACACACAAACGCAGCCGCACACCGCGTTCGGTACCCAAACAATATCCGTAAGCGAAGATGCAAATTCTGCCCGATCGTGGGTTGGTCAGTCGATGGACAGGGTTAGACTCCCGATTCGTTTCCGCGGGGCATGACGCCCCGTTTCCAGATCCGATGTCCGCGTTCTCGACGCGGGTCGCACGCAGGGCGTCGAATCGAAGGGTCTTCATGACGAGAGCCGACCGTTACCGCGTCCTCCTTATTCGCTCCGGCGCGACCGAATGGGACGAGCAGGCCTATCTGCCCGGCGTGGCCGATCTGCCGCTATGCGATCGGGAACGAGAGCGTTTTTCAATCGACGGCGATTTCGTCGGACCGGGCCAGGTCTGCGGCGTCATCAGCGCCCGGGACGAGGCGAGTCTCCAGACCGCCGGGCTCGCCGCGAGCGCCTTGGACTGCAAAACCAAGAAGTGCCCGGGTCTCGGCGATGTCGATCTGGGGCTCTGGCAGGGCCTCCGGATCGACGAACTCAAGGAGCGAACGCCCAAGGTCTACCGACAGTGGATGGATGACCCGCTCAGCCTCCATCCGCCCGAGGGTGAGTCGCTCCGCGAGGCGCGCGACAGGCTGATCGAGCAGCTGATCAAGGCCGTCGAGAAGACCACCAAGGGCGTAAAGTCCGGTGTGCCCACCGTTGCTGTCGTGCTCCGGCCCATCGCCCTCGCGCTCGTCCGTTCGAGACTGCTTGGTGATTCCCGCCTCGCCGGGTGGTCGGCCTGCGGCAACGCCCCGCGTTTCGAGTGGCACGAACTCACCGAGTCCAGAATCGATACCCTGCGGGTGCTCCCGGCGGCATCGGCCTAGTCCGCGGCCCCGAACAAGAGCACGCCCGCGAGTCATCAGACGCATGTCGAGGACCAGCATGTCCCAGGCCCCAATACCTACATCAACCAAGTCCGGTGCCAACGTCCCCGACATCCGGACCAGAGCGTGGACCGAGATGAAACCGACTGGCAAAGGCTCCGTTCCGGAAGGCCTCTGGCTCCGCTGCCCCGGCTGCGCCGCGATGATCTATCGCCGCCAGGTCGAAGCGAGCCTGAACACCTGCCCCGAATGTGATTTCCATTTCCGCATCGGTGCGAAGCGTCGCGTCGAGCAGCTCGCCGATACCGGAACATTCGTCCCGATGTTCGAGAACCTGCGCACGACCGATCCGCTCGAGTTCACCGACCTCAAGGCCTACCCCGACCGTCTCGCCGCCGAGCAGAAGAAAACGGGTCGGCCCGAGGGCATCGTCGCGGGCGAGGCGTTCGTCAAGGGCCGGCCCATGATGCTCGCCTGCCTCGATCTCACCTTCATGATGGGCTCGATGGGCTGCGTCGTGGGCGAGACGCTCACCCGCGCGATCGAGCACGCGACCGCCAAGGACCTCGCGCTCGTCATCGTCTCGTGCTCGGGCGGCGCCCGCATGCAGGAAGCGGCGCTCAGCCTCATGCAGATGGCCAAGACCTCCGCCGCCCTCGCCCGTTTCGACGACGCCGGGGGGCTGTTCATCAGCGTGCTCACCGACCCGACCACCGGCGGCGTCACCGCGAGTTTCGCGATGCTGGGCGATGTGATCCTCGCCGAGCCCAAGGCCCTGATCGGCTTCGCGGGACCGCGCGTCATCAAGCAGACCATCCGCCAGGACCTCCCCGCGGGTTTCCAGCGCAGCGAGTTCCTGCAGGAGAAGGGCCTCGTCGACCGCGTCGTCCGCCGGGCGGACCTCCGCGACGAACTCGCACGCATCGTCGACTACGCTGGCAAGTAAGCGGCCTTTGCGATCACCAGGCCGGCACGACATGGCACCCGAGCGCACGACCCAATCCGAGCCCGGTTCGGCCAAGCCGCCCCGGCGGAGCAGAGTCCTGCGCCGATATTTTCCAGACGATTGGAAACGATCGCTTGGCCTGGGTCTGGTCGCGAGCGTTGGTTACGCCGGCTCGTTCCCGCCTTTGAGCCTCTGGCCGCTCGTGATCCTGCCAGTCTGGGCAACCATCCGCGCCGCCGATCCGGCCCACAGATCACCAGAATCCACACCGTCCCGACCCTCCGGCCTCTGGTTCGCCGTCGGCACAATCCCGGCCTTCGCCTGGCTCACCCGCTGGGCCGCCGAAAGCGCGATCGCCGGCTACCCGCTGCTCGTGCTCTACCTCGCCGGCTTCGCGGGTCTCGCCGTGTGGGCGATGGGCCGGGTCCGCCGCCGGCTGCCGATGATCCCGGCGGCCGTGGCCGTGCCGGTCGTGTGGGTCGGGGTCGAGGCCTTCCGCGGGTTGCTCGCGTTCGACGGGTTCCCGTGGTTTCTCGCCGAGCATCCGTTGATCGATACCTACTTTGCAGCGCCTGCCGGAATTGCTGGCGTCTGGCTGGTCGCTCTTCTGCTCGCGTCACTCGCCCTTGCGGTCAACACGCTGCTCTCATCACGCAAGCCGTGGCGACCGCTTGTCTCGATACTGGCGGTAGGTTTGCTCTGGCTCATCGCGGCTTTCGTCGGGGCGACCCCGGTGACCTACGCACAGATCGACCGCCCCCGCGTCGCCATCATCCAGACCAACGTCCCCCAATCTACCAAGACCGGATGGACCTTCGACGACCGATGGGTGGACTGGCAAAACCTCCGCGAGATGCTGCTCGCCGCGG
>DDFO01000025.1:63598-84195 GCA_002337215.1 Phycisphaerales bacterium UBA1926 | reverse complement strand
CCGCGGGTGAGCCCGACGAAGAAGGCACCCGGCCCGACTTCATCGTGCTCCCCGAGACCATGTTCCCCGGGATGGTCCTGCAAGAAGACGCGGCCGCGATCGAACGTGCCAATGACGTCGCGTGGATTTTCGAGCCCGTCCCCGTCGAGGAGGGCGGGACGGGCCAGCCGACCGCGATCCGGGCGGAAACGGTGCGGGATCAGTTCCTCAGGACCAGCCAGCAGATCGGGGACATCCCGATCTTCGTCGGCGCGACGCGCTACGAGGGCTTCCGCATCGATCGCGACGGCGACCTGATGAACTACCGGCACGACGCCCGGTTCAACAGCGTCTTCGTCGTCCGCAACGGTGAGGTCCTCGACACCACCTACGACAAGCAGCACCTCACCCCGTTCGGCGAGGTCATGCCCTACATCTCCGAATGGGACTGGCTCGAGCGGATGATGCTGGGTCTCGGCGCGGGGGGCATGACCTTCGATCTCGACGCGGGCACGAGGCCGAGCGTGTTTGACGTCACGGCAGAATCGATGACGGTCGGCGCCGCCCGACCCGTCGAGCCCGAGACAATCCGCCTCGTCGCCCCGATCTGCTACGAGGCGACGGTGGGGGCGGTCTGCCGCGATCTGGTCTTCGATGGGGGCAATCGCCGGGCCGACGCGATGCTCAACCTCACCAACGACGGCTGGTTTTACGACAAGGCGGGGGGGCACGAACTTCATCTCATGATGGCCCGCTGGCGGTGCCTCGAACTCGGGACCCCGATGGTCCGGGCCGCGAACACCGGGATATCTGCCATGATCGACGGTTTCGGACAGGTGCTCGCGTCCCTGGAACCCGACGAGGCCGGGATCCTGGTCACGTACGTGCCTTACCATGGCGGGCTTACGCCCTACACCCGTATCGGCGATGCCCTCGGCTGGATCTGCCTCGCCGGCGCGATCTTTGGTCTTGCTGCGTCGTACCTTCCGATGCAAACGGGGAGAAGACCCGAACAGCCCCGATCCGGGGCACCCGCTTCTGGCGGTGCCGCGGAGAATTGATGACCGCCCAGGCGTGGTCACGGACACACCCAGTCAAGGACATCTCTATGCCGACAGGCCAGACCCGAATCCAGCGACTCACCATCGGTTCCACGGCCGCCCTGCTGGTCACCATCGCGGGGTGCCAGACCACGGAGATGGGCTTGGCCGAGCCGACGAACACACAGACCGACCCCTCGTCGGTTCTCACGCCCGCCGAGACCCTCACCCCCGCGGACTCGGCCGCGCGCACCGTCATCGAGCGGTCCACACTCCGCGAACAGGCACTGTCCACGCTCGTCGAGTACTCGGCGTCCAACAACGCCCTGCTCCGCGCGAACGCCCTTGAGGCGCTCTCCCCCGCCGGGAAGCGTCTCCAGGCCCCCCTCGCGGCGGGGCTCGTTGATCCGAACGAGGGCGTGCGCGCGATCGCGGCGGTGCTCGTCGGGCGCGAGCAGGTCAAGCCCCTCGCCGCGTCGGTCCGCCCGCTGCTGCGGGACCCGTCGGTTCGCGTGCGCGCTTCGGCGATCTACGCGCTCCGTGCCATCGGGGCCGACGTCGATCCGACCCCCCTCGGGACGTACCTGCTCGAGAGCGAAGAACCCGGTGTCCGTGCGCATGCGGCCTTCCTGCTCGGGGAATTGGGCGACAAATCCGCGATGCCCCTGCTCCGCCAGGCCCTCCACGAAAAGATCCCCGGCGCGAGCGAGCAACAGGAACGGCTCGTGGGCCTCCAGATCGCCGAGGCGATGGTGAAACTGGGCGACAAATCAAGGCTCGAGGGCCTTCGGGCGGCGCTCTATCCCGCGCGCCCCGACGAGTTCGAGATCGCCGTCCTCGCGACCCAGATTCTGGGAAGGCTGGGCGATCGGGCCTCGATCCCGCAGCTGATCAACCTCAGCGAGTACACGCAGAACGGACGCACGGTGCCGCCCGAGCTCCGGCTCGCCGTCGCCGACGCGGCCGCCCGCATGGGCCGTCGCGAGGGCTGGTTCATCGCCGAGACCTACATCGAGGACGCGGATCCGCTCCGCCGTTCGCAGGCGGCGCTCGTGCTGGGACAGACGGGCCGGGACGAAGATCTCGAAACGCTCGCGGGCCTGCTCGATGATCCGAACCCGCTTGTGCGAGCGGCGGCGTCCGGGTCGATCCTCGAGATCACGACGCCCGGTCGGTGACCGCGGGGTCTACCGGGACCGCATGATCCGGCCGTTCGGATAGGCCTCCGCATCGACGCGAGATTTCTGAAACCCATCGGTTGGAAACCTCGGATCGTGGAAAGTCCCCGAATCGGACATCGGGGCCCCCACGCGTGGGTGTCCGTCGCTATACTCCGCCTCCTGACCGCAGCACGGGATGGCCCCAGAACAGGGCGGAGCGGTCGGAGAACGGACAGCGCGGCCGCAAGGCCGACCTTGCAAGACCCGAATAACCTCGACTCGGCAGGATGCCGGTCGATGGGTGGCCGACCCCGCGAGACGCCAGTAGCGACGCGCTGAACGAGGAGCAAGCGGTGCACATTCTGACCAAAGTGTTTGTGGTTCTCGCGGCGGTGATGAGCCTGATGCTCGCCGCGGCAACGATGATCTACGCGTACAACGCGGAGTCCGTGCGATCGGCCTATGAGAAGGCCGACCTCGCTCGGGTGCTCAGCGAGCGCACGCTGGCGACCCAATCGGAGTCGCACGCCCGGGACATCGCGACCCTGATGGGCGAGATCGAGTCCCGCCAGCAGGCGACAGCGGACGTCCAGGCCGATCTGAACAGTCTCAAGGTCGAGGTCGAACGGCTTCGCCGCGAGAAGCTGAACGCCGAGGCGGAGGCGGACCGCATCCGCGGGCAGATCACCCAGTTCGGCGTCGCCGCCCAGACGCAGGCAACCCTGATCGAAAACTACAAGGACGAGGTCAGCGAACTCCGCGACGACGAGCTCCGCTTCCGCGACGAGCGGCTGCAGCTTGAGGACGCGATCGCTGACCAGTCGAGCCAGATCGAGGTCCTCCAGCAGGAGAACCGTGCGCTCCAGGAGCAGCTCGCCTCGGCGACCGCGGATCTCGAAGCGGCCCGTGGCAACGGGACCGTGACCCGCACCGGCGGCTCGGCCTCGACCGGGCCGATCCAGCTCCAGGGACCGCCCATCTTCGGGTCGGTCCGCGATGTGCGCATTGAGCAGGCGACGGGTAAGAAGCTCGTTCAGATCGATCTTGGCGCCAACGACCGCATGCGTGAGAACGTGAAGCTCCTGGTTTTCCGGGGTGGCACGTTCGTCGCGAACATCGTGCTCAAGAACGTCGATCTGCAGGACTCGATGGGCGAGGTCGTCCTCGCGGCAAACGGGCTTGAGATCCAGGCGGGCGATCGCGTCACGACGCGGCTGACCCAGTAAGCACTTTGCCAGTTATCACGCAGCCAGTCATGACCGATCGCGTCTGCCGGGCCGACCGGTCCGAGAAGACGCACGACACGATCCAGAGGCGGGACCGACTATGACGCAGTTTGGGATGCAGATGCCGGGCGGCCAGAGTGCACGACGCTCACAGCCGGACGTGTACACGGGGCTCATGCTCGTTTCGTTCGTGGCTCTGGCGGTCGCGACAGCGGTCGTCTTCTTCGCCGGACAGCGCGTCGGGCCCGACGGCAACGCGCTCGCGCTCCAGGAAGAGAACCGGGTCAAGCTCGATGTTTCTGAGTAAGGCAGGCCGTCTGCACGGCTCGCGGTGCGAGGTTCGTGCGCTTTGATCGACTGGTTCGCTTGACGGCGTCGTGGCACGCGGCAATGATTCGCTCCTGTCAACGGCCCCCCCGGCCGCGACGGGATGACAAGTTGGGGCGGTAGCTCAATTGGTTAGAGCATCGGACTGTCGATCCGAAGGTTGCGGGTTCGATTCCCGTCCGCCTCGTTTTCTGAAAAACCCCCGGGCATCTGCTCGGGGGTTTTTTCGTGCGCTACCTGTTCTGTTCTCTGGCTGGTTGCGTGCCCAAATGCCTGCCCAGGAGCCCGCGGTTCGAATCGCTCGGTGGCTTGGCGGCGGGCGGGGCTGCGTCGGCTGACAGTGATTTCAATCGTCGCGACGCAGGATCGCCTGAGCACCGCTGATGACGCGTTCCCAGTCCATCGCGGGTCCCGGGTCGACCTTGTTGTCCTGAACGTGCTGGTGCCCCAGCACGCCCCGGAAGCGATCGAACTCAGCGTCGGTCATAACGCGGCTCAGGGGCTCGCCGAGCTCGTTGAGTGGGTAGTCGCACTTGATCCGCGGGAGCACGGTGCACAGGGCGGCGGTGAGCCGGGTCAGCGACTCGTATTGCTCGGGTGTGAAATCTGGTTGAACGAGATGTCTGCCGTTGATCTCGCCCTCGGCGAACCTCGTGGACGCAGGTCTGCCGACGAAGCCTGGCGTTCGCACGCCCCCGTCACCCATCCAATTCGGGAGGTTGATCCAGTAGCCGAGCCTGTCGCGCTGGTACCACGTCTCGAGCGGCGTTCCCGGTACGGTCTCGTAGGCCCCGATGTGGGCGATCTCGATGCCGACGGAGCGGTCGTTCGCCCTGGTGGCGTGCCAAGCCTTCTCTTTGACGTCGAGGGTCTGGTAGATGGTTCCGTCGATGTCGAGCAGGAAATGGACGCTGAGCCCTCGTCGGTCGTGGAGGATCTTGAAGCACTGCTTGCTCGTCCCGCTGACGTCGTAGTGGAGGACAAACTGATCGACGGACTCCTGCAGGTCTTCGAGGGTCCAGCCGCCGCCGCGGACTCGTTCGAGGGTTTCTGAGTCGAGTCCTTCCCGGCGGAGGCCGAAGCGGTTCGGCGAGCCGATCGCGCCCTCGATCTCGGGCCACGCGGACTCTTCGGGGGGGGCGAACCGGCGCTCTACGCGGTACGCGTCGTAGCCCCCCGGGTCGGCCCACAGCACGACCGGGGCTCCCGTGTGAACCATCTGCCCCGCGACCATGATTTCGTCGCCCAAACGCTCATTCAGCATCCCGATCCGGGCTGTTTCCGTGTCGGCCTTGTGCTTTGTGCTCCGGCACGTTGGCAGCGCGATCACCGCCGCCGCCAGCAGGACGAGCAGGGCAGTTGCCCGGAACCGTTGGTTTCCGGGGTGCCTGGCCGGTTGTGCATGTTCATCCGTCATCCGGGGATCCTCACTTGGTCCGTATGGCCTGCTGGTGCGGCCTGTCTGTGCGGCCGCGATCGTGGAGCTGCGGGCTCGCCCTTCGCGATCTCATTCATCGTTGTCGAGCAATCCCCGAGCGATGACCTCCAGCGGGCCCGTCCGTGGATCGGTCCGCAGTTCGTCCGCAACGGCGGCGACCCGGTCGCGGCCCCCGGATCGATCGTGATCGCGGTCGTGTGCGACGCACGCCGACAGCAGGCCGCATGTCGCGGCACAGAGACCGAGCGAACTCCGGACGTTCCATCGTTTCATACGCGGAGCGTACGCGTTCACGCGCGTTCCGTGGTCGATCTATGTGCCCACGCCGTGATCCTGTTCGACCGGCTCATGCCCAGACCGCCGCTTCGTTGCGGAGCATGTCCGCGGGATCCTCGCGTCGGCGGATCAGCGAGACCGAGCCGTCCACGCCAACGAGGACCTCCGCCGGGCGTAGGTGCTGGCTGTAGGTCGATGTCATGGACATGCCGTAAGCGCCGGCACCAGAAACCGAGAGCAGCGCGCCCGGCTCAACCTCCGGGATCGCGCGGTCCGTCGCGAAGAACTCACCGGTCTCACAAATCGGGCCGACGACGTCCGCGGGAACCGTGTCCGCGTCCTCCGCCGTGTCCGCGTCGAACGGTCCTGCACCGGCTCGGACAGGCCATACGGCGTGCTGCGCCCCGTAGTAGAGCGCGGGACGCAGCAGGGCGTGCATCCCCGCGTCGCAGATCAGGAACCGGTTCAGAGGGGTGCGTTTGATATGCTCGACCCGTGTGAGCAGCACCGCGTTGTTCGCGATGATCGACCGTCCAGGCTTGAGGTGGATCGCCGTGCCCCGATCGAGCTCGGAAGTTAGCTCGGCGGTGAACGCACCCTCGAACGCCCCTAGGTCCCGGATCTGGCTCGGTGCGTAGGCGCTCGGCCAGCCTCCGCCCAGATCGAGCAGTTCGACACCCACGCCCGCGTCCCGCAGCCGAGCAGCCAACAAGACGAGCGTCCGCGTAACGTCCGTGAAGGGCTCTATGTCGTAGACAGGCGAACCGATGTGCATATGGAGTCCTGCCGGGTGCGCCCCGGGCAGGTCGTCGGCTCGCGATGATGACCACGCGGCGTACATCGCCTCAGCATCGGCGAGCGCGATCCCGAATTTGTTGCGAGAGCGCACCGTGGTCGTGTACGGATGCGTCTTCGCATCGACATCGGGGTTGACCCGCACGGCGACGCGCGCGGCGACGCCCAACTCCTGTGCGAGCCGGTCGAGGCGTTCGAACTCGCCGACGCTCTCGACATTGAAGAGGCCGACCGGGCCCCGGCTCGCCGGCTTCCCGACGCCGAACGCACGCGAGATATCGGCGTCGAGATCGTCGGATCGGGTTTCCGAGCCCGTGTTTCGGGTTCCTTTCTGGTGATGCCCGAGCACCCGTTCACGGAGATGATCCTGTCGTTCAACGCCGATGTTCCCGAGGGCTCGGGGCTTGTCGCCGAGGTAGCATGTGCGAGCGGGGACGGTCCCTACACGCCCTTCATGCCGATCGCCTCGTGGGGCGAGGTCCGTGGCATGCCCTACGAATCGGACAATGGGCACCTGATCGTTCTCACCGGGCTCACCGAATCGGGCGACGCGATCTTCATCGACCCCGCATTGCGGGATGAAGGCGCGGCCCGCCGGATCTACCGAGCAAAGGATCTCTCCAATGTCTGGCTCCGCCGCAAGCGGGGGACGGCGTACGTGATCGATCCGCGATCGAGCGGCATCTCAGCGATCGAGCACGCGATCGAGCCGGCTCCCGGCTTCGGTCAGCAAGCCTTCGGCCTCGTCCCGTGAGACATCCAATCTGTGCATGATCACGGCGTGCTTGACCGAGCCGCCCGCGTCGTCGAGCAACGCGAAGCAGTCATCGCGAGCGAGCCCCGTCAGCTCGGCGACGATCCGGGCCGCTCGGTCCCTGAGTTTGTCGTTGGTCGCGCGGAGATCCACCATCAGGTTCTGGTAGACCCGTCCTGTGCGCACCATGAGCGTCGTCGAGATTGTGTTGATCGCGAGCTTGGTCGCCGTGCCGGCCTTCATCCGCGTCGATCCAGTGACGACCTCCGGTCCCGTGGGCAAGACGATGAGCACGTCGGCCCCGGGTGGTGATTCGATCGGCGCGCACGAGATCATCCCGGTGACACAGCCTGGTGCGAGCCGCTTGGCGACCCGGAGCCCGCCGCGCACAAAGGGCGTTGTGCCCCCCGCCGCGAGCCCGATCACGGTGTCGTCATCCGAGAGTGCGAGTGAGCGCAGAGCGGGCTCCGCCCCGTCGGGCTCGTCCTCGCGGGATTCGCTGGATTTTTTCAGCGCGGCGTCTCCTCCGGCGATCACGCCCACGACCCGGCCTTCCTCGACCTGGAACGTCGGCGGGGCTTCGGAAGCGTCGAGCACGCCCAGCCGGCCCGAGGTCCCGGCGCCGAGGTAGATCAAACGACCGCCTCGCGTGAACCCGGGCTCGGCCCGCTGGATCAACTCGGCGAGCGTATCGGCCGCGGCGTCCATCGCGTCAAAGACAGCGCGGTTCTCGGTGTTGATCAGATCGACGCACGCGCGCACGTCGAGGCTGTGGAGATTCCCCGACGCGGGGTTTCGGTGTTCGGTGGTGATCCCGGATCGATCCGGCGGGGGTGTCGGCATGGCATCTCTCGAACGCTTCGTACGGTCCTAACGCGTCAAACTTGTACTGACCTTCCACGAACCATCCGGGGGGAGCGTCCAGCACCCCGAGACCGGAGCCGGGGTGGTGCAGCCGGTGACTCCCGGGAGCGTGATCGATTGTCCATCGAGGCAGCGTAGCCCGAGCGGGGCGATCGCCATCGCTTCGCGGGCTTGAGCAGGCACGCCCACTTCGTCGGAGACGTCGCATGTTCTGGGCTCAGCACCGACGTGATCGCGGCGGTTGCATCGGGATCGGCGCGGCGCTGCAGCGCACAAGCACCGTCCCGGTCGTACGGCGTTCCCAGCAGCCGGACCGCGGCATGATCCAGAAGCTGATTGCAGACGCAGACGTCTCGGCCTTCGGTGTGTCCGTCCGAATCCAGGGAGGTGATGTTGCAGTAGCCGCCGAGGTTGACGATCGCGGCGGGGGCATGGTCGGCGTACAGGAAGCGGTCGGCCATCGGCGTGATGGGGGCACCCTGTCCGCCGGCCGCGATATCGGCACTCCGGAGATCGTGAACAACCGGGGCGTTGAATCGGCGCGCGATCGGTGCCGGCGCGACGGCCTGCCAGGAGAGACCGTCGCGGTGGAAGAGCGTCTGGCCGTGGCAGGCGATCAGCTCGGGGTTGACGCCTGCATCGTGTACAGCCGCGCTGATCGCTTCGGCGTGGATGTTTGTCAGCATCGCGACGGCATTCCGGATCTCGCCCGATGTCCGCCGCGCGCCGTGCGAGATGGCCAGCAACTCGGTGCCGGTCGGCCCCAGCGATCTCGACGCGGATCCAAGAACCGGGATCGGAGTGGGCGTGCCGGGCGGGCACACTCGGAGAACCACGGCGTCGACCGCATCGCAGCTGGTCCCGCTCATGCAGCCCGCGACGATGCGATCGTCGGGTCGCTGGGCACTCACGACCTCTCTCCGAGCTCGATCTCGTTCCAGTAGGCGAGGCTCTCGTCGAGGCCACCGGGTCGGGATCGGAGGCGCCAAAGACGATCGTGCTCACGCGTGATCGCCTCTCGCTGGGTGCGCAGCGAGGCGGCGTCGATCGCACCACCCCGGCGGGCGATCGCGACATCGCACGACCAGAGCGAGCAGGCGAGGGCGTGCCGGAGTTCCGCTTCGATGAGCGGGCCGCCGCCGGTGGGGACGCGGGTTCCGAGGTTCTCCAACCGATCGCGACAGTCCCGCCAAGGGACGGTGGATGCGGGCAACCCGAGTCGGAGGGGTGGGGGGTGGAGTTCGGTGAAGAGTGCCGACGCGTTGGCGAGCCTGCTCGGAGTCTTGTCGGCGGTCGGTGGTCCGGCGATTGCCCGGATCGGTTCGTCGGCGTTTCCAAGTTCTTCGATCCACGGGGCGACATTGCCGGATGGGTCGCCGAAAACTTGCAGGCTCGCGGCCTGGAGGAAATCGGTGCCTCGGGCCTCGCCCGTCCACGCGGCGTCGGCGCCGTCGGTGATCGCAAGCAGGGCGATCGGCCAGACCTGACGGTGGCCCAGATCGCCCCAGTCCGTGATCAGCATCCCGGCTGCGCCTCCAGAGACACCCGCGAAGGCGGCCTCTCGGATGTTGGCGCGGCGCTCCGTGGTTCGGCCTGTAAATCCCCGCCACGAACTCGTCCCGGGGCAGACCCACCAGGCTCGGCCCTGCTCGCGGTGCAGCGCTCCTTCGGCGGTGAAGTCGTGCCCCGGCTCGTATCCCCAGACCAAGGCATGGGCTTCCGCTGGGATGTGTCCGACCGCACGAGGGTGGGCCCGGGCGATGTCCGCCCAGAACATCGGGGTTTTCCTGCGGTCAAGGACCGCGCGGCAAATTGCGCCGACGAATTTGCCGTAGACCTCTGCTTTTCCGAGAGCGTTCACGGCTCCCGCAGATCGTCCCTGCCCCACGTCGTAGGTCTCGTCGCAGCCGATGTTGACCAGATTCGACTCAAAGCAGGGGAGCAACTCGTCGAGCAGGCTCTCGACGAACGGGAGTGACCGAGCGTCGGTTGGGCAGAGGCTGAACGGGCCAGAGCGGGGCATTCCGGCGAAGACCCAATCGGCATGGGTCTCGGCGAGCCTCGCGTATTCGGGCTGCTTGAGCCAACGCGTCAGGTGGCCGAAACAGTTCTGGTTCGCGGCAAGCTCGATGCCGTGCCTCCGGCAGAGCCCGTCGAGCGAGCGGGCTTCAGGTGGCGTGATGGGGTCGGTGCCTTCCCATACCGAGGGATGGTCGCGGTACGCGAACGCGTGCTCGGTGTAGCACTGCAAGTGATCGAGTTTGAGCGACGCGAACGTCTCGATCATGCAGGCGGATTCGCGCATCTGGGGGATACGGCAGCGGGACACGTCGAGCATGACGCCTCGACGGGCGAGCGTCGGTTCATCTTCTATGATCGCGGCGGGGAACTCGTTGCCCGGGAGCCGTCGGATCTGGGCGAGCGTCGCGTTCGCGTGCCGGGCTCCGGCCTCGTCGCTGACGGTGATCGCCACGCCGGCCGGGCTGATCCTGAGTATGTAGCCGCCTCGGGGTATGGAAGAGTCACGATCGACCGCCGGGGCCGCGTCAATCTGAGCCCGGTTCACTGACATCCCGGTGCGCGATATCCGCCGCGGCTGCGGCAGCACGAATCGGTAGGGTTCATCGGATACATTGCGGTCGCGGCTGGTCACGGCGTCTCCCCGATCCATCGCGATGCTATAGCCTCGGCGGGGCTCGGGCGGTGCGCCAGAGAGTCGGAGGCGGTACGCTCGAACGATGGAGTTCAACAGCCCGCTCGGGTGGTTCGACTGGGGTGTGATCGTGTTGTATTTCGCATGCCTCGCGGGCACGGGCACGCTCATCAACCGTCGCAAGCAGGCGTCCACTGATGACTATTTTCGGGGAGGCGGGCGGATCCCGGCCTGGGCGGCGGCTGTGTCGCTCGTCGCAACGTCGATGTCCGCCGCGTCATTTATCGGTGTCCCCGAACAGGGTTACCGGGGCGATCTGACGTATCTGTCGACGAACATCGGGATGTTGCTCGCGGCGATCGTGATCGCGACACTATTCATCCCGGCATTCTTCCGCGAGCGTGTGCAGACGATCTACCAGTTCCTCGGGAACCGGATGGGTCACGGTGCCGGGCGGGCCGCGAGCGTCGCGTTTCTCCTCGGCCGTGTTCTGGCGAGTGGGGCGAGGATCTACATCGGCGCGATGCCCGCGAGCTTGATTCTCTTCGGCGACCTAGCGCCGGTGCATCTGCTCGTCGCGATCGGTGTGCTCACGATTGTGGGTGTGCTCTACACGCTCGTAGGAGGGGTTGCGAGCGTGATCTGGTCGGACGTGATCCAGATGGTCGTGTTGCTCGGGGCGTGCGTCGCCGCGATCGTTGTCATCGCGCTCCGGATCGATGTGGGTCCTGCCGAGGTGTACGCGGCGCTCGCATCGGGGATGCCCGATGGCACTTCGAAGCTGACGGTCTTTGAGTTGTCGTCGGACCCGACGCTCGCGTTCTCACTCCCCGCGGCGGTGCTCGGGTTCACGGTCATGGGAATCGGCTCGTACGGTACGGATCAGGACCTCGCGCAGCGTTTGCTGACGTGCCGGGATGCGAAGTCGAGCGCGCGTTCGATCATCGGGGGCATTCTGCTTGGTGTACCGTCGGTGCTTCTCTTTCTTATCGTCGGGCTCCTGCTGTTCGTGTTCTATCAACGCCCGGATCTGATCGGTGATGCGGGCACGACGGCCCCGGATGATTCGCGTCAGGTCTTTCTCGCGTTCATCGTCGATGAGATGCCGCCCGGGCTTGCCGGATTGATGATGGCCGGCCTCTTCGCGGCGGGGCTATCGAGCCTGAACAGCGCGATCAATGCGATGTCCTCGACATTTGTGAACGATTTTTACCGGCGGTGGCGGCCCGATGCGTCGGAGCAGCAACTCGTGGCGGTGGGGCGGACCGGCGTTGTGTTCTGGGGCGTCATCCTCGCCGTGTTCGCGTCGGTCTGCATCTGGCTCGACGCCGCGCAGCGTGAGCAGGACTCGCAGAGTACGTTGTTGACGTTCGCGCTCACGGTTATGACGTACGCCTATGCGGGGCTGATCGGCGTCTTCTTCACGGCGCTGCTCACGCGGCGAGGCAATCCTGGGTCGGTGATCGCGGCGTTGGTCGTCGGGTTCATCGCGGTGGCGTTGATGCAGCCGATTGGGTGGGGGATGTGGTTCGATCTCTCAGAGCCGACCGAGGGCATCGCTGGCGGCTTCCGGTCGGTTCTTGATGCGGCGTTTGTCTGGAAACTCACCGCGGCGTCGGCGTTGAGTTTCGGCGTGTGCTGCCTGGGTCGGCGCGATGCCTCTATTGGTGCCGGCTCGTGATGGGTTCCTCCAGCGGAATGAACCATCTCAGATTGAGGCTCAAGTGGATGGGCGGTCAGCGGATGGATCGCGCGGCGCCCTGAGCGGCGAGGAAGATGTCGTCGATGGCGTCGAGCGTCCATGCATTCTGGGCGACTCTGGAGAGCCCGTCCCGCGTCTGTGTTTCGATCAACTGGAGACAGGGCGTCAGCATGGCGCCCACGCCGCCCACGAGACGGATGGCATCGGGTTTATAGATCGCGTGGCAGATCCGTAATGCTTTCGCGAGCGCACGGATCGCCGGATCACCGGCGTCGAGCCTCGCGATCGCGTCGGCGAGTCGGTCATTCCCGAAGCGGGCCGAGAGCGTGTGACGTCCGACGTACGCCTCGAGGACGCCGGGTGTTCCGTCGCCCGTGCGGGGCGGGTCGGCTTCGCCGAGCGCGACGTCGATCATGCCGACATGCCCCGGCGTCACGCCGTCGAGGGTGACGGCCTGGCCGTGAACCATGAACGCGGCGCCGACACCGGTTCCGATCGCGAGCACGAGCAGCCGACCCTGTAACTTTTCGCGTTCCAAGACGCCGAGACCCCACGCGGCGGCGTCGGTCATGACCCGAGCCGGCATGATCCCGATCGATTCGCGCACGAGATCGGTCGGGCTGACACCGATCATCCGTGGGAGGTTCGATGCGCGGAGCACAATGCCGCTTGATCGGTCGATCAGGCCCGGCAGGCAGACCGCGACGCGGTCGGTCGGTTCGATCGGTAATGAACGCGAGATCTCACGGAACGCGGCGGAGATGTGATCGGGCGAGGGCTCTGCGATTTCGGCTCTGGATTCAACGCGGGTATGCGCATCGGCAGCCCCGAGCCGGACGGCCTTGACCGAACTCCCGCCGATGTCGATGCCGACGATTCCCATTCGCAGACCCCGTCCCCCGGCGTTGTTTGAGATCCGGGCTTGCGAGGATTCTCGCCCGGCGGGCGTCGTGTCGCAAGCGACGGAGACGATTTCATGCTGTATTTGCTGCAGCACACAAGCGGGGGAGCGTCGATGACGATGCGTGATTCGGCGCTGTAGGCTCTGACCGGTGGATCGACGGTGAGACCGATCGGCACGGGGGATCTCTGCATGGACGGCGATGGTCAGGGGCATTCGCGTTCGATCGGTGTGTGCTCGTGGTCGTTACGGCCTGAGTCGCCCGCGGACCTTGTCTCGAAAGTACGCGAGACGGGGTGCGACGCGGTTCAACTTGCGCTCGATCCGATCCGCGTCGGCGCATGGGACGAGCGTGAGACGTTCCGGGGGCTCGCCGATGCGGGAATCCGTGTGGTCAGCGGGATGATGGAAATGGCCGGCGAGGACTACTCGACGATCGATTCGATTTCGAGAACGGGTGGCTTTCGGCCCGATGCGACGTGGAACGAGAACCTCGCGGCCGCTCGGTCGATCGCAGAGATCGCGGGCCGGTGCGGCATCACGCTCGCTACCCTCCATGCGGGGTTTCTGCCGCACAGCGAGGCGGACCCGGAACGCCTCCGGATGCTCGACCGGCTCCGTGCGATCGCGGCGGTGTTCGAAGAATCGGGTGTTCGGGTCGGGCTGGAAACCGGGCAGGAGGACGCCGAAACGCTCCTCAGTGTGCTCGGCGAGTTTTCGGATCACCGCGTCGGCGTGAACTTCGATCCCGCGAACATGCTGCTCTACGGCAGCGGCGACCCGGTTGGCGCGCTCCGCACGCTGGCTCCACATGTTGTCCAGATTCACGTCAAGGACGCGACCCCGAGTGGGTCGCCGGGGAGTTGGGGAAACGAGGTCATCGTCGGCACGGGCGATGTGGATTGGAAGGCGTTTTTCTCGACGGTGGGAGCGCTGCTGCCGGGTGCCGATCTGATGATCGAGCGGGAAGCGGGTGAGTCGCGGGTCGATGACATCGTCGCCGCTCGTGTTCTTGTCGAATCAATGCTGGAAGGCGGGCGTCCATGACGATCGGCGTCGCGATCATCGGGCTCGGATTCATGGGACGGACCCATCTCGGCGCGTACCGCGCCGCGGGGGATGCCTGCCGGCTCGTGGGCGTCGCCGACCGTGATCCGGGTCGGCTCCGCGGTGAGGTGAGCGAGGGGGGAAATCTCGACACTGGTTCGTCACCGGTGGAACGGCTCTTCGATCCTGAGGCGGTCTTCGCGACCGATTCGATCGACGCGCTGCTGTCGCGTCGCGATGTTGATGCCGTGAGCGTGTGCACGCCGACCGAGACGCACGCGGAGATCGCCAGGGCCGCGATCCAGGCGGGCAAGCATGTGCTGATCGAGAAGCCGGTCTCGCTGGATCGCGGTGAGATCGAATCGCTCGCGACCGATGCGGATCGGGCGGGCGTCGTCGCGATGCCGGCGATGTGCATGCGGTTCTGGCCCGAGTGGGCGTGGCTCGCGGGACGGGTCGGCTCGGGGGACGCGGTTGCGAGCCTGTCGCTCGAACGGCTCGGTACGGTCCCCTCGTGGGGAGGCGGGTTCTATGACGATCCGACTCGGAGTGGCGGGGCGATGTACGACCTGCATATCCATGACACCGACTTTGTGTGCCATCTCCTGGGCAGGCCGGATGCGGTCACGGCAACCGGGAGCCGATCGCGCATGACGACGATCTATGCATACGACAATGGACCCGATCATGTCGTCGCGTCCGGTGGTTGGCTCCGCGGCGGGGCGGACTTCCGCATGCGGTACGTTGCCGAGCTCGAATCGGGCACCGCGGATTTCGATCTCCTCCGTGAGCCGACGCTGAAGCTCAGCAATGTCGGGGCGGCGAGCGAGCCGGCCGCGGTTCATCTGGAGGACGGATCCGCGTATGACGCCGAAGTGGGGGCGTTCCTTGAGTCGATCGCTCGGGGAGGGCCGCCCCCTGTGTGTCTCGCGGATGCGTCGTTGACGCTCGCCGTGCTCGAAGCGGAGGTCGCATCACTGACGTCCGGCCGGCGCGTCCGGATACCGTCGCAGTAGAACGCGACGCACCGCGGTCAGGCAAGCAATTGCGTTAGAGGTTTCGCTTCACTGGCAGCAGGACGTTCGCGAGCAGCAGACCGGTCGCGATCGCGAGGGCGATGACCACCGCGAGGACGGCGGTCTCAAGGCCGCGCACGGTCTCCTGCTCGATGAACGCGGTGAGTGAGCGGAAGCCGATCGATCCCGGCACGAGCAGGATCAGGCCCGGGATGATGCCCACGGCGACGGGACGGTTCGCCCAGGTTGCCCGGGCGTTCGCGAGGAGACCGACGATGATCGCGCTCGCGCCGGCGGCGAGCTCGGGTCCGAGGCTGCCTCCCAGTTCTCGAGCGGAAAGGAACCCGACCGCGGCGATCGCGATGATCGCAGGAATGTCTCTGGGGTTCGCCTTGAACAGGACTGCGAGCGCCGTCGGAGCGAGCGCAAGGGCGGCCCATTGGGCAGGCGCCGGCAGCGGTTCGATCGTGACGGGTGCCTCGATCGGCAGCAGGGCACGGACAAGGCTTGAGCCCGCCGCGACGCCGAACGCGATGGAGGCGAGTGAAGCGGCGGCGCCGATGAGTCGGGCGGCGCCCGAGAGCAGATGCCGAGTTGAGACCTCGCTGACCGCGATGGTGAGAGAGAGCCCCGGGATAAGGGCGATCAGGCCCGCGACGATGACGAGATCGGTGTTCAGCCCCGGGAGCCGGTTCGCGGCCACGAGGGCGACGGAGGACACAACCGCGCCGGACAGGAACTCGAAGACGCGGACAAGCCGGCGGACGCGGTCGGTGAGCAGGCTGAGCAAGCCGACGGTGAGCCCCGCTGCGGCGCCCACCGCGACCTCGTGCCATCGGCCGCCGAAGAAGAGCGTGGCGCACGCACCGGTCATCGTGTGGGCGAGGACGAAGACCCAGATCGGCCACGGGCTGGGGCTGGCGAGCGTCTCTTCGATCCCGGCCCGGGCGTCGGCGATGGAGATCGTGCGTGCGGAGACTGCCTGCAGGATCGCATCGAGCCGGGTCAGGCGGTCGAGATTGATGTCGGCGGATTCGACCCGGACCAGGCGGGTCGAGTTGCGCGTGCCTTTCCCGACCGAGGCGAAGACAGAGGTCGGCGTCGCGAAAAACTCGGCGTGGATTCCGAGCCGTTCGGCCGCCGTCGAGAGCGCCCCTTCGATGCGTTCGGCCGTCGATCCGTTCGCGGCGAGCGCGCGGGCGAGCTCGACGAGGAACTCCGTCGCCTCGTCGTGATCGGCCGGGATGATCTCCAAAATCGGGGACATGACCGGGGATCGTACGCCCGGCGCGTATTACTACGGCATTGGGAGCAATGAAGTGAAAACTCGGGAGGATCGCGAATGAAACGCCTACGTATTCCGTTCACAATGGTGAAACCAGCGGCGTTTTTTTACTGAATAGTCGTTGGATCCCGACATCTAAGCCTCTTCCCACGGCGGCCTGTCGCGTTCTGTTGCGACGGGCCGCCCTTTTTTTTGAGTTCTTTCCGGGGCTTTCGGGGGTGACACGCCTTCGCCCTATACTCCCGCCCGATCCGGGCCGAAGGACGGTCTGGAACGAGTACGGGCAACGAGGCGAGCCATGCTGAAGCGAACACACACCTGCGGCGAGCTGCGGGACGATCATGTCGGCGAGACGGTCATCCTGAACGGATGGGTGAACTCCTACCGGGATCACGGAACGGGCCTGATCTTTATTGACATGCGGGACCGCTATGGGTTGACACAGATCGTCTTTGATCGCGAGGACGCCGACCAGTCGCTGCTCGACGCGGCCGACACGCTGCGGAACGAGGACTGCGTCGCCATCAAGGGCACGGTCCGCGTCCGCGACGGCGGGCCCAACCCCAAGCTCGCGACCGGGACGGTCGAGGTCGTCGTCGTTGAGCTCGAGGTACTGGCGAAGACGGAGAACCCGCCCTTCCTGCCGGGCGAGAAGGGGAGCCTGCCCAGCGAGGACCGCCGGCTCCGCTACCGGTATATGGACCTCCGCCGGCCGGAAATGCAACGGATCCTGACGATCCGACACCGGACGTCTCAATTCGCCAGGCGATTCTTCGACGATCGGGGTTTTCTCGAGATCGAGACGCCCATGCTCACCAAAAGCACCCCAGAGGGTGCGCGGGATTTCATCGTCCCGAGCCGGCTGCAGCCCGGGTCGTTCTACGCGCTCCCGCAGAGCCCACAGTTGTTCAAGCAGATCCTGATGATCTCGGGATTCGATCGCTACATCCAGCTTCCCCGGTGCTTCCGCGATGAGGATCTCCGGGCGGACCGCCAGCCCGACTTCACGCAGATCGACCTCGAGATGTCGTTCGTTGACCGCGACGCGGTGCTCGAGATCATGGAGGAGTTCGCGGTCGGGCTGTGGAAGAGCGAACTGGGTGTGGACATCCCCCCGGTACAGCGGATGACCTACAAGCACGCGATGGAGACCTACGGGAGCGATCGCCCCGACCTTCGGTTCGGGCTCGAACTCGTCGATGTCAGCGACCTGGCGGCGAAGACCGACTTCAAGGTCTTCACCGGCGCGATCGAGAAGGACAGGGGCTGCGTCAAGGTGATCCGCGTGCCGGGCGGCGCCGCAAAGTTCACGCGGAAGATCACCGACGGGTACACCGAGTTCGTCAAGCAGTTCGGCGCGGGCGGTGTCCCGACGGCGAAGGTCAACGATGCGGGCGAGCTCGAGACAGGCATCGCGAAGTTCATCGAGCCAATCAAGAGCGAACTGATCGAACGGCTGGGTCTCGAGCCGGGCGATTCGGTCTTCTTCGGTGCCGACACGCGGGGTACCGTCAACCGCGCACTCGGCGAGCTTCGTCTCAAGATCGCCAAGGATCTGGAGATGATCCCCGAGGGCGCTTGGGCGTTCTGCTGGGTTATCGACTTTCCGATGTTCGAGTGGGACGAGGAGACTAAGCGGTTCTACGCGCTGCATCACCCGTTCACGGCACCCACGCCCGAGCAGACCGACGAGTTCATGGCGTGCGACATCACCGATGTGGACGCGGTCGAGTCGATCCTGAGTTCCGGCTACGACCTCGTCGTGAACGGATCGGAGATCGGGGGCGGGTCGATCCGTATCCATCGGCGTGAGATCCAGAAGAAGGTCTTTGACCTGATCGGGATGAGCAAGGAAGAGGCGAACGCGAAGTTCAGCTTCCTGCTCGAGGCGTTGTCGTACGGTGCCCCGCCGCACGGCGGGATCGCCTTCGGGCTCGACCGGCTGGTCATGCACCTGTCCGGTACGGAGTCCATCCGTGATGTGATCGCGTTCCCGAAAACGCAGACGGGGTCGGACATGATGTGCGACGCGCCGAGCGCCGTGGACGAGAAGCAACTCGCGGAACTATTCATCGCGAGCACGTGGGAGCCCGAAGAGGGGTGACCGGGAGGCCGCGGGTGTCTGGTACGATGCGAGGATGAAGATCTACCAGATCGATGCGTTCACGGATCATGTTTTCGGGGGCAACCCTGCCGGGGTTGTGCCGCTGGACTCATGGCCCACTGACGAGACGCTGCAGGCGATCGCTTCGGAGATGAACCTGTCTGAAACCGCGTTCTTTGCGGAGGACGGGGAGAGCGACGCCGATTTCCTGCTGCGGTGGTTTACACCCACGGTCGAGGTCGAATTGTGCGGGCACGCGACGCTCGCCGCGGCGCACGTGCTGTTCGAGCATGTGGGGCACCCGGCCGAATCGATCGAGTTCCGGACCCTGCACCGTTGCGGATTGGTGGTCTCGCGCAGTCGTGACGGCACGCTCGCGATGGACTTCCCGGCGTACACCCACGAACGAGTCGCACTCGAATCGTCGCTCGGAAGCGCCGTCGCAGAGGCGATCGGGGATCGAGCGGACGAAATCTATCGCAGCAGCAACAACATCCTCGCCGTGTTCGATAGCAAGCGGCGGGTGCTCGAGATCAAACCAGACTTCAAGCGGGTTGCGGCGTTGGACGCGCTCGGCGTGATCGTGACCGGCCCGGGGACGAGGCACGACTTTGTGAGCCGATATTTCGCGCCCGGGGCGGGCGTTGATGAGGACCCGGTGACGGGGTCGGCCCATTGCTCGCTTGCGCCGTACTGGGCGACCAGGCTCGGGAAGTCTTGCCTCACGGCGCACCAGGTGTCGAAGCGGGGCGGGGCGATGGTGTGCGAGATGGCAGACAGTGGTGATCGTGTTCGGCTCATCGGGAAGGCCGTGACGTTCTTTGAGGGCGAGATGGCCGGGAGTGTGATCCGGTGAGCAAAGGACGCACGCAGGGGAAGAAGAAGGCAGGGGCGGCGGGGATCGGGACGCTGCTGCTCGTGGTCGTGGTGTATCTGGTGTTCGGCCCGGAAGCGTTCCGGGACGAGCCCGGAGTCGACAGGACCGATCCCATCGCCGAGCATGTCGAATCCGAGACGGCTCGACGCGGGAGCAAAAGGGTTTCGGAACGTACCGATCCGGTGCTGCGGCGCGCGATCGAAGAGGAGCAGTCCGGCGTGATGGTGACCTTTACGGCGGCGGTGACCAGGCTGCTCCCAGACGACAACGACGGGAGCCGGCATCAGCGGTTCATCATGAGACTGCCCGAACGGATCGGTGATGTGCGCACGATCCTTGTCGCGCACAACATCGATCTCGCGAAGCGAGTGCCGCTTGACGAAGGCGATACCGTGACCGTCCGGGGGCAGTACGAGTGGACCGAGAAGGGCGGGGTGATCCACTGGACGCACCACGACCCGGGCGGTTTCCGAGAGGGCGGGTGGATCGAGCACGCGGGCGAGCGGTACGAGTAGATTCGGGGGCCGGGGCCTCTAATCGGACGAGAGCCAGATCGTGGATCCGTGATCGGTGTCACGACGCCCGGCGACGCAGTCCGCGATGACCGCCGCGACGTCATCGGGTGTCAGGCAGGCGTTACTCGGGAGCGCATCGGTCGAGATGATCGAGCGGAGCAGGTCCGTCTCCACGGCCCCCGGCGCGACACAGAATGCCTTGATCTCCGAATCGTCGTCGAGTTCGTTGGCGATGCCCTTTGTGAGCGTGTTGAGCCCTGCTTTGGCGCCGCCGTACACGCTGAGTCCCGGGAACGGATCCCCGCTCGCCATGCTTGAGACCTGCACGATCCGCCCCGTTCCCTGCACGCGGAACACGCGGAGCGCGGCGATCGTGATGTGGACCGGGCCGAGCGTGTTGACTCCGAAGATCGCGGCGACGTCGTCTGGTGAGTGCTCCCAGATCGGCTTCATGGGCGTCCAGCCCGCGTTGTTGACCACGGCGTCGAGCCTGCCCAGCGCCTCGATCGCTCGGGCTGGGAGCGACAGCGCCACGTCCGGGTCGGCGATGTCTGTCGGCAGCGCGACCCAATCCTCACCTTCGGTTCCCAGCAACCCGCCCGTCTCGGAAAGCGGCTCGGGCCGCCGGCCGACGAGCG
>DDFO01000025.1:52164-63531 GCA_002337215.1 Phycisphaerales bacterium UBA1926 | reverse complement strand
GGAGGCGGTATCGGCCGTTCTCCGGGAGAGCGAGGCGCTCGCAGACGGACCGGCCAATGCCGCTGCCTGCGCCCGTCACGATCGCGGCGGGGCGGTCCTGCGTTGAGATGTGCTGGTCGGGCATCAGGACGGCATGTCCAGGCGGATCGGGTTGTTGAGTGCGCCGATCCCCGTCACCTCTGAACCGTCCGGCAGCAGGACGCGGATCTTGGTGGTGCGTTTGCCCCGCGGCCAGTCGCCGTCAGTTTTGTTCGCCCGCACGACCACCCAGGGTCCTCGCTGCTTGGCGGTGAATTCGATCCGGCGGTATTCGCCGCTCCGGAAACCCCAGCCCTCTCCTTCGTCCTCGTACATCGTGCCGTTCGCCTCGCCGTTCGCGTCGAGCGTGACGATGAGCGTCAGCTCGTCGCGCTGGTCGGGGCGATCGCCGAAGTGCTGGTGGACGGGGGCGGTGGGGATGATGGAGCCGGGACGGGCGTAGAGGCGTGGTTGCTCGGGGTCGTCGCTGTCGCGTGCTCCATCAAAGCCGGGGAAGTCGAACTCGCGCCAGGCGACGCCTTCGACGGGCTTGGGCAGGATGTGAACGCGTTCGCTGTTGGGTGTGACGTGGGTCGCGACGAGCAGGTCATCGCCGAGCAGGAACGAATCGTCCTCGCTCCGCAGCGCCGGGTCGGCCGGGTCGGCGAAGAACGTGGGACGGGCGACGGGCAGGCCCGTGCGGTGCGATTCTTCGAAGAGCGTGTAGAGCAGGGGCATGAGCCGGTAGCGGCGTTCGATCGCGCGTCGGCACGACGCCTCGACCTCTTCGCCGAACGCCCAGGGTTCCTTGTCGATGTTGCCCTTGGCGGTGTGCCCGCGTGCGAATGGCATGAGGGCACCGAACGACATCCACCGCTGGAACATCGGGCCGTCGCCGTCGCCTGCGAAGCCGCCGATATCGGGGCCCGCGAAGGGCTGGGCGGAGAGCCCGAGGTTCAGCATCATGGGGATGGACACGTCGACGTGGTACCAATTGGCGCTGTTGTCGCCCGTCCATGTTGCGCCGTAGCGCTGCCCGCCGATGTAGTTCGCTCGGCTGAGCACGAACGGACGCTTGTCGGGGTTGACCGCCATCACGCCTTCGCGGCTCGCACGGACCATGAGCATGCCATAGACGTTGTGGAAGCGGGCGTGCGTCGCGGTGCCGCCCAGCTCGGGGTCGGCGCGGTGGATGTTGTCCTCGGGCATCGTCTTGGTGGGCACGTTGAAGACGGCCGGTTCGTTCATGTCGTTCCAGACGCCGTCGACGCCCTCGTTCATGAAGTCGGTGTAGAGCCCGGCCCACCACTCGCGGACCTTCGCGTTGGTGTAGTCGGGGAAGACGCACTCGCCCGGCCAGACGTAGCCGGTGTAGGTCTCACCCTCGGCGTTTTTGACCCACGCATCGACCGCGTCACCCGAGTCGGCGACGAAGTAGCCGTCCTCGTTCTTGACGCCCGGGTCGATCATCCAGACGTTGCTGAACCCGATCGAGTCGAGGTAGCTGTTGAGGCCCTTCGGATCGGGGAACTGCGACTCATCCCAGGTGAAGACCCGGAACTCGTCCATGTAGTCGATGTCCATCCAGATGACGTCGGCAGGGATCTGCCGCTCGCGGAACTCCGCGGCGACTTCGCGGACGCGGGAATCCGGGTTGTACGAGTACCGGCACTGGTGGTAGCCCAGCGCCCACTTGGGGGGCATCTCGATCGTGCCGGTCAGTTCACCCAGTTTGCGGAGCACGTCCTTGGGCGTGGGTCCTTCGATGACGATGACGGGGTGATCGGGCCCGTCGGCGCGGAAGACGATGTCCTCGCGCAGGTCGATCTCGCAGCGGTAGGTCGTGTCGGCGAGGACGCCGAAGGCGGTGCCATCCTTGCGGACGGCGAGGACCCAGGGGTGGGATGTGTAGAGGTTGGGGCTGTTGTCCTGGTAGCCGTAGGCGTCGAGGTTCCAGCATTCTGTCAGCCGACCATTGCGGAGAAGCGGACCCGCGGCCTCGCCGGTGCCGTACAGACTGGTGTCGGGATCGATGTCGATGGTCGCGACGAATCGGTCGTCGCCGTGGATCGCCGATGCGCCCCGGCTGAACTCAACCGAGACCGGAAAGCCGGCGGGGGCGTCCCCGTTGGCAATCCGCGGGTTCTGGAGCGCCATCGATGGGACGCGGTTTTCTTTGGAGTCGGTGCCGGCGTGGAAGCGGACGATGCCCTCTCCGATCCTTTCGGCGACGACCTGCGCGGAGGCAGACTGTGTTGCAACAGATCCTGCAAAGAGCACCACGGAGGCCGAAGCGGTGAGTCCGAAAACCGACCGATCGAGAGGGGCGAGCAGATGCATAGACGGATCTCCAGTGTTTCGGATTCGGCCCGGGATGATCGGACGCGAAGTTTGGTCCGATGCTCATCCCAAGCGGGATAATCGTCGAATTGTACGGTGCTGTGTGGTATTGTAACCCGCTTGGTTCTCGGGGGTCTGAGAGTGGTTTCGCGGCGTGCGGATGAACGAGCGGCGGAGGGTCTTCGGATCCGGCCGGCCGCGGTGTGTTCGGGGGCATGCGCGAACGAAGGAGTCTTTGATGATGCGATCGACCGCGATCTGTGCGCTTCTCGCGCTGACCGGCACGGCTGTCTCAGCGCACGCCGCCGAGCGTGTGATCCTGCAGGTCTTCGAGACCGAGTGGGACGATATCGAGCGTCGCGCCGCCGACATCTTTCTCGGCGGGTACGGCGCGGTGTGGATCCCGCCGCCCTCAAAGGCGTCGGACGCGTACAGCGTGGGCTTCGACGTCTTCGATCGGTTCGACCTGGGCAAGCCCCCTTTGACTGATAGCAGCGGGAGCCGGGCGCGAACCGCGTACGGCACCGAGGCGACGTTCGGGGCGATGGTCGAAGAGCTCAAGCGGGCCGACGTGCACATCTACATCGACACCGTGCTGAATCACAACTCGGGCCGGACAACGAGCGACTTCTTCCTCGCCGAGGGCGGGTGGCCTGGGATGTGGATCCCCCGCGAGCAGCCGCCGCGCGACAAGTTGCCCACCGACGACTGGGGTGATTTCCACTCCGGGAATGCATCCGGGTATCTCCAGAGCGAGAACCCCGGGGCGCCGAACTACGACACAATCCGCGGCGACCTCGTCGCACTGGTGGATATCCAACAGGATCGCTCGAACCAATTCATCCGCCAGCCCGTCGACGCGGGGGACCCCGACAACATCCCGGCGGGGACCGTTCGCAATCTGCCCGACCCGGACAACGCGCGGTTCTACCCGGACCGGATCCTGTCACCGAATATCTATGTGAACCCGCCTTCGGCGCATAGTGGGGCGGCGGTCGAGACGCGGTACCCGTTCAACCTGTCGAACCCGATGGGGGGCGACCCGGTCGTCGAAGATTCGACGGGCTATCTGCGCCGCTGGCTGCAGTGGATGCTCGAAGTCCAGAATATCGACGGGTTCAGGCTCGATGCCTCGAAGCATGTTTTCCCGTACTGGTGGGACACGCACTTCGACTCGGCCGTATTCCAGGGGCGGACTGCACCGGACGGCTCGAAGGTCACGCCGTTCAGCTTCGGCGAGAATACGACGGGCAACTCCGACATCCTGAATAACTTCTACCGCAAGGACGCCTTCGCGAACCGCGACTCGCTCGACCTGAGCGGGGCCGGATCGCTGCGGAATCTCGTGAGCGGGGGCGGCTTCGGTACATGGGCCGATCTCTTCAACGGGGCCCATCTCGATCAGGCCGACGATGGGTTCCAGAACGGCTCCGCCGGCGTGTTCCATGTGTTCAGCCATGACAACGGATCGGTCGGCGACGGCGGCTCGCTCCCGCCCCTGCCCAGCAACCGCCAGCAGGGCTGGTTCGCGCACGCCTATATGCTCATGCGGCCCGGGCTTCCGATCGTCTACTACAACGGGCGCGGCGTCCCGCGTTCGTTCGGCTTCTTCCCGCGAGAGGGAACGCCCGTCGCGCTCGGATGGGACCCGATCACCCAGGCGCCCGAGGACGTGATGACGACACTCGTCGATCTTCACAACGGGATCGCGACCGGCGACTATTACCAACGCAACGGCAACATCAGCGACGTGCTCGTCTTCGAGCGGGCCAACAACGCCGGGAGCGGGCTTGTCGGCAACGTTCTCGTCGCCGTAAACGACCGCTATGACTCGGGTGTTGACACGCTGACCGTCGGGACCACGTTCCCGGCCGGGACACGGCTCGTCGAGCAGACGGGCAACGCCGCCGATCCCCAGGTCGATCCTGGCAACACGATCCCGGAAGTCATCACGGTCTCGGGGTCCGGCTCGGTCACGCTCAGCGTCCCGCGGAATTCCTCGAGCGCAGGCGAGCACAACCGAGGATTCCTGGTCTACGCACCGGCGGTGCCCGACGCGACGATCACGATCGTCGGGCAGGACGGGGTCGTCCCCGCCGACCCGGCCTTCTTCCCCGACTTCCTCCAGCGTCTGAATGAGATCCCCGTCGTGACGGGCGATCAGTTCACCCTCCGCGTGGAAACCGTGCCCGGCGATTCGGTCGATCTCACCACCGACGACAATACCCTCTTTAAGATCAACGACGGCGCCCTCGATTGGAACGGCAACGGCGGGCCCGACGTGCCGATCACCGATGCCTCTTTCAGCGGCTTCGAGGAGTTCTCCGACATTAAGAATCCCGGCATGCAGGACCCGAACCGCGAGGGGCTGTACGAGCAGGTGATCGATACCACCCGCCTCGAAGAAGGGTTCAACTACATCCGCACCGTCTCATTTCGCCAGCGCCCCGCCGGCACAGGCCCGCTCGCCAACGAGCAGCGCGCGGTCGTCTACGTAGACCGCGTTCCCCCCGAGATCGAGCTCGACGGGGACGGCCAGATCTTCACCGACCCTCAGCCCACGTTCAGATTTCTGCTCGGCGACCGGACCCCCGAGGTCGTCTACGCCTTCCTGAACCTCGCGGACGGTGTGGACCCGCTCACGATGCTCACGACGCCGAACGCTGCCAGGCGGTACGACCGGCTCGAGTGGCGTCGCACGTTCGACAGCGAACTCCAGCCCGGCGAGAACACCGTGACCCTCGTCGCGGTGGAGCCCTCGGGGCGGGAAGCCGTCCTCGAGTACACGGTGTTCTTCCAGAGCGACTGCCCCTCAGATCTCGCGGCACCATTCGGCGTGCTCGATCTCGCCGACATCAACGCGTTCGTCTCGTCCTTCGTGGCGGGTTTCGGTCCGGCGGACCTCGCCGAGCCGTACGGGGTGCTCGACCTTGCTGACATCAACGCGTTCGTTGGTTCATTCGTAGGCGGGTGCCCCTAGGGGACATCGGGGTCGACCGATCCGGCAACGAGCCGCGGGATTCGGTGCGGCGGCCCCTCCCGCGTGTCGCGCTCAATCGGTGTCGGTCACGAGCGAATCGAGTTTCGAGAGCGTCGCCTCGTCGGCGCCCGCGCGGCGCGCATCGGCGAGCAGACCGCTCAGCACCCGGTCGGCCTGCGCACGATCCCCGATGGTGCGGAGCGCGCGCACGCGGGTCGCCCCCGCGAGGTACCGGCTCGGGCTCGAAGCGGGGAGACTCGCCATCGCCCGGGCGGCGAACGCCTCGGCCTCGTGCCACCTGCCGAGTTCGAAGCACGCGTCGGCGATCGCCCGAACCGTGTACGCCGTCTGCGCGTGATCATCACCCCACTGCTTCTCTCGCAGGGGGAGGATCCGCTCGAGCAACGCGAGCCCATCATCGGGGCGACCGGCCTCGATGAGCGCGCGCCCGAGTTCCTGGTGCGCCGAGACGTGCGGGATGGAGTCCTCGCCGTACTGGTTCGCCGCATTCTCGGCGAACGCCTCGGCGACCCCGATCGCCTCGTCGGCGGCGCCGGCGCGGAGGAAGACGCCGACCGCGCGGCGTTGCATGCCGGTGAGGGTTCCGTGCGCGGGGCCCAAGACGTTCTGCGCACGGCGGAGCGTGTCTCGCATTGTCTCGATGCCCTCGGCGGCGCGTCCTGCGTCGACCAGGGCCTCGGCGAGCTTGAACTCGAGCTCGATGGACCGGGTGTGGTCCACGCCCAGCGCGGAACGGCTCAGGTCGTAGGCGGAGCGGAACGCCTCGGCCGCCTGCTTCGTCTCGCCCGCGCGGCTCAGCGTCCCCGCGTAGAACCGCAGCGCAAGCATGCGCAGGCTGTTCCCGTCGTAGGTCGCGTTCCGGGTCCGCCGTTCGATGTCGCGGACGGTGGCGCTGCGCTGCTCGGCGTCCTCGATGTACTCGCTCGCGCGGAGCGAGGCGCGCATCGCGAGCGGATGATCCGACCCGAGTTGTTCGCGGGTGCGCTGCGCGATATCGCGGATCGCCGCGCCGGACTCCTTGTGCCGCCCCGGGATCATGAGCATGGCGAGGGACCGCTCGAACTCCCACGCGAGACTCTGCTCGCGGTCTTCCTTGGAACCGAGCGCGTTGCTCCCGGCGGTGCGGTCTGCGAGGATCGCGATCGCCTCATCGAGCGCGGCGACCGCCTCGCGATCGCGTCCGAGACGCGCATAGGCGATGCCGATGCGTCCCTTGATGTCGGCGAGGAGCTCCGGGTCGCCCGCGAAACGCTCCGCCGCGTTCCGGTCGGCGGCGTCGAGCAGATCGGCGGCGGTGAGTTCGCCGCCCGGCTTCGCGTCGGGGTCGGCCGCCGAGATCATGTCCTCAACAAGGAACCGGGTCACGAATCGTGCGCGCTCGGTCTGTCGGCCCGATTCGGCGAGCGCGCTCTCCGCAACCCTGGTCTGGTCGAGCGCACGGTTCCATCCCATGACCGCCAGCGCCAGCGCGGCGCAGAGCAGGAGGACCGCGGCGGCCCCGAGCGCTACGGCGGCCTTGTGCCGGGCCGCGAACTTCCGAGTCGTGTACCACACGCTCGGCGGGGCGGCGAGAACCGGGCGTCCATCGAGGTACCGCGCCAGGTCGTCGGCGAACTCGCTCACGGAGGCATAGCGATCTTCCGGGTCCCAAGCGACACACTTGAGCACGATGCGATCGAGATCGCCCCGCAGAGCGGACGGGGTCGCGACGGGCGCGGCGTCCGACCGCGCGAGCCGGCTCGGGGGCGTCGCGGCGATCGGCCCCGATCTGGTGTCCTCGGAGGATGATGGTGGGCGCGGCGTCTTTCCTGTGAGGAGTTCGCAGAGGATCACGCCCAGGGCGTACACGTCTGTGCGCGTGTCGACTGTACCTCCCGCGCCGGCCTGCTCGGGGCTCATATAGCGCGGGGTGCCGATCGCGCGCACGGTCCGCGGCTCGTGCTCGTTGCCGGGATCGTCGTCGGCGAGCGCGCGCGCGATGCCGAAGTCGATGATGCGGGGGCGCAGAACGCCGTCCTCTTCGGCCACCAGAATGTTGGTGGGCTTGAGATCTCGGTGCACGATCGCGCGCTGGTGGGCGTGGTGGACGGCCCGCGCGATCCGCCCCACGAGGGCGACCCGATGGCGGAGCGACAGATCCTTCTCCTCGGCGAACTTTGCCAGCGGGATCCCGCGGACGAGTTCCATCGCGACGAAGAGCCGGCCTTCGGGCGTCCCTCCGGCGTCGAGGATCTTGACGATGTCGGGGTGGTCCATCCGCGCCAGGAACCGGCGTTCGTCGGCGAATCGCGCGATGAGGTCCTCGGACTCGAGGCCCGGCTTGAGGATCTTGATCGCGATCTCGCGCTCGATGGGCGCGTGCTGTCGGGCGCGGTAGACGGTGCCGTGCCCGCCCTCGCCGATCTTCTCGATGATCTCATAGGGACCGACGGCGGCGGGCATCCTGGGCGATCGATGCCGGGCGGATTCGCTGGCGGCTGCACGGTCGGTCGCCTGGGTGGAACCGACGCCCTGGGTGTCTTCGACGAGGAAGTCTGTCGCGTCGGCGTGGCTGGCGAGGAGCCGGAGGACCATCGCGCCCATCGCGGACTTCGCCCCGCATGTTGATTCAATAAAGGCGAGGCGCGAGTCGCTGGGCTTGTCGATCGCCCCGGCGAAGATCTCCTTGGCGCGCGACCAATCGAGGTGCTCGGCGGTCGTTGCCTCGCTGGTGTCCCTGTTTGACATTTTGCTCGCGGTGCGTTCTCGCATCACTGGTCTCGCTCGCGTGCGTCCGGGGCGTGGTCAGCCTGTCTCGTCATCCCTGATCGCGTCGCGCAGCCATGCGCGGGCGAACTCCCAGTCGCGTTTCACCGTCCGGTCTGAGACGTCCAGCATCTGAGCGATCGACTCGATGGGCTGGGCGGCGTAGAACCGGAGCCGGACGACGAGCGCCGCGCGCTCATCCATATGTTCCAAGCGTGAGATCGCCTCATCGAGTGACAGCAATTCTTGCGGTTCGAGCGATTCCGCGGCATCGAGCGCGTCGAGGCTGACCCGGGCACCCCGCTCGCTCCGCGGGCCGCCCCGCTTCACGGCGGCCCTTGATCGGGCGTGATCGATCAGCACGCGGCGCATCGCGGTCGCCGCGGCCGAGAAGAACCCGATCCTGTCCTCAAAGGTTTGTGCGCCGAGGGTCTGGGTGTCCTCCCCGGCGACCCGGAAGAGCCGCAGGTAGGTCTCGTTGACCAGACCGGTCGCCCCGAGCGTGTGATCGGACCGTTCGCCCTTCAGACGGGCGCGGGCCATGGTGTGGAGCTCGGCGTAGACGATCTCGACCAGCCGGTCGCGCGCGCTGCGCGACCCTTCCGCTGATTCACTCAGCAGGCGGGTGATGTCGCCTTCGTGTGGGTCGGGGGTCGGGCTCATGAGCCGAGCGCCTCCCGCTGAATCCACGGGAGCGAGGGACTCGGGGTGTCGTGAACAGGATTTTTCGGATTTCTTTTCATCGGCGTGTCCCCCGGGGGCGTGAATCCGCGCCATGACATGCGGCGGGGCCCGTGCAACGCGGGCCGGGGCAGCGGAACGGCCCGGATCGCCGAGCGGGGCGAACCGCGGGTTGAGCATACCCGCCCCCGCGCCTGAACCGAAACAGGAACCTGCCCCGCGGATCGGGACGATCCGGGGGCGCACACCGAAGGGAAGATTGTCATGAATTCGCGAAACGCTATCGTCTGCGCACTCATCGCCGCCGCGGGGACCACGGCCTCGGCCGGGGTATTCAGTTGGACCGGTGGTCACGCCGGCGTCTGGAACGACCCGGCGAGCTGGGCCGGGCCTGGCGGCACATACCCCCACCTCGTCACCGATTCGGCGACCATCTCCGGTCAGAGCGATTCGGTGAGCCTGGTGGCGAACACGGCGCTCGGGCACCTGAACATCCTCGGCGGCGCGTCCGTCTACTCGGCGGGGCACAGCCTGTTCGTTGACGGGGACGTCAACATCAACGGTATCGGGAGCGCCCTGAGTGTCTCCGATTCCCCGGCGCTGCGCGACCTCGACGTCGATTCGCTCACGATCGCCAGCGGCGTTGTCGCGATGTACGGAGGGCTGATGCAGGTCGATGACAGCGTGCTGATCGACGGCCCAAACGGCGGCGCGATCCTGGGGGTCGGCACGGTCGAGATGAACTCGACCACCGGTGACCTCGTCGTTGGCAAGGGTGGCCTGTGGGCACTCAACGGTGCGGGCCCTGAGACGACGCTTCTGATCGACCGGACCGAATCGAGCACCTCCCGCCTCGACATGACGCACCCCGAAAGCGACATCATCGTTTGGGATGGCAAGGCGGTGCACAACAGACTGCCGTACGCCGGCACGCTGGGCGGCGAGATCAGGGTCAGCAATGTGAACGGCCCGTCCCGCTTCATCAGCGACGAGGGGTTCATCGCGGCCCCGAGTTCACGGATCTCGTTCAGCGGCTCGGACCAGGTCGAGACCGCGCGGATCGACGCGGCGTTCATGGACTCGTACGGCGAGCTCAATGTCCACAGCAAGGGTCGATTGGTCTCGCCGTTCGTCGGGCTCCGGGGGACCGGTGTGATCGACGAAGACGCCGAGATCGCCATCGACTCGGCGGCGATGCTCTGGCATTCGTTCTCCTTCAGCGCGACGGGTCCCAACGCACTGGTTCGTTTTGTCGATGTGAACGGGGCGGTCTCGGTCACGGGCGGCGCGACGGTGTTCGATCTGGGCGAGACGGGTACGTTCGACCTCGACGGGGGCGGCGCAATGGAGATCTCGATCGCCGATGGTTCGTCGCTGTCGATCCACGCCGGATCGGTGGATACAGGCGCGGAGGTGTTCGGTGGAACGCTGAACGTCGCGGGGGGGTTCTTCGTCGAGTACTACGGCTGGCCGCAACTCGGCTGGACCTCGAGCGGCGCGATCAACATGCAGGGCGGCGAGATCACGGGCCGCCGGTTCATCAACGACGGGACGATCTCCGGCAAGGGCATGATCGATACGACGGTGCACAACGACGGGATTATCGAGGCCGTGGGCGGGACGCTGCAGTTCGCGACTCTCGATCTCGACGGCTCGGCTGATCTCCCGGGCACCGGGATCACGCGTGCCGAAGAAGGCGACATCGTGGTCACCGGGAACGATGTGGGTGGGTTCCATCCCACCGCCGGGTCGCTGTATGTCGGCAACGGTGTCGGCATCCGCGAGGTCTTCGAGATGAACAACGGGATCCTGCTGTATGAGAACCTCGAGGGCTCCGGGCTGATGAGCCTAAACGGCGGGTTCGCGCGGTTCGGGCGTGCCCGGCTGCAAACTGAGTTCGTGTCCACGAATGACTCGATCGTGACGATCTCGGGTTCGGGTGAGCACGACGCGCTCGAGTTCGTCGATGGCACTGCCTCGATCAACGGCCCGCTCGAGGTCCGAGGGAACGTGATCGTCTGGGACGACGCCACGCTCACTGGTGGCGGCACGATCGATGCGTCCTCGACCGTTCAAGGTGTGATGCTCCGGAACGGGTCGAGCACGGGTGATGTGTCCATCGAAGCCTCGGGCGGCATCGGCGTGGGGGCGTACGGTGAGCCGTCCGGGCAGGCGTCGGCCGCGGGTCTGATGATGCATCCGACCGCCCACCTCGATGTGGACATCGCGGGTGACGAGGGCAGCGGCTTGTTCGATCGTCTGGACATCGCAGGCGATGCCCAGGTCGACGGCACGCTGGTCGTCCGGTGGTCGGCCGAGTTGGGCGACGCGCCGGTGGGTGAGACGTACACCGTGCTCACCGCGGGCAGCGTGTCGGGCGGGTTCGATGGCGTCGACTTCAGCGGGCTGGGCACCAACCGCCGGGCGCAGGTCAGCGTTCATGCCGACAGCGTCGAGGTGCTGGTGACCTGCCTAACGGACCTGAACGCGGACGGGATCCTCGACCTTGGCGATATCTCGAGTTTCACCGACGCGTTCACGGACGGTGACATGCTCGCGGATCTCGCGCCGCCCTTCGGCGT
>DDFO01000025.1:51190-52050 GCA_002337215.1 Phycisphaerales bacterium UBA1926 | reverse complement strand
CGCCCTTCGGCGTGCTCGATCTCAACGACATCAACGCCTTCGTCTTCTTCTTCCAGGGAGGCTGCAACTGAGCCTCTGACCCTGATCCGTCTCACAAACCACCCCGGCGGTCGTTCTCCGACCGCCGGGGTTTCTCTTTGGATTCTCTAATTCTGGGTCGGACCGCGTGGACTGGGCCGGGCGGGTCGTGTCATTGCCACAACGATCATCGACCATGACGTGACCGACGAAGCCGAAGAAGCAGGAAGCGGCCGTTCAGATCAGATGCGAATTGAGGAGAAGCCGAGAGCCGGTGTCAGTCGAGGGCACGGACGACCACGCCGGCGGCGCGGAGCGTGCCGATGACGCGGTCCGCGATCGCGGCAGCCGTTGGTGTATCGCTATGGACGCAGACCGTATCGGCGCGAAGCGCCAGATCAGACCCGTTGGCGCAGCGAACGCTCCGCGTCGTTGCGATCCGCAGCGCCTGCTCGGCGGCCGAGCCGGGGTTGGTGATGAGCGCTCCGGGTTCGGTGCGTGAACGGAGCGAGCCGTCCGCGTCGTACACACGATCGGCGAACGCCTCCTCCGATACCCGCGCGCCCATGGCGCACCACCACGCGATGGCACGCGATCCCGCCTGGCCGATCAGCCGAAGATCCGGGTCGTGCTCGACGCACGCCCGACGGATCGCCGAGGCGACGGACTCATCGGTGGACGCGGCGTGGTAGAGCGCACCGTGCGGCTTGCAATGCGAGAGCGTGACCCCTTCCGAGCGGGCGATCGAGGCGAGCACCGAGATCTGCTCGGCAATCGTCGCACGCAGCGCATCGGGTTCGAGATCCATGCGCACGCGGCCAAAGTTCGCGGGGTCGGGGTAG
>DDFO01000025.1:39836-51141 GCA_002337215.1 Phycisphaerales bacterium UBA1926 | reverse complement strand
GCGCACCGGACGGCGTGCCGCATCGAGGCCTCGTCGCCCGCGTGGCCGCCGCAGGCGATGTTGACCGACGTGACCGACTCGATGAGCAGATCTTCGATCGCCCTGCGTTCCGGCGAGACGGCTTCGCCGAGATCCGCGTTGACATCGATGGAAGGTTGGCAGAGAGGTCCCGAGGGTCTTGGGGCTCTTGTCATGCGTCGGGGCCTTCCTCGCACGGCGGCAAGCACCGATCGAGCGAGAGGCGCTGCTCCGCGTCGAGCCGGCGTGCTTCTTCGATGGTGCAGATCTCGAACCGCACGGTGTCGCGAGGGCGGAGCATCGCCAACGCCCCCAGATCGGCCCGGATGACGCAGGCGAGCAGGGGATAACCGCCTGTTGTGGGACGGTCAACACCGAGGACGATGGGCAGAGCATCACCCGGGATCTGGATGCCGCCCGTCACGGTGGGCTCGGACTCGAGCAGGCCGGCGTTGTCTGGAATCGGGATCGCGGGGCCTTCCAGACGCACCCCCACACGATCGGACTGCGCGCTCACGGTGTACGCGGCGGACACGAACCGCTCGATCGCCTCGGCCGGGAATCGATCGGTGTGCAGCGACGGCATCGCGCGAAGCGTGCGCCGGCCGAGCCGGGCTCGGAGCCACGCGTGGAACTCGCCGGGGATCACCCGAGGCGTGCGCCCTGTACCGAACATCGGGACCGCGTCCCCCTCTCGGAATCGACGCCCCTCGTGGCCACCGAGATGCGCGCCGGCGAGTGTGGACCGGCTGCCGAGCACGGGCGATACCCCGATCCCGCCGGAGAGGCACAGATACCCGCGGGCGCCGTCGCTCGTTCGACCGATCTTGATCAGTTCACCAGCGCGGACACGACTCGGCTCGCACCACGGCAGCGGACGCGGCCCCTCGGTCCCCGCGACGCGGGCGCCCGGGCACGCCGCCCCGGTCAGGCAGACCCACGCGTCACAATCGAGTGTCACGCTCGGGCCGAGCAGTGTGAACTCGACGGCGGCGGCATGATCGCTGTTGCCGAGCAATCGGTTTCCGATCGTCAGTGAGAGGGAGTCGGCCGCGCCGGAAGGCGGTACGCCGATCGCGCCCTGCCCCGGACGGCCCTGATCCTGGACGGTGGTGAACATGCCGGGCTCGATCACACGGAGCAACGGCATCAGCACATCTCCGGATCGAACGCATCGAACGCAGCGCGATCGATACGCCGGAAACGGACACGATCACCCGGCGCGAGCAGGGCGGGCGGATCCCGGTTCGGATCGAAGAGACGGAGCGGCGTCGCGCCGACCAGACGCCACCCACCCGGCGTGGCCTGCGGGTAGATCCCGGTCCGATCGCCGGCGATGCCCACGCTGCCCGCCCGGACGCGGGCCCGAGGCGATTCGAGACGCGGCGCGTGAAGCGGTTCGGGGAGCCCGTCGAGATACGGAAAACCCGGAGAAAACCCGAGAAAGCGGACGGAATAGGTGCACGACGCGTGCAGCTCAGCCGCGGCGTCGATCGAAAGGCCGGCGTTGTGCGCGATGGAATTCAGGTCCGGCGCGAGATCAGGATCCGAGCAGATCGGGATCTCGACAACACGCCTTGGATGATCGGCGCCCGCATCGGCGCATTGCTTCACGATCGAGCGGGCGAGTTCCACAGTCTCGGCGGGATCGGCATCATCGGGCAGTCGGACCTGCACCGTCATGGACCCGGGCGTGCTCTCGGTGATGCCGTCGAAACCGGCGGCAACCAGTGCTTCGTAGCACGCGACCGCGCGGCCGCGCGGCACGGCCAGATGCGCCTCGCGCTCGCCGGCCCAGATGACGCGGATCGACTCCATCGCGAAAGCCTATCCGTCCGAGAATGAACGTGTGTTTCACGACGCATTCCTCGCGACCTGCTCAGCGTTCAAGCGAAACGTGGATGCTTGCGACGCACGTGCCGATCGTGATGAACGCATCGGCTCACTTGACGTCGATGATCCGCGTTGCCATCTGCTTCGCCCGACGAGCTGCGATCCCCGGGTCCTTGCCGCCCTCCGCCACCTGGCCGACCACGCGGGCGGTGACGATTGCCCCTTCAAGCAGGATGTTCAATTGCTCGGCGACATCGCCGGGGTTGGAGAGGCCCGCTGCTTCGCACTGCTCGCGTAGGTATCGCACGATCTCCTGCTTGTGTTCGGCAGAGAGACGCCGCGGGGCCGAATCGGCCTCCGAGAACTCGGCCGATGCGTTGATGAACATGCACCCGCAGAACTCGTTGCCCGTGAACCAGTCCTCGTGGAAATCAAACACGGCGAGGATCCGCTCGCGGGGTGTCTTGGCTTTCGCGTCGACGAACTGCATCAGTTTGTTTCGGAAGATCTCGTCGCGGCGGCGCATCGCGGCGATGACCAGCTCGTCCTTGGACTTAAAGTGGTTGTACAGCGTCATCCGGCTGATGCCACCCTCCTTCTGGATGTCGTCCAGGCTGGAGGCGTGGAAGCCGCGTCGGTAGAAGACACGCATCGCGGCATCGATCAGATCGTCTCGGCGGCTCGGGGGCACATTCGGCTCCTCGGGAATGGGTGGAAATATACTGACCAGACAGTACGCATAAGCGTAGCAGCGGGTTTCACGAACGAGAAGGACAATCGTCCTCTGATCAAAGATCAGCCTCTAAACCACTGAGAAGCACTTTTTGCGGAAATTCTCAAATTAGGAGTACGAAAGCCTTGATACATACTGATTAGTCAGTATACTTGTAGAGTGGTGTCCACCTCGCTTCGATCGGACGGCAAGCCAGGCCGGCCCCACGACCCCCGGCGCAGTCAGCGCCAACACAACCCGCGACCACCCACCATCGGCGAGCGTTTCGCCGGGGCGGGTATCGCATTGCCCGTAAGGAGGCTCGTCATGTCCCGTTTCCCGCTTCACACCGCCGAGACCGCGCCCGATGCCGAATCGCTCATCTCCGATGCCCAGAAGGCGTTCGGCTTTCTCCCGAACCTGCTCGCCGTGATGGCCGAGGCCCCGGCACTGCTCGAGGGATACATGACCCTCGCGGCGATCTTCGACAAGAGCGATCTGTCGCCGACCGAACGCCAGATCGTGCTGATGGTCAACAACCGGCTCAACGGGTGCACCTATTGCATGGCCGCGCACTCTGGAATCGCCAAGGCCCAGGGCGTGCCGGACGAGGTCATCGAGACGCTGCGCGATGGCACCGAACTCTCGGACACGAAGCTCGAGGCACTCCGTCTCTTCGCGGTGAAGATCAACGAGAGCCGAGGCTGGCCCGAGCAGAGCGACATCGATGCGTTGCTCGCCGCCGGCTACACGAGTCGAACCGTCCTCGAGGTCATCCTCGGCACCGCGGTAAAGGTGATGTCCAACTACACCAACCACATCGCGAGCACACCCCTCGACGACGCGTTCGCCGCCGTCGAGTGGACGACGGCGGAGCTCGCCGGAAGCGCCGGCTGAGCCTTCCCGCCGAGTTCACACCCCGACGGTGACCGGCTCGGCCCGTCACCATCGCAAGGAGCACGACATGAAACCCAAAACCGAACCGGGCGCTCCGGCGCCTGCGCGATCGCCGCGTCAACTTCTCCCGCCGTTCACGCCCGAGACCGCGCTCGCCAAAGTGCGCGCCGCCGAAGACGCCTGGAACAGCCGCGACCCGGAGCGCGTCGCGATGGCCTACTCGTCCGACAGCGAGTGGCGCAACCGCGACACGTTCATTCGTGGACGGGACGAGATCCGCGCTTTTCTCCACGGGAAGTGGGATCGCGAACTCGGCTACCGGCTCGCAAAGGCGCTGTGGGGCTTCCGCGAGAACCGCATCGCCGTGCGATTCCAATACGAGTGGCGCGACACCCAAGGCCAATGGACCCGCAGCTACGGCAACGAGCTGTGGGAGTTCGACGAGGCGGGGCTGATGCGCCGCCGCGAGGCGAGCATCAACGACGTGCCCATCGCCGAGAGCGAACGCCGATTCCGCTGGCCCGCCCCGGGCCCCAGACCCGAGACGCACGCCGGCATCCCGGATGTGCGCTGATCACCCGCATGTTGCCCGGACGGGACGGTCTCGGCCGGGCATGGATCACGACACGTTTGAATCACGCTCTGATCGAGTTCAGAGCCGTGGGAAAGGAACCCAGAATGAACCGCAACCGCCTGACCATCTCCGCCCTGACGGCCTGCGCCCTGTCCCCCGTCGCGGCCGCCCAGCCCATGCACCACGACGACCACGCCGGCCACGACCATGCCGGGCACATCCACTACATCGACGGACCCCGCGACGATGCGCCCATCCCGCGCCCGGGCGTTGAACTCAGCCGGGGCAACTTCGCCCTGCTCGTCATCGATCCGCAGGTGGACTTCCTCAGCCCGAGCGGCGTCACCTGGGGCGTCGTCGGCGAGAGCGTGACGGAGAACAACACCGTCGAGAACATCGAGCAGCTGTTCAAAGCCGCCAAGGGCGCCGACGCCCGCGTCTTCGTCAGCCCCCACTACTACTACCCGCACGACCACACCTGGAAGTTCGAGGGCGCACTCGAGACCCTGATGCACGACATCGACATGTTCCACCGCGACGGCCCTCTCGAAACGGAAGGGATCGAGGGCTCCGGAGCCGACTGGCTCGCCCGATACAAGCCCTACATCAACGACGGCAAAACGATCGTCGTCAGCCCCCACAAGGTCTACGGCTCCGACTCAAACGACCTCGCGCTCCAACTCCGCAAGGCGGGGATCGACCAGGTTGTTATCGCGGGCATGTCCGCCAATCTCTGCGTCGAATCCCACATGCGGAACCTGATCGAGGAGGGCTTCGAGGTCGCGATCGTCTCCGACGCGACGGCCGCCGCGAAACTCCCGGGCTACGACGGCTTCGAGGCCGCGTTCGTCAACTACCGCATGATCGCCAGCGACGTATGGAGCACCGACGAGGCGGTCGAGAAGATCGCCGCGGCCCGGGGCAACCTGGTCAATGTCTCCGGTGCCAGCGGGGTCGGTCTGGCGGGCTTTGACCCGGTCAGCTTCTTCCAGAGCGAATCGCCCTTGAACGGCTCGCCCATGATCCGGGCCGAGCACGCGGGCGCGACCTACCTCTTCGCATCCGAGGAGAGCAAGGCAACCTTCCTCGCCGACCCCGACCGCTATGCGCCCCAGTACGGCGGCTTCTGCTCCTACGGCGTCTCGATCAACATCCTCCTGCCCGTCGACATCACGACCGCGCAGGTGCGCAACGACAAGCTCTATCTGAACGTGAACTCGGACATCCTCAGGAAGTTCAACGCCGACTTCGAGGGCAGCGTCTCGAGGGCCAACACCAACTGGCCCGGCCTGTTCAACGAGCATGCCGAGTAGATCGCAGAACCCCTCCTTTCTTTCTCCCAATTCGGCTGACGGGGTGGACACACCTCGTCGGCTGATTCGCAGACGAGCACCGATGGGATCTTCAGGTCCCCACCCGAAACTTGTGTGGTGAAGCCACACCAGAAAGGAGCTGCCATGAAACCAGAATCCAGCAAGAGCACCACGGATACTCCCTCGGTCGCCGTGACCATTGGCGAATCTGGTTACGCGTCTCAGGTCCGCGTGAGGAATCACTCTCTCCGGGCCGACGAACCCCGGACCGTCGGCGGCACGGATTCCGGACCGACTCCATACGAGTTGCTGCTGGCTTCGCTTGGTACGTGCGTGGCCATGACCACTCGGATGTACGCCGACCGGAAGGGCTGGCCGTTGACCGGAGTCTCGGTCAATCTCAGCCAGGACCGTGTACACGCGGAAGACCGCCGCGAGGGTGAACGCGCGAGCGGGCCCGTGCTCCGTATCACCAAGCGGCTCGAACTCCGGGGCGACCTCGCTGAAGAGCAGCGGTCTCGTCTCATGGAGATCGCCGATCGCTGCCCGGTTCAGCGCTCGCTGCTGTCTGAGATTCAGATCAGAACTGTGTGATTCCCTGCAAATCGTCGTGACGTGGCGACTGCCTCATACCCACACACACGGAGTGCCCCCAAGCACGAAGGAGATTTCTCATGACCGTCCTGCTGCGTGTTGACGCGAGCGCGCGCCTCGATCGCTCGATCACCCGTCAGATGGCCGACCGGTTCATCGATGGATGGCGCACAAGCGAACCGGATGTTCAGATCGTGCCCAGAGATGTCGGCCTTCGACCTCCATCTATCGTCAGTGAAGCATCGATCCGTGCGGGATTCACTCCGACCGAAAAGCGTTCCCAGGAGATGAATGACGCGCTCGCAGAATCAATGACGCTCATCGACGAACTGCGCCAAGCCGATGTGCTCGTGCTCGGCGTGCCGCTCTACAACTACGGACTCCCCGCATCCCTGAAGGCATGGATCGATCAGATTGTCCGGCCCGGCGAGACCTTCTCGTTCGACCTCAAGCGGGGTGACTTTCCGATCCAAAGCACGCTCAGCGGAAAGTCGCTTGTCGTGCTCTCTTCAAGGGGAGAGTTTGGATTTGAGCCGGGCGGCATCCGCGACGGGTGGAACCACATGAATCCACACCTGCGGACGATTGCCACGCGCCTGCTCGGCATCGCAGCAAACGACATCTACGAGATCGCCTCGGAGTACCAGGAATTCGACGACGAGCGACACCACCGCTCGCGTGAGCAGGCCCTCCATGACGCGGCTGAACTCGGATCACGACTCGCCGCCGCGCGGCGAGCCCCGTGCCGCAACGAGGAGGTCCCCGCATGAGAGCCCCGTAGACCCATCAGCGCGGCGCAGAGCCTTTCCGCGTCGGCTATGTCCCGCGACCAGATCCGATGCCGCACCCGAGAACCGAGAGCGTCGCCAATCGCGTTCTCACCGAGACTCGCCGGCGGGCCGCGGAGCTGGTTCTGTCTCCTGGGAATCGCTCAGTGGATGCGGAATCAGAAAGCTCAGGTGGTGAGCCGCGTGTGCCGCGTGGAACCGGCCGAACTCCTCGTGCGTCATCCGGCCGAACCCGGGGTGAGGATGCAGTGGCTCGGCCTGACCCTCAAATTCGCGGACACACTCTTCGAAAAGCTTGACTTGCTCGGTGTCGTCGAGGCCGCCGGGCGGGACGAACATGCCTGCCGTGCGAATGCCACTGATCGAGTTCCCAGCGAGAACCCGAGGGAGCGCGAAGGCTCTCAAGATCGGGCGAAGCGGCATGCCAACAACGGTCATCCATCGGGGATAGCCGTGCATGTTGGCTTCCATGGTGAGCCGCAGGTGCTGGCACATCTGGCTGAGCGTCCAGTTCCCGGCTTGCGTGTATCCGGAACCGAGGAGACGTGTGCACTCTGAGAGGGCTTCCCCGAGTCGGTCGAGCTTCAGTTCGCGGCGTGAGAATGTAGATTTCGTCATGTGCGACTCCATCGGTGACCACCAGAAAGGATGATGTGGCGTCAACTCATGATCCACACGGAGGACCGCCGCGCCGGAAGCTGACATCACGAACTCTGCGAAAACCTCGTCGCGACCTGCCCCGTTCCGCAGGTGAACGATCCCACACACGCGTACCACGCGAGTTTATCCCATCAGCCGGACCGACTCGACGAAAAGCAACGCAGACCCAACCGACGCGAGCGTGCGCAGGTGGTTCCAGCGGGTCCAGACGACGAGGTAGTGATTCCAGTACGCGGCCGCGTCGGGATCATCCGGGTCCGGTACGTCGAGCCGCTTGTTCATCGGGACGTTGGCCGCCGCGGTGACGACGAACACACCGGCCACGTACAGGGTTCCGGCCGCGGCGAGTACCGGTCCCCACGGCTCGCACGAGTTCATTCCGCCCATCACGATGGCACCGAGCGACAGCAGAGCTGCCCCGAAGAACGGCCCCATGAACCAGGGCGTGTGGACGGTCCTGTTGATCGCCCGCATCGCCCGGATGCCCTCGGCATCTGGGAGCCGCTTGAGTGCCGCCATGATAAATGCCGAGAAGGCGAACAGCGCACCGCCGATCAGCGCAACGCCGACAATACCGACACGGGTGGCGATCGTCACCAGTTCATCCACGGGACACCTCCCCTATCTCACCGAAGACGCCCCCAGCGGCCGCCCGAGGCACGCTCTTGATGCCGTATCAAGCAGGCCCCCTACCATGCCCGCAATGACTGACGCTCCCCGCCAAAGCGCGTGCGCCGATGCCGTTCAGCGGCTCGTTGAAGAGCACGGCGGGCAGCTCTATCACCTCGCGACCCGGTTCTGTGGCAACGCGACCGAGGCGGAAGACCTCGTCCAGGAGGTGTTCCTGAGCGCGTATCGATCATGGGAAACATTCCGAGGCGATGCCGATGAGCGGACATGGCTCTACACAATCGCGGCCCGAGCCTGCCAGCGCATGCATCGCAAGCGATCCGGCGAACCAGATCGAATCGGGTCGCTTTCAGATCTCCTGCCCTTCGGCGATCCCGTCATCGCGGCGATCGGTTCGGACCAGGACGATGTGCTGCAGCAGCAGATCGCGACCGAGGCGAGAGAACGTGTGGAAGCAGAGATCACGCGATTGCCCGAGGACTACCGCGTCCCGCTGATCTTGAAAGAGATCGTCGGGTTCAGCGTGCGGGAGGTCGCAGAGGTGCTCGGGCTCGAGGAGCCGACCGCCCGCAGCCGCATCCATCGCGCGCGGCTCAAGCTTCGCGCCGCGGTCGATCAGGTTCTGCCGAGGACCACGACGCCGGTTCCACCGCCGATGTACCCGGAGCAGACCTGCCTCGACCTGCTCAACGCCAAACAGGAATCTCTCGACCGCGGTGTGCCGTTCGACAACAGCGTGATCTGCGAGCGCTGCCGATCTGTGTTCGCGAGCCTCGATCTGACCCAGCAGGTGTGCCAGGACATGGCCGACGGCGGGATGCCGCCGGGGCTCCGCGAACGCCTCATCAAGCGCCTCAGAACCATTCCGCCCGGCGGGCCGACCGCTGACCCGTGCTGAGAAAATTCTTGGCTGTCCGTGCAGCGCATCGCCAATGCGTGTCTCTAATGGAAAGACGGGGATTCTCCATTCTTCTGGAGAACCGTCCGTTCCTGGAGGCATGGACCATGGTCGACACGATGCACAAGGCCCCGCCGGAGAAAGCGGTCGCGGAGGTGCCCGCGGAACTTGTGGCCCGTTGGCTTGCGACAGAAAACGCGGTTCTGATCGATGTGCGCGAGGACTTCGAGCACGCCGAGGAATCGATCGAAGGGGCGACTCACCTGCCTTTGTCCGCGATCGACCCCGATGCTCTCCGTGATCAACACGCCGGGCGACGCCTCGTGTTCCACTGCAGATCCGGCAGCCGTGCACGCGATGCGGCCAACCGCTTCTGCGGCGGTGCGGATCCTGTCTTCTGCCTCGAAGGCGGTATCGACGCGTGGAAGGCCGCGGGTTTGGATGTGACGCGATCCGCGCACGGCCCGAGGCTTCCGGTCATGAGGCAGGTGCAGATCGTCGCGGGATCACTCGTCGTCGTGGGTGTCGGGCTCGGGGCTGCGATCTCGCCCTGGTTCCTCGCGATCGCAGGATTCGTCGGCTGCGGGCTCGTCTTCGCGGGCGTCTCGGGTTGGTGCGGCATGGCCCGGCTGCTCGCACAGATGCCCTGGAACCGCCGACCAAAGACCGACGCCAGCAATTCAACCGACAAGGAGTAACGCGGTGACAACGAACGCAAAGCACCACTACGAGACATGGGCGACGACGATGGGAGCCATGAAGAAACAGGCACCCGCGATCGGCCAAGGCTTCGGGGCGATGTACCAGAAGCTCATGGGAGAGGGTGCGCTTTCGATTCGCGAGAAGGAACTCATCGCGATCGGCATCGGCATGGCATTGCGATGCGAGCCGTGCGTCTACGCCCACGTGCAGTCGGCCGTGAAAGCGGGGGCGACGCGCGAACAACTCCTGGAGATGGCCGGTGTTGTTGTCGCCATGCAGGGCGGGCCGGGGTACGTGCATGTCCCCGAACTGATCGACGCGATGGAGTCTCTCGGGATCTAGCTCAGTCAACCAGGGATCTGAAAGGAACGTCCGACATGGTTCGCTTCAGTCTTCTCATGATCTGCTCCTCCATGCTGCTCGTGGGCTCTTCCGACACGTGGGCGACAGCCCGAATCGAGCCGGGCACGATGCCTGAGCAGGACGATTTTCTCCAGGAAGCTCTCGACACGGCGATCGATGACGAGCGACACGCCATCGCGTTCTACTCCGCGGTCATGAAAACCCACGGCGAGCGCCGGCCGTTCTCCAACATCATCCGGGCCGAACGGCGGCACGAGGCCGCGTTGCTGCAGCAATACACCCGGCTCGGCCTGACCGCACCCACGGATCGGTGGCAGGATCACGCCTTCGACGTCCCGAAAGCGTTCGCGGACGCCTGCGATGCATCAGCCGTGGCCGAAGTGCGGAACGTCAAGATCTACGAGAATCTCAAAGACTCCGTGGAAGACCAGCAGGTCCTCGCGGTCTTTGAGAACCTCCGCTGGGCGTCCGCAGAGCGGCACCTGCCGGCATTCCGCCGACATGGAAACGGCTGGGAGACCCTGGCGAAGGAGACCCTGACCGATGCCCAGCGTCGCCAGCACGACGCGGCAATGGAAGCACAGCAATCGATGTTCAAGGCCTTGTTCTCGGAGCTCAGCGAAGCGATCAGGCAAGACGGCGCGGTGAACGCGATCGATGTCTGCGCGACGCGGGCCCCCATGATCGCCGCGGAGCAGAGTGCGAAGCTCGGTGTCCGGATCGGCCGCACGTCGTGGAAACTGCGGAACCAAGACAACAAGCCGCCGATCTGGGCCGACCTCGCCATCGATGATCGTCCGAGCGACGCGATCTCCTTCGCCGACCGATCGGGTCGGCTCGGCACGCTCTCGCCGATTCGACTCGCAGCAAACTGCCTGCAGTGTCACGGGGCGCCCGACAACCTCGCGCCCGGCGTGGCCGACGCACTCGCCCGCAGATACCCACAGGATCAAGCAACCGGATTCGCAGAAGGCGATCTCCGCGGCTGGTTCTGGGTTGAAGTCCCCGCACCAGTCGAACAGGAATAGCCATACACGCGATGGACGGCGGGACAGGGTGCCGCTGAGCGCCGGACCCCTGCCGCGCAATCGGTCCAGTGGCGGCTGCGAATCGCTTTCAGCGGGTAAGGCGACCAATTCCGTCTTGAAACAGACCGGATCCGAACCGAAATACGTGCGACGCAGGAAGACCCACTAGTCCAGCGGCAGGTAGATCCAAAGCGATGGCCTGCCGCTGTTGCAATGCACCGCGCGACCAAGCGGGGAGAGCCCACACATCCCCAGGTACGCTGAGGTTCGCGCGACATCCCAGGCGGCGAAGCGG
>DDFO01000025.1:0-39739 GCA_002337215.1 Phycisphaerales bacterium UBA1926 | reverse complement strand
GGCGGCGAAGCGGAGCGATGATGGCTCGCCGCATCGAGTGGTGACATTCGGGATGGGATGGAAGACCCGCTCGACCCACTTCGGCCTCGTTGGCTCGTCGTCTTGCATCGAGTCCAGCCCGGCTGCAAGTTCGGACAACTCGCTCATTCCAACGCCTTGATCTGCGAGCCGCGTATCGATCAACATCGAGCCGCGCCGAGAAAGGGTCGGGAGAACCAAAAGGCCCAGAAACGACCAGAGCGTGAAGACAGCGGCGAACTTCAAGACGCCACCCGAAGTACCGACGAGGCCATGCACCTGCGATCCTGCGATCGCAAGACCGATCCACGTGAATGCCAGCGAAGCGATCCGGCCGCGAAGCCAGAGCCCGGAGACCACCGCCTCTCGCCGCCGACGGACCGCGACCAGAAGCATTTCGGGCGATAGCGATTCCACCCACCGACGCGGAACGATTTGCCGCCGGGCACGAAGAAACCCCTCGATCCCTCCGGTAAAGCCAACATCCGATGATGCCACCACGGCGGCTTCGTCTCCGAGTGCCGCGTCCGATTCGGGACGCTGCATGCCACTGATGAGGCACGCGAGCGACGTCCTCCCGGCCAGCAAGAACACGGTTGCCGCGATGCCCACCAACACCATGCCGGGTGCGTCGAGTCCGCGCGAAGCGATCAGCAAGAGCAGCCCTATGAGCAGATACATCAGTTGGTACGCCGCGACACCGCGAAGCCAATGCAATGCATATCCGGCGAATCGATCCGACGATCGGCCATGCCGCCGCGGCAGCAGATAGCCGCCGAACAAATCGAACGGAGCCTGAACCAAGATGACCATGAACGCGAGAGCGACGAGCGCAATGGCGTCCGCTCCAACCGCTCCCCGCGTCAGCCGCGTCAACCAGTCGGGCAGACCGGTCGCCAGAGCGACGGCTGCGAGGACGACCCAGGTCCCGACGCCGCTGATGCCGAGCAGCAGACGGGACCGTCCATAGGTCATTGTCTCGGACGGACCCTGGGGCACGGAGCCCGTTGGAGTCAGGGCAGCGGTCGATTCGGCCATGCGCGAAATCCTCTCTGCCGCTGGTCCGGCACCAAAGATTTCGTCGCAACACCCATCACCGAGTCAGTAGGGCACAGAATTGAGTGAAACAGTCGGGTAGTCGAAGGTAGTCGGCCCGTGTTCGGCGTCCCAATCGGGTTGTCCAAAAGCGACACAAGCCCCGGAAGTGCCAAGGCTTGCGACAGTACCCCCGGAAGGACTCGAAACACCAACCCGCTGATGAAGAGTCGGTCAGCGGCGACTCCAATGTGCATGACGCGCATCGAGTGACATCAAAGAACGGCCTCTGGTGATGCAGGAACCAGTGCAACACGGTACCGAGTAATCAAAAACTGCACCGCAACATCAGCGCTCACACGAGTAACACTGCCCGGTCGTATTCGATGCCCAGCATGATCAACGTCGAGCCCAAAGATCGAGTTGGACCTGGGTCCACAAGTCCATGCCCGGCCACCCCGACCCGAGGCCCAACCCCGCAATGACGCCCGCAGAGGCCGGCCGGATCGACGGAGCCGGCAGACCACACCGGACCTCGCTGGAGAACTACCCAAACCACCTACCGACACTCATGGGGCTGACGTGGGTGCAGATCCGATCGCAGACCACCAATGAACAGACCAAGCACAATCTTCGGGCGATCGTCATGCAGGCGGGCGAACCGGCGTGGCGGGAGTGGGCCGAACGAGAACTGATCAGACTTGAGCAATGAAAAGACACGGTGACGTATCCGGACCTTCCCGGTCTGAACGACGTTTCAAACTCAATTCCAAACGATCGAAGATGCTCTTAGAGATCCGAATAGTGCAACTCAATACATGATTTCAACTGAATTACGGCTGATCTCGCGAGAGTTCTTCTTCTCGCTCTGGACATTCCGGATTCGACTTCATTGGACGCAAAAATACCCCGTTCGGGACGACGTTGGTCTGCATCCATCGCTCCATCCGCGGCCGCAGCCACTCGACGAGCGACTCCGCGAGGCGATCTTCTGGCTTCGGCCTCGGATTCGTGCGGTACGGACCACACGCATCCTTGACCAGCACGGCCATCGCATCGATGTTGTAGACATGACACGCCGTGCTCACAAAGTCCGCGGGGATCTTGGTCTTGCCTTGCAGATACCTCCGCACTGACTCCGCATGGAAGCCAGTATCCCTGCCCACTTCACGGTATGTCCGGTGGCCGATGAACTCGCGGAGCACTTCCGCGATCTCTCGATTGCTCCGCGGCGATGGAGAGGGCGTGGATTCGACCGTACCGTTGGTGTGTGGCACCGAGGGGTCTATGGGATCTCCTGTGCACGCTGGCGAAAGCCTGAGGTCGATTGATCGGTCGTTGCATACCTTCTCAGGCTGCAGTTGCTGTCCTCGCTGCTTATTCATGGAATCACCTCAACCAGCCCATTGAGGTGCAGACCTCCCCGGATGACTCCCGGGCGCGAACGGTGTAAAAGACGTAAAGGATGGATCCTTCGAGACCGTCTCCGGCTCTTCCCCACGGAGGCGATTTCCATGTTCCATCACACAAGCACACACCATCGCACCACCTGACACAGGCGCCGCCAACCAAGTCGCGCGTTGCTCATCGATCTGAAGAAAAATCTGATTTAGGTCGGGAACGTCAGCAGCGGCCTGACCACGAAGTTGATGATGATGGTTACCGAAAGCCCATTATCGATCGAAACTTCGACCGAGAACTGATTGGGTGTTGTCCCGAGCTTTGGCGTGACCTTGACGGTCCCGTAGCAGCGGAGCACCTCGCCCGAGAGGCAGTAGAGGGTCTGAGGATCCTGGTTCGCCTTGTTGTGCAGCGAGAATGCGTAGAGCGAGACGTTCACGCCGGCATCGTCGAGCCGATCGGAGACAAATCCGGGGGCACCGGATTCGTCGCCCGGGAGATCCGTGCGGTTATCCCACCCGGGGATCGCTGCCTTGATCCCCGTGTTGATCAGGTGGGTGTCCACCGCCGCGGTGACCGCGTCGATGTATGCCGCCTCAGTCATCGATGATCCAACGGGCTTCTCGGGCACCCGCAGCTGCACAAGCATGTCTCCAAACGCCATGGCCGGCTCCTTTCCAAGACGCAGTGATCGCGGGCACGCCAACGATGGCGATTCAGGATCTCTGCTCCCGGAACAGGTGCCGCCAGAAGCGGTGAGTAGCGCTCATCAATCTGTGCGATTTATCTGATTTTCCCACGGAATCGAGGCGACGCAACGGAAGCCGATACCGAGACTTCGGGCTTCGACACCCGGAAAGAAGGCCTCTTGGTTCGTGTGGAGCGTCTCGTCAGGAATCTCGAAGGTGTTGCCTTTGACGATCGCGATCGCGTCCGCGGCCGGCGTCCCGTACGGTGACATCAGGCTGTCGGTCCACTCGGCGACGTTCCCCGCGAGGTGCGCAACGCCAGACGGCGTGATATCCGGCGTCAAAACCCCCGCTCCGACCACACCGCCCAGGTACAGATCGAGGTACTGCGGGTCCTCGAACTCTGTAAAACCGCCAACGAAGTGAGAGGCCCGCAATGCAACGGTCTCGAGCTCCTGCGGCTCGTTCCCCCACGGGAAGGCGAGACCACCAACGCCCGCCGCCGCGATCTCCCATTCGTGATCGGTCGGGAGCCGTTTGCCCGCCCACTCGGCGTAGGCACGGGCGTCGCTCTGTGAGATGCCCACAACCGGGAGCGGGTCGAGCGACTCGTCGTAGACCTCTCCCCATAACGCGGAGCCGCGGTGACCCGTTGACAAGACGAAGGCCCGGTACTGCGCGTTGGTGACTTCGTGCCGATCGATCAGAAACGAATCGACCGACACGACACGGTTCCGCATGGCGCGCAGCGGGCTCGTGGCATACCCAACGATGTACTCACCGCCCGGCACGATCGCCATCCCATCGAGTTCGACCGCAGTTGATCCAGAATTGACAATGACGCTGGCGTCCTGGCCACCGAAGACCGAACGCGTGTACTCCACGAGCCCGGGGCCGTTCTGCACGGCGATACGATATCGACCCTCGGGAACTGTGATTCCGCCCTGTTTGACCCGGACCGTCTCGGACCGGCCGAGTGTCCTGGTCTCTGGATCGATTGCCCGCACGCTCACCGTCTCGGGCACATCACCGCGAAAATGGACCGATCCAAGCGGAACAGCGTTGGAATCGATCACCAACCACGCAACGCCGCCCGCCGCGGCGGTCGCAGCAACACTGCCCAGGACCGTTACCGGAATCCGATGTCGTCGGATGAGCTGCGTGCCACGACGAAGACTCCACGCCGGAGGTTTGAGTGTGCCAGCGATCGCCCGATCGATATCGACCAAAAACTCGCCAGCATCTCGGTACCGCATCGTGGGATCGAGCCTCATCGCACGGTGGCAAAGCTGGCCGATCTCAGGCGGGAGCCCTCGGCACAGGTCTCGCGGTTCCAACCGCTCGCACTGCTTGATCTCCTTCCGGGCCTCGAGGAGCAAACTCGCACGGAACGGCCGCCGCAGCGTGGCGAGTTCGAAGAGCAAGACGCCCAGCGAGAAGACATCCGAGGCCGGCGAGATCGGCGCCGAGATCGCTCCCAGCTGCTCCGGGGACATGTAGCCGATGGTGCCGACCGGGTCCGCGGTGTCCTGTTGAACGCTCTCTTGCAGCGCGATCCCGAAATCGGCGACGAAAGGTCGGCCGTACTCATCGAGAAGGATGTTGGATGGCTTGAGGTCCCTGTGCACGATCCCACGGGTGTGCGCGTATTTCATCGCCGCGACGATCTCCCGGACGAGCGTCATCACACCAGCGATCCGGACACGCGACGCGGCCGGGTTATCGCGATCGAGCCGGCGGTCGGCGTCGGCGTCGATCTCGCATGCCTCTCGTTCGCGCACAAGGCGATCTTTGAGTGTCTCGCCCTCGATGTAGCCCGAGGCGATGAACACCAGATCGTCTCGACGACCGAACTGGTAGACCTGCACGATGCCGTGATGATCCAGACGGGCGACCGTCCGAGCCTCGTCCAGCAGGCGTTTCGAGTCGCCCTCCCCGAGCCCGCCCCGGATGAACTTGAGAGCAACGTACCGATCCAGATCGCGGTCGCGCGCGAGATAGACGATCCCCATGCCGCCGCGGCCGAGCTCACGGATGAGCTCGAACCCCTCCACTTCCGGCATACTGCCGGAGAGCAGGCTTGGGAACATCGACCCGATCCCGAGATCGAAATTCGATGTTGAGTTCGCTTGGTTGACGAGCCCCCGGAGCGTGGTCTCTTCGTCGGGTGTCAGCCCGAACGACGTGAGCAGATCCTCGCGCCGCCGGCCGTCGACCGCCAGGAGCGCCGACAGTCGGTCGTACATAATCTCGGGTATCTCGTCATGCATCGCACATAGACTCTAGCGAAAGAGACGCCGGTGACTTCTTAGATTCTTGTGCGCAGTACCAGATCACCCGAATCTGCGCCGAGTTTCTCAATAAGCCACACCTTTGTGACGGCCCATTCCCGCCAGACCGTGGAGCGGGATATACCCATCGATTCTGCGATCTCTTCGAGACTGATCCCACAATAGAATCGAAGACGGACGATCGCGGCCCGCCGCGCAGAGACCTGCTCGAGGCGCGTGAGCACTTCGTGGAGCTCCAGAAACAGCCTCGCTTCTTTCGCCGTCGCATGATGCGGCTCCAGAGGCACGCGTGACCTGTCACCACCCCGCTTGATCCGGGTGGCCCGGCGGGCACGCTCCACCAAGATATCGTGCATCGCCCGGCTCGCGGCGAAGAAGAAGTGAGAACGGTCTTCCCAGGTCGGCGTTTCGACGCGGCCGAAGAGACGCACGTAGACCTCGTGGACCAGCGCGGTCGGATCGAGCGTGGACGGCCCCGAACTCGCGCGAAGCTGCAGCGCCGCGCGGCGGCGAAGATCGTCACGGACGACCTCGATCAGTCGCTCGGCGGCGTGCGGAGACTCGCCGATCTCTGCGAGGATCCGTGTGATATCATCCGATTCGGGCACGATTCACCCCATATCTGGTTACAAACCATACCCGATATCGCTCACGGCGATCAACCCTGTAGACGAAGCCGCACAAAGTGCGACCCGAAGTAATTCCCCGGGAATCAGTGTCGAGACAGTTCGCGTTCCCGACGTGGTCTTTGACCAATCGTCTCAGTTACCCAGATCAACCCGGGTCAAACCGTGAACGCACGTCGGACTGACCAAGGAGTTCTCGCAACCGTTTCCTCGTAGCGACCGGGAGCCGGAGCTCGGTCGACGACTGGTTGTTCTTCTTGACAAAGAGCGCTTTCTTGCTGATGTCGATGTGCTTGAAATGAAGCTCGACATCCACAACGGTCGAGTCGTCTTCGATTTTGGAACGGATCGAGTCGACGACCGACTGAAAGTTCAACGTGGTTGGCCCGGCGTCGATGAGCATCCCGATGCCAAACACGACCACCGGCTCAAGGCACCGCTCAGTATCGAAAGGCAGCCGCTCCCCGGGGATGAGCCGCCAGACTTTGAACGGCGCGGCCGACGAGCGGCTGTGCCAGCGGATGCCCGCCTACACCGCGATCAGCACGCAGACCGCACGTACGGTCTGCGAGACCACCGCCGGGTTTGGTGAGGGCGCCGGCGATCCGCTTGTGGAATCAAGCACGGGCCTCAAGCAAACAGACAGCAACGCGACGGGGAAGTCTCGACCCAGATCCGAAACCGAGCGCCCAATGCGACCTCAACCACCCCTTCGCCGCGAGCAATATTCGATTTCAACTTCTCGATCGCGTCCGTCGCGTACGAGTGGCCGTCAAGCAGGAAGCCGGGTTTCTTCTCGTCGATTCTGGGATCGGGCGCGATCGCGACGAACATCTCTCCGTCGGTCCACGGGTCGTGATTCGAAGACCACACGGAGCGTGAGCAGAGTGATCGTCTCGGTGTGGCTCTCGTCGGTCATGGTCCTCTTCTTTCCATGCTCGTGTTGAACATGGGCCCGGAGACGCACCGGGGTCGCAGATGGGATCACACAACACGCCGCACTGCTCGCAGGGGGATCGGCTGCACAATGCGCAGCGAGGAAGCCGACGGCAGCCCGAACCCGCCGAGCACCAGGGCCCGGCCCTGCAGCGTGCTCAACAACAACCGGAAGAGAAGACGATGCGACGGAATCACGACGCCGCGATTACTTCGCGGTGTACACGCCCCGGCTGATCTTCTTGAACCGCTTGTCCTCACGGCCGAGGGCCTGGCTGACGATCGTCGTAAAATTCGCCGAGTTGGACTGATAGCCACTGGCCAGCACCGCTTCGGCGATCTCCTTGACCCGCAGTTCCTTGCCCTTCATGACCTCGGCCATCGCCTCGGGCAGCGTCTTGTCGTTGCGGGGACGCCGCCCCCCACGACCACCCCCACCGCCAAAGGCCGCGACCGTGCCCCCATCCGGGCGGATGCCGAGCTCGGCCAGCTCGGCGTCGATCTCCGCGAGCTGCTCGACCACGCGTCCACGCCTGCGGAGCAGCTTCTCAGAGCCACGCTTGCGTTCGGCAAGGGCCCGCTCCAGCTCCGCCACACTGGCTGTGTCCAGCGTTGCAGCAGAGCCGCCGGGGCCGCCCTGGGCCTTCTTCGAGGATTTCTTGGTGGTCCGCTTCGATGTTCGCTTGGCCATGACAGGGCTCCCCAGCAGGATTGAAGTAGAAAACAAACAAATCGGGTTGCAGTACAGATTCCACAGTATCGAGCGGGCAAGCATAGACATGACACATTTCTGTGTCGAATTGCGGGCAACCTTGCGCGGGCACGTGCTCTTCATCCATCGGCGGCGTGACCGGTCCGCATTCCCAGTGACGGCCGGCCCCACCCAGAGAGATGAACAGGCCAGGCCCCGTCAACATCAGGATCTGCATAATAATTAGCTAGCTGATTCTCAATCTTGTCTTTTTCTATTTATTAATCTCGAACTCGATTGAATAATCCCATCTGCAGCCCGACCCTGATCGGCGTCGTGTTTTGTGCTTCGGCAAGAGCGTCGTCGCCGCGATCAGCCTCACCGGCGGGCAACACAGCACCCGCGGCCGCTGACCGCACCTCACCCACATCCCGTGATAGAAGCCGTTGAGGTCTTCCCGAGCGGCCTCGGCCTGCCATCCGGTCCTCGCTGCTTTCCAATGGTCTTCTTGAACTGTCCGCTCGGGGCGTGAAACGTCACCCCAACCGATCCTCTTGCAGCCGTCCTACTCATAGCGGCCTCCATGCAGAGGACGGCCCATCCGTCCTCGGAGGCACACACTTACCGCGGATCCGTTACAACTTCAGCGAATTTCCGCGAGGAAACGCTGGTGAAGATCGATCAACGCGGAGTAGTCATGCTGGTCCGCTGCGCGCACCGCCGCCAGATAGTCGTCGCGGACCTCGCTCGCTGTTCTGGTGTTTGGGCAGGATGAATTTGCTGAAAGCTGTTGCGCGAGATCAACTCGTCCAAAGCAGGCGACGCGAGCCGGTGAGCAATTCGCGCATCGACCGCTCGACGAGTTTGCGGTATTGATCTGAATCAACCGCCTGCGCTTCGAGGGCGCTCGTGCCCTGCACCAACCGGGCAACCCGCTCCGCCTTCTGTCGAGCGACTTGCTCGCGGAAGTCCTCAACGTCGATCGGGTCAGCCATCAGCGGCATACCAAGCGCCTCCGCGATCGCAGCGACGTTCCCGAACGAGGCCTTCGCAGTGCGACCCGCCAGCACTCGCTTAACGGTCGGCTCGGAGACTCCGCTCCGCTCCGCGAGGGCCGGAAAGGGCATCCCGAGGACTTTCCGCCGGGCAGCGAGGAGTGACGCCAAATCAGCCGATGCCATGCCATATCGTATCACGAATGATCCGAATAGGGTCATGTGAACGTATTTTGATCGGTTATCTGCCGAGATTCTTGACTTTTCGCTATCACAGAGTAGTATTTGCCGATACAGGAGGCATCCTCTGTCAGTAAGCCGCGAACAGGTTCTGGATGTCCTGATTGCCGCCAAGCTCGCGGTCGAGTTTGGCAACTGTCGCGCCATTCCGCGGGCGACTAGGAACATCGATCAGGACCTTGCCGACCTGAATTTGACGAGGCAGCAGGCATACGGCCTGATCAAAGAACTGACTCCCGCGAACTACTCGCGAGGGCCGGAATCAGATGACGCTCAACCCGACAAGGAGGTCTGGGTATTCGGGAAAGACATTGATGGCACCGAGGTGTACATCAAGCTGCGGGTCGTCGAGACCAAGGGGATCGCTCGCTGCATGGTTTGGTCGTTCCACAAAGCGGAGTATCAGATGAAGTACCCGCTAAGGGAGGATGGATGATGACGGCCACGAAGTTCTGCTACGCCTGTGAAGAGGACCGTCCGTTTCGAGTTGAGACTCGACCCGCTTCGCTTGAAGTGCGCGGCGAGACCGTCGAAGTAGATGTGACCTATTTCGTTTGCGAGACGTGCGGCTCCGAGTTTGCGGACGAAGCTGTTGGCGATCCAGTTGAGTTGGCGTTCAACGCGTACAGAGAGCGCCATGGCCTGCTGGTACCTGAGCAGATCAAGGGTATTCGCGAAGAATGGTCACTGAGTCAGGCATCGCTCGCCGCATTGCTCGGAATGAGCCAAGCAACGATTAATCGATACGAGAATGGATCGCTTCAAGAGCAGACCCATGACGAGTTGATTCGCGCTTGCAGTGATCGCTCGCATATGGAAGACCTGCTGCATAGACGTGGCCATGTGCTGAGCGACCTGCAGCGGCGCAAGCTTGAAGCTGCGCTCAAACCGGGTTCCCATCTTTCTCGCCAACGGGGCAATACTGCATTCGACTGGCTCGATGACATCGTGGGGGAAGCGATGGAGTCCACTGGATTCCGCGAGTTTGACCTCAGACGATTCGAGGCGATCCTGCTCAGACTGATCCGGTCTGCAACTTGCGTAACAAGGACCAAGCTGAACAAGCTGCTGTTCTATACGGACTTCCTTTATTTTCGTTCACATGCTATCTCAATGACCGGCTTGCCTTACGAACGGTTGCCCTACGGCCCTGTCTCTCCAGCAGCGGACCCTCTTCTGTCTCTTCTCGAACATCGCGGAGTTATTCGACGGGAAGTTCGCGTCTACGAGAACAGGCACGAAGGGACCGAAATCTTCCCTGCCGATCCTGCGCCTGACGATCCAGTCGCGCTGAGTGATGACGAACAAGCCGTTTTGGACTACGTGGGGCAGACGTTCGGGAACATGACACCGAGTCGCATCAGCGATGTCTCCCACAAGGAAACCGCCTGGCTTGAGACTCCCGACCGAGAGTTCATCAGCTACCAGCACGCAGAGAGGCTGAACTACGGGATTTGACGTCACTCCGGGCCTGTTCTCGCAGGCCCCAAGAGGTACGCGATGAGGTAGTCCATCGGGTAGTCGAAGGTAGTCGGCCCGTGTTCGGCATCCCAATCGGGTAGTCCAAAAACGACACAAGCCCCGGCAAAACAAGGGCTTGCGAAAGTACCCCCCGAAGGACTCGAACCTTCAACCCGCTGATTAAGAGTCAGCTGCTCTACCGATTGAGCTAGGGAGGCACACCACCGAAGCGGCGAGCCCCATTATACCGCCCACCACCCGCCCGGCCAACAATCACCCGTGCCCACACCCACCGATCCGATCGAAAACCACCCAGACCCCTCAGACACGCTCCGCACCGGCATCGCAGCAGACATCGCTGTCCTCGGTGCCGGCGCCGCCGGGCTCATGGCCGCCATCGCCGCGGGCCGGGCGATCCGAACATCCGGCCCCACCTCGCGCCCCCACCCAACCGTTCTTGCCATCGACGGTGCCAAGAAGCTCGGCGCCAAAATCCTCGTCGCCGGCGGCGGCCGCTGCAACGTCACCCACCACGAAGTCACCGAACACGCCTACGCCGGCACCTCGCGAAACAGCATCCGAAACGTCCTCCGCCGGTTCGGCGTCGACGACACCGTCCGCTTCTTCAGCGACCTGGGCGTCGAACTCAAACGCGAAGACACCGGCAAGCTCTTCCCCACCACCGACAAAGCCCGCACCGTCCTCGACGCCCTCCTCACCACCGCCGACGACGCCCGCGTCACCCTCCGCCATCCCGACCGCGCCGAGACCGTCGCCCACGATCCCGCCTCGCCCCACCCCTTCACCATCACCACCCAGTCCGCCACCATCCGTGCCCAAACCCTCATCCTCGCAACAGGCGGCAAGGCCCTCCCCCGATCCGGCTCCGACGGGCTCGGCTACACCTTCGCCAAAGCCCTGGGCCACTCCATCACGCCACAGATCCACCCCGCCCTCGTCCCGCTCATCCTCGACGAGTCCTCCCCCCTCCCCGCCCTCTCGGGGCTGACCCTCCCCGTCCAGATCGAACTCCGCGCGGGTTCCAACAGGCGCCTCGAATCATTCACCAACTCCACCCTGCTCACCCATTTCGGCCTCTCGGGCCCCGCCGTTATGGACATCTCCCGTTACTACCTCGATGCACGCACCACCGACCCCGGCGCCCACCTCGTCGCCAACTTCCTCCCGGACCACACCCGCGAATCACTCGACCGCGAACTCCAGAACCTCGCGGGCCGCAAACCCGCGCTCTGGCTCACCGACAGACTCCCCGCCCGCCTCGCCGACACGCTCTGCGCGCTCGCCGGCATCGGCTTCGACACCACCGGTGCCACCCTCACCAAAGCCCAGCGCCGCGCCCTGCTCGACGCCGTCTGCGAGCACCGCCTCCCCGTCACCCGCTCGCGAGGCTTCACCCACGCGGAGACCACAGCGGGAGGCGTTCCCCTCACCGAGGTCTCGATCAAAACGATGGAATCGCGCACCACGCCGGGCCTCTACCTCTGCGGCGAGATCCTCGACACAGACGGCAGAATCGGAGGCTTCAACTTCCAATGGGCATGGGCCACAGGACACATCGCAGGCACCGCCGCCGCACACGCCGCCTGCAACGGCAACAAATAACAACGGCAACAAAAGCAACGACGACACGTTCCAGCGCGACATCGGGCACCACGCTTCACGCCACCGCGCGGTCAGCCCGCCCACTCAGGCCACCCGCTCAGGCCACCCGCTCAGGCCCACCGGATTCACCCGGGCGAGGCCGTACCACAGCGAGTCTGCCACCGGAGGGCGCATCGAAGCGCAAAAAACAGGACGGTCGCTTGCGCAACCGCCCGGAGGGAGAAAGAGAGTCTTGTTTCGACGCCGATCGGTTCCCCGATCAGGCGTTCATCGGCAGCTCGCCCTGGCTCACGGCCTCAGCGATCTCGGGCAGCATCTCCTCGACCTGCTCGACGCTCAAACCGATCTCAGCGAGCACTTCAGCGGGAATGTCTGTCGAGCTCAGGTCAAGGCGATAGCCATCGCCAAGCCGGGCCGAAAGCCGATCCGCGACGCACACCAGGCACGCAAGCTTGCGGTACTCCTCGGGAGCGCTCATCGGGTCGTGATGGAAACCGCACACCGCCGCGAACGACGCCGGGAACTTCCACTGCTCGCAGAGGCCCTTGCCGAAATCCTCATGCGTCGCACCGAACACACCGAGCTCGACGCCGAGCATGTCGTTCGCCGGCACACCCTCCCCGTCGGGCCCCGTCCGAGCAACAACATCAATCAGCAGGTTCCGGTCGAACTGCATCTCGAGCATGATCCCGATGTCGTGCATCAGACCGCTCAGATACGCCTCGTCCCCGAGACCCAACCTCTGCTTGTCGTTAAAAATCTTGCAGCAGATCGCCACCGCGTTGCTATGGCTCCACAGCATCTTGGCGCTGAACTGCGGGGTCAGATCCCCGCCCCGGAACAGCTTCGCAAGGCTCGCCGCGATCGCGATGTTCTTCACCGCGTTCAGCCCGAGCATCACGATCGCCCGGTTGATCGAGCCGACCTGGCCCGGCAACCCGTAGAACGACGAGTTCACAACCTTCAGGATCCGGCTGCTCAACGCCGGGTCGTTCGAAATCACCTCCTGCAGATCCTGCGCCGTCGAGGTCGCATCCTCCACAAGGTTGATGATCTGCATCGTGATCTCGGGCAGCGTCGCGATATGGCTGATCTCACTCAGCGCTTCCCGGACCTTCTGCTCGCGTGCTGCGGTGTCAATCGACATGGGTGGGTCTCCCGTTTCGTGATGAACTCACTTCGTCGGCTCCGACATCGGCACCTCACACGCCCCACTTGCCCCTGAACACGCCCTTTCCCAAACACGCCGCACATTCCCAACAACCAAACACCTCGGCACACCGACATCGAACCACCCCACTTCAGGTGTGGATGCCACACAACCGCACACATCAATCGAAATGCGGGTGACAGGACTCGAACCTGCACGGCCTATTCGGCCACGAGGACCTAAACCTCGCGCGTCTGCCAATTCCGCCACACCCGCAGACTTCGAATTCCCAATACCAACCCAGCGACGACCCAAACCAGCCCGAACCAACCCAAACCGACAAGACCCGAACCGGGCCGATCCAAAACCGCGACCGGATCACCGCAGACCGACCGATACTATCCAATACAAACCAACACACGCGCCGACCGCGCCCCCAACGAGCAAGACCCATGAAACTCTCCCACACATCCGCACTCTTCGCCGCGCCCATCCCGCTCCGCATCGTCCTCGCCCTCACCTTCATCTGGGCCGGCCTCGGCAAGTTCATCCATGAGGTCCCCGTCCAGGGCGAACAAGCCGCCCTCCTCGCCAACATGGGACACGACTTCGCCAATCCCAACCCGCCGGCCAACCCGACCACCAGCACACCAGCCGAAAACAGCACCGACGCAGAACCGGAATCAACCGACGAACCCGACCCGGCACTCGCAACCCCACCCGCGCTCGTCGCGATCGCGGCGCAGAACGATCCGCCCCACTCCGAAGGCGCAACCGACCAGGCCGCCGAAGCCGAGAGCGCACAAACCCAGCCCGCCACCCCCACCTACACCGCCGCCGATTTCCCCGAGCCCGTCGAGGTCCGCAGCCTCTACAACCTCGCAATTCTCACCTACCGCGCCGCACACCCCACCCCCGACGCCGACGGAAACACACCCGCCCCGATCTGGCCCGAGTGGGCCGCACGCGACGCCTGGCCCCGGTACATGGCATGGGCCGCCGCCGGAGCCGAACTCGCCGCCGGGCTCCTCATCGCCATCGGCCTGCTCACGCGACTCTCCGCGATCTCCCTCGCCGCCATCATGCTCTCCGCCGCCTGGCTCACCGAGCTCGGCCCCGCCATCCAATCGGGCGACACCCTGCTCGGCTTCCTCCCCAACCACGACATCTGGGATATCTACGCCTGGCGCCCCCTCCTCTGGCAGTTCGCCCTCTTCAGCGCCGCCCTCGCGCTCGCCTTCGCAGGCCCCGGCGCTATCGCCATCGATCATGTCTCCGTCGACCGTGACGTGGACGACGACGATGACGACGACGAATAAGCACCCACCCGCGTCCGCGCTCCATTCAGTGTGACTCGGGATCCCCGCCCGCCGCTCCGCGCTCTCCGCTCCCTCCCCGAATGACATCCACCCCCAACCAATCAAGGGCCAGCAGACTCAAACGCTCCCTCGTCCCCTCCCTCGCCTCCGTCGCCATCCACGCGGCCCTCGCGCTCGCCCTGCTCGGCATCACCATCGAACGCTTCACCGCCCCTCCCACACGCCCCGCCCGGCTCGCCCTCGAACCAACCGCGCCGGCTACCACGACGCAAGCCGAAGCACTCCCAGACGACCAGCCAGACGACCAGCCAGAAGACCGACCAGACACCACGCCGTCTTCATCGCCCGCCGCCCCTGCCGAGGCCACCCGCGACGCCGTCGCCCGCGCAACCGAGCAACTCACAACCCGCGCCGCCCGCCCCGCGCCAACCCCAAGGCCGGCACGCCGACCCGCACCCTCCATCGCGCGAACCCCCCCGCCACCCGCCGTCGCCTTCGCCGGCTCCACCGCCACCGCCGCGACCCGCATCGTCTTCGCCGTGGATGCCTCCGGCGCGATGGTCACCTCCTTCTCCTTCGTCCAGGATGAACTCGCACGCGCCATCGACAAGCTCCAACCCACCCAGTCCTTCCAGATCGTCTTCTTCGGGAGCCGACCCGACGAGGACGGCGCGCCCACCCCCCACCGCACCATCCCCCACTCGGGCGATGACGACGACCTGATCCGAGCCACCGCCGCCAACCGCATCCTCGCCCGCCGCTGGGTCAACGCCGCCCTGCCCGGGGGCAAATCCAACCCCGTCGAGGGCCTCACGCGCGCGCTCGAATTCGATCCCGACCTCGTCTTCCTGCTCGCCCGCGGCATCCAGCGCACCGGCGCCGTCCCCGACCCCGCCGATCAGCGGGCCATCCTGAGCCAGCTCGACGCGCTCAATCCCACCGACACCCGCACGGGCCTCCGCCCCACCGTCATCAAGGCCATCGAGTTCGTCGAGCCTGATCCCACAGGCCTCATCGAACAGATCGCCCGCACCCACGGCGACGGCGAAGGCTCCCTCCGCCTCATCACCCCCCAATCCGAAACACAGCCCAACGCCGAACCCATCGTCGAGCGTTCGAATCCAGCCGATCGCCCAACCGACACCCCCGCCGACGATCCGGATCTCACAAACGCCGCGGACGCGCTGGCATCCCTCGCCACCGACGCCACCGACACCGCGGTCCTCGCAAGCGTCGCGACCGAAGACGAGACCGCCCGCGCCACCGAAGCCGCCGAGCGCGCGCTCACCGCCCTCGCCGATCTCCCGCCACCGACCCGCCGCACCACCGACCCCCGCCCCCACATCCTCCGTGCGCGCGCCGCGCTCCTTTGTGCGACAAACGAGTCGCACCCACCCAAACGCACCGACCTCGCGGCCCAAGCAATCGCCGACCTCAACCCCCTCCGCATCACAGACCCAGCCGCCGCCGCCGAGCGCGACATCCTCACCGCCCGCGCCAACCTCATCCTCGATCGCCCCGAGATCGCCCACGCCGATCTCCTGGCATTCCTCCGCACCGCCGACCCGACCGACCCGAACCTCACCGAAGACCGATCGGTCGCCCTCGAGTCCGCGATCGAACGCGGCCGGCTCACCCTGCTCGACGCCGCCACTGCCCTGGGCACCCGGTCGCCCGAGGCCGCCCGCGCCCGAGACGACATCGCGCGTGCGCTCGACGCCCGACCCATCACCGACCCGATCCTCCACGCCATCGCCGCCGCCGCCCTCGTGCGCGCCAACCTCGCCGCGAACATCCAAAGCCCGCTCGCCCCCCTCACCGATCTCTACGCCTCTTCAGCCCTCCCGACCGACACTCGGCGCGCCCTCGCCGCCCCGCGCCTCGACGCGATCGTGCGCGCAAGCCGGATCCCGCTCGACAGCCTCCCCATCGCCGCCGTCCGTGCGCTCGCCGACGTCGCGACCTGGACACCCGACTCACCGACCGATCATGCCCGCGCCCAGGCCCGCCTGACCCGCCTCGCCGGCCTCAGCCCCGACCCCACCGAGCAGGCCGAATCACTCCGCGACGCCGCCCATCACGCACGCCGCGCCGGCAACCTCACCGACGCCAGCACGCTCTCCTTCCGCCTCGCCACCGAACACCCGACCCACCCCGACGCCCAGGCCGCCCTCACCCTCGCGGTCGGCACCGACCACGCCCCATCCGACCTCGAGCGCGCGCTCGCGACCAACCCCGACCATCCCCTCGCCGACACCTGGCGCGTGGAACTCGCCCGCGTCACCCGGGGCAACGCCGCGCTCGAACTCCTGGGCGCGCTGACCCAACCCACCCGCGACGCCGCCGCCCTCGCCCTCGAACTCATCGACGAAGCGCTGCCCACCGCGACCGACACCGAGCGCACAACCCTCCTCGCCCGCGCCGCCGCGGAGGCCAACCGTCTCGCCGATGACCTCGACCCGAGCCGACGCCTGCGCCTCGCCCGATCGCTCGCGACGACCGACCCCGACGCCGCCGAGCGCACGCTCGCGGACCTGCCAACCGGCCTCGCCCGGTCGCCCGACGCCGACCGCGTCCGGCTCACGATCGCCGAAGCCCGCGCCGCTGACCCCGAAACATCCCCCGCCGCCTTCGAGTCCGCCCGCGCCATCGCCGGACGCCGATCGGCCGATGACCCGAACGACCCCGACCTCTACTGGCACGCCCTCACCCTCTGGCTCGAACTCGGCGCAACCAACGGCGGCGCCGAGGCCCGGGCCGCCGCCCGCGCCCACATCGCCGGCCTCCGCCAATCACACCCCACCCTCGGCGGCGACCCCTGGCGCGCCCGGCTCAACGCGATCGCCTCCGACTGAAGCCGTCGGGTGCCACGGAGACGCCGCAACGCGGCTTCTCCGTGTCTCACATGCCGCCGCGCGCGCGCCGACCGCTACACTCACCCCCAGATGCCACCGCCCACTTCCCGAATCACACCGCGCCACGCCGACGAGCCCCTCCCCGCCGACATCGCCGACGCGATCCGAGGCCGGTTCCTCGTCTTCGAGGGCCCCGACGGCTCCGGGAAGACCACCCAGCTCGCCCGCTTCGCCGCCGCCTGCGGCGCGGTAGGCCTGGAAACCGTCCACGTCCGCGACCCGGGCGGCACCGAGATCGGCGAACGCATCCGCGCCATCCTCCTCGAGCACTCCGAAGAAGACATCAGCCCCCGCTGCGAGATGCTGCTCTACATGGCGAGCCGGGCGCAGCTCGTGGCGCACAAAATCGCACCAGCCCTCGCCCAGGGCAAGTGCGTGCTCGCCGACCGCTTCTACGCCTCGACCCTCGCCTACCAGGGCACCGCGGGGGGCGTCCCCGCCGACGAGATCCTGTCGGCCGCCCTCATCGCCTGCGGCGACAACCGCCCCGACCTCACCATCATCTTCGACGTTGACGAGCAGACCGCCGCGAGCCGGCTCAGCCCCCTGCTCGACCGGATGGAGGCCAAAGGGGCCGCGTTCCACGCCCGCGTCCGCCAGGGCTACCACGACCAGGCCAACCAGGACCCGGGGCACGTCGCGATGATCGACGCCCGCTGCACCGAGCCCGAAGTCTTCGCCGGTGTGCTCGCGACCCTCCGCGAACGCTTCTGCGCGCACGCCCCGCGCGGCAACGACCGCGCGGCAGCGAGCGAGCCACGGTGAACCACCAGACATGAACCCCGCCCTGCTCATCCCCTTCCTCGTCGGCGCGTTCCTGCTCGGGTCGATCCCCTTCGCCCTCATGCTGGGCCGGCTCAAGGGCGTCGACATCCGCACCGTCGGCTCGTGCAACCCCGGCGCGACCAACCTGGGCCGGCACCTCGGGCTCAAGTGGTTCCTGCTCTGCTTCGCCCTCGACGCGACCAAGGGCCTCGTCCCGACACTCGCCTACGGGCTCATCTCAGGTTCGACCAGCGACCCGGCGCTCCCCCCCCCCGAGGCCTTCGCTTGGCTCGGCGTCATGGTCGCCCCCGTGCTGGGCCACATGTTCAGCCCCTGGATCGGGTTCAAGGGAGGCAAGGGCGTCGCCACCGGGCTCGGCGCGCTGCTCGGCGTCTTCCCGATCCTCACCATCGCCGGCACCGGCGCGTTCGTCGTCTTTGTCTCGACCCTCGTCCTCTGGCGCTACATGGGTCTCTCCAGCGTCCTCGCCGCGGGGAGCCTGCCCATCTGGGTCTGGTACTTCGGCGAAGTGCTCGGCCGGGGCGCGAGCACCAGCAACGAGCCCCCCCCCATCACCTGGCCATATATGGTCGTCACGATCACCCTAGCAGCGCTGGTCATCTACAAACACCGCGGGAACCTGAACCGCATGGCGGCCGGCATCGAGCCCAAGGTCGGCACGCCACCCGAGAAGGCCTCCCCGGGCGATCGCACCGACGACGCCTGATCGCGCCGCCCAGCGTCCGAGAACCGAATCGGTCCCGTCTTCACGGGGGCCCGCATCACAACCTGCGCGCACGACTGACGCGGACGCGTTTTTCAGACCGATACATCTGTCGTCGGGCAGGGAGGCCGCGGCACAGACCCCACGATCCGCGCACACCGTGCGCATTGTGGGCACTACCCCCGGATTCGGGTCATCGCATCGCCTCCGGAAACCGACGATCACGAGACCGGGTGATTCTCACGCCCGGCAGACGGAGGTTCCCCGATGCTACGAATCACTGGACACGATGAGCGCGTCGAAGAATGGCTGCGCCCCATCCCCTTCCGCCGGCACGCCAGCACGCCGACCCGCGGGAGTTCGGTGCTCGGCAACGATTCCGATCGCCCACTCGCGGCGCAGGACGATTCGATCAGTCTCGCCGAGGCGGCGCTCGACCGCGCTCAGCGCGATATCGACGACATGAACCGTTTGCTCCGAGGCCCGCTGCCATTCCCGGCCGGGTCGGACGATGACGGCCCCAGCGCCGCCTGATCCCCGTACCATCACGATCGCACGCCGCACGGGCCGACCGCATGGTCGGCCCGTGTTCTTGTTTTGAGTCATGTCCCCGCACCACAGTGTCGTGCGACCTGAGGGCACATTCCGAGTGCCGACCCCGAGCGCCGATCCCGATCGCCGGCCCCGAGCGCCCGGCCCTGCTTACCCGGACTCGCCGACGCGGACAACGATCAGCGTCTCGTCATCGACCTGCTCGCGGAGCCCCGTGAACCGGCGGAGGAACCAGAGGATCTGATCCAGCACCACCGACGCCGACTCGTCCGGCAGCGTGCGCACCGCCTCCGCCGCCGCGCGTGTGAGGCTCTCCATGCCCCATTTCTCGTTTTCAAAGTTCCGCGCATCGGGCAGCCCATCGGTGTAGGCGACGAGCACATCGCCCGGCCGCAGCTGCACTTTCTCTGTTGTGTACGTCTCGTCGGGCATCACGCCGATCACGAGCCCGCCGATCTTGAGCGGCGTCACGTGATCGATGGTGACGGGCTCCCCCGGCACGGGCCGCACGAGCAGCGGCGGTTCGTGACCCGCCGAGCAATACGTCAGTTCGAGCGTCCGCGGATCGATCGACCCGCACCAGAGCGTGGTGAACTCGTTGGGCAGCGTGTCGCGGCACATGTCCAGGTTCGCCCGCGCGACCACCTCGTCGAGCGGGTCCGTGCCGTTGGCGTGCGCTCGGAGGCTGGCGCGGACCGCGCTCATCAGCAGCGCCGCGGGGAGCCCCTTGCCGACCACGTCGCCGACCAGCAGGCCCATCGAGCGATCGCCGGATGATCCGACGCGCTCGAAGACGTCGTAGATATCGCCCCCGACCATGCTCGACGGCTCGCTCTTGGCGGCGACATCCAGCGGGGGCATCGCGGGGGGGCGTCCCGACTGCATCCGTCGCTGCACCGCCGACGCGAGGGTGAGCTGCCGCTCGATCTCGCGCTCGTGCCGGGCGATCCGCATGAGCCGGGCCTGCGCGACCGCAACCGCGGCCTGCTCGGCGATCGAACGGATCAACCGGCGGTCCGCGACGCCGAACGATCGCGGCGTGCGCCCGTAAAGACGCATCACGCCCAGAGGCTGGTCCTTGTGCGCAAGCGCGGCGCTCAGGAACGACCGAATGTTCTCATCCCCGAGCCGCTCGGGTGTGAGCACGCGCGGGTCGTCCCGGAGATCCTCGATCGCGAGGACGTGACCCGAGAGCACGAGCCGGTCGAATTCCCGACCCCTGCTGAGCGGGATCGAGTTGCGGAGCCAATCGTCCGAGAGGTTCACCGACGCCTTCGTGCGCACGCCGGCTTCCGAATCGGTATCGGGCACGCCGTCCGCGTCTTCGGGGAACAGGACGATCGATCCCGCGTCGAGATCGAGCGCACCCAGTGCCATCTCGAGGGCGACGCTCAGCAGCTTGTCGAGAGAATCGGACGCGCGAACGAGCAGCGAGTTGAGCCGGAAGAGCGCCCCCAGCTCGCGGATGCGGTTGCGCATCGCGTCCGCTTCCTCGGCGAACTCCGCGGCGATCGACGCGAGCAGCGTGGTCACGTCGCTCAGGGCGGTCACCCGGTCCGATCCCGGGTCGCCCTCGGGCACCACCGCGACGAACTCGCCCAGAGGCCGATCGTTCACATCGATGCGCGCACGGATCGCGGATCTCGCCGTACCCTCGGGTGCGGGCCGGCGGACCCACAACTCGTCGCGTGCGTCGTCATCGGCGAGCGTGATCCACAAGCCGTCGGCGTCGAGCAGCAGGACGTCCACACCCGCGAGCGCACTGATCGATTCGCACAAACGGATCACCGCGCCGTCGGTCAGAAACGAGACGATGGACGGGGTCACCGGCGGGCGCGCACCCGCGACCGATCCCGAGCCTGGGCCCTCAACGGAATCGGGAGCGGGCGTTCCCGCGCCCGGCGAACCGTCAGCCATCGTTCGTCCCGGTGGTCCACATCTGATAGAGAAGGTCGCCCACCCGCGCCTCCGGCGGGCGCGGCTCGCCCTCCAGGAGCCCGCGCGTCACACGCTCGAGGAAGTTCGTCATCCCGCGGTCGATCAGTTCGGGCCGGTCGAGCTGGTAGCCGAGATAGCCCAGCAACAGACCCGCGGACTGACGGACCTGCGGGCTCGCCCGGCGGGATTCCTGCGTGGAATCGTCCACGAGATCGCTGAGAACCTTCACGACGCCCTCGAGCCGCTCGGCCGTCGGGAGAAGCTCGGGTGCGTACCTGGCACCGAAGACCTCGGGGTTCGACGCCGCGAGCGCCTGAATGTTGAGCGAAGCCGAGAGGTACAGACCCGCACCGATCTGGGCGTGCAGCCGGCCGATCTGGGCGGTCACGTCGCCCCGGCGGATGCCGAGCGCGGTCGCGAAACGCTCCTCGGCGTCAAAGTACCGGCCCTGGGCCATCAATTCCTGACCCGCGACGAGGTGCTCGGCGAAGACGTTCCGCGTCGCGGCCTTCGGATCGACGTACTGCGAGATCGGGGTCCCGTCGCCGCGGAGCAGCTGCATCGTCTCTTCATCGAACCGGACCGGGCCGCCCCCGGTGCTGCGTTCCTCACCCTCGGCCGCCTCCGTCTCGTCCTCGTCGACACCGAGCAAGCGGTCGCGCATCTCGGCGAACCGATCGGCCAGCGTCGGGGCGTTGGCGAACACGTCTTCTTCCTGCTTGTCGCCCGCACGCTTGATCCGCGTGAGCACGTCGCTGTGCAGCGTCTGCACGGCGCCGCGCATCGGGTCGCTCGCGTCTGGCTGGTTGGGCTGCGAGGGTTCACGATCCGTTTCGATGTCGGGCCGACCGAAGGGTCGCTGCTCGGACTCGGCCTCGGCTTCTTCCTGGGCGCGCCGCTGCGCATCGCGGGCCGCGGTGAGCTCGGGGATCGGGCTCAACCGGACACCCCGCAGTGGCGAGGCGGTCAGCGAGTAGATCCCGCTGTCGGTCTCCACCTGCCGGAGCGACGAGGCCTGGAGCGACGAGTTGGACATGTACGCGGAGGGTGAGCGGAGCATCCAGAGCATCGTGCCCCGGTCGTCGGCGTCCGGGTCGATCGCGGGGCGTTGCGACAGGCCCTCTCGCTCACCCGGGTTGCTCAGCGACCCGATGTCGCCCGCGGTGGGCGTGGCGCCGCTCCGGTTGACCGAGAACCGCCCCACGAGGTTCGCCGGGGGCCTGGCGCCGGTGGTCAGCGCGAGCTGGTACTGCAGCGCGTCGGTGCCCCGGATGCCCATGCCGGCGATGCCGCTCTGGAGCGAGTCGCGCCGGAAACCGAACAGGTCGTTGGAACCCAGCTCGCCCCGGAAATCCCCCGGGGCGCGGTAGCCGACATCGCCTCGGAAACTCAGCCCGTTGGGGGCGTTGCCCGTGACGATCGAGTTGCGGAACGCGAACTCCTCACGGAGCGAGGGGCGGGACTGGTTGTACCGGCCGCTCTTGCTGAGGCTGTTGTCGAGCGCACGCCCGTCGCCCAGAGCGTTCTGGGCGGCGGCACCGGAGACCGGGAGGCCGACCACGAGCGCGATCAGCCCCAGCATCGGGGCGGCGCGTCGCGCGGTGTGGGATTTGTCACGAACCATCGGGAGCCTCCTCGCCGGGCGCAACCCGGCGTCTCTTCCGTACCTCTACTCTACGCGGGCGGGGCCAAAACCGTTCGGATCATTTCGGTCCCGGGGGTGGTCCGTCGCCGTCGGCCGCAGGGTCAGCATCGGCCCGTGGGGCCCCGGGCTGCACAGGAGGCCCGGTCCTTCGCCCCAGCCCGATAATTCCAGCGCCCGTCCAGCACAGAACCGCACCCGAATCGGGTGCGGGTTGGGCACATTCGACACGGGAAATCCCCGACGCGTTCAGAGCGAGTGCGCTGGATCTGGCGGCTCGACGCCGAACTGGGCGAGGAACTTGGTGCACATCGGGGCGTTGCGGTCCTCGCTCACGAGCGTGTAGAGCAAGCCGTCGCGGCGCCAGACGCAGATGTACGAGTCGCCGACGCTGCACGCGTCAGAATCGACGAGGTAGGTCGTCCCGTCCTCGATGTTCAACTCGCCCTTGTCCTGTTTGACGAAGACGCTGACCTTCCTGCCCTCGGCACCCGCGACGATGTCGCCGGATGCGTCGTGAACGGGGAGAACGAACTGCATGTGGGCCGAGGGACCGTTGCCCGGCACGCCGCAGGGCGAAGCGCCCGCGAACCGGGTCTCCCCGCCGCAGGGCGGGATGACCGGGGTGTGCGCGAGCCGGCTGCCGATCTCGTCGGCGGCGGTGTCGGGAGCGGTGTAAACAACCTTGCGCGCCGCATAGGCGTCGTCGAGCGTTCGGGTGTGCTCGCCTGCCACGAAGCGGGCGAGGCTCGTGCGATAGGTGAGGTTGCTGTCCGCGGGTGAGCCGGCGTCGGGACCCGCGATCATCGCTTGGTTCACGCCGCCCGGGGTGTTCAGCCCGTTCGTTCCGCCGTTGCTCGCCGCGCCGAGTTGCCAGCTGAAGACACCGACAAACGCGAGCAGCAAGGCCGCGGCGAGGGTGCCGACGATCCGGCCGCGAACCGACAGACCGCTCCAAAACCCGGGTGATCGGGTGACCGAGGCCCGCTCATCCAGAGCGTCCGCGAGCGCGGCGTCTTCCGAGCGGGAAGATGCCGCCAGCGCCATGATCTTCTCGCGGAGCCCCTCAGGCGCCGCGATACCCGACATCGCCCGGCCCGTCGCATCGCGGAGCGTGCGCTCGAACGCGATCGCGGCGTCGGCATCAGCACCAGCGACCGACTCGGTTTCTGCCTGCGTCAATTCCCCGTCCGCGGCGGCACGGATCATCGCCGCGCGGGCCGCGTTGCCCTCAAGCCCCGCGCGCACGGCGTCCGCGCCCATCGGACCGTCCTGCCCAACGCGGGCGTCGTCGCGGACCGGGTTGTTGTCGTCATGGAGACCCATCGTGTGCACCTTCGTCGGTGAATCGGCCGTGCAGGGTTCCACGGCCGCGTGCTGCTCGATGCCCAAGGCCGACCGGGAAAACATCATCCCGAATCGTCTCGGCCCGCGGCCATCTCGCACCCGCTGAAATTCTGCCTGAGCCCGCTCATCAGCCGCCTGATTCGCATCCCAGTCTGACCGGCCCGGAGACCGGAGGTTGTCATCGTCGATTCATTGGCCGTTCCCGGGGTGACCCGGGGGGCCGGAGGGACCCGTGGAACCGTGATCCATCCATCGTTTCTGAGCCATTCCAAGACCCCGTTTATTCGCGCTTCACGCTCGATCAGGTCGATTTTTGACGCCAAATTCTGTCGGTGACGCCCGCGGGTGCACGCTTTTCCCTACGAGTCTCCCTTTTCACGCCGCAGGCCGAGGTTCGCGACCGCTTGTTCGTCATCCATCAGGCGGTCGGCGAGCAGCTTTCGGGCCCGGTGCAGCCGGCTCATGACCGTCCCGATCGGCACATCCAGAATCGTCGCGATTTCTCGGTACTTGAGCCCTTCGACACCCCACATCAGCAGGACTTCGCGATACTCGGTCTTGAGTTCATCGATCGCGTCCTTGAGCGTCGAATCGACCTGCTCGAAGTCGAGACGCTGGCCGTCCCATTGGGGCGGTGGCTCGTCGGGGGCCCGCTCGGTCGTCGATTCCTCGAAGAACGACTCCACGCTCGCGGGCTGGCGGCTCTGTTTCTTGATCCGGCTGTAGAACACGTTGTGGCAGATGGCGAACAGCCAGGCCCGCATGCCGCCGCCGCCCTCAGAGGAGTTATCGACGAACCGCTCGATGGAACGGGGCCGGAACGCGCGGGCGTAGACCTCCTGCACGAGGTCGTCGGCCTCCTCGGGCTTGCGCGCGAGGTGGTACGCCATGCGATAGACGGCATCGAGGTGCCCGAGGGCCGATTTTTCGAACTCCGCTCGTTCCATGCGTCGCAATCGCCGGGGTGAGGAGGGGGGACCGGGCCCACGCGGGCCGAGAGTCTTGGCAGACAGCGTACGCTTACTTTACAAGCGACAGGCGTGTTCGCGCCGACTGTCCGGCGATCCCGCCCCGTTCTCGGAGGCACCCGGAGGGGACGACGGCCTGATAGGACGACGGCGGCCGCTTCCTGCCGGGGGATGGGGGCTGCGCGGGGTACGATGCCGCCCATGACCGAGCCCTGTTACATCACGACACCCATCTATTACGTCAACGACCGCCCCCACATCGGGCATTGCTACACGACGCTGCTCGCCGACGTCGCGGCCCGCGCGCAGCGGCTCATCGGCAGGGACGTCTTCTTCCTGACCGGCACGGATGAGCACGCCGAGAAGGTGAGCCGGTCGGCCGCGGAGCACGGGGTGAGCCCCCTCGAATGGGCCACCACCAACGCGGACCGCTTCAAGGACGCCTTCGCGTTCATGGGCTTCTCCAACGACGACTTCGTGCGCACGACCGAGGACCGCCACACGTCCCGCGCGTCGGCCTACATCCAGAAACTCCTCGACTCGGGCGACATCGAACTGGGCGACTACGAGGGGTGGTACGACCCCTCCCAGGAGGAGTACGTCACCGAATCGACCGCGCAGGAAAACGACTACAACAGCCCGGTCACCGGCAAGCCCCTCGAGAAGCGGACGGAGCAGAACTACTTTTTCCGCCTCGACAAGTACGAGGGCTGGCTGACCGAGAAGCTCGAATCGGGCGCGATCCGCGTGCTGCCCGGCGCGCGCAAGAACGAGGTCATGGGGCGGATCAAGCAGGGTCTGCAGAAAGTCCCGGTCTCCCGTCGGATCAAAGAAGGCGACGCGGACTGGGGCATCAAGATGCCCGGCGACGACGAGCACCGGATCTATGTCTGGATCGAGGCGCTGTGCAACTACCTGACGATCGTCGACACCGACGAGCGGCGGAAGTACTGGCCCGGGCTGTCTGAGTCCGTCGCCCGCGGCGGAGGGGACGCCTCCATCACCCACCTGATGGCCAAGGACATCCTCTGGTTCCATGCCGTCATCTGGCCCTGCATGCTGCACGCGCTGGGCGAGCAGCCCCCGGCGACGGTGTACGCCCACGCGTACTGGATCGCCGAGGGGCGAAAGATGTCCAAGAGCCTCGGCAATTTCATCGAGATCGATCAGTTGCGGGCGTACGCCGAGAAGTACTCGCTGGACGCCATCCGGTGGTTCCTGACGACGCAGGGGCCTCTGGGCGCGACGGATTCGGACTTCGCGCACGCGCGGTTCATCGAGGTCTACAACAGCGACCTCGCCAACGGCATCGGGAACGCGACGAGCCGGGTGGGGAACATGTTCGCCAAGTACTTCGAGGGCAAGGTCACGCGGACCTGCAACGGGGAGTTCGGGTATCCGGACGGCAAGGCGTTGCCGATCGCGCTGGCGGCCCGCGAATCGGCGGGCAAGCCGGTGGATGACCCGAGCCGGACGTTCAACTTCGCGGCCTCGACCGCTGAGGCCGTGCGCACGAGTGTGACCGCGACCGGGGACATCGCTCTGGATGAAGCGGCGAAGGCGGGCCTCGACCTCAGCCGGCTCGTGGACGACTTCATCTCCTACACCGCGCCGTTCACGCTCGCCAAGAAACTCGACGAGCACGAGCACGGCGAGAAGGCCCTCGCGACCATCCTCTATACCTGCGCCGAGGCGCTCCGCATCGCGTCGCTGCTGCTCTATCCCACGATGCCGGCGAAGATGGCGGCTCTGTGGCGCGACTGGGACTGCTCGCCCCTCAACGACCCCGATGACCCCGATTCGGGCTTCAAGGCCCCGCTCGTGGATCTTGCGACATGGGCCCACCCCGAGCACGGGATCAACGTCGGGCAGACGATCCGCAAGGGGGAGAACCTGTTCATGCGCGCGGACCCGACGGACGACGCCCCGGGGGCGTGATCGGCACGGCCGATCTCGGATCACCGGCTGGCCCGAAACGCGATTTTCAGCACGGTTTGAGCCGGCCCCCGTTGTAATAACACAACTCGCGGTCGATACTTCTCTATGACCTTCGACCCCATCCGTTCGCTCGCGTCGGTGCGCCACGAATTCGGTGAGCACGGCGGCGTCAACATGTCCATCGAGGCCTCGACCACCTTCACGGTGATGGAGGCCCGGACCATGCCCGCGATCTTCGCGGGCGCCGTCGGGCCCGACACCGGTGGGTGCTACCTCTATGGGCGGCATTTCAACCCGACCGTCTACACCCTGAGCCGGTACCTCGCGGCGATGGAGGGGACCGAGGCGGCGTACTGCGCGGCGTCGGGGATGGGCGCGATCTCGTCGGCGGTGATCCAACTCGTCCGCCCCGGGGACGAGATCGTCAGTGCGCGCACGGTCTACGGCGGCACCCACGCGCTGTTCGAGAAGTTTCTGCCCGAGCACATGGGCGTAAAGGTCATCTTCGTGGACGCGAGCGACACCGAGGCCGTCCGCGCAGCGATGACCGACAAGACCAGGGCGGTCTACTGCGAGACAGTCTCGAACCCGACGCTGACGGTCGTGGACATCCCGGCGCTCGCGGGCATCGCGCACGAACGCGGCGCAACGCTGATCGTCGACAACACCTTCGCCCCGCTGATCGTCAGCCCCGCCCAGCTCGGGGCGGACGTTGTCATCCATTCGATGACCAAGTTCATCAGCGGGGGCTCGGACATCATCGCGGGAGCAGTCTGCGGCACCAGGGAATTCATCGCCTCGCTCATGGACCCCAACGGGGGCTCGCTGATGCTGCTCGGGCCAACGATGACGCCCCAGTCGGCGTTCGATCTTTCACTCCGTCTGCCCCACCTCGGGATGCGTGTCCGCGAGCACAGCGCTCGCGCGCTCCTGTTTGCCGAACGACTCGAAGGACTCGGCATCCCCGTCTGGTACCCGGGGTTGCCCGGGCACGCCGGGCATGATCGACTCGCGGAGATGCTCAACCCCGGGTTCGGGATGGGGGGCATCTTCGGGATTGATCTGGGCGCACGCGACACCGCCTTCGAGTTCATGGACTATCTCCAGAACACGCACGCGTTCGGGTACGACGCGGTCAGCCTCGGCTATTTCGAGTCGCTGATGAGCTGCTCGGGCGCGTCGACCTCCAGCGAACTGAGCGACGAAGAGCAGGAGGCCGCGGGGATCCGCCCCGGCTTCGTGCGCGTCTCGATCGGGTACACGGGCGATGTCGAGGACCGGTGGGCTCAATTCGAGGACGCGCTCACGCACGTCGGCGCGATCGCCACGCCCGCGAAAGGATGACTCGGATCGGCCCGGTCTGTCGCTGTGGATCGGATCAGGCCCGGAGATCGATGCGGGCGGCACGGGATCGGCGTCGCGCGTCGTCGGCCTCGCTCTGTTCCCGATCGGCGTTGATGGCGTCCTGCGCGCGATCGCGTTCATCGCCTCTGTTTGCCCTGGCCTCGTACTCGGCGGCGCGGGCCTCGGCGTTGCGGACCGTGCGCTCGGCGTCGGCCTTCTCGCGCCGCTCGGCGGCGCGGAGCCGGTCGGTCTCGCGGTCTTCTTCGATCCGCTCTTCTTCCCTGCGTTCGCGGGCCTCGGCCATGCGATCGATCGACGCATCGACCACCTTTCCCACGATCCGCGACTGCTCGGCCTCGGCGCGGGCGATCAGCAGCCGGGCACGGTCCGCGGGCCATGCGGGGGGCTGAGGGACGGACTGGGGGATGGACGGCTCGGTGAGCATCACCCCGCGGGGTCGGCGGGTTCGCGGGGGCGATGAAGCCGAAGGTTCTCGGCCTTCGGAGATGCCGGCTGGGCGGATCGGGCTGGGGCGGACCGCCACCGGAATGGGTGCGTGGCGCGGACCGGCCTTGTGTTGCGGCTCATCCGCTGGACTCGGACCGCCGATCCGCTAGAGTGGGCGACACTGTCGAAAGCCCCACGCGGGGGCGAACCGCTTGTCGAGGCATGTACACGCCCTGCTATGAAGAACCGCCACACGGGCTGCCACAGGGCTGGAACGCGACGCACTATGAACGAAACCGAGCCGAGCGAACCCCCGTCTTCCCCTTCCGCGGAATCGTCGCCCGATGACGAAACCCCGGGTCGACAACACGGCGACACCGATACCGATACAGCCGCGCTGAGTCTTGAACTTGCCGATCGTTCGGGCGGGCTCGATGCCGCCGTGTTCGAGCGGCTGGGGTCGAATGTGCGCACGGTGCTGGCCCACACGAGCGCGGCCGGCGAGGTGCGGGTCGAGATCGTGGGCGACGCCGCGATGGCGGAGGCGCACGCGGAATACCTGGGCGTCGAGGGCACGACGGACGTGATCACGTTCGATCTGATGGGCGGGGCGAGCGCGCCGCCCCCCGAGGGGGAATCGTCGCCGCTCGATGTGGACATCATGATCTGCGCCGATGAGGCGACGCGGCAGGCGGGCGAGATCGGGCACACCGTCGAGGACGAGATGACGCTCTACATCCTGCACGGCGTGCTGCACTGCCTGGGGTATGACGACACGACCGAGGAGGGGTTTACGCGCATGCACGCCGAGGAAGACCGGCTGCTGACGGCCGCGGGGCTCGGGGCGCTGTTCGCAAGGGCGAACGCCGAGAGGGGTGAGCGTTGAGCGCGTCGGTGTGGATCTGGATCGCGATCGGGTCGGTGATCCTCGGCTCGGTGCTGTCAACCGTGCAGCTCGCGCTGCGGTCGGTGACGCGCATGGGGCTCGAGCTGCTCGCGATCGAGCCGGGCAAGCGCGAGGAGGGGCTCCCCGAGACGCTCGAGAAGATCCTGGAGGATGTGCCGGGGCACGCGGCGTCGGTCGCGGTGCCCCGCGTGCTCGCGAACCTCATCGCGGGGATCGCGGTCGTGCTCTGGATCGGGGGCGTCCCCTTGCAGGACGGCGCGGACCCGAGCACCGCGGCGGCGATCTCGCTCGGCGAACTGCTGCTCGGGGTGCTGATCGCGGCGGTATCGATCTGGGTGTTCAGCATCGCGCTGCCGCTCGCGATCGCGGAGCACGCGGCGGCGCGGGTGGTGCTGCTGTTCGGCTGGCCGACGCGGATGATCGCGGTGGCGCTCGCGCCGCTGCGTGGGATCGTCGCGTTCACGACCGAGATCGTGCGCCGGCTCGCGGGGGAAACCGAGCGGACCACCGCGGAAGCCCGCGAGGCGGAACTGCTGAGCCTGGTTGAAGAATCCGAGCGCGAGGGCGACCTGGACGAGAGCGCGCGCGAGATGATCGAGGCGGTCGTCGAGTTCCGCTCGACGACGGTCGAGCAGATCATGACGCCCAGGACGGACATCCAGGGGCTCGAGTACACCGACGATCTGGAGGCGGTGAAGCAGGCGGCGGCGGCGGCGACGCACAGCCGGATCCCGGTGTACGACGAGACGATCGACAGCATCCGGGGCGTGCTCTACCTCAAGGACCTGCTCCGCTGGCTCGTGAGCCCCGAGGCGAAGACCGGGACGTTCTCGCTGGCGGACGTGACTCGCGACGCGACGTTCGTCCCCGAGACCAAGACCGTCCGCGAGTTGCTCAGCGATCTGCTCGAGCAGAAGGTCCACATCGCGTTCGCGACCGACGAGTACGGCGGGATCAGCGGGCTGGTCACCATCGAGGACATCATCGAAGAGGTGTTCGGCGAGATCCGCGATGAGTACGAGCCCGAGGACAAGCCGGACCCGCAGGTGACGATCGACACCGCCACGCGGTGCGCCGAGATCGACGGGCGGATGGAGCTCGACGACGCGAACGACGAACTGGAAGCGATCGGGATCGAGCTCCCCGAGTCCGACGACTGGGACACGGTGGGCGGCTTCGTCGTCACCACAATGGGCAAGATCCCCGAGACGGGCGAATCGCTCGTGCACGACGGGATCGAGGTCACGATCCTTGAGGCGGAGCCGACCCGGGTCGTGCGGGTGCGCGTCGCCGCGACGAACGGCTCGGCGGGATAACCGCGCGAGCGTTGCATTTTCGATTCAGGCGATCCGCTGCGCTGCTCGGGAAGAACGGGCCGATCTGATTGACGTCAGCGATCAGCGGCGGCGCCGGCCCACGGCGAGGACGCCTGTCGCGAGGATGCTCAGGCCCGCCGGCGCGGGGACCGCGGTGAACGTGAAATCGAAGTTGCTGCCCAGGCCTTCCGCGGCGGCGCCCGATTCGAGGTAGATGCTGAAGGCATAGTCCCCGGCATCGAGCGTGCCGGCGAGGTGGACGCCCGAGCCGACGCTCGCGTAGTCGAGGGTCCGGTCGATGTCGAGCGAGGTCCCCTGGAACGACCAACTCGCGAACTCGCCCATGATGTCGAGGTCGAGGGTGTAGTCCACGGCCTCGGCGATCGAGAACGCGGCGTAGAAATACGACCGGCCCACGCCGGCGCTGGTGCCCACCGGGGGGCCCGACCCGCCGTCGGCGGCGCCGATCGCGGTCATGCCACTGGCGGTGAGCTGCGAGTTTTGGCTGGCGTACGCCCAGGCCGAGCCGTCGCTGTTGGACAGTGTGCCGGAAAGAGTCTCGTCGAACTGCCCGAACCCGGCGGCTGACCTGGTGTCGTCGGGAGTCTCACCCGGCAGGTAGGCCATGATCTCGATCCACCGGTCCTGGGCGGTGTACTGGACCTGAGCGTTGGCGGTGCTGAGCGCGAGCCCGGCGAGTGTGAGGACGCCGATCGCGATCGGTGCCGACATTGGTCCGTGGTTCTGTCCGGCGTTCATGGTGTCTGTCCCCGTGTCTGTGCGCTCTGGACGCGGATGCGAACGATGTGCGTTCGAAACTCGCCGCGCGGAGTGCGGACGGCTCGGTTTCAAAGGTAAATCGAACTTGCGTTGCGGCCAATGAACCGGCGCGGGGGGGCTGTTTTTGCACCTATCCGGACGCATCATCCACCGGAACAAGGGTTCAGGCCTCCCAGTCGGATGGACACTCGGGCGGGGGTTCGGTGGCCCGATCGGTGGGGTCTGCCGGTTCTACCATGGTCGTGATGCCCGACCGCATGACGCTCTACAACACGCTGACGAAGCGGCCCGAGCCCTTCGTGCCCGCAGACCCTGAACGGGTGACGTTCTACTCGTGCGGGCCGACCGTGTACGACGACGCGCACATCGGGAACTTCCGCTCGTTCCTCGCGGCCGACCTGCTGCGGCGGTTCCTTGAGAGCCCGCTGTGCGCGGTGACCGACGACGCGGGGAACGCGCACGCCGGCCCGAGGACGGTGGTGCACGTGATGAACATTACCGACGTGGGGCACATGACCGACGACAGCGCCGCCGACGGGGGCGGGGAAGACAAGATGGCGGTCGCGGGCGAGCGGCTGCTGGAAGCGAAGAAGGCGGGAACGATCCCCCAGAGCGTGGACATCGACCCGGGCGACCCGCGCCAGATCGCGGACTACTTCGCGTCGCGGTTCATCGAGGATGGGCAGAGGCTGGGGCTCAAGGTCGCGAGCGAGCAGAAGAACGACGCCTCGCTGATGCCCAGAGCGTCGGCCCATGTTGACGGGATGCGCGGGGTCATCGCGGCCCTGCTCGACAACGGGTCGGCGTACGCAGCGGGCGAGCCCGGCTCGCGGGCGGTCTATTTCTCGGTCGCGGCGTTTGATTCGTACGGCTCGCTCTCGGGCAACACACTCGACCACATCCGGGGCGGGGCGGGCGGCCGGGTAAGCGATTCCACCCAGAGCGAGAAGAAGCACCCGGCCGATTTCCTGCTCTGGAAAGAAGATGAATCGCACCTGATGAAATGGCCCGCGCCCGAGCACCCCGCGTGCGAAAGCTGGGGGCAGGGCTACCCCGGGTGGCACATCGAGTGCACCGCGATGTCGCTGGGTCGGCTGGTTCCGGGTGGTCTGCAACGCCTGCTGAAGCAATCCGCGTCGGGGGCCGAGATCGACCTGCACAGCGGGGGCGAGGACAACATCTTTCCCCACCACGAGTGCGAGCGGGCGCAATCGTGCGCGCTGACGGGCGGGGAGCGGTTCGCGCGGCACTGGTTCCACGCTCGGTTCCTGCGCGTCGAGGGCAAGAAGATGTCCAAGAGCGCGGGGACGTTCTACACCGCGCGTGATCTGTTCAGCCAGGGACACGAGCCGGCGGCGGTCCGGCTGGAACTCATCAAGACGCACTACCGCGCGAACGCGGACTTCTCGATGGAGGGGCTGAAGGCGAGCGCGCGGGCCGTGGAGAAGTTCAGGTCGTTCGCGGGCGAGCCCGATCCGTCGTTCGCGCCGATGGCGCCGGGCGACCATCCCGTCCTGCAGGCCGTCGCGGCGGACCTGCACGACGACCTGAACATCGCGGGTGCGCTGGGCACGATCAATAAGTGGATCAACGAAACGAACGCCGGGGAAGGCCCGACCGGCGACGACCGGCGGGCGATGCGGACGCTGGACCTGGTGCTGGGACTTCTCGATCTGGAGCGGGCCGAGTCGAAATCGACCAGCATCGGGGTGTTCCTGCCCGGGGTCGAGCCCGACGAGACGATCGAGGCGTTGCTGGGCGAGCGCGCGGAGGCCCGGAAAGCGAAGGACTTCGCCCGTTCGGACGCGATCCGCGATGAACTGGCGGGGATGGGGCTGTCGATCAAGGATGTCGCGGGGGGCAAGGTCGAGGTGGGACGGGCCTGACTGCCCCGGCTTCTCCGGCTGACCCGGCCGATCCGCTCCCGTCAAACGAGTCCCGTCTATCCTGTCCCGAGATGCCCTGGACGATCTGGCGATACACCTTTGTCGAACTGCTGCGGACCGTGGTCCTGGCGACTGTTGTGCTGGTGTCGGTGATCGCGTTCGCCGCGGCGATCAAGCCGCTCGCCGAGGGGGCGCTCTCGCCGCTCGGTGCGGTCAAATTCATGGCGCTGGCGGTCCCGCCCATGCTCGCCTATGCGCTGCCCTTCAGCGCGGGGTTCGGGGCGGCGCTGGTTTACCACCGGATGGCGCAGGACAACGAGGTGATCGCCTCGCACTCGGGTGGGGTGAGCCACCGGGCGCTGCTCGTTCCCGCGGCGGTGTGCGCGCTCACGCTGGGGGGCAGCCTCAGCGCGCTCAACGAGTGGGTGATCCCGCGGTTCCTGCACTCGATGGAGCGGATGATCACGCTCGACGTGGCGCAGATGATGATCCGCCAGATCGGGCGTGGGCAGTCCGCCACGCTGGGCGACGTGATGATCCACGCCGAGCGGATCGACGAGGTCCCACCCCCTGAGAATTCGTGGGCGCGTCAGATGTTCGTGATGTACGAGGTCGCCGCGGTCGAGCTCGCCGACGATCAGTCCGTCGAGAGCGATGTCACGGTCAAGAAGGCCTGGCTCGGGATCGGTTCGGACCCGGCGACCCCCGGGAAGACGGCCGCGAAGATCCTGCTCGAGGACGGCGTGGGCTCGCCCGCGACCGGCGGGCTGCGGCAGATCGACACGCTCCGCCTTCGGACGATCACCATTCCCGAAGCGTTCGAAGAAGATCCCAAGTACTACACGTTCACGGAGTTGCGGGACCTCGCGGGCAACCCCGATGAGATCGGGTTCGTGAATGAACGCCGGCTCCGTCTCGCGGACGCGATCGCGGGGGTGCTCGTGGGCGACAAGCTCTCGCGCGAGCTCGAGACGGCGGGGCGGCTGACGCTGGTCGCCGACGGCGATCGCCGGTTCGAGATCACCGCCGACCGGGTCGCGCGCGCACGCGGGGCGGTGTGGAAGCTCGAACGCGACGGCGAGCCCGTCCGCGTCCGGCGGTACGAGCCCGACGAATCGGGCAGGATGGTGCCCTCGACGGACTACGCGCAGGAGGCGTGGGTACGTCTCGTGGCGCGGTCCGCGTCGGACGGCGACTCGCTCTGGGCGCAGGGCGCGGCGCCGGAGCGGAGGCTCCGGTTCGCGCTGCAGCTTGTCGATGTGCGCACCGAGCGGCCCGGGGTCCCCCCGGCGCCGCGCGAACGCCGGGATTTCCGGGGCCTCCGCCTCATGAGCGACCCGCTCGAACAGCTCGCGGGGAAACCCAGCGGCGCGATGCTCGACGAGGCCGAGGCGATGCGGGAGGCGGGCACATCGACGTCCTCGATCGACGCGATCGCGGCGGACCTGTCGAAGATTATCGCGAAGCTGCGTCGCGAGATCATCAGCAAGCAGCAGGAACGGATGGCGATGTCGGTCGCGGCGGGCGTGATGCTCATGCTGGGGTCGATCACCGCGATGCGGCACCGCGACAGCCTGCCGCTGGTGGTCTATCTCTGGAGCTTCTTCCCCGCGCTCGCGATGGTGCTGCTCATCAGCAGCGGGCAGCAGTACACCCACAGCGAGAGCGTGCCGATCGGGACCGTGTTCCTGTGGTCGGGCGTTGTCGGCGGCGCGATCATCAGCGTGTTCGAGTTCGTGAAACTCGCTCGCCACTGACCCCGGTCGACACCCTCTCTCACCCGCCCGTCACCCAGCCCTCTTCGGAAGCCGACTTGCCACGAACAGCCGACGCACAACCGACCGGTCTGACTGCCGGGCCGACCGACGGGATGACCGACGGGCTGACCGTCGGCTTGAGCGCGGAGAGCGGGTCCCGCTGGCCGAGCGGGTGGGCGCCGGTGCTCGTCTTTGCGGTGGGGATGGTCGCGCTCCGGCTCGTCTTCCTCGCGGGGTTCGACCCGTTCACGCTGATCGAGGACGAGGCCCATTACTGGGAGTGGAGCCGGAGGCTCGGGCTCTCGTACTACTCCAAAGGCCCCGGCGTCGCGTGGGCGATCGCGGCCGCGACGGCGCTGTTCGGCGACGTCGAATGGGCGGTCCGCCTCCCCGCGGTGCTCGCGTGCTCGATCGGGTCGGTCGCCGTCGCGGGGCTCACCAGAGACATCTTCCACGACCGCCGGTTGATGATCATGAGCGCCGTCGCCTACCAGGCGATGCCCGGCCCGTTTGCGACCGGGCTGCTGATGACGATCGACGGTCCCTACGTCGCGTGCTGGACGCTCGCGGCGTGGGCGGGGTGGCGCGCTCTTGCGCAGCGATCCGGCCCCGCGTGGATCGGCCTGGGGCTCGCCCTCGCGGTCGGGTTCCTGTTCAAGTACACCATCCTCGTGCTGCCGGTCGGGCTTGTGCTGTTCGCGGTCGTGGGCCGGAAGCGGGTGCGATCGGCGGACGCCGGCGGGATCATGGGCTGGATGATCGGCGGCGTGGTCTGCGCGCTGCTCGGGCTCGTGCCCATCGCGATCTGGAACGCCCAGCACGACTGGGCGACCGTGCGGCATCTGCTGGGGCACCTGGGCGTCGCGGGTGGCGACATGCCCGCGCGGCAGGGGGGCGACGCGGGGTGGTCGTACAACCCGGTGTGGACGCTGGAGTTCCTGGGTCTGCAGTTCGCGGTCGCGGGCGCGGGGTTCGCGCTGGCGATCCTCGGGGCGATCAATCTGCGGGGGGCGCACAAGCAGGGCCGGAGTGACGGTCGGGCGGGTTGGCAGCCGGGCGGTGTCGCGTTCCTCTACTGCTGCGCGGCCCCGATGCTGGTGTTCTACGCCGGGGTGACGCTGTTCACGCAGGTCGAGGCGAACTGGACGATGGCGGCGTACGCGACGATGGCGCCGGTGCTCGCGTGGGCCGGGATGGACGGTTTCGTGCGCCGGGACGGGCCGATCAGGTTCGTCTGGCGGCTGCACTTGGTGCTGCTGGTGGGGATGATGATCGCCGCGCCGGCGCTGGCGTGGATCGTGCGCACGGACGACGCGCCGTCGAGCATGGGGCGGATCAAGCCGATCGATCCCTACATCGGTGAGGTGCTCGCGATCGCGGCCGAAGTCGAGGCCGAGGCGGGCGAGCCCCCGGTGTTCATCGCGATCCACTACGGGCGGGCGAGTCAGCTCGCGTTCTATCTGCCCGGCAACCCCACGGTGTACGCGGCGAGCGCGCACTTCGGGGATGGGCGGCGGACACAGTACGATGTGTGGGCGGAGACGGACCTGTCGAGCCCCGACGTGGGCGATCGGCTGCGTGGCAGGCCCGCGGTGTTGTTCGACGGGAGCGAGAGCGAGTGGCGGCGTCTGTTCGAGCGGGTTGAGAGCAGGGGCGTGCTGGCGCACGAGCCGAAGAAGGGCCGGCCCACGCTCGAGGGATTCGGGTACACGGGTGTGCCCGGCGAGCGATCACGCGGCGACGCGGGGGAGACGGAGTGAACCGACGTGTGCGGATCATGCTGCAATGGACGATCGTCTGGCTGCCGGTCTTCCTGATCGCGTGGATGCTCGACGGGTTGGCCTACGACGTCTTCCTTGACAGAAGCAAGGCGGCGGAGGACTGGGTGCAGATGCTCCGGCAGATCGGGTATCTGCCGACGTGGATTCTCGTGGGCGTGCTCTTTCTGTTGGTGGACCGGCGCAGGGGCGGCGGCCGACCGGGCGGGCTGGTCGCGCCGGTTCCGGCGAAGCCGAGGCACCACCGGGCGGGGCTGGTCGTGCTGTCGGCGATCGTCGGCGGGCTTGTCGCGAACGTGCTCAAGCCGATCATCGGGAGGCTGCGTCCGGACAGCGTTGAGGGTGTTGCCCGCTTCGCCGAGCGGCCCGCGGTGCTGTGGGCCGACGGGGGCGATCTGGGGCTCGGCCTGCCGAGCGGGCACACAACGGTCGCGTTCGCGGGGTGCGGGATGGTCGCGCTGCTCATCCCGGCGTGGCGGTGGCCCATGATGATTCTGGCGGCGGGGTGCGGGCTGACCCGGCTGTTCGCGGGGGCGCACGCGTTGAGCGATGTCGTCGCGGGGGCGTGGGTCGGGCTCGCGGTCGCGTGCTGGCTCTGGGCATGGGGCGAGGGGCCCCGGCGCGGACCCGCGAACGGGCTTCTGCCCCGGGATCTGTGATCCTCGTCGCCCCCGGACCCCGCGGATAGACTCGCGTGAACCATGCGACTCCTTGACCGCTACATCGCCCGCCAGTTCGTGCTCAACGTCGTCGTGCTCTTCGTGATCCTGTTCTGCTTCGTGGTCACGGTCGATGTCTCGATCAATCTGCGGAAATTCGCGAAGGCCGCGACGGAGATCTCGGGGGGCGAGACAACGGGCGTTCGGCACGCGGTGGTGACGACGCTGGTGATCATCGATCTGTGGTGGCCCCGGCTCATCCAGCTGTTCAACTACCTGCTGGGGCTGGTGATGATGGGTGCGATGGGCTTCACGTGCGTGCAGCTGCTGCGCAACCGCGAGTTCCTCGCGATGGTCAGCGCTGGGCAGAGCCTGCAGCGCGTGCTCCGGCCCTTCATCATCGCGGGGATCGGGCTCTCGGTGGTGCAGCTCGTCAACCAGGAACTGATCGTGCCGAGGATCGCGCCGCTGCTGCCCCGCCAGCACCGGGACGCGGGGCAGCCCACGCTGGACGTCTCCAAAGTCCCGCTGATCCGCGATGGGAACGGTCGGCTGCTCTACGCGTCGGCATTCGACCCGGCGGAGGGCACGCTGACGGATGTGTTCATTCTCGAGACCAACGACGAGGGGCGGGCGGTCGCGGTGGTGCGTGCGCCCGAGGCCGCGTGGGTGGACGAGGCGTGGGAGCTCGTCGATCCGGTCGCGGAGACGCGCTCGCTGACGCCGACGGGGTTCCCGGTGGCGCCCGAGCGGTTCGAGACCAACATCAACCCCACGTTGCTGAGGATGAACCAGTACAAGGGGTACCGCGAGGCGCTGAGTTTCCGGCAGATCGGGACGCTGCTCGAGCGGCCCGAGCTGCTCGACGAGGCGGCGGAGGCCGAGTACGAACGGCTGCGCTGGGGACGGTTCAGCGTGGTGCTCACGAATCTGCTGGCGCTGGTGATCGCGGCACCGTTCTTCATCACCCGCGTGCCGACCGGCGTGCTGAGCCGGACGATTCTGGGCGCACCGGTGCTCGTGACGGCCCTGATGGGCGGTGTGCTGGGCGCATCGGCGGCGATTCCCGGCCTGCCGCCGCTGGTCGGGGTGTTCATCCCCCCGCTGATTCTGCTCCCGCTCGCGATCGCGGCGTACGGCGCCGTGAAGACCTGAACAAACACCGAGGGCGATGTGCGATTGCCGGACGCGATTGGTCGATAGGATATAAACGCGGCGGCTGTGTCTACCCAAGGCACCGTTCAGCATGGGCCGCGAGGGAGAATCGAACCGAATCGTCGCCCGCAGACAGCAAGGGAAGCAGCGATGGCAACCGTGGTGTTTTATTTTCAGGTCCACCAGCCCTTCCGTCTTCGGCGGTACTCGGTATTCGATTCCGATCCGTTCTACTTCGAGGACGCGAAGAACGGGGCGATCGCCGAGAAGGTGGCCGACAAGTGCTACCGCCCCACGACCAAGCTGCTGCTCGATCTGGTGCGCCGGCACGAGGGCAACTTCCGGGTATCGTTCGCGATCACGGGGACGGTGCTCGATCAGTTCGAGAAGTACACGCCCGATGTGATCGGGCTCTTCCAGGACCTCGCCGAAACCGGCTGCTGCGA
>DDFO01000062.1:49341-49758 GCA_002337215.1 Phycisphaerales bacterium UBA1926 | reverse complement strand
GGGTGGTTTCGTGAACCAGGAACCGATCGCCGACCTTGCCGAGCCGTTCGGGGTTTTCGACCTTGCCGACATCGGAATCTTTGTCGGCGGCTTCGCGGGTGGCTGCCCGTAAGCAATGCCGTCTCGCACCGATATGAAACGCCCCGCTCGGTCTTCCGGGCGGGGCGTTTTCTTTGTTCCCGCTCGGGACGCCTCGGACGACCTTTGCTTTGCAGAGCCATGCCGCGAGGGCCGATCGCGACCCGCGCCGGTTTCCGTCTCCCGGTTGCCGGTTGCCCGCTTCCGACGCCCCGGACGGCTGCGCGACCACATCGCTCGCTGGTGACACGCGACACGGAATCACCCGCGTGCGAGGTCAACGCTTCGACCCCGGCATCGACTTCCGCACGCGCACGAAAAAGCCCCGCCGAAGCGGGG
>DDFO01000062.1:42409-49221 GCA_002337215.1 Phycisphaerales bacterium UBA1926 | reverse complement strand
GAACGCGCCGATGTCGGCGAGATCGAACACCCCGAACGGCTCGGCCAGGTCGGCGATCGGGTTGGCCGTCGTGAAGCCGGTCACGAACGCCGAGATGTCCTGAAGGTCGAGCACGTTGAACGGCTCGGCCAGGTCGGCGAGGTTGCACCCGGTCGCGACCTCATCGCTGATGTTGACGAACTGGTTGCCGGGGATCGCCGAGAAGTCGACCATCGTCGTCGTGCCCAGGTTGTCGGGCCCTGCCGAGTCACCGATGATCTGGTTCGACATGAAGCCGAACCCGCCGTCGCTGATGAAGCCGCTGATCTTGATATCAGCAGCGCCGTCCCAGCCGAGCTCGTCGAGATCGAGGCACATCTCGATACCCGTGGAGACCTGGCGGACGATGGCTTCCACCGCGGTGTCGGCGGTCACGCCGTCCACGTTCGAGTTGTCGAGCGCGATGTTGATCAGCCCGGGGATACCGACGAGCGGGTCGCCCATAGGAGTCGACTCAGCGACAATCTGGGCCGTCCGTGGCGCAAACTCGGTGAAGAGGGCGCCGCCGAGCGGATCGTCGAAGCGGGGACCCGAGAAGTCGAGGACTTCCTTCGCATCCGGGAGCGGGTTGCCGGTCCCGTCTTCGATGCCGCCACCGAAGAATGCGCCGTAGTCGAGCGGGAACAGAGTGAACGGATCGACGAGAGCGCCGTCCGTCCGGAGCACCGCGCAGTCGCTGAAGAAGAGCAGGTCGCCGCTGCCGCCGTCGACGCCGTTGTTGACGTTGAACCAGTAGTCGGGCGCGAAATCGGTGTCGAAGGTGAGGCCCGCCATGTTCTGGAGCGCGCCGAAGGAGATGTCGATGTTGGTGATCGGGTCACCGTTGCCGTCGAAACCGATCGTGTTCTGGCCGCCCGGCTGGACGTCAAAGAACAGACTGAGCTTGTTGAAGTTGACCTCCATGTTGCCGCCGAGGAAGACGTAGAGGAGGGGGGACCCGCCGCCTTCCGGAATCACGACCTGGGCCCGAAGGTTGTCGAGCTCCGAGCCATACGCCCAGTTATCGTCGGGCGAAACCGGGGTCGAGAGCGAGGGGCTCCCGATCACGCCGGCGATGTTGTTGTTGTCAACAGCAAGGCCGAGCACCGCCGCACCGCCGTCGCCGCCGGCCACATCGCCGCCGTTCGCGGCGCCGTAGCCCGCGAGCGTGCCGGAGAGATCAACCTGCCACGAGAGCGTGAACGCGTTGTACGAGCCGATGAACGCACGGGGGACGTTCGGCGTCATGCCGTCCATGTCGTCGTCCGTCGAATCGATCGAGACAACATAATCGGGACGGAACGCGTCGCTCACACCGCCATCGAACGTCGTGCCGGCGTTGCCGATGAAACCACCCGAACCATCGCCGGCACCGAGCGTCTCGGCCCCGCTCGCGTTCCCGTCGGTGTCAAAGTAGAGATCGAGACCGTTGCCGTTCGACTCGAGGTTGCCAGCGACCATCACGTAGATGTTGCTGGCGTCCTGGGCGACGAAGATCCGGTCGATCTCCGAGCCGCCGCCACCGATGTCGGTTGCGTCACCGTTGTCGCCGAAGCCCGTGTAGTTGCCCTGCGTGAAGACCGCAGCGCCGTACCCGGCGTCCGCCGTGCCATCGACGCTGATCGTCGCCGAGGGGATCGAGGAGACATCGATGAACTGGTCACCCGGGAAGGCGACCTCATCCGAGAAATCGGGGGCGCCACCGATGTTCGGCGTGTCGATCGGGAGCGACCCGATAATCTGGTTGCTCATGAAGGTCCGGTCGCCCGAGGTCACCCAGCCCGCCAGGCGGAACGAGGTCGCGTTGCCGAGGGCGCTCTTGGGAATCCGGATCTCAACGCCGGTGGTGACGTTCTCCGGGTCGCCGAAACTACCGCCGTTGAACATGCCCGCGGTGTTATCCCCGAACTGGGTGGGGTTGCCGTTGACCCAGCGGATCGGGCCGTAGAAGCCCGCTTCGGCTCCCTCATCGAAGACACCATCAATCGTCGGCTGCGCGGCCGCAAGACCGGCGAGGCCCGCGAGCACCGTCGCGGCTGTTGCGTACTTACAATTCATAATATTGATCTCCCTGTGTATTGAACGTGAACCAGTGGGAATCTCATCCCGCCCCGAAACCGCGCCCAAGCCTTGTGGAGGGGGTGAAGCGCGTCCCTCTACTCTAGCGGATCCGATCAGTTTGAGCGATACAGAACCGCGCAGATTCCGCGTGATCAGAGAGGAACTGTGTCACTACAGAAGTGTGATCGATGTGTTAATCGCTTGACTTACTCTGCTACCACAGTTGTTCTCGGGCGATCGACGCCGACCGCCTTCCTGGCTATCGACCATCCGGGTGGAGCCGTCCTGTGCTGCACGGGAATCAGCGCACGCTCAGAAACGGCAGAAACCGGTCCCACGGCGCAGGCCGAGTAGCGAGTGCCGATAAACCGAACGTCGCGTGTGTGCCGACTGAGGACAATCAGGTCGAGATTCACAATCTGTAGCAACACAGATATTCACTGAATCTTCCTGTGGTAATCCACGGTTTGTGGTCTGATTTCGTGATTTTTCGTTACATTGCCGTTTGATGAAGGCGTCTGCCGATGTCTTGCTCGCGTATCGTCATATTGAAACATCGCCCGTTCGCGGGTGAACGTACGGCGAGGCGACGGTGCTCGGGGCAATGGTCGCTCGCCTCTCAGTCCCGGAGGACCCATGAACCGTTCCATCCTTCAGTCAGCCGGGCGAATCGCCGGGCAGCCAGCCGCACGTCCGCAGGGCCGTCCAGGCTTCACGCTCATCGAGCTCCTCGTGGTCATCGCGATCATCGCGCTGCTCATCGGCATCTTGCTGCCGGCGCTCGGCAAGGCCCGCGCATCCGCCCAGAAGGCCGCGTGCCTCGCCAACGTCCGTTCCAACGGGCAGGCCATGCAGTTCTACGCGGAATCGAACCGGGACTATCTGCCGGTGATGAACAGTTCGTCGACCTCAGCGGGTCTGAGCGATCCGAACCCGTACCTGACCGGTCAGGCCCAGTACGGCGGGCTCTCTGGCCTGTACAGCCTGTTCCAGATCGGTCCGAACGGGGACCCGCAGAACCCGACGGCCGGGCAGCGCGGATTCGTTGGATATGGCCCGGATCTTGAAGACCGCCGCTACCAGTTCGATACGGGGCCTTCCGAGCCTCTGATGGCCTCGTTCCTCGACGGTCTCGGCGCGCTCTACTGCCCGTCGGATTCGCTCGACTATTACTGGAACCCCTGGCCTGGGCATCCGTCGAACACGCGTCCGCTTATCGATTCTGCTGATGACATCATGGTGCCGGAGGAGCCCGGCGGCCCCGAGGATGTCGTCCACTACAACATCTCATTCATGTATGTCGCCGGCCTGAAAACGTACGAGGCTCAGGTTCTGCAGCCGGCACCCTTCTTCGGCGACGAAACAAATACCGGCGACTACAGCCAGAACGCCTGGTATGGCTGGAACTGGCTCGACGACAGCCCGGGCAATAACGCCGAACCCGACCCCGTCGGCATGTACGGGTTCAACCCCGAGACCGGATACGCCAAAGACGACAACCACGGCGATCAGGGTGGCAACTTCGTCTTCATGGACGGGCACGCCAAAATGGTGACAGAGAATCCTCAGAAGAAGTTCTTCTCATCGCCTGACTGGGATGGACTCACCGAAGCGGAGCGGCGCGAGGCGTCGCAGAACGGCACGAGCATCAACCTGCTCAACCCCGACCGCAGCCGGCTGGTCCAGACCATCGACTGATTCGGGAAGCCCAATTGACCTTCGCTCAACCCCGCGCCGTCGCGGGGTTTTCTATGCGCTCTTTCCTCAATCCCCGCGTCTCGCTGAATCAGCTCACTTCGCCGGCTGCACGACACCCCGGCACTCGCCGAACCCGATCCGGCGGAAGCCCTCGCGCTCGCAGTAGCCCTTGACGATCACCTCGTCCCCGTCGGCGAGGAACTTGCGCTGCTCGCTGCCCGGCAGGTCGATCGGCGTGCGGTCGGCCCCCGTCGCCTTGACGGGCGGGTTGGCGAACGGGTCCCCGTCCCAGGTGAGTTCGAGCAGGCAGCCGCGCGCATCGCGGCTCGGGCCCGACACCGTCCCCGATCCCAGCAGATCGCCGGGCTGCATGTTGCACCCGTTCGATGCGTGATGCGTGAGCATCTGGGCGACGGTCCAGTACATGTCCTTGAAGGTGCCCTTGCTCAGGCGGTGGGGGGGCAGGCCCTTGTCCTTCATCTGCTGGGTCTGGATGAAGACCTCAAGCGTGATGTCGAGCGCCCCGGCCGACCGGTCGTAGTCGCTGTCGAGGTGGGGCAGCGGCGCGGGGTCGCCCTCGGGCCGTGCGTAGCGCGGGCTGCGGAAGGGCGCGAGCGCCTCCATGGTCACGAGGTACGGAGAGACCGTCGTCGCGAATGACTTGGCGAGGAACGGACCGAGCGGGACGTACTCCCACTTCTGCATGTCCCGGGCCGACCAATCGTTGAGCAGGCAGAGCCCGAGGATGTGGTCCTCCGCGTCGGCTATCGGGATCGAATCGCCCAACTCGTTCCCACGCGCGACGACGACGCCCATCTCGAGCTCATAGTCGAGCAGTTTGCACGGACCGAACCCGGGCGCCCCGCCCTCTTCTGCGGGCGCGGTCTGACCCTTGGGGCGGACGATCGGCGTGCCTGATGGCACGACCGAGGACGCCCGGCCGTGGTAGCCCACGGGGATCCACTTGTAGTTGGGCAGCAGCGGGTTGTCGGGTCGGAACATGGACCCGACGTTGGTGGCGTGGTGGACGGAGGCGTAGAAGTCGGTGTAGTCGGTCGGGAAGGTCGCGGGGTAGAGATCCCAGTCCTCGCTGCTATGCGTCACCGCGGCCTGCATCTCGGACGATGCCGCGAGCGGAGAGTCGCTGCGCAGCAGCCCGCTGAGCCACGCGCGGAACTGGCCGCGGATCTCCGGGAAGCGTTCCCAGAGCGATTCGTCCGCGGGGTCTTCGGCCCAGGTCTCGAGATACGCCGTGAGTTCGGCGTCCTGAGGCCTGAGGCTCTCGATGGTCCAGCAGCCGATCGGGTCGAGCAGCATGTCGCCGATCGCGACGGCGAGCATCGCCTCGTCGGAATTCTCGTCGGACGCCCCGACAGCGAGGACAAGCGGCAGATTCTGAATCGGGAAATCAGTGGCCGGGTCGTTGGCGCTCTCGACCCAGGACTCGAGGCTCGGGTCGTGCGTCTCGTCGATCTCGTAGGGCATAGGTCGTCCTTCTTGTGTGTACCAAGGGGGACGATCAGTCTACGACCTCCGCCACCGGGCAGCCACGCGCCGGCAAAGGCCTCGGCGAGGCCCCCAACGCTGGCTACAGCGACGCCCCAGGCGGATCCGGCTCGTCGGTGATGAGTTCGTCCAGCGGGCCCGATTCGAGCGTCCGCTCTGCCGGCGGTGTCGGCTTGCGCACCAGCGCCGCCGCGACGCCCAGCGGCACCGCGAGACACGCGAACACGAGCATCACGGGCCCGAAGTCTTCGCCCGCGAGCCCGTACCCCAACGCGAACAGCCAGGGCCCGCCCCCGGTGCCCATGACCACCGCAGTCGAGATAAACCCGCGGATCGCGCCGTGATGGGTGCGCCCGAAGTAGCGCGCGATCGTCGGGTTCGCGACGCCCACGACCGTCGCCTGGCTCACGCCGTAGACGCCCATGCCGACCGCCATCAGCGGAAGGACGGTGTCCGTCTCGACGAGCCCGCGGGCCGCGGCGAGGCAGGTGAGAATCGCGATCGACTGGAAGAGAAGCGCGATCGGGAGGATCCGCGCGGGGTGGAACCGGTCGGTGAGCCACCCCACGACGAGCATCGCCCCGCCGAAGCAGATGGGCCAGGGCTGGATCGCGAACGCGGCCTGTTTCTCCGTGCCCTCGAGCCCCGCCTGCTGGAGCATCGTCTGCATGTGGAACAGCATCGCGGTGCCGACGAGCCCGCTCATCAGCATGTTGATCGCGAGGATCCAGAACGCCCGCGTGCTCGCGACCTGCAAGACGGTGAACGCCGGGTCGCCGGGCGGGGGCGCCCCGCCGTGCATGACATCGTGCAACTTGTGCTCGACCGGATCGCCGTCGAGGTGCTGGCCGATATCCTCGGGCCTGTTCTTGAAGACGAATGCCAGTGCGGGGAGTGTGAGCACGGCGACCGCCCCGGCGCACACAAGCAGGGTGAACTGCCATCCTCGGCTTTCGATAAGCGCCGCGGTGGGGATGGGGGCAATCGCCGACGCGGCGGCGAACCCCGCGACCGCGAGCATCGAGTGCGCGAACCCGAGCCTCCGCTCGAACCACATCGAGATGGTGTGCCCGCAGAGCATGCCCAGCGAGCCCTGGCCCAGGAACCGCACCAGGAAGAAGCAGCCGCCCAGCGTCACGACACCCGTCGCCTCGCGGAGCAGCAGCAGGGAGGCGATGAACCCGACCACCACGCCGGTCACCGTTCGCCGCAGGCCGATGATGTCCGCGACGCGGCCAACAACCGGGAGCGGGAACGAGGCGAGGATCGTCCCGATGGTGTACGCGGCGCTGACCTGCTGGATCGACAGCCCGAGCGATTCACGGATCGACGCGTTGAAGAGCGCCATGAGCACCGTCTGGCCCGGCATCGTCGCGGCCGCCATGAGGATCGCGACGACGAGCATCGTCCACCCGTAGAAGGTCCGTGATGTGCCGGCATGGGCATTCATCGCGGAGGGTAGGGAGGGGCGTGACTCGCGGGTGCTCGAAGCCTGCGATGTGGACCGTCGGAAAAATTCTTCAGAACCA
>DDFO01000062.1:30434-42381 GCA_002337215.1 Phycisphaerales bacterium UBA1926 | reverse complement strand
TAGACGCTGAAATAAAAGTAACCTACTGGTTACATGAATGAGCCATCGATGGATGCCGTGTTCCAGGCCCTCGCCCACCAGGCGAGACGCGGCATCCTCGACATTGTGAAGGACGACCCCGGCTGCACGGTGGGGGATGTGTGTGCACACTTCACGATGAGCCGGATCGGCGTCATCAAGCACATCCGTGTGCTGGAGGACGCGGGATTGCTCCTGAGCGAGAAGCAGGGCCGGGAGCGGCGTTTGCAATTCAACGTCGCTCCGATCCAGATCATCCACGATCGGTGGTCGGACGAGTACAGCGGGTTCTGGGCGGGCGCGCTCGCCGACCTCAAGTACCGCGTCGAGATGCAGGAGCGGAAGAAGAAGCGTGTCCGCGCGTCGCGGAATGCAGGGAAGACCGGGAAGAATGCATGAAAGGGATAACACAATGAGCGTCGAGAAACAGGTATCAGACGGCCGGGCGGTCTTCAAGATCCACATCGAGGCGCCAAGGGAGACGGTCTTCGCCGAGATGACCAAGTCGGGCGAGCCGCAGGCCGCGATCTTCCACAACGTGATGCACACCGCGGGCGGCGTCGCGCCCGGTTCCACGATCCAGATGCGGAGCAAGAACGGCAAGTACGTCGGCATGGTCGGCGAGATCCTCGAGGTCGACCCGCCCCGGCTCTTCAAGCACACGCTCAGATTCACGCATATCGACGAGCCCGAGACGATCGTGACCTACGAACTCTCGGAGAAGGACGGCGGCACCGACTTCACGCTGACCGTGGACAAACTCGTCGCCACCAACAAGACCGGCAAGAGCATGCTCCAGGGCGGGGGCATGATCTGCTCGGTGCTCAAGTCGGTCGTCGAGAACGGCAAGGCCCCGCTGATGAACCGTGTGCTCTTCGGAACTCTCGGTGCGCTGGCACCGATGATGACGCCCGCGAAATGCAAGGCCGAGAACTGGCCGCTCGAATACCGTGCAACGGCAGGGGGGGCGTCATGACGCGCATCGTGCTCGCGATCATCGCCGGCTACGCCGCGTGGACCGTCCTCTGGCTCGCCGGCGGACTGTCGCTGATGGCGGTGTTCACGATCGATCCCACGGCTGAGAGAATCGACAACACGATCTACCTGGGCCTCGCGCTCGGCCTGAGCGTCGCCTGCTCGCTGGTCGGCGGGTTTACCTGCGGCGCGATCGCACGCTGCAAGACTTCCGCCGGTTGGATCCTCGGGACGCTCCTGTTGCTCACCGGCGTCGTGGTCCAGGGTTCGGCCTGGTCATCCATGCCGCTCTGGTACCACCTGCCGTTCCTCGTGCTGCTCGAGCCGATGGCCATGGTCGGATTCTGGTTCGCCTGCCGAAAGCTCCGGCGAGACGCCAATGAGCATCAGAGGTGACCCAGCGCCCTCAGGTCTTCCAGCGGCTCGGTGAACGAGCACGATCCGTACCCCAGGCAGAACGACTCCCGGCACCGGGCGAACTGGGTCCGGTCGATCGACCAGTCTCGCCAGCCCGCGAGATCCTCTTCCAGCCGGAACACGCCGGGATCGGTCTCTTCAAGAATCTCGGAGATCCGCTCGGCCGTCAGCCGTTTCACGCGCGCGATCGACGCACCGATGAAAACGTTCAGATACCCGTGCATGACCGCGCGCGGCGGGCTCTTGTCATACGTCAAGTCCTGCTCGCCCCGCACCGGGTGGTGCAGCCCCGCGGTCGCCTTGAACGGCACGTCGGACGCGCCGCACGCGTGGATGAACGCCGCGAGGCGATCCGAGGGGGGGATCATGCCCGCCTCGACACCGCCGCAGCGGACCTTCGCTCCGATCCCAGGGTTGCCCGCGAGCGCTGCGATCATCCCCCGGAAATCAACGTCGAGCGGGATCTCGATGAACGCCGGGAGATCCTCGGGGATCGCCTCGATCGCCGCGTCGATCTGCTGAGAATCCGTGCCCCGGATCTCGAGTGCCCGGACCTTCGCGAGGCCCTGCTCCTCGGTCTCGTGCCGCGCGTTGAACGCGTCGATCGCGTCGAGGGTTTCTTCAAGCGGCAGATCACCCACCACCGAGATCGACCAGGGGTCGGTCTGCAGCGCCATCTCGCGGTACCCGCTGGTCGCATACGTCCCAGGCATCAGCACGCGCCCCTGCTCGCTCAGTTCCTCGAGACGGCTCGCGAGGCAGATGAACTTGCTCAGCGCGAACGCGTCGGTGCCGCCGAGATCGCGTGCGAAGTTCGTCACCGCGTCGTTCATCCCGAGCTTCGCGGGCGGAAAGAGCCCGGCGTAGTCGATGAGGCCGGTCATCAGCGTCTGCACGGTGCCGATCATGTCAGTCCTTGTCTTCTCCGCGTTCGCCGCGAGAACCAGAGTCGTTGTTTCGGGTCGCCAGCATCAGTCCATCAAGATCAGGAGGTCAAAGCCTACTTCGCGAGCTTCGCGATCAAACGCCAGCAATCGTGCCGGCTCAGTGTCCGCCCCGTCTGCTCACAAAACCGCTCGAGAATGCTATCGAACGCGTCGGTGTAGGGCAGGCGGTCGCGCTGCCCAAGCGAGCCGAGTTCCGCTTCGATCATCCGCGCCAGAACCTGCTCTTCGTCGGGCTCGATCTTCGGAGGAGACCCCGCCGCCCGCCCGAGCCGTGGGAGTTTCCCCGCCTTGCGCATGTTGTGGAGTTTGTGGAACAGCCCGCGGCGATCCGTGTTCGTCGCCTTCGCAAGCGACGACCAGATCTGCTCAAAATCATCGGTATAGGGCAGATCATCGAGCGTGCGGCCGACCTGCGAGTACCGCGTCGCGATTGCGATCTCGAGCGCATCGGGAGATTCGGCGTCGTCGCCGAACAGCGAACCCGGCGAGCCGCTCGCACTTGGTTCAGTCTCGTCCGGCTCCACATGCAGCCGGTCGCTCCACCCGAGCATCGCCTTGGCCGGGTCCTTTGCCGGGTCGAGAAAATCAGTCATGCACCGCTCAAACTCGAGGTGCCTTTTCGCGTTTGCGATCCCGGTCTCGGCGTGTCCGTGCGGAACGACAAACCGCCACTTCATCCCCGGGTCCACCCGCATCGCGTTGAAGACCGCTGCCGCTGAGGGCGCGGGCACGATCTCGTCCCGCGTCGCGAGTTTGCACAGCACGGGGCAGCGGACCCTCGCCCCGTGCACCACGCTGTCGAACAGCCGGAGCCGAAGCCGGATCAGATCGGCGAGGTCCGCCCGCCGCTCGAGCAGCCGCGCAACCTCCGCGCCGCTCCCCCCGCGGATCGGGTGCTCGTGCCGCCAGGGCCAATCCCCCATCGTCGGCAGCGCGAGCGCGAGCCGACCGACGCGGACGTGCTCGTGCCCTCGTCCTTCCAGTTTCGCCGCCGCAGGGAGCGCGAGCCCACCCCCGAAGCTCTCGCCGTGCAGGAAGATCTCCGATGTGCTGACCACGCGATCCGCGAGCCACCACCGCAGCGCCCGGCACGCCTGGAACACATCCGCCACAGCTCCGGCGTAGGACCACCGCATCGTCCCGTCCGATGACGGATCGGGGTCGTCGAGCCCCCGCGTGATCCAGCCCAGCCCAGGCTCGGTCTGCGTCTGCAGATCCCCCGTATCGAGCCTGCTCCCGGCGTAGCCGCGGACACGGATGTTCAGGACCGCCAGTCCCCGCGCCGCGATCGGCTCGAAGGCTGAATCCCGATCCGCGATCGGTGTACTCACTGCGTAGCCGTGCGTGCTGACGACGCCGCCCCGGATGGCGATTCCCTTGGGCGGGAGCACGAGCCGTGCACCGATCCGCACGCCGCCGAGGCTCGCGACGGCGTGGGTGCACGTCTCGTCGCTCGGATCGACCGCGTTGACCCCGGTGCCCGATTGGGTGCGCTCAACGAGCGTCGGGACCGCGTCGTCGATCGCGCCGAGCCAGTGCGACCAGAACACCGAGTGCTCGCGCGCCGGCGTCGGGTCCGCGACCCGCGCCAGCGTCCGCACCGCGGTCATCCCAAAGTCGTCAGGCAGCGTCATCATCGACTCCCACACGCCTACGAACGCCCGTGATCGGCCCGGCGGACGGCATCAGCCCCCCTCGGTGAACCGAGCCGCCGCGTCGGCGTCGAAATCGGCGATCCACACTTGGCTCGTCGGCCGCGCATCGCCCTCCGCCATCGGCCCGCGCTGGCTCGTCCAGAGCATGGACTTCCCATCCGGGCTGAACACGCTCAGCCCATCGAACCCGTCCGCACTCGTAACACGCAAAGGCTTCGCATCCGTCACGGGTTCCCCCGACGCGTCCAGCGCCGGGATCGCGAACACCTCGTAGTTCCGGTGGCTCACTTCGCTGGTCGCGTAGATCAGGAACCGCCCGGACGGATGCCAGTACGGCGCCCAGTTCACGTGCTGGTTGTCCGTGAGCGCGACCTCCCGCTTGATCCCGGTGATCCGACCGGACGTGTCGTAGTCGAGCTCGGCGATGAACAGCTGCAGCAGGTTGTCGCCCCGCCGATCGCTGCGGTAGGTGATCCACGTCCCGTCGGGGCTGAAGAAGGGCCCGCCGTCGTACCCCTCCGCCTCAACAACAATCGTGTGCAGCCCGGTCTCGGTGTCGTAGACCCACAGGTCGGCGTCGGGCCGGCCCAGCGATTCTGACTTCGCCGTATCGACATTTGCGTAGAGCACGTGCCTGCCGTCGGGGCTCCAGCTCGCCTCCGCGTCGTACCCTTCCCGGCTGAACATGACTTTGGGTTCGCCCGCAGCGAGCCTGTCCGCTCGCTCGTCGATCCGCTGCGTCACGATCTCCATCTCGACCGGGAACGCCCACTTGTACCGACCCGTTCCGCGCTGATAGCCCGGCTGGTTGGTTGTCTCAGGCTTCACCAGCGTCGAGCCGTAGAGCACAAGGCCCTCCTCGGTCGGGTGCCACCAGCCGCACGTTGTTGCCGCGCCGGGGCCCGAGAGCAGCAGCGTCTCGCCGAGCCCGTTCACATTGACCGCGTCGTCGCGGAGCAGCGGGGCGGCGTACATGCTGTAGTCCGTCGCGGCCTCGCCTCCCGGCTCGGGGGCCTCGATCGCCTGGAAGACGATCCAGCTCGCGTCGTGATTGAAATACGCCTCGCCCGCCTTGATGTATCGCGAGCGGGGTGTCAGCTGGAGATGGTTCGAGAGAATGCCCGACTCTTCGCTCCGCCAATCGAGCGGATCGACGGGCGCCCCCGCAACGTGTGATGGCTGAGCCGAGGCTGCGCCAGTCAAAGTCAACGCGAGCGAGAAAGCGGCGATTCCGAAGGAAATTGCAGATCGTGTCATCGTCAACGATAGGGCGGCGTCACGTCTTGTACGCACGAACCACGCCCCTATCCTGCCTCGTGACAGACCCGTCCGAGGCTCAACCGATCCGACCGCACACGCCGCCCACACCCGGCCTCGATATCAGCGTCGTCCACGCCGAGGAGCGGTTCGTCGTCGTCTCCAAACCAACCGGGATGCTCAGCGTCCCGGGACGCGGGGAAGACAAGCAGGACTGTGCGCGCGTCCGCGTCCAGGATCGATTCCCGGATGCGACCGGCTCGCTGACCTGCCACCGCCTCGACATGGACACATCGGGCCTGCTCGTCATGGGCCTCGACCCCGAGGCGCACCGGAAACTGTCCGGCCAATTCGAGAAACGCCGGGTCCGCAAGAACTACACCGCGTTGTGCGCAGGCCGGCTCGACCCCGAGCCGCTCCCGGGCGAGACCAAGGCCGACGAACGCCGAGGCAGAGTGGAGTTCCCGCAGTGCGTCGACTGGCCCAACCGGCCGCTCCAGAAGATTGACTACGACAACGGCAAGGTCGGCAAGACCGATTGGATCCTGCGGTCCGAGGAAGAGTGGACCACGCCCGATGGGCGCACGATCGAGGCCAGCCGCTTCGAGCTCCGCCCGATCACAGGCCGCACCCACCAGCTCCGCATCCACTGCGCACAACCGCGTCTGCAGGCCGACGGTTCGCCCGGTGGGCTCGGACTCCCGATCATCGGTGACCGCCTCTACGGCGACGACGCGCTCGCGCCGAGGCTCCTGCTCCACGCCGAGAAACTCGGCTTCTGGCACCCCTTCGACGGGGCGTGGATGTCGTTCGAAGACCCCGCACCGTTCTGATTACCTTGGCAATCACAGAGTTGTCTCCGTTCCTTGGGTTGTCAGCCGATATTGCCATCAAGGTCGAACTCTGTGATGAATCACGCCATACGGAGTAGCACAGAACTCCCTACTCATTGCGAGGGGCTATTTGGGTGCGGAAGACACGGCTGAAGATCCTGATTCTTCTGCTTGCGGCGTCGTGCCTCACGCTTGGATTTACGGCATGGCGTCGATCGCTTCCACATCCGCTGAGTCCCGATAGGGTCGCCGCTCAGCTCACTGGGTCGCGTCGAGATGTTGCGAACAGTGCGATCTGGGAAGATCTCGGTGTGCGCGTGCCATCTTTCCACATTGACGATGATTCTGGTTTCATCGACCGGCTATTGGGAGGCGAAAAGCCTTGGCACAAGGTCTCGTCACTCATCAAGCGAACAGACATCGATGGCGATGGGCTTGAAGACGCGATCGTCCTCGTCAACAGCTCTTTCCAATGCCGCTGGGTCGTGCTTATGCAATCGAACCAGCACGAATGGAAGTGTGCGGGCATGGTGGGCGATTGCTGGTACGAGCACGGATTTCACGACCACAACGCCCCGTGGCCGAAAATCGAGCGTCATGGCGGACGGGTCTTTGTCATTTCGTGGGACGGGGGTTACACGCGCGGCTCTTTGTATCTGCACGAGTTGGGGCAAGACAGACTCGATGAACTTTGGCGAGAGGCTACATATGGGCCGGGATTTGGTGACACAGAACAGAGAGTGCGGCTCTTTCAGAAAGACAGAGATGTGATCTTTGAATCAACTCTTATGAAATGGAAGAAAGACCAGAGCGGCATCCCACACATGGAACCGGTTCTCGTACGGCAATGGAAAGTACTTGGATACAGTGCTGGATTGATGCCGATCGTCGCAGAAGGCACTCAGCAACCATGATCACCCGACGACACGGATGGCTGAGTGAGGAACCTGCGACAATCCCGCAGTCAGCAAAATTGCTTTTATCTGGCCAGCATCCCGCTCGTCGAAGCACCCCCGCTCGAAGCTGTCCGCATCGAGCACGCCCCACGCGTTTCCGTTTTCGTCGAAGCACGGGATGACGAGTTCCGCGAGGTCCCGCGGATCGCACGCGACGTATCCCTCGCCGAGGTGTGCGACGTCGGTCACGATCAGCGTTGTGCGCTCGGTGAACGACTGCCCGCACGCGCCGTGCATCCCGATCGGGCTGCACGCGGGCTTGTCGCGGTGGGGGCCCAGCAGCATCGCCGAGTCCGGCTCGACGGCGTGGTCGTTGCTTTTACCCGCGATCTCGTAGAACCCGATCCACGAGACGCCGCGCGGGGACAAGGCCTCCCACAACGCGTCCGCGATCGTGCGCATGCGCTCGGTCCTTGAGCCGACCGCGGCATGTGCGCACGAAAGCAGCCCCGAGAAGATCTCATCGGGGCTGTCGTCGGGTTGCCAGTTCATTGGTGAGCTGCGGGCAGCGCGGGGATCAGAGCGTCGCCGAGGTGAACGGCAGCAGGCCCATGTAGCGGGCACGCTTGACGGCCTGAGCGATCAGCTTCTGCTGGCGGGCCGTGGTGTTGAGGCGTTTGCGGCCGTAGATCTTGCCGTTGGGGGTCATCATCCGGCGGAGTTCGTCGATCTCTTTCCAATCGACGTAGTCGAGGCCGTTCTCGGCGGTCTTGATGATGGTGGGCTTGGAGGTCGGCGTGAAGCGGTTGAATCGGCTCATTGTGGCTCCGTCGTGGGCTGTGTGGCCCGGGGAACGCCCGGGCGACGGGGGGAAAGTCGGTCGGGATTCTTAGGCGTCGTCGTCTTCTGAGTCCACTCCGCTGGGGTCCGCATCGCCTCGTCGATCGAGGGCCAGTCGACCACCGCCGCGCCAGGTCACCAGAAGCCCGAGCAGGATCAGCCCCATATTTCGGGCAATATGGCAGAGGCCGACGGGACCAGTGCAGCCGAACTCGAGGCTCCCAAAGCAGGCGCACTCGGTCTCGATCTTCCGCCAGATCAGGCTCAGGAGCCCTCCGGTGAACCCGACGAGCAGCAGGGTCAGCAGCGCCGCCGCCGCCCTGCTCCACAGTCCCAGCACCAGCAGCACCGCGATGATCGCCTCGGTCCAGGGGACCGCGAACGCGAGGAGCTTGACGGCGTGGGCCTGCTCGGTTGGGTCAAAGATCTCGAACGCCTTGATCGCGAACGCGAATGACTGGGGATCGCTGAGCTTGAAATAGGCCGCGAGGCCGAACACGCCCGCGAGGACGAGCCGAGCGGGCAGCAGCGCGAGAATGGACTCGATCCACCCGGGGCCTCGGGAGGGGACGGATGCGTGAGCCATATCAGGGCCCTCCCGTCGGGCCACCGGTCGGGAGTCCCGCGGCGGCCCATTCATCGAAACCCGCCGCCATGATCGCGATGTTGGTGTACCCGGCCTGCTGGAGCAGGATCGCGGTGTCTTCGCTCGCCTGGCAATCACCCCCGGTGCAATAGATCACGAGCAATTCGCCCATCTCGGGGGGGGAGAACATCATCAGTTCGTCGAGCCCCTCGCCGCTGCTGATGTGGGTGTGCTCCATGTAGAGCGCCCCCTCGATCCGACCCGCGTCGTAATCAACGCGTCGGCGGGCGTCGAGGAACCAGACTCCCTGCCCTGTGATCGCGAGTTCGTGCAGCTTGGTCGCTTCGGCGAGGCTGATCTTGCCATCGCCGGACGACGCCGATGCGTTCCCGCCAACGCCATCACCAGTCTGAGCCAGAGCATCCTCAACCGCAGCCGGATCGGCGGCGGAGGGGGCTGGAGCTTCCGCGGTCGAACCAGTTGACTGATCGGCCGGCTGCTGGGCCCCGGCAGGAACAACAAACCCGGTCTTCTCACGTGTCAGGGTGACCGGGACAATCAGAGAGTGCACGCCGGCGAGCAGCGTGGCTGCCCCAACGATCGCGAGGATCTGGACGGGGATCGCGGATTTAGCCACCCGAGCCGCTCCGTGCGGGCGCGGCGGGCCGAGGCGTCGCCATGCCGATCTGCGGGTTGCCGGACACGAAGCCGTAGACCGGCAGTTCGAACAGTTCCTCGCCTTCCATGTCCGTATGGACGGTGATGTTGCCCAGGATGCGGGTCTGGTCGGTCGGGGCGACACCCTTCACGACGATCTTGTACGCGTCGTGCTGGCCCTCGAGCACCGGCTCGTGAGTCACCGTCACGCCGTCGAGTTCAGGGCCGACCTCGATCTTGGTGATCTTGAACGGGTCGGCGACACGGTTGACGAGCACGACCTCGGCCTCGAAGTCGGCCTCGGGGCTGAGCCGGCCGAGCGCGAAGCGGGGCGGGCGAGCCTGGAGATCGCCGACGACGGTGACCGTTGCGCGGAGCGACACCTCGGGGCGGCGGGAGTCATTGGTCTCGATGAGCAGGTCGGCAGAGTGGCGTCCGACGGGGAGCCCCGGCTTCAGTGCGACGCGGAGAGTCGAGCGGGGCACCGTCTCGCCGTTGATATCGACCTGACCTGATTCAACGAACTCAAGCGTGAAGAACTTCTGGGTATCCGCGGGCTGCTTCTCGGCGGGGACGGCCTTGAAACCCTCCTGCTTGCCGAGGATGTTGATCTTCAAGCCCTTCTCTTCACCCTTGAAGACCCGGCCGAGATTCGCGATCCGAGGCTGGATATCGAGCACCTTGGTCACATTCGCGGTGATCGTGAGGGCGGCCCGCGGCGTCGAGCGGCTGTCGGTCGTGACGTTGATCGTCTTCCGCTGGCTGTTCACGCGGTTCTCGGGGTTGAAGATTACGGTGATTTCACCGCTCTCCCCCGGTTCGTACTGCTTTTTGAGGAGTTCGGGGACGGTGCAGCCGCACGTCGAACGGACATCGGTCACGACGAGCGTCTCGGAGCCCACGTTGGTGAACCTGAACTTGTGCTCGGCCTTCTCGTGGTCCCAGATATCGCCGAAGTCGTAGAGCGTGCTGTCGAACTTGATCTCGCCGAGCCCGCGCGGCACGACCACCGGGTTGGCGGGGGGCGGGGGCAACTGGGCGACGGCGGTGCCGATGCCCACGAGCAGCAGAGAGAGCAGCGAGGTCAGACGGCAAAGGGGCGTCGGATGCACGGCAGAGTCTCCTGTGTTCGGTCGCGGTCGAATCTCTCGCGGGTCATGATGTCGGGGCTCGGTCGCTCCATTCCGGCGCGGCGTCGGGCCCGATCTCGTCCGTAGTGTAAGCGCGTCACGTCGGCCCGAGAACTACGAACCGACCAACACGTGCCGGAATCGGCTATCGGTTGATACCGTCGGCTCCGGGCCTCGGATGCACCAAACTCGGGCGATTCTCGCCAGTTTCCGGACCTGACGGTCGGGAGATCAGGGGCAACCCGCCGTGAAGGAACCAACAAACACGTTGATATCGGCGAGATCAAAGACGCCGATCGGCTCGGCAAGGTCGGCGATCGCCGACTGCGCCAGGAAGCCCGACGTGAACGCGCCGATGTCGGCGAGGTCGAGCACGCCGAAGGGCTCGGCGAGGTCCGCCGGGCAGGACGCGGCGATGATATCACCCGAGATCGTGAACTCGAACGAGGGGACATCCGGGTCGTTGGACATGATGACCACGCTGCCCGTAATCGGGCCGATCACCGATGTGTCGGCCAGGATCGGGTGCGGGTTGCCCGCGCCGCCCGCTTCATCGAAGTAGGTCCCGGTCGCCGCGGAGAGCGCGCCGGTGGTCACGAACTCGTACTCGAGGTCCTGGATGCCACCCGCACCCCAGACGCTGACATCGCCCGCGTTGGATACCTGGATGTTGGCGATCGCGCTGTCACCCTGGGTCACGGTTCCGAAGTCGATCACGCCGGTCGAGACGCCGACCTTCGCGGGCACGACCATGTCGAAGTAGACCGGGCAGTGCCCGGTGTTGCCCGCGAGGCTGATGATCGAATTGGCGATCGACGGGCCGACCATCGTGTTGCCGGTCGTCGTCATGCGCACGTTGTACGACGTCCCGTCGTTGCCCCAGCAGCGGTAGGAATGGTTCGGATCGGTCGGCGTGTTGAGGTTCCAGGGCGTCTGGAACAGCCCGACATAATCGAGCCCGATGCCATCGCCCAGGCCGCTCGAGAGGAGCAGTTGATCGAGGCGGTCGTCCATCCCGCCCCCGCCGACGGGGTCCTGCGTGTGGATCATGCGGTAGGTGAAGCTGTTGTTCCACGAGCCGGGCGCGTTGATCGGATCGAAGACACGCCCGTTGTTGTTCGCCTGGAAACCCGTGAGTTCCTGGTAGGCGCTCTGCGACGAACTCTGGATGTTGAAGTCGCCGCCCACGATGATGTGCCGGCCCGCCGGGAGGGTTTCGGCATCGTCGCGGATCTTCTGGGATTCGATCAGACGGCGGGCCTGATCGCTGCTGCCCGAACCCGCCTTCATGTGGACCGGGTAGAGCGCCATCACCGTCTCTTCGGCGAGGTACCCCTCGACGCGGAGGTCGTAGCGGACGATGTTCCGCGGGTGGCTGCCCGTGCCGCCCGCGGGCGCGACGAGCGTCGAGCCCACGAGGTCGGCTGCCCCGGCCCGGTAGACCAGCGCGGTGTTGATCCCGCCGCCCCCGCCGGGGAAGAACTGCCCGCTGGTCCAGTCGCCGGGTGAGCCAGCGGCGGCGTTCAGCGCGCTGACGATCTGAGCGAGTGCACCCGAGGTCTCGATCTCCTGGAGGAGGATCACGTCGGGGGCGAACTGGTTTCCGTTGAATTCGCCGTAGACGACGTTCTGCAGGTTGACGGTGTTGCCCCCGCCGTAGTTGGTGATGTTCCAGCACGCGACGCGGAGGCCGTCGGACGCGAGAACGGACCCGGCCGAAACGACAAGGGCGATGG
>DDFO01000062.1:29639-30379 GCA_002337215.1 Phycisphaerales bacterium UBA1926 | reverse complement strand
CGAAACGACAAGGGCGATGGCGGCGGACACAAGGGCGGAATGCTTCATGTTTGAATCTCCAACCCGCTCGGGTTCCCGGGCGGGACATCTCTCTTCTGGTGGTCGGGCGTTCGGAATCGTGCGTGGTCGCCGCACGTTTTCCCGATGCCCTTCATAAGTGAGCCGATGGTAGGCCCAACACGTGTGGAATCAGTGAGTTAGGGCGGTTGAACAACCCGTCAATCGCCTCGTTTTTAGTTTGTTTTTACAATGTTTGGGCCTGGCAGCATGGATTCGGACCAACGCGTCGGGCACCAAACAGTCAGCGACTGATGATCGGACGTCCGACGCGTCCCAGTCCCGTTCGTGAACCGTCGTGCGGTGGTTCCGCCGATCACCCGGTTAGCTCAGCCAATCCTCCGCCTTCAACCGCTCGGGTACATAGACCTCGGTGACGTAGGAGATGTCCTTGGTGATCAGCGATTCGACTTCCATCTTGAACCCGTTGTCGAGCATCTTCTTGATCTCACGCTGCCATTGCTGGCGTTCCTTGAACCACGGGTAGTTCATGATCTGCTTGGCGCGTGTGATGTCGCGCTCGTTGAGATCGATCTGGACATCGTCGCTCAGGTCGCACGCCTTGTAATCTTTTGAGCGGATCCCGAGGAACTTCGCGTCGGGGATCGCGAGCCGTTCGCTCTCGAACGCGAGGCTGATCGAGCCCTGCTTGATGACGCTGTAGATGTAGTGCCCCCAGGGGT
>DDFO01000062.1:540-29535 GCA_002337215.1 Phycisphaerales bacterium UBA1926 | reverse complement strand
GTAGATGTAGTGCCCCCAGGGGTCGCAATCGAGCAGGCAGATGATCGGCAGGCCGTGCTCTTTGTTCAGGCGGTGCAGCATCCGGCGCACGCCCCGGGGGGGCTGGCCCGAGCCTTCCGTCAGGATGCAGTTGTGCTGTTCCCAGAAGCGGTCCTCGTTGAACCGCTGCCAGACGGTGTCCTTCTCGACGTGCAGCACGAAGTCGGCCTCGACGTCTTTGAACTGCAGCACTTCCGGCTCGCAGATGCTGGGCACGGCGTACCCCCCTGTGCCCATCCGCCGGCAGTTGATCTCGTCCCCGTTGTCGATCACGGTGATGTTGCCGACCATCGTCCCACGCTTCTTCGCGAAGACGTGCAGCTCCTCACGCAGCGCTCCGAGCGTGACCTCCATGTCCTCGAGGATGCCGTCCGATTCGGTCTGGTCGTCGAAGGTCTTCTCGCCCGCCTTGCCCTTGCCCCCGGTGCCCTGGATCGTGTGCAGACCCTTGTAGTACATCCCGCGAAGGCTGAGCGTCTTCTTCGCCTCGATGAGCTCATTGATGCCCTGCCCGTGCAGCAGCGTCTGCATGAACTTCCGGGCCTGCCCCAGATTGAACAGCTGACGCGTGTTCGTCGCGCCGCCCATCTGCAGGATGCCCCGGCTCTTGTTCCACTTCGTGTTCGCGCTCGACCGCGTCGGGACTTCGACCTTGGGCTCCCGCCCGGCGAGGGCTGATTTGACGATGCCGTCGGTCATCCCCCGGATGGACTCGGCAGTCTTTTCGTCGCGTTTGTCCCACGACGAGTGCCGTTCGCGCATGACGGCGGTCGCACGGCCGGACCCGGCGGCGGACTTCGTCCCAGCCTTCTTGGTCGACTTCTTCTTGCCGGCGGGTTTCTTGGTGGTTTTTTTTGCCATGACTACTCGTCAATCATGTCATCAGAGTTCAGTATCTGATGACTCTTGTGTCCTCTGGTCAAGCTTGTTCTCTGCCCATTCAAATCGCTTGGCCAGCGCAAGATCAATGTGCCCAGATCGGCGATCGCCATCGTTGGTAAAGGTTGCGGCGATATTTGCCATTGCTGACGTTTCTTCGGGATTATGGAGGAGGGCGAGCGCGTAGAAGCCCAAGCCGTGGTGTCCTCCGTCGTGCCCCGGCTGGAGAAGAAAGCAGATATTGCCAAGCGTGAGGTAAGCCTCGGCACGCTCAGTTGCTGATGCGTTGGGATGAGAGATAACTGTCCAGCACGCATCCGCAGCTTCTTCCTCCTTGCCCTCATGGAGGAGTTGTTCAGCGGTCTTGAGTGAGATTTGTATATCCATAGTGATGGGCCGGTCTAGGAAACTAGACTTGGGCGCGGAGGGCATCAGCCTTCAAACAACCCAGCCGCCTCCGGCGTCCGCTTCTTCCGAACCTTCTTTTTCACCTTCTTCTTGGCAACCTTCGTCTTCGGCTTCGACTCAACCGCCCCAGAGAGCCCCTCGCGCGAGCGAGGGGACCCCGCATCGCCATCCTCCTCGGGGCCCTTCGCGCCCTTTGCGTTCGAACTCCCCGCTCCCCCCGCTCGCGCGGGGGGCTCTTTCGCGTTCGATGCCTTCTTCGCAGACGACCCGCCCCCGGGCGTGCCGCTCGGCCCGTCGTCCCCGACGATGATCACCCCGTCGTCACTGTCCAGCCGGCCGTTGCCGTCGCCGAAACTCACGATCTTGCCGTCCTCGTCCAGCACCGCGTCGGCGATCTCGGTCCGCCGCTTCGCCTGCTTCATCAGCGATTCGTACAACTCCGCAGCGTCCGCGCCGGTGATCGCCTCGCACGCCTTGCTGATCTCGCCGATGTAGCGCTCGAAGACATCCCGCTTCTGCCCTTCGCGCTTCATGCGTTGGCGCCGGCGGATGTAGGTCCCGAGCTTGCGGCCGCACTCCTGGAGCGCGAGCCGCATCTCCTTGCGGATCTCGTCGTAGTCCGCGATCGCTTCCTTGCTCTCGCTCGTGAACGGCACCCACACGCTCGCCATGTGGATCATGATGACCAGCGGCCCGACGGGGGCGGACCCCCTCGGCTGACTCATTCCATAGTTCTTCCACGAGGTCTCGGTCACGCTCTTGAACGCGCTGCACGCCGACTGCTGATAGAGCAGCGGCACGCGGTTGGCGAAGCGGATGACGCGGGCGGGCTGGTCGCCCGGGAGATCCCCGCCGAACCCGATCGCCGCCTCGATCTGGAACGGGTTGCCGCGGTACACGGCCGGCGATCGCGTGCTCGCGGCGTAGAACTCCGCCTTTACGCCCTTGAGCATGCCCGCCAGCATCGTGCGCACGCCGATGGGCGCGAGGCAATCGGTGGGGGGGCTGCGGAGCTTGGTCTCCTGCAGCGCCCGGTAGATCTTCTCGGCCGCCTCGTGGTCGAGGTTCTTGACCCAGGTCTGCCCGCTGAACGTCTTGCCTTTGACGCTCGCCTCTTTGGTGATCGCGCCGACGACGGCGGGTGTCACACGACAGAACTCGCGTTTGAAGAATCCCCCGAGCTGCTTCTCCTCGGTGTTCTTGAGCATCCGCAGGAAGTTGCCGAGCTCGACTCCGTAGGGGTGCGGCTTGATCTCCTGCGTCTCGGGTGGGTTCTCATCCACGGCCCGCGGGTAGACGATCCGATCGGCGAGCTCCGTTGTGCGTTCGAACGAGGCGGATGAGTTTCCGTCCCCGTCTGCCACAGGCGTCCCGCCAATGTCTTCGGTTTCATTCGATGTCTTCGGTGCCTCGTCCCCCGCGCTCTCCAGCGTCGGGTCCTCGCCGGCTTTGTCCGGGGGAATGAACGTGATCGCCGCGTGCGGGTTCGCGATCGCCGTCTGTTCGAGGTAGGCCTCGACGCTCGCCTTGCCTCGGACGTACTTGCCCTCGAGTTCGATGACAACTCGTGTGCCGGTGCCGCTCGATGTCTCGGGGAAATCGTCGGTCTCGATATCGATCGTCACCTCGGGCTTGTTCTTGGAGGTGTCCATCGCGAGTTCGAGATGGTGCGCCGGCTTGCTCTTGTTGGGCTTGGTGGTGATGACCATGGGCCGCCCTGTGGTCATCAGGCCGTACATGCCCGCCGCCGAGATGCCGATGCCCTGCTGACCCCGGCTCATCTTCAAACGATGGAACTTCGACCCGTACAGCAAGCGCCCGAAGATGTTCTCCACCTGCTTGCGGACGATACCCGGTCCGTTGTCGAGGATGGTGATGCGGTACTTCGCGGACTTCGCTGCCGCGCTCACGGGCGTCAGCGCCTCGATCTTGACCTCAATATCAGGGAGGATCTCCGCCTCCTCGCACGCGTCGAGGGCGTTGTCGACCGCTTCCTTGATCGTGGTGAGCAGCGCCTTGCGCGGGTTGTCGAACCCCAGCAGGTGGCGGTTCTTGGCGAAAAACTCGGACACCGAGATATCGCGCTGCTTGGCGGCCATCGACTCCGCGTTGGCCTTTTTGCCCGACTTCCTAGCCATACACCCTCCGTGGTGTGTCGTTCACTCTCAACGCCCAGAATAGGCGAATCTCGTGTCGCGGGTCGCCGTCGCTCTGCTCGTTCAGGACGATTTTGTGCACCGGAAAGTACGCAATTCGCTAGCGGATGCAGGGTTTGTGCGCATTGTGACATGGTGGGAATCGAGGCTCCCGACCGGATCGCTCGCGCGGCTCGCCGGAAATCAGAGGGGAAATCCAGATGAAAGTCGTTCCGATCGCGGCCGCGCTCGCCGGTCTTGCTGCCCCGGCTTTGGGCGGGATGACTGTCTTCGACCTCGCCGCCGGGTATGAAGGAACGTGGGTCGATCCGAACTTCACCGATGGCATGGGCGATCCGGTGGGCGGTTCGCTCTCCTTCACCACGGCATTGTCGGGCCCTCCCGGAGGTGAGACCGCCACTTGGTCCATGGTGCTCGGGGGCAACCCGGGGGGCGGGCCGCTCCCATCATTTTCGATCGACCTCGCCGTCAACGCCTCGGGGCTCATCGACGTCATGAATGTCGAGATGCCCGATCTTGACGGCGACGTGATCTTCAACACCGGGGGCGATTTCTTCGCGACCCCCACGCTCGCGGTCTCGTACGCCGCGGATGGCTCGCTGATGATCACCGCGTCAAACGCCGCCGGGTTCGGCGACATCCAGGTCTACGGCACGCTGACCTCCGCATCGATGCTGCTGACCGCGGACATCCGCGATGTCACCGGCGCGCCGATCTCGTTGGGCAGCACGCTCGAAGCGACGGCGGTACCCACGACGCCGACGCTGCTGTCGCTCATCCTTGCGGGGGGCATCCTCCGCCGCCGCAGGGCCGCCTAGAGCCCCGGCCGACACGCGAGTCCAGCTCTTTCCCGAGACTTTCAAGGATGTTGCAGTGCGCATCGAAGGCACCGGCTCTCGCCGTGGCGAGCACTCTGCCAAGCCGCCGGCCCCGACGGGAGCGAGCACCCGTTGCGTTCTGTCTTCGGATGGTGGAGCGCAGAACACGAACGGCCATTGTCGCACCAGGCTCTGATTGCTGAGCGTTCGTCGGTTCTGGCATTCGCCCCGATCGCGATGGTCGCGATTCTCCCCGGACGCGCCGCATCAGTTCGGCCGCACACCGCGCACGCCGCATCGCCGGAGATCCACATCGGGCGCTGAGGGGGCACCACTCCCCGGGGTACGGATTGGGCGTCCCCGCTCTTGGCCTGACCCAGCACCGCGAGATGGCCCCGGCTCGCCCTCATTTGATACGGTGCGACGCAGCGAGCCGTCACACCGCGATACGGGTGTGACGCCTGATCCCCGGTGCATTGCACCCCCGGTGCACCGCACCCATAGCACATGGCACCTTCGGTGCGGCGCGTGCGTCCGAACGGGCGTGGGCGGGTGGTTGAATGCGTCCGGTGTGGCGTCGGCGGGGGATGCACGCGTGGCGTCTCCCCCCGCAGGGGTAGTTTCGTTCTCCGCGGCATCCGGCCTGGTGCCGGGGGCGGCGCGGTGACGCGTCGGACAGGCTTGTTGGAAAAGACCATGGACGATCGCAGCATTACGCGTCTACTCGACGAACTCGGCAGAAGTAACGACGCCGCGATGCGGGAACTGATGCCAAAGGTGTACGGCGAGCTGCGCCGGCTCGCCTCGACGCATCTCCGAGAAGATCGTGCGGGGCACACGCTCCAGCCGACAGCGCTCGTGAACGAGGCGTACGTTCGGCTCGCCGAGTCGCCGGCGGACGGCATGCGGGGGAGGGTTCATTTCTTCCGTCTCGCCTCGAAGGTGATGCGTCAGGTGCTCGTCGATCACGCCCGGGCCCGGGCCGCGGCGAAGCGCGGCGGCGGGGGAAACCGCATCACCCTCGACGGCGCTCTCCTGCAGGTCCCCGAGTGGGGCGTAGACCTGCTCATGATGGAAGAGGCGATCACCAGGCTCGAGGCGCTCGATGAGCGCATGGCCCGCCTGGTCGAGCTTCGGTTCTTCGGGGGCCTTCTCGAGGCGGAAGCGGCGGAGGCCCTGGACAACTCTCGCGCGCAGGCCGCTCGGATCTGGCGGACCGCGCGGGCGTGGCTTTCGAGCGAGTTGGCGTAAGGGCGAAGTGCTTGGGGGGGCGGGGGATCGCAGAACACCGGAACAGTTCGCGGGAATTGCTCGGGTCTTCGAGGCGTGCGTACAGCTGCCGACTCAGGAGCGGGCGGGCTTCGCCCGCTCGCAATGCAGGGACCCGGAGGTGCTCCGGAAGGTCGAGGCAATGCTGGCTCACGACGAGACCGAGGCGCCGATCGATGTCCCGGCGCTGGGGGACGGGGCCCGTGCCGAGGAGATGCTCGACTCGGCCACCGGCATCGCCCGCTCGGCCCTGCCCCCCCGGGCACTCCGTCACGACCCGGCTCGAGCTCAACCTAGCCGATCTGTACGCCTCGCAGGCGCGGTACAAACTGGCCGAGCCCCTCCTTCTCGGTGCCATCGCGACGCAGCGCGCCCAACTCGGGGACAACCACCCGACCACGCGCCGGTCCGTCGGAACGCTGATCGAGCACTACAGGGCCCGCGGCATGGACGAGACCGCCGCGGCGTGGGCGTCGGGCCGACGCTGAGCCTCCGGAGCGACTCTGACGAAGAGAATCCTCCTTTGCACTGAGCGCGCACGGCGAGGCTCCCGCTCTGTGGGCAGTGGGCCCGCGCGGGTCCGCACCGGGACAAGACACTGCATTCACTGTCCTGAGTTGGAGCATCATGCACACCCGTACAGCAGCTATCGTCGCCGCAGCCGGCGTTCTCTCCGTCGCACCCGTCGTCCACGCGGACGTTCTCGTGTCCAACTTGGATTTGTACTCCGGGTTCACGATGGCGTTCAGCGGATTCAATACGATCAACACGGTCTTGACGGCGAAGTTCACGACCGGCGCTGACCCGGTGGAGGTGTTCAACGCGACTCTCCCCGTGGGCAACGGGAACGGCCAACCGACCTCGTCCTACCGGGCGATCATCTACACCAGCGGCGGGTCGACGCCCGACGCCCTCGTGGGCACCTTCGACACGACCGGGGTTCTCGCGCCGGGAACATCCCCGACGAACGTGACTTTCTACAACACCGAGTCCTCCTCCTTCGGATGGACGATCGACGACAGCGCGGTCGCGGTGTCGAACGACGCCGCCGGGACATGGTCGGACAGATCGGGCTTCTACAACGGGGACATCCCGCAGTTCTCGCTCGGTGGCAACGTCGTCCCGACGCCAGGGGCTCTGGCCCCGCGTGGGATCGGCGGGCTCGTTTCCGCCCGCCCTTGGCGGAACTGATCGGTCCGGGTATTACGCTCTAATCGCGAAGCCCCTGTCATCGCCGAACTGCGATCGAGATCGAAGAATCAATCTTCCGGATCTGGCAGCGGAAGCCACGGGTTGCCCGAAGGGGCAGCCAGTGGTTTGTTCTATCGGTCGGCGGATCCGGGTGCGCCGCAGCGGCCCGGATACGCAGCGGCAATCAGTCAGACCCACGAAGCGTTCAGCCCGCTCCGACGCGTTCCAGCGCCGCCTTCAGCCGCTCCACCAATTCCCGGTCATCACCCAACCCGTCGGCGCGTCGCGCACTCGGGAAGTCGTACACCGCGAACGGATCACCGAGCCGTTTCTCCGGGTCCTCGTCCGCGAAGCGGGGCACGATGTGCGCGTGCAGCACGGGCACTTGGTTGCACAGGATCAGGTAGTTCAGACGCTCGCACTCCGTCGCAGCCGTGATGACGTCGCCGAGGAGGCAGACGTCAGTCAGAAACGCGGCCCGCGCCGGGCCCGGCAGATCGTTCAGGTGTCCCGGCGTTGCCCCGCACTCGCTCCCCGCGAGCAGGTCCTCGGGCAGATCCGGGAGAAGCATGCAGCACCCCGTCACCCCATCGGGCTGCTGGTTGGACAGGATCGCCCAGCCGGTTCGTAGCCGTCCCAGGGCCTGCGGGTCGTTGCCGGCCTTGATCCTGGCAATCCGGTTGGAGATCGGGTCGAGGGTCGGGTTGCTGTCGTTTGCACTCATTCCTGCACGCTATCCGTTCGCCGAAGGGGGTGCGCGGGAAGGGTCTGAAAAGTGCGGGTGGATGTAGCCGAACGCGATAGTTCGGGGAATCGGAATCGCTACGCTGCTTGCATGCCCACCCACCCGACTACGCCGAAGTCATTTCGTCGATCGATCCTCCTGCTCGGCGGCGTGGCGTCGCTCGTGTTGATTGTCGCGGGTGTCTACGGCTGCCGGACGCTCGCGAGGATCGAGTACGGTGACGAAACCGTCGCAGCGCTCCCGGTCGACGGGGCGTTGGCCGATTCGGGCGACGCCGGGGACATAGCACAGGAATCGGTGGTGTTCACGGCCCGCGAATCCGGCATCCTCACAGGCCCGCTCGATGACTCGGGCTCGATTGCGTCCGCTGTGTTTTGGCCGGCCGGCGATCGCAGTGATCGGTTCCTTGTCAACGACGCGGAGGGAGACGAGCCGGTCACCGTTGTGCGCACGATCAGGCTTCTTGAGGACGGGACCGTCGAGGTCGTGCGAACGCCCGAGGGGGACGACGCGGCGCCCGACTTCGCGTCGCGGACGGTCCTCGCGCGCGGAGACGGGGGCGATGTCGTCGTCCGTTTCAACGCGGCGAGCAAGATCGAGAGCACCTTTGATCCTGCGTCGCTCTTCCTCCCCGCGTCGCTGAAGGCCGGCGAATCGGTCGAACGCCCGTTCACGGTGGACGCGGTCGGTCCGCGCTTCGGAACGGGGAAGGGCGAGGGCTCGATCACGGTGACCGGGCTGGGGATGCAGGCCGTGCGCACGCCGGCGGGCGACTTCGAGGCGTTCGTGTTCGCGAGCGAGAGCTCGTTCCAGATCGGCCCGGCGACAATCACACGGACGCGTCGGGCGTGGGTGGCGCTCTCAACCGAACCCGGCTCGACGGCCGACCATCCCGGGATTGTCGCCGAGGAGAGCGGGCAGACTGTGAAGGTCTTCGGGATCTCGTTTTCGAGCAAGGCGTGGGTGAGTGTGCTGGTGGATTAGGCGGCAACGATCAGTCTCGAACCTGCCGCTTCGATGCCGGGAGCTGGAGGATCTCTTTCGCATGATCCGTCAGTTCTGTGCGGACCGGAGCGGGCCAGATCCATTCGCGCCAAGTCTTCTTCTCTAAATAGTCGTACAGGGGGGCGCCAGACGACGACGTCGGGTACAGGATTCGGCTGGCGAACGTGGTCGACGCGGCAAGCTCCGGTACGAGTTCGACGCCGAGCCCGCTTGCGAGTTCTGCGAGCACCGCCATCATTCCGTCTGCCGAAATTGAAGCGGCGTGGAAAACAGGCGTCGACGCAGCGAACACGATACGCCAGTCTTCGCCATAAGGTCCGCTCTCGTCGGTTTCCTCGGCGATGAGAAGAATGTCTTCGACAGAGAGTTGCCAGACGCCGCACGAATCCGATATGTGGCGAATGACACCGCCTTCGAGCGAGATCCAGCCCTCAAGATCGCCAGTTTGCTTTCGCACCACGCGATGATATGAGCGTTGGTCGATCAGAGCATTTTTTTCAGATACCGCCCCGTATGGCTCGCCTTCACCTTCGCGACCTGCTCGGGGGTGCCGCTGGCCACCACCGTCCCGCCGCCGTCGCCGCCCTCGGGCCCCATGTCGATCAGCCAATCGGCGGACTTGATCACGTCGAGGTTGTGTTCGATGACGACCAGCGTGTTGTTCGCGTCGGCCAGGCGGTTGAGAACCTCGAGCAGTTTGCGGATGTCCTCGAAGTGCAATCCCGTCGTCGGCTCGTCAAGGACATAGAGCGTGTGCTCGGCGCTCGGGGTCCCGTCGTAGCGCGTGCCCTTGCCGAGCTCGGTGGCGAGCTTGACGCGTTGAGCCTCGCCGCCCGAAAGCGTCGTGCTGGGCTGCCCGAGTTTGATGTAGTCGAGGCCCACGTTGCGCAGGCAGGTTGTGAACCGAAGGATCTTGGGGTGGTTCTCGAAAAACTCGCAGGACTCCTCGACGGTCATGTCGAGCACATCGGCGATGTTCTTGCCCCGATACGTCACCTGCAGCGTCTCGCGGTTGTACCGCTTCCCGTCGCAGACCTCGCAGGTCACGTAGACATCGGGCAGGAAGTGCATCTCGATCTTCTTGAGCCCCTGCCCCTGGCAGGCCTCGCAGCGGCCCCCGCTCCCCGCCTTGCCGCCTCGCGTCGCGGGTACGTTGAACGAGAACCGCCCCGGCTGATATCCCCGGATCTTTGATTCCTTGGTCTGGGTGAAGACCTTGCGGATGTCGTCGAAGATGCCGGTGTAGGTCGCGGGGTTGGAGCGAGGCGTCCGGCCGATGGGCGACTGATCGACCTCGATGATGCGGTCGATGCGTTGCAGCCCGTTGATACGGGTGTGCTCGCCGGGACGATCTTTGGAGCCGTGCAGGTGCTGCTTGACGGCCTTGAGGAGGATCTCGTTGACGAGCGTGGACTTGCCCGATCCCGACACCCCGGTGACGCAGGTGAACCCGCCGACCGGGAAGGCCGCATCGACTTTCTTAAGGTTGTTGTGCCTGGCGCCCTTCACGGTCACGGCGTTCTTCTCGTTGAGCGCCCGCCGTTTCTTGGGCACCTCTATCGAGCGGCGGCCCGCGAGGTAATCCCCCGTGAGGCTCCCCTCGGTCGCGCAGATGTCCTTGACGGTGCCCTGGGCGACGACCCGCCCGCCGTGGACGCCCGGGCCTGGGCCGATATCGACGACGTGGTCGGCGGACCGGATCATGTCCTCGTCGTGCTCGACGACGAGGACGGTGTTGCCGATGTCGGTCAGGTGGCGGAGGGTCCTGATGAGCCGGTCGTTGTCGCGTTCGTGCAGGCCGATGGTGGGCTCGTCGAGGACGTAGCACGCGCCGACGAGGCCCGAGCCGACTTGGGTCGCCAGGCGGATGCGTTGTGCCTCGCCTCCTGAGAGCGTCGCGGTCCGGCGGTCGAGCGAGAGATAATCGAGCCCAACGCTTGTGAGAAAACGCAGGCGGTTGCCGACTTCACGCAGGATCGGCTCGGCGATCTGCTCTTGCTCTTTCGTGAGCTTCAGCCCATCGACAAACGCGATCGCGTCGTTGATGTTGAGCTTGCTCAGCTCGCTGATGTTGAGGATGGAGCCGTCGTTCTTGGGGCGCCCGATGACGGTGTCGCCGAACGCCCGGCCTGTCTCGGCCTTGTGTGTCGATTCGAGCAGGACATGGAGCGACGAGATGCGGAGGCGGTCGCCGTGGCAGGTGGGGCAGGCCTGCTCGCGTTGGAAGGTGTGGAGGTGGTCCTTGACCCAGGTGGACTCGGTCTTCTCGAACCACGCGCTGAGCATGGGGAGGACACCGTCCCACGAGACGCCGAGTTCGGCTTCCTGCTCCGCGGTGGTGCCGTGGAGGAGCATCTGGCGGATGGGAGGCTCGAGCTCGCCCATGGGTGTCGAGCCGTGCACGCCGAAGATACGGCAGAACCGGCGGAGGTACTTGGGGTAGACCATCCCGCCCGGCCCGTTCTTCTTCCAGGGGGCGATGCCGCCCTTCGAGATCGCCCTGCCGGCATCGGGGACGACCAGGTCCTCGGTGAATTCAAGAATTGCACCCAGACCATGGCAGGTCTGGCACGCGCCATAGGGCGAGTTGAACGAGAAGAGCCGGGGCGACAGCTCGTCGAGTGCAACCTCGGGGTTGTCCGGGTCGGCGAACTTCTCAGAGAATGTGTGGTCGGTCCAGATCTCCTGATTGTCGGGATCGTTGATCGCGACAACAAGCGTGCCCTCACCCAGCCGGAGCGCGGCCTCGACGGACTCGGCCAGCCTCTGCCTCGCGTCATCGCGGACGACGATGCGGTCCACGACGACCTCGATGGTGTGCTTCTTGTAGCGGTGCAGGCCGAGCGGGTCATCGCCGCCTTCTTTCAGGGCTTCACGCAGATCGACGAGGTCGCCGTTGACGCGGACGCGTCCCCAGCCGTCCCTGAAGTACTCCTCGACGGCTTCTTTGTGGTGCCCCTTCTTCCCGCGGATGACCGGGGCGAGGACCATGAGGCGGGTGCCCTCGTCGTACGCGGAGATGTGATCGACGATCTGACTCGCGCTGCTCGCCTCGATGAGCGTGCCCGATCGGGCGAGGACGGTGCCGTCCTTCTTCGTCTTTGTTGGTGCCCAACTCCGGGGCGTGCCGCAGCGGGCGTAGAGGAGGCGGAGGTAGTCGTAGATCTCCGTCGTCGTCGCGACGGTCGACCGCGGGTTGTGCGACGCGGACCGCTGCTCGATTGCGATGGTGGGGGGGATGCCCTCGATCTCCTCGACGTCGGGCTTCTTGAGTTGGTCGAGGAACTGCCGGGCGTAGGCCGACAGCGATTCCATGTACTTCCGCTGCCCCTCGGCGAAGATCGTGTCGAAGGCGAGCGACGACTTGCCCGACCCCGAGAGCCCGGTCATGACGATCAGGCGGTCGCGGGGGAGCGTGAGATCGACGTCTTTGAGATTGTGTTCTTTCGCGCCGCGGACACGGATCACCCGCTCGGCATCGGCACTGCGCTGGATCGCCATGGGCTTGGGCTCGATTGCTGTCGCGGATTTCCGCGTGGTTTTCTTCTTCGGCGGCGAACGGCGCGCGGGGGCGTTGGGCATCTCGGTCTCTGCTCCGTGTTCCGGGGGCGGATCGTACTCGCGGCGGGTCGGCCGAACGAACGCTCGGCCAGGGGGATCGCGTGGATGGCGTTCGCTGATCATCGCGAGAGGATGCGGGAAGGCCTCGCCGTAGCGTCGATCAGGGGCCGTCGGAGTTGATTTCGTGTCCCGATTCCCCGCCGTCCGCCCCGTCCCGGGCCTCGACCTCGGCACGCCGCTGCTCGGCGTCGCGCTCGGCGGTGGCCTGCTGGGCCGCCCGCTGCCGGCTGCTCACCAGGAACCCGAGCGCGATGAGCCCGATCGCGGTGCCGGTGAGGAAATAGCCAAGACGCTGGCTGAACGATGAGCCGGAGGTGTTGCGGAGGTGGGGGGGCGTTGTCGCCATGGGGGACCCTAGGCAGGGGTCGAGGGGTTCAACTCCCCGCTTTCCCCGTCTTCGACTTCTTCCGCCCCTTCTTCTTCCCCTTGGATCCTGTGCTCTTCCCCCCGATCGCCTTCTCCACCTCGCTCCGCTTGACCATGACAGGCTGCTCGGACGCATCTTGGACGCCCTCGGCGTCCATCAACGCCACCTCCGCGTCGATGATCTCACGCACCCGCAGCATCTGGTCCCGCAGTTTCGCAGCTTTCTCGAACTGGAACGACTCGGCAGCCTCCAGCATGTCGGCCTCGAGCTCACCCGCGAGCACCCGGGCGTCCACGGGCTTCTCGTTGGTCTCGGCCGACTCGCGCGCCTGCCGGCGGGCCTTGAGTTCCGACTCGATCCCCCGGCGGATGCCCTTGACGATCGTCTTGGGGACGATGCCGTGCTGCTCGTTGTATTCGATCTGCTTGGTGCGCCGCCGCTCGGTTTCCTCGATCGCGATCGACATCGAGGGCGTCATCGCGTCGGCGTAGAGGATCACCTTCGCCCGCTCGTTCCGGGCCGCCCGTCCCATCGTCTGGATCAGGCTGGTCGCGTTACGCAGGAAGCCCTCCTTGTCGGCGTCGAGCACGCAGACCATGCTGACCTCGGGCATGTCGAGGCCCTCGCGCAGCAGGTTCACGCCCACCAGCACGTCGAACTCGCCCGCTCGCAGGTCGGTGATGATCTCGACGCGTTCGAGTGTCTCGATCTCGCTGTGCAGGTAGCGGACGCGGATGCCCTGGTCGTTGAGGTACTTGGTCAGGTCCTCGCAGAGACGTTTGGTGAGCGCGGTGACGAGGACGCGGTCGCCCATCTCGATCCGCGTCCTGCACTGCTCGAGCAGGTCGGGCACCTGCCCCCTGGCGGGGCGGATCTCGATCACAGGATCGAGCAGGCCCGTCGGGCGGATGACCTGTTCGACGATGTCGCCGCCTGTCTTCTCGAGTTCGTACGCGCTGGGCGTCGCGGAGACGTAGACGACGTTGGGCACCATCGCCTCGAACTCGTCGAAGGTGAGCGGGCGGTTGTCGAGCGCGCTGGGGAGGCGGAAGCCGTGGTCGACGAGCACGGTCTTGCGTGCCTTGTCACCGTTGAACATCGCGCGGACCTGGGGGAGCGTGACATGGCTCTCGTCGATGATCAGCAGCCAATCGCCCGCGTTCTCGCGGGTGATGCCATAGCGTCGCTCGTCCTCTTCGACGTCCCGCCCGATTCCCTCGCTCACCGACCGGAGGGCGTTCTCCCTCGCGGTGGTGTCGGCGGACGCCGGCGCATAGTCGAAATAGTCCAAGAGCGTGAAGGGCCGTTCGCCCGGCGCGCGACCGTCCATGTACCGGCTGTAGTTCTCGATCCCGTTGCAGAACCCGACCTCCTCGATCATCTCGAGGTCGTACTTCGTGCGCGCCAGCAGCCGCTGCGCCTCGAGCAGTTTGCCGTCCGCACGGAACTTCATCACCTGCTTATCCATCTCCTCGCGAATGCCCTTTACGGCCGTCTGCAGCTGCTCCTCGGGCATCACGTAGTGCACAGCCGGGAACAGGAAGAATTGCTTCTCTTCCGCGAGCAACTCACCGCTCGTCGGGTTCACAAGGTCCACCCGGTCGATCTCATCGCCGAATAATTCGATGCGGACCGAGAATTTCTCGTAGGCGGGCCAGACCTCGATCGCGTCCCCCCGCGCTCGGTACTGCCCCCGCTTGAACTCGATGTCGCTCCGCTGGTACTGCATCGCGTTGAGCGCGAGGAAGAAGTCCCGCCTCTGGATCGGGCTCCCCTTCGTGATCGTCAGCACTTTCTCCGAGTACGCGCTGGGCGACCCGAGCCCGAAGATGCACGAGACGCTCGCCACGACGATCGTGTCCCGCCGGCTCAGAAGATTGCTTGTGCTCGCGAGACGGAGCTGGTCGAGATCATCGTTCCGGCTCGCGTCCTTCTCGATGAAAATGTCCCGGGCCGGGATGTACGCTTCGGGCTGGTAGTAGTCGTAGTAGGACACGAAGTAGTTGACGGAGTTGTTCGGGAAGAACTCGCGGAGTTCCTCGTAGAGCTGGGCCGCGAGCGTTTTGTTGTGGCTGATGATCAGCGTCGGCTTCTGGAGGCGCTCGATCGTGTGCGCCATGGTGAAGGTTTTGCCGGTGCCGGTCGCCCCGAGCAGGCAGGCGTGGCGCTGCCCGCCCCGGATTCGGTCAATCAACCCCTCGATCGCCGCGGGCTGATCGCCCTTGGGCTCGAACCCGCTGACGACTTTGAACCGGTGCTCCGTTTCGGCATGCATCGCGGATGGTAGATGACCCCCAGAGTCGGAATTGTCCGCGGCCGATATCCGTGATCGGTGAGCGGCGCGGCCCTTTCGCTCCTGTACTTCAACGATGCGATACAGAAAAAATTCCAGAACCGATGCGACCCGACACCCGGAATTACGTATTGAAATCCGTGGGGGCCAAACGGCCCTCCTGAGACCCCTTGGGAGGCGGCGGGCTGCCTCCGGGACGGCGAGATCCCCCCTCCACGCCGTTCTGGGACGCGTACGACGCGATATCGCGTCCGCGGGCCCGCCGTTTCTTATTGTTGCGATCGGCGTTGGGGCCGATCGTCTGTGACCGAGCCGTGCGCGCGCGGCGGAACCGAACGCTGGGGAGGAATCGATCGGCAGCCGATGCCACCGGAGGATGAGATGGTCGCAGGACTGACCCAACGAGAAGTGCTCTCCAGTTCGCTCTTTGCCCTCGCGAACAAGGACCCCCGTCGGTTCGAGGACATCCTCTGGCTCGCGTACGGCGATGACTGGACCGTCGTCCGCCGGAACCTCGCGGGCCGGGGCATCATTGAGTACGTCCAGAGCGACGACACCCACCGGATCACCGATCAGGGGCGTGCGGTACTCGGTGCCCTTCGTCGTGCCGGGCACGGCGTGGAACGAGCCGAGAGCGCCGGGCGATGACGACCGCCCGCCTCCCATGCGCCGCCTTCCGAGCACCTGATCTGGAGCCGTGTCTAACCCTTGGTTGACGCGAGCAGTTCCCGGGTCCGCTGGCGGTTCAGGCGGACCACCGCGGGCACGGCCGCCCCGATCGTGAAGAAGAACACCGCGCACCACCCGGCGAGTGTGGGCAACAGCGGCAGGTGCATCTCCATGATGAGCCCGATGAGGAGCTCGTAGATCCGCACGCCCGCCCACGCGCCCTGGATCCCCATCAGCGTTCCGACGATTGACGCCGTCAGCCCGATCACGACGGCCTCCGCCAGCACCAGCCTTGTCAGAAGCCCGCGCTGGGCGCCGACGGCCCGGAGCACGCCGAACTCGAATCGGCGCGTCTCGATGCTCGCGACGATGAGGTTCGCGACGCCGAAGCAGGCGACGAGCATCGACGCAACGGCGACCGAGGAGAAGACGACCAGTGAGCCCCGGATAAACACCTCGATCTCGCTCTTGATCCGCGAGCCGCTCCCCGCGTCGAGCATCCCGTAGCCGAACAACGCCTTCCGGATCTCGCGCATCGCCTGGGCATCATCGGTCCCGTCCTCGAAATCGATCTGGATGAGCTGGATGTTGTCGTTGCCGAACTTGTCGATCATGTCGCGCCGGCTGCCGAAGACGGCATGGATCGATTGATCGATGTACTCCTCGCCGATATTGAAGAACTTGCTGGCGAGCTCGAGGCCCGGGCTCGTGACGACGCCCACGATCTCGAACTCGAAATCCTCATCGCCCGAGGTGCACGCGAAGGTATCCCCCAGCCCCAACCCCTGGGCGACCTGGAACTCACGCCCGACGATGACCGCCCCGCCCGATTCGAGCCGATCGAGCGCCGTCGCCTCGTCGCCCTCGATGAACTCGAGGTGCGTCATCCCGAAGAACTCGCGCGGCTCGAACGCGATGTACGACGTCGTGTAGGTCGTCAGCCCGCTCACGCCGAACGCGTCGGTCTGCACCGGATGGATCGTGATCGCGCAGGTGCTCTTCACGAACGGCAACGCGTCGAGCTCGCCCTTCGCTTCTTCTGCCAGTCGGAACCCGTTCACGAACGCGTCGGGGAATTCGATCTTCGCGAGCCAGTCCCGTAGCACGCTCCCCCCGTTGATCCAGATCGAGATCATCAGCGCCAGGCCCGCCATCATCGCCCCGGCCGTGAAGCCGTGCCTGTAGGGCGTCGCGGCGACCGTCCGCCCCAGCAGTCTCGGCGGCAAACCCAGGGCCTTGCTCAGAGGTTCGGCGATCACCCTGACCACGAGCACCGTCGCCGGGACGCACAGAAGGAAATAGCCCACGAACATCGCGGGCAGCCCGAGGGTCGTGTACGCCCAGAACAGCGTGGTCCCGTCCCGCGGCACGCTGATCGTGATTGCCTGGATCGCGAGGCACCCGATCGCGATGAGCAACACGCCCCCGATTGCGCGGGATTTCACGCCCTCGGCCCGGTTCGAGAGCGCCCGGAGCGGGCTCATCCGTGAGACTCGCCACGCGGGATAGACCGACCCAAGTAGTCCCGAGACAATCGACCCGACCGCAGCGAGCACGAGCATCCCCACCGGGATCTTCAATCCCGTCGGGAGCTGGTCGGAGAAGACCGTCACCATGACGAAGGCGAACAGCACGCCCAGCGGTACGCCCAGCACCGCGCCGGTACCCCCGACGAAGAGCCCCGTCAGCAGTTGGCTCTGCGCGAGTTGCGTCTTGGTTCCGCCGATACACCGGATGATCGCGAGCCCACGCTGCTGCTCGGCGATCCCCGTCGTCAGCCCGGTCATGATGATGAACGCCGCCGACATCGTCGCGAGTACCGAAGCGAGAATGAACCCGATATTGCTCGACGCGAGGTTCTTTTCCAACCCGCTGGTGACCTTTTCGGTGGTGGTGAGCGAGAGCGTCTCATCCAGATCGCCCCGCCGGCGTTCCGCGACCGCTTCGGGGTCGTACTCGCCGTCTTTGAGATGCACCTCGACCTCATCGACAACCCCCGCCCGGCCCGTCACCGTGTACAGCGTGTCGAGGCTCATGTAGACCTGCGGCGCGCCGCCGAGCGGTGGGGGTTGGGTGATCCCCACGATTTCCAGCGTCACGCTCGAACGGAAGAGCTTCATGAAGTCGGTCAGCCCCTCCCGGCTGATCCCGAACCGGTTCTCGAGCTGCTCGAAACTCACCGGAGATCGGAACAACCTCAGCACCGAGACCCGCGATCCCACACGCAGCCCGACATCGCGGTTGAGCGCGAGCGCCTCGGCTTCGCTGGCTCGTTCCGGGAGATCGGGTTCGGGACTGGAGAGGTAGTCCGTGTCCACGCCGAGCGAATTCATCGCCTCTTCGGTCTCGTTCGCGTTCGCGTACACCCAGCTCAGCCGCTCGGCGAGCTGAGCGTCGACGGCGATCTCCCCGCGTGCCGCGGGGAGCCGACCGCTGATCATGATCGGAGGTCGGATCTCGAATTCTGTCTCCAGATCGACGCCGTTCGCCATCGCATCCGTTGTGAGCGTGCGATCCTTCCTGACCCAGATGCCGGTCCCGTCGTCCGCGGGCTCAAGCATCGTCAGCGGCACACGCACGCTGATCGCGTCCCGCGCCCTGGGCACGGCGAAGTCTGTTTCGGGCCACGACTCGGCGATCTCCATCACGCCGATCGGGAACACACCCCCGGCGTTCGCCGGACGGATCCGCAGTTCGGCCGACCCGATCTGGCCTTCGAGCTGCTGGCGGATCGCCCCGTTCGCGGATTCGAGCGCGCACGCGACCGCTGCGATCAGCGCCGCCGAGAGGGTCACCGCCGCGACGAGCAGGACCGTCCGGCTACGCCGCGCCGACAAATTGCTGGTAGCGAGCCGCCACGCCGCCTGCATCGAGGCCCTCCGTCTTGATCGTGCCCTGGACGACCCCGTCCCGGATCACAAAGACTTTCTCGCAGTGCGACGCCGCCGTCGGTTCGTGCGTCACCATGACCACGGTGATCTCCTGCTCGGCCGCCACGCGTCCAAGCAGTTTCCAGAGCCGATCGCTGTTCGCCGAATCGAGGTTTCCCGTGGGTTCGTCGGCGAGAAGCACCGGTGGGGAATACAGCAGCGACCTCGCAATCGCGACCCGCTGCTGCTCGCCCCCGCTCATCGCCTCGGGCCTGTGGTTCCCGCGGTCGGGCAGCCCCAGCAAGTCGAGCAGCTCGGCGCTCCGTGTCCGCAGCCAATCCCGGTCCTCTCCCGCGAGCATGCCGGGCAGTTCCACGTTCTCGCTGGCGGTCAGCGTCGGGATCAGATTGAACGATTGAAAGACGATCCCGAGCCCTTTTCGGCGGAACGTCGTCGCGTCCCGCTCGCTCATCGCGTGAATCGGGTTGCCGGCGATCTCGATCTCGCCCGCGTCGGGACGGTCCAGCGCCGCGAGGAGATGGAGCAGCGTGCTCTTGCCGCTCCCGGATTGTCCCATGATCGCGTAGAACCCGGGGCGATCGATCTCAAGATCGACACCCCGCAGCGCGTGCACCCGTTCGGTCCCGAGCGTGTAGGTCTTTTCAACACCGCTGCAACGGATCATCTGATGCGTACGCCATTTCCGGACGCACTGAGCGTCCACAGTCCTCAGGATGCGGATCCGTCGGATCGGCTAGCCCGCCCACATACCAGCGAGCAACCATGCCGTACGCGTGTTTGTTCGCGACGGACTATCGCTCGTTTCACCATGCCGGATCGTCGGCCCGCCTGAGCCGGATGCACCGCTCAGCCCGCGTGCTGGCTGGTGTAGGTCGCCGCGTCCATGAGGCTGTCCATGCCGCTCGGGTCGCTGACCTTGATTTTGACAAGCCAGCCCGCGCCATATGGATCCTCGTTCACGAGCCCCGGGTTCGCGTCCAGGTCGGCGTTCGCCTCGATGACTTCGCCCGCGACACCGCTGTAGATGTCACTCGTCGTCTTCACGCTCTCGACCTCGCCCACGGCGTCCCCAGCGGCCAGTTCGGTCCCCGCGGGCTTCATCTCGACGAACGTCAGGTCCGTCAACTGGTCCACCGCGAAGGCCGTGATCCCCAGTGTCAGCACGTCCCCATCGAGCTTGTGCCACTCGTGCGATTCGGAGTATTTGCGATCATCGGGCGGTGTCGTCACGGCTGGCTCCTCAGGATTCGGTGTGCGCCGGGTCGCCATCGGGAATCACACCCGACCCGCCGGCGTTCCGATCCTACCCCCCAGCCTTTGTGTCCGTCGGGCCGTCCGGCTACCTGTCGGCACTTCGGGTGGGTACAGTGCGGTCCGATGCTCATCACATGCGACGTCAGTTCTATCGCCGATCTCCTCAAGTCCAAGGGACGCGCCAAGCCGAAGCTCGGTCTCGACGACGTTCCGCAGTACATCCGCCAGGAACTCGGCCTGCACGGCATGAACCTGACGACGGATCTTCTCGCCGGCGCAGACCGCCCCAGGCTCGAACGCCTCCGCGATCGGGCCGACAAATCCGGCTGCGCGTGTCTCATGCTGAGAGATCCTGATCCTCAGCCGCTCGCCCACGAGAAGAAGGCCGATGCCGCCGCCGACCGCGTCCGCCGGGTCCTCCAGGCGGCCCACGCGTTGGGATGCAACGCCGCGGCGATCTCGATCGCCGCGAAAGACAACGAGAACGACCGCGAACACGTGATCGAGTCCATCCGCTCGGTGATGGACACAGCCGAGAAACTCGAGCTCAATCTGCTCATCAGCCCGACCGAAGGGCTCACGAGCAGGCCGGATGACCTCACCGAGCTCATCAAGAAAATCGGGGGGTTCCGAGTGGGGACGCTGCCTGATTTCGACGCCGCCGCGGCCGACGAGGACCCTGCGCTCTATCTCCGCCGCCTCACGCCCTATGCCTCGGTCATCAACGCCTCGCTCCACGAGTTCGAGGACGCCGAGCCATCCGACGAGATGGATGACGACGCACCGGGCTCGCTCGAAGACCTCGCCAACATGTTGATGGACACCGACGCGCCGACGCACACGACCTTCGACATCGTTCCGATGCTGGGCGCGATCAAGGCCGTCGGCTTCGAGGGCACCCTCGCCATCGCCTACAAGGGCTCCGAAGAGGGAACCCTCGGTGTCTTGAAGGCCCGCGACGCGATCGAGGCCGCTTTCGAAACGCTCGCCGCCGACGCCTGACCCGACGCGCCCGCGATACCGAGCGGCGGGCTCGCCCCTCCATCGACGCGGTTCCATCGGCTGTCAAATTCCGCTATCCTGCCGGCGTCGCTCGCTCCCATTCGCGGCGCGGAAGGATCTCGGCGTGAACCCATCCGGCTCAACCGTGCAAACGCTCGTCGAATTCGGTTGTGCCGTCGATCGCGCCGCGCATATCGTCTCGGCAATCGTGAATCCCGACACACAGATCATCATCACCATCGACGGCCCCGCCGGCACCGGGAAATCCACCGTGGCGCGCATGCTCGCGGCCAAGATCGGGCTCGATTTTCTCGACACCGGCGCGATGTACCGGGCCGCAACCGCGATCGTCATCGATCACGGCCTTGTCGATGAACTCGAATCCGATTCATTCGGCAGGATCCTTGAGAAGATCGTCGATGCCGACCTCCATTTCGACTGGCAAACCGACCCGCCCGCGATTCTCGCCTGGCTCAAGCCGCTGAACGACCGCATCCGCCAGCCCGATGTCACCAAGCTCGTCTCCAGGATCGCGACGATCGGCACGCTCCGTAAGCACATGGTCCAGAAGCAGCGGATCATCGGCCACCAGCACCCCAGGCTGGTCACCGAAGGCAGGGACCAGGGGTCCGTTGCCTTCCCCCACGCCGCCGTGAAGTTCTTCCTCGATGCCGATCCCGCCGTGCGAGCAAGCCGGCGCGCCGCACAGCTACGCGAAGCTGGTCACGATATCAACGACGCGGAACTGCTCGCCTCGATCATCGAGCGCGACCGGATCGACTCGACCCGTGCCGATGGACCGCTTGTTTGCCCCGATGACGCGATCCGGGTCGATACCAGTGAGCTCGATATCGAGGGCGTCGTCGAGACTCTCGCCGCCCACGCGGCCGACGTGCTCGAAGCCATCGATTCCTCCGCCGACTGATTCTCGAACCGATCGCGGCCTGATCTCGGGAACTATCCTCGCCCCATGCTCAGCCGATACCGTGCCCGTCATCCAGGCGCCAAGCTCCCGAAGATGCTCCTCTTCGAGTTCTGCCATTTCCTCTCAATCACGTTCATCAAGATCTGCTACCGCCCGTTCCACAAGGGCGTCGAGAAGGTCCCGGCTCGAGGCGCGTTCCTGATCGTCTCCAACCACCAGTCGTTCTTCGATCCGCCCCTCGTCGGCGGGCTCATCACGACCCGCCACACCGACTTCATCGCCAGGGCAGGCCTCTTCAAGTTCAAACCCTTCGGCTGGCTCATCGCCGCGCTCAACTCGATCCCTGTGGCGGGAGACGGCAACGACACCGCCGCGATGAAGGAAGCCCTCCGCAGGCTCGCGTTGGGCCGATGCGTTATCCTGTTTCCCGAGGGCAGCCGAACGCCGGATGGTGCGATGCGCCCGTTCAAACGCGGCATCGCCCTGCTCGTCAAGCGGGCCAAGTGCCCCGTCATGCCCGCCGCGATCGAAGGCGTCTACGACGCATGGCCACGCAGGAACGCCAGGCCATACTTTTTCGGAAAGCGCATCGCCGTCATGTACGGCGACCCGATCCCGCACGACGATCTGATGAAGGACGGCCCCGACGCGGCCCTCCGCCGGCTCGAAGTCGAGATCGACCGCATGCGACTCATGCTGCGCGCACGACTCCGCGAGCGGACCGGAGGCACTCTCCCCGCGCCGGGCCCGGGCGATGAGCCGTATGACCCGGACGCAGCCGCGGTCGACCCGCCCGCCGACGAGAACTGATCGTTCTGGCAAGGTCGCGCGGATTCAGGCCGTGTCGATCCGGACGTTCCGCAGCGCCGCCAGCCGTTTCTCCGTCGGCGGGTGCGTCGCGAACAGCTTGCTCAGGGTGTCGCCCCCGAACGGCTCGATGATGAACATGTTGTGCAGCGCCGAGTTGGTCCCCCGCATTGGGATCCGCCGGTTCGCGTTCTCAAGCGTCGCCAGCGCGCTCATCAGCCCGGTGGGCGATCCCGCGATCCGGGCACCCTCCGCGTCGGCCGCGAATTCCCGGCTCCGGCTGATCGCGGCTTTCAACACCGCCGCGCCGACCGCCCCCAGGATCACCACAACGATCGTCGCCAGCGGGTTCCGCCCCCGCGCCCCGCCAAAGAACAAGCCCCATTGCGCCAGGAACGCAAGCACGCCCGCCATGACGCCCGCCATCGTCGAGATCAGCGTGTCCCGGTGTTTGATGTGCGCCAGTTCGTGCGCGATCACACCCTCGAGTTCGTGCGGCTGCATCAGATCGACGGCACCCTGCGTCATCGCCACCGCGCTGCGCTTGGGGCTCCGGCCCGTCGCGAACGCGTTGGGTGCCGAGTGGGGGGTCAGATACACCCGGGGCATCGGCAGATCCGCCCGCCGACGCAGACGATCGACCATCGCGTACAGATCGCCCCCGTTCTCCGCGGTGACCTCCCTGCCGCGCATCGATCTGATCGCGATCGTGTCGCTGAAGAAAAACGCGACGAGGTTCATCCCGCCGCCGAAGAGCAGCGCGGGGATCAGGAACCCCTCGCCGAACATCCCGCCGACCGCGACGAACAGGCCCATCATCGCGCCCATCAGGATCGCCGTCTTGCCAAAATTGAACAGGTCGCGCCCCATCGGATCCTTCCATTGCAAGCGAGTCCGGCGTCTCGACCGTGCGAGTTCGTGCGCACAAACGCGGCCAGGCATCGGAGTATTCGTAACGCCGCTCGCCGCGTTTCAGTTCGTCAGCACCCGGGCCGCCGGGATCAGAAGAACCCCGCGAGCTTGAAACTCGCGGCCGCCAGCACGACCGCGATCGCGATCCGCAGGGCCGGCAGTTTCAGTCGGTGCGTCAGACCCGCACCGATCGTCGCCCCGACCATCGCCCCGGCCGCCATCGGGGCCGCGAGAATGAGCGCTTCACCCCAGTCCTGCCCGTGTTCGCGGAGCGTCATGAGCTTTACGATTGCTCCGGCCGGCGCCGTGATCTGCATGACCCATGCGCTCGCCGCAACCGCCTTGCGGACCGGGATTTTTCCTCCCACGATCATCAGCGGGACCATGACGATCCCGCCCCCGATGCCCAGGAGGCCCGCGAGCACGCCGGTGCCGCCGCCGATCGAGCCGATCACGGGCCACCCCGTGCGCATGTGGTTGTCCGGCGGTTCGGGGAGTTTGCGGATCGTCGTTACGATCGCATACGCGCAGTAGAGCCACAGGAATCCCACGAGCGCGAGCTTGAGCGTTGACCCTTCCATCACGTTGGAGAGGAGCACGCCCGCGAGGATCCCGAGGAACATCGGCGGGCACAGACGCCGAGTCAGCCTCGGATCAATCGCCCCCGCCTTGCGGTGCTTGCGCGTCGAGAAGATCGCGACCACCGAGTTCACCGCCATCGCGGCGGCCATGTAGAGGTGGTGCTCGGCGTTCGATTCGTCGGAGTATCCGAGAAAATACCCTAATGCGGGGATCATGATGATCGACCCACCGATGCCCGCGAGCCCGCCGACCGCGCCCGCGGCGAGCCCGATAATCAGGGTCATGAACGCGATAGAAACGAGAGATCCATCCAGCAAGGGCCCACCCGATCATGCAAGAACCAGATAAAACACCGAACCTTGCCCGATCCGGTGGCACATCCTAACGCCCTGCAGGCCCGGCATATCCGTCACAACACGCTCGGAGGGGAGAAAGATCTCGCGCTTCGGGGGATTGATACACCGATTGCGAATATTGTTTTCGGTAACCCGAGCGATCCGTTCTGGCTTTTCGGCGTGGTGGGACACCCGGCTTGCACGACCAGAACGGGCCCGGGCCGTGCGGGGAGGCACGGTGCACATTCAAAGAACGACACATATCCCGGCCGGGACTCGATACGCCCGCATCGCGCTGCACTCGATCGCTGCGCTCGGCGTGCTCGGGCTGACCGCATGGTCGGCGATCCTGGTCAAGGAGTCGACTGTGCGCACCCCGCTGGTCCAGGCCGAGCCTGTATCGGCCCGCACGACCGTCACGCCGGTCTCGGCGCACACGGTTATGGCACCAACGGCCGTTGAGCGCGTGTCGTCCTCGTTGGAAGTTTCCGATCATTCGATCGAGAACCAGATCGAGGAGATCCTCACCAGCTTTGAGCCAGTCGAGGACGAGACAGTCCGCTGGTTCGATGGCCGGCGGGTCGTGCCTGTTCGCACGGTCTGGATGAAGGTCACCGCCTACTCGCCCGATGCCCGCTCCTGCGGCAAGTGGGCCGACGGGCAAACCGCCACGATGCACTCGGTCTGGACCAACGCGATGCGTCTGGTTGCCGCCGATACCCGGATCCTGCCCTACGGCTCAATCATCACCGTGCCAGGCTACGCCGATAGCGAGATCGTCCCCGTGCTCGATTGCGGCGGCGCGATCAAGGGCAACCGCCTCGACGTGCTCTTCCCGACCCACGAGATCGCCCGCCGGTGGGGCGTCCGCGATCTGGCGATCACGGTATGGGCCTACGAAGACGAACTCGAGGGTTGAACGAATCTCGACCGAGAACGAAATGACCTACCGGTCTGTCGGCGGCGGCGTTGTCTTCGCACGCGATCGCAGTTCCGCGAACTCCGCGAACTTGAGCCCCACAATGTCCACGGTGTAGCCGAACCCCGCATAGGGACCCAGAAACGGCGGGTAGTCGAACGCACCCTGCGTCTCTCTGGTGGGCTGGTGCAGGCACGCGGCCGCGACCTTCACGCGCATCTCGGCGAATAGGACCTCACCCGGCTCCAGCCGTTCCGGGAACCGGCCGTCAAGCCGACGGGGAATGTCGATCATCGTCGCCCGGCTCTTGGGCATCAGCGTTACCGGGTCGAGCACCGTCGCGAGCATGCGACGGGGTGCTTTTCGCTCCACGCCTTCGGCCGGCGTCACTTTCTCATCCCGCACGATCCCGTCGATCCTCACCAGCCACGCCGTGGGGCCCTCGTACTCGTCCGCTGCCGACGCGATCCAGTCCGCAACGGCCTCGGGTTCCGGGAGCCCGCCCGCCGAAGGATCGCTTGCAAAGGTCTCGCGGTAGTCGAGCAGCAGGGCGACGAACAGCGCGTCGGGTGAATCGAGCGGGTCCTGGCTCAGCGCCGAGATCGGCACCGAATCGGGTGGGCCGTCCGCAAGTTGATCTTGCATCTGCCCGGGCGTCCGATTCTCCTGAGTCGTCCCCGGGGCTGCGGACGGTGGGTGGGTAGTCGAGTCCGGCGATCCTTCGATCATCGCCCGGCGCAGCTGCTCGACTTCGATCCGCAGGCGGTCGCGTTCGGACGAAAGCGTCGCGAGCCGGGCCCTCAACGATTCGAGCTCGTCCTCGAGGGTCGCGATTTGCTGCCGCATCGCCGCGGGGGAATCCGGCTGCGCCGACCCCGACTGGCACCAGCCGGCGATCGCGACAATCGCGACCGATGCGAGCATCGTGAGTCGTCCCGGTGAGTTCCGATCCGTGAACATCGCCAACGCTCCTTCTGGGTTCGGCCAGCCCGCGTTGATCGCTCGGGCACGGCCTCCGAAAAAGCGTACCCTGTCAGGCAGAGAACGGCTGCGGTTGGTCGCCGGATATCGACGCACCGGGCCGCGGGCCGAGTCGAAGAACCTGCCATATGCGAATCACCCAATCATCCGACCAACCCGCGACGCTCGACGATCTGCTGCCGGCATCGCTCGCAGCCCGTCTCGATCGGCTCGACATGATGAGCCGGAAAGTCTTTGCCGGCAAGATGCCCGGCGAGCGACGATCCAAACGACGGGGGCAATCCGTCGAATTCGACGACTATCGCGAGTACTCGCCTGGCGACGATCTCCGGCACATCGACTGGAGTATCTTCGCCCGCCTCGACCGCTTCTTCGTCAAGCTATTCCGGGAAGACGAGGATCTTATCGTGCACGTCGTCCTCGACGACAGCCCGTCCATGCACGGCGGCGCGATCGCCGCGGGCGGGAAGGCAGGCCAGAAGCCCGCGCCGACCAAGGCCGTCTACGCCCGCCGGCTCGCGATGGCGATCGGGTACATCGGGCTCGTCAACCAGAACCGGGTCGTCATCGAACGGTTCGGCGCGGGTCCGGCCCGCAAACTCGCCCCGATGCGGGGACGGCGGAGCCTCGAACGGCTGACCTCGTTCCTGCTCGAGCAGCCCGAGCCGACGCCACGCAGCACGAGACCCGAACCGTTCGGCGACGCGATGAGCCGAGTTGCGCGCAGCAGGGCGGGGCACGGCGTGCTCGTGCTGCTCAGCGATTTTCTGTTCCCCGAGGGCGTCGAGCGTGGGCTCCGGTATCTCGGCGCGGCCGGGGCGGAGGGATTCGATGTGACATGCATGCAGGTCCTCGCACCGGGCGAACTCGACCCGACGCTCGAGATGGCATCAGGGCTCCGGGGTGACATCCGCCTGACCGACATCGAGACGGGCCGGGCGAGCGAGATCACGATCTCGGCAGGCCTGATCGAGCAGTACGGCAAGCGGCTCGACGCGCACATCGCGGCGATCGCGGAAGCGTGCAGGGTCCGCGGTATGCGGCATCTGCTGCTGGATACCAGCATCCCGGTCGATCAGGTTGTGCTCGACTCGCTGCGCCGCCGTCGGATCGTGGGCTGACGCAACGATTCCTCGGCCTAGGCTCCGGTCTCTCGGCGCGATTCGATCTCGGAAGTTCTCTGTTCACAGAAGGCGTTCTCAGACGACGAACTCAGAAAACGGCGCAGAGATGCCGAAAAATACACAGTGCCGACCGGACGCTGTCGGCCCCGAGTCACTTCGCACATTGAAACGGATCCACTTTGGCACAGCAGAGCGAAACAGCGAAATTCAAGGCCGCGGTTGTCGGCGGCACCGGGTACGGCGGCGCGGAGCTCATCCGCCTGCTCATGGGCCACCCGTCGGGAAACCTGACCCGCGTGAGCAGCATCGATTCGGTGGACAAGCCGCTCGAGGCGGTTCACCTGAGCATGACCGACACCGGGCTGAAGTTCGAGGAGATCCCGCTCGCCGAGGCCGCGTCGGGCGTCGATGTCGTCTTCCTCGGGCTCCCCCACAAGGTCTCGTCCACGCTCGCGCCGGAGATCGAACCGCTGGACGCGAAGGTCATCGACCTCTCGGGCGACTTCCGCCTCCGCAGCGTCGAGGACTACGAGACGTATTACGGCCAGGCCCACCCGCACCCCGAGCACCTCGACGGGCGTTGGACGTTCGGGCTCCCCGAGATCAACCGCGACGCCATCCGGAAGGCGGACCGCGTCGCGTCGCCCGGCTGCTTCGCGAGCACGATTATGATCGGGCTCCTCCCGCTGGCGCAGGCGGGGCTGCTCAAGGGCCCGGTGCAGACGGTCGCCGCGACGGGGTCATCCGGTAGCGGCACCTACGCCAAGCAGGGCACGCACCACCCCATCCGCGCCAACAACCTCAAGAGCTACAAGCACCTGAATCACCAGCACACCCCCGAGATCACGCGGATCCTCAACGAGGCGATGGACCGGGCCGGCAGCAGGACGGACTTCCGGCTCCACTTCATGCCCCGTTCCGCGCCCATGGCACGCGGCATTCTCGCGACCAACTTTGTGCGCATCGATGAGTCCGTCACCGACGAACAGATCGACAAGATCTACCACGAGTTCTACGCCGATTCGGCGTTCGTCCGCGTGCACGGAGGCGTCGCAAACAACGGCGGGCGCACGGCCGAGGTCGTCGCGATCAAGGGCAGCATGTGGGTCGATCTTTCCTGGGCGATCAGCGAGCCCGACGGGTTCGGCGGCCGGCAGCTCGCCGTCGACACCGCGCTCGACAACCTCGTCAAGGGCGGCGCGGGGCAGGCGGTCCAGTCCATGAACCTGATGCTGGGCCTCCCGGAGCGCGAGGGCATCGACGCCCCCGCGATGTGGCCGTGAGCGGCGCAGATCGGTCGCACACGACCGCCGTCCTCAAGTTCGGGGGCGAGGTTGTTGCGGACACGCCGAGGCTCGTCGCGGTGCTGGGCGAGGTGGCCGGGCTTGTGCGCTCAGGATGGCGGTTCGTGCTCTGCCACGGGGGCAACCCCCAAGCGAACGCACTGACATCGGCGGTCGGGCTCGAGCGCACGCAGGTGGGCGGGCGGCGGGTGACCGACGCCCCGACGCTGAAGGTCATGAAGCAGGTCCTCGCGGGTGAGTGCAGCGTCGATGTCGTCGCGGCGGCGATGAGCGCCGGGCTGAACGCCGTTGGCATCAGCGGCGTCAGCGCCGGCACCGTCACGGCGCACAAACGCCCGCCAAAGGTGATGTCCGGGTGCGGACCGGACCCCGTGGACTTTGGGTTCGTCGGCGATATCGATCGCATCGAGAGCGGGCTCGTGCGCACGCTCTGGGACGCGGGCTACACCCCGGTGATGAACACCCTGGGGCTCGATCCCGCGGCCGACCCAATTACTGG
>DDFO01000062.1:0-444 GCA_002337215.1 Phycisphaerales bacterium UBA1926 | reverse complement strand
GTGCGAGCGGTGTACAACATCAACGCGGACACCGTCTCCTCGGCTCTCGCGGCCGAGTTGCGGGTCGATCACCTGTTTCTGATGACGGGTGTGCCGGGCGTGCTCGCCGACAAGGACGACCCGTCCACCCGCATCCCGAGGCTGACTGTGTCGGGGGCTCGGGCCGCGATCGGCGACGGCGTCGTCGTGGGGGGGATGATCCCCAAGATCGAAGAGGCGCTCAAGAACCTGTCGCTGGGGGTCGGGGCGATCCACATTCTGGGGGCACACGCCGGGGCGATCGCGGCCGAAGCGTCGGAGGCGGGGTCAGCCGGCACAGCGCTGCTGCCGGACCCGGGTTAGGCCCGATCGCGGACGCTTGCGGCGGATATACTCGACGCGTTGGCCACCTTAGCTCAGCTCGGTAGAGCGTCAGTTTTGTAAACTGAATGTCGTCGGTTCGAA
>DDFO01000052.1:25276-30123 GCA_002337215.1 Phycisphaerales bacterium UBA1926 | reverse complement strand
AGCACCGCGACCATCCGCGGCGACCTCCCCAACGGGCTTCTCTCCGGGAGCACCCGCAGCACGGGCGGCACCACCGAAGATCCCGCGTTCGCCCTCGATGACAACGATGCCCACCGCATCGAGCTCGAGGTCCGCCGTCGCTTCGACAGCGATCTCGGCCGGGACGTGAACGACCTTCGCCTGCTCTTCGACGGCGTCGAGGCCACGATGGGCACCGACGACGGCGACGGCGTCGATCTCGACCCGATGACCTTCACCTTCAACCAGATCAGCATCGGGACCAACAGCGTCTCGTTCCTCGACTATCGCATCGATAACGTCGAGGTGACGACCAACGTCGGTGTCGAGCCCACGTTCGCCTCAGAGGACGGGTTCGAGGACGGCGACCGCAACAACGACGGGGTGCTCGAGGGCGACCTCAACGACGCGGAAGACGTCGGCTTCGCGTGGTACCAGTCGCGTGGCAACAGCTCGTTCGAGACCGACGTCATCGACGAGTCGGCGGGCATCGGCACCGGCAACGCCTTCAGCCTTTTCTCGCTGACAACCAGCACCCGCGCGGTCTCCGCCGCGATCGAGCCCGTCTCGCTCGGGCTGGGTGAATCGGTCACGCTCGAGTTTGATCTCCGTCTCCGCGGTGCGATCCCCGATTCGGACCGCAGGCTCCGCTTCGGGATCCACAACGACAGCGGCACGTCGCTGTCGAGTGATAGCTCGTCCGAGACCGGCGACGACGTGGGCTACATGGTCCAGTTCGACACAGGCGTCAGCGCGGCGAGCACCGCGACCATCCGCGGCGATCTCCCAAACGGTCTCCTCTCCGGCAGCACCCGCAGCACAGGCGCGACCACCGAGGATCCGGCCTTCGCACTCGATGACAACGACACGCACCGCATCGGCCTCACCGTCGAGCGGGCGTTCGACAGCGATCTGGGGCGTGAGGTCAACCTCCTGACGCTGACCTTCGATGGTGTGGTCGCGACGGATGGCATGGACTCGGGCGACGGCGCGGGCGACGACGCCCCCCTGACGTTCGACTTCAACCAGATCAGCATCGGCACATCGGGCGCCGCGTTCATCGACATCGCGTTCGACAACGTCGCGGTGACCAGCGAAGCGATCAACCCGTGCCCGGCCGATCTCGCGCCGCCCTTCGGCGTGCTCGATCTGGCCGACATCAGCGTCTTCGTGACCGGGTTCCAGGGCCAGGCCGCGGTCGCGGACCTCGCCGAACCGTTCGGCGTGTTCGACCTCGCGGACATCGCCGCGTTCGTCGGCTCGTTCACGGCGGGCTGCCCGTAATCGTTGATTGACTCCGAATCACCCCGGTCCGGCGAAAGCCGGACCGGGGCATTCCTGACTCCCACTTCGGAATAGGACGAGCCATGCACACACCGATTCAATCGTTCGCGTCCCGGAACACGCACAGCCCGGACCGCAAGGGCTTCACGCTCATCGAACTGCTGGTCGTCATCGCGATCATCGCGTTGCTGATCGGCATCCTGCTGCCGGCGCTGGGCAAAGCGCGGGAGTCGGCGATCTCGGTGGTTTGCATGAGCAATCTGAAGCAGACAGGCGTCGGACACGCCACATGGGCCGCCGACAACAAGGACGAGATCGTCTGGCCCTACATGCCCGACTGGGCCGCCGGCAACGACACAGGCCGGGACAAGTTCTGGTGGCAGGTGCTCGAGGAATCCTTTGGTTCCGACGGCGAGCGGGACACGCGGTCCGAGGCGTTCCGGTGCCCTTCCTGGAAGCCGGCATACTCCAACGCGGAACTCACAGATCTCGACCCGTCGGGCGTCGGGCCGCTGAGCCAGCTGAGCTTCCAGAGCGGCTACGGCATGAACCGCCGGCTGCTCGCGCCGAGAACGGAATCCCGCTACCACTTCCCGCCGAGCCGCGCGAATAACGACCTCCAGCAATCGCTCGCGGGGATGCCCCCGGACCGCCGGCAGCAGATTCTTGACAGCCTGATCGAATCGGCGATCTACCCCTCAGGTTCATCGGGCTCGACATCCGAGCAGAACGTGCCCGGATACGCGCCGCCCCCCTGGTCGTACAGCAGCGTGCAGTTCGCGAGCATGCGGATCATCAACGGCGACAGCGGCGAGGCGTTCTTGGAGATCACCGACAGCGCGCCGTTCTGGAGAGCGCTCGCGGATGTCGATGGCGATCCGATGGGCCGGGGCGATCCGAAGCGCCACAGCGGCGGGGATTACAGGATCCTGGGCCGCGCCGGTACGACATCGGGGGGGCGTGAGACGTTCGACATCGTCGAGGAGGACATGCTCGAGGGACGGGCGAACTACCTCTTCGTCGACGGCCACGCCGAGCAGCTCGATTCGCTCGAGGCGGCGCAGGCGACGCTTGACCCCGCGAAGATCGAGAACGATATCGAGCAGCTCGTGCGCGACTTCACTCCGTGAGGGACAAGCGATCTCTTATTGAGTCTCGGACGAGGAGATTTCCTCGAATGCCGAGATCGGTGCACCTGAACAGAACAGAACCGAAACCGCGGCCGTCCGTCGCGAGAGATTTGTGGTACCGCGATGACTGAATCGGCCGGTTGGATCGAATACGCGGTGATCGCGTCCTACCTGGTGTTCCTTGTGCTGGTCGGCTTCGTCCTGCGCCGGTTCAGCTCCAATGTCAGCGATTACTTCCGCGCAGGCGCCAAGGGCAAGTGGTGGCTCGTCGGCGCGAGCGCCTTCATGGGCGCGTTCAGCGCGTGGACGTTCACCGGGGCCGCGGGTGCCGCGTTCGAGAGCGGCTGGTCGATCACGGTGATCTTCCTCGCCAACGTGCTCGCGTTCACCGTCCACGCCGCGGTCCTCGCGCCCTGGTTCCGCCAGCTCCGCGCGATCACGGCTCCCGAAGTCATCCAGATGCGGTTCGGCCCCGTCACCCAGCAGGCCTACGCCTGGCTGTACGCCGCGCTGGGGCTGCTCTACGCCTCCATCTGGCTCTGGGGGCTCGCGATCTTCATCTCGGCGGTCTTCGATTTCAGCACCCCCGCGTCGGCGGTCGGCATGACCGAAGTCCCGTTTGTGATTCTCGTCACCGGCACCGTCGTCCTGCTCTACTCGGTCACCGGGGGATCCTGGGCCGTGATGGTCACCGACGTCCTCCAGAGCCTGATCCTCATCCCGCTCACCCTGCTCGTGGCGTACCTCTGCCTCCGCGAGGTCGGCGGGGTGCGCGGCATGCTCGACGGCATCCGCGACGCGGGCCTCAGCGAGCATTTCGGGATCATCACCGCCCCCGGGGAGCACACCCCCGACAAGGCCGACCCCGATTACTGGAAATACACCTGGCAGTTCGCGGCCGCGGCGCTGGTCTACAAGACCGTGACCTTCAGCACGATCGACATCGCCCAGAAATACTTCGGCGTCAAGAACGGGACCGAGGCCCGCTGGGCGGCGATGCTCGCCGGCGGGCTCATGCTCGCGGGCATGGTCTTCTGGTTCATCCCGCCCATCGTCGCGAGGCTCCTGTGGGCCGACGAGGTGATGGCGGTCGAGATGAGCAAGCCCGCCGAGGCCGCCTACGCCGTGGCGGGCCTCAAGGTGCTGCCCGTGGGTCTCATCGGTCTCATGGTCGTCGCGATGCTCAGCGCGACGATGAGTTCCATGGACAGCGGGCTCAACAAGAACGCGGCTGTCTTTACGCGCGACATCTACCCGCTCTTCGGCCGGATCCTGGGTTTCAAGGAGGCGGGGGCGAAGACGAACTTCCTGTTCGGGCAGATCACCTCCGTCGCCCTGGGCGTGATCATCATCATGATCGCGCTCTACCTCGCGGGTCAGGAAGACGGCAAGGGCGTCTTCGAGGCGATGATCAATGTGGGGGCGATGCTGACGCTCCCGATGTCGGTCCCTCTCTGCCTCTCGCTGTTCATCCCCCGGGTGCCCTCGTGGGCCGCGCTGATGACCGTCATCGTGACGCTCGTGCCCTCGTCGCTCTCGTTCGGGGCCGGCAAGGGCTGGTGGGCCAACCTGCTGGGCGAGGAGACCCTCGCGGGCATGAGCGATTTCGGGCGTTCCTGGGTCGCGACGGGGTGGCCCTACCACCGGACCGTGCTCATCAACCTGCTGACCGGCACGATCGCGTTCTGCGCGACGATCCCGTTCTGGGGCACCGCGTCGAGCAAGTACCGCGAAAAGGTCACCGCGTTCTTCACGCGGATGCACACGCCGATCGACTTCGAGACCGAGGTGGGGGATGCCAACGACGGCCGGCAGCTCCGCGTCGTCGGGACGTTCGCCGTCATCATGGGCTCCGGGATCGCGTCTCTGAGCATCATGCCGATCGCCGAGAACGACCTGCGTGACCGGGTCGCGATCGTCTTCGTCGGCGGGTTCGTCGCCATCGTGGGGGGGCTGCTGATGCTGGGGGCCCGATCGTTCGATAAGAAGGTCAGGAACAACGCCGCCCGCGGAACCACGGGCGATGCCGCCGCGGACCGCGGCACCGAGGAGGAGAAGTGATGCGTACCCAACTGCACGCACTCGGCCCACGAGGCTCGATCGCCGGTCTGGTCGCGATGCTCGCCCTCGCCGGCGCGCCAGCCGGCGCTGCGGATTTTCCGGTCTCCTCGGCTTCCGACATCACCACCGCGCTCGTCCAGGCAGGCCCGGGCGACACCCTCATCATGACCGACGGTGTCTGGACCGATCAGGTCATCTACTTCCGCGACAACGGTACCTCGGGCAACCCAATCACCCTGCGCGCCCAGACCCCGGGCGGCGTCGTCCTCAACGGATCCTCCCGTATCGAGATCGGGGGCGACCACCTCGTCGTCGAGGGCCTCCGTTTCCAGGGCGGTGCGCTCTCGGCGGGGA
>DDFO01000052.1:20841-25154 GCA_002337215.1 Phycisphaerales bacterium UBA1926 | reverse complement strand
GTGCGCTCTCGGCGGGGACCCATGTCGTCCGGTTTCAGTCCTCCTCGACCCGAGCGACGAATTCTGTGCTGCGTGACTGCGCGATCATCGACTACAACCCCACCAACCGCGGCACCCGCTACTTCTGGGTCTCCCTCTATGGCACCAACAACACCGTCGAGAACTGCCGCTTCGAGAACCAGGACCACTCGGGCGTCACCGTTGTCGTCTGGGGCGACTGGCCCAACTTCCACACCATCCGAAACAACCACTTCGTAGACCGGCCCGTCGGCGGCGAGAACGGCTGGGAGACCATCCGCATCGGCACCAGCGACTTCGTTTTTGATTCCTCGCAGACCCTCGTCGAGTCGAACCTCTTCCAGCGCACCGACGGCGAGATCGAGGCGATTTCGAACAAGACCGGCGAGAACGTCTACCGAAACAACACATTCCGCGAGTGCAGCGCCACGCTCACCCTCCGCCACGGCTTCTCGGCGACCGTCGACGGCAACTTCTTCTTCGGCGAGGGCGCGGGCGGTTCGGGCGGCATCCGCGTCATCGGCCCGGGTCATCGTGTCTTCAACAACTACTTCGAGGGTCTCCTCGGACGCACGGGCGGCATCATCGCCCTCGAAGCAGGCGAGTCCGACGGGGCAAACTCGGGCTATGAGCCCATGACCGATGTCATCTGCGCCAACAACACGTTTGTTGATAACGCCGATCCTGCCTTCGCGCTCAACCGCGGCTTCGGCGGCTCACGCGACGTCGCGCCATCGGGCGTCCTCCTCTTCGGCAATGCGATCTCACAGCCCAACGAGAATGTCGCCATCGAATCCAACGCGAACATCACCTGGCAGGACAACTACGCCTTCGCCGACGGGCTCGGCACCGCGAGCAGCAACGGTGTCACGATCCTCGGGTCCGATCCGCTCAGCGATTCAGGCGACGGCCTCCAACGCCCCACGCCGGGCGGCCCCCTCGAGAACGCCATCGTCAGCCCGCTCGCGTTTGTCGCCATCGACATGGACGGCCAGCCCCGCGGCACGCCCGCCGAGGCCGGTGCCGACGAGATCAGCACCGATCCATCCGACCGGGGCCCGCTCGACCCCGAGGATGTCGGCCCGTCCTGGTGGAACAACACCCCGAACGAAGGCCCCGATCCCGCGCTCGCCGTCTTCATCGAGGCCGAGTCGCCGACGAGCATCCTCGACCCCGACAACGACGGGGATGTCTACGAATCGGAAACCGTCAGCGGCGCGTCGATGGACGCCGTGCTCACCGCGCCCGCCGGTTCGCGCACCGATCTGAGTTCGGATCCGCACGACACCATCGCCGTCTACTCGATCACCCCGCCGGCGACCGGTGACTACACCCTGTACGTTCGCGCCCGCGGCTTCTCGGGCAGCTCCGACAGCTTCTTCGCCCCAGCCGAGTTTGACACCGATCCGGATATCAACGACTCGACCTCCAACAACGGCCTGTTCCGATGGGAGACCGGGGCGACGATCTCTTACAGCGCGGCGCAGGGCGAAGTTGAGCTCCGCATCGGCCGCCGCGAGGGCGGTACCCAGATCGACGCGATCATCCTCTATCCGCTCAACAATCTCACCGAGGGCGAGCTCGACTTCCTGCTCAACGCGGGCCCCGTCGAGCCCTGCGACGCCGACATCAACGTGGACGGTGCCGCGAACTTCTTTGACACGATCGCCTACCTCCGGCTCTTCGACGCAGGAGATCCGGCCGCCGACCTGAGCGGCAACGGCGACATCAACGCGTTCGATGTCTTCCGCCACATCAACGACCTCGAAGCGGGCTGCCCAGAATGACGCCATCGACCGAATCGCCCGCCGCCGCGACGACCGAGACCTGGACCTACGCCGATTTCGCCGCGAAGGCCGAGCAGCTCCTCGCGCCCCTCGCATCGCTCATGCAGCCGGGCGAGTCGCACCTGCCGATCGAGGGCCCGCCCAGCGATCACGGTGAAGCGGCCGATCGGTTCGAGGCCTTCGCCCGCCCCATGCTCCTCGCCGCCCTCTGGCTCCATTCGAATCAGCACACCAGCGCCGAGCACCGCACCCTCGACCCGGGGCCCATCGCCGACTGGTTCCGCGATGGCCTTGTCCTGGGCACCGACCCGGGCAGCGACAAGTTCTGGGGCGTTCTCCCGAGTTTCCACCAGTTCGCTGTCGAGATGGCGATCCTTGTGATGGCACTCGACATCGCCGAGGATCATCTCTGGACCCCGCTCGCCGAGGACGAGAAGCGGCAGGTCGCCGACTGGCTCGGCCAGATCCGAGGCCATGCGGGTCATCACAACAACCACCTCTTCTTCGATCTCCTCGTTCTCGAGTTCCTGGGCGATCAAGGTTTCGGCACGCCCGAAGATCGCCCGTGCATCGACTGGCTCTTCGTCGAACTCGAGACGATGCACCGCAAGGACGGTTGGTTCATCGACGGGACCAACGAGAACTACGACCACTACAACGCCTACGCGTTCCACATCTACGGGCTCTACTGGGCCCGCCGGTACGGCCACGCGAACCCGAGCCGTGCAGACCGATGGAAGCAATGGGCCGCCCGGTTCATCCCGGATTACGCTCGCTTCTTCTCCGCCCGAGGCGAGCCCGTCCCGTTCGGCCGATCGCTGACCTACCGCTTCAACGGTGTCGGAGTCTTCCCCCTTGCCGCCGACCTCGGGATCGACACCCTCGACCCCGGCGTCATGCGACGCCTCTGCCGGAGGTGCATCGGGTTCTTTACCGCAAACGACACAGGCCAGTCCCAGGGATGCATGAGCATCGGGTGGACCGACGAGTTCCAGGGACTCGCCGAGCCCTACAGCTGCGCGGGCTCACCATACTGGGCAGCCAAGGGCCTGCTCATGCTCACGCTCGACCCGGACCATCCTTTCTTTACCGCTCCCGAGCAGCCGATCCCCAGCGAGACCGACGCAGAGCCCGTCGTCATCGCCGCCCCCGGCTATGTCGTTCGCAACATCACCGGCCAAACCGCCGGCGATCCAGACAACGCATCCGGCCCGGGCGACGTCGAGCTCATCAACGCCGGAGGTTGGTCCTCGTTCAGCGCCGCCCAGCGCTTCGGCCAATGGAAGTGGGGACGCATCGCCTTCCGCACCGGCGTCGGCTCCCTGTACCCCGAGTCTCCCGACATCATCCCGCCCGATGCGGGCCTCACGGCGCGACGCCCGGACTCGGACCGCTGGTTCGGCCGGCACAAGACCATTCCGATCCATGCCGATGAGAGTCATCTCGCCGCCGCCTACACCCTGAGCGTTCCCAAGTCGGGGTTCAACGTCGGTGTCGTCACGCGGGTCTGGTGGAACGGCGCCGCGTTGTTCCAAGTCCACAAGGTCCAGGCGTACCAGCCGACCGTGATCCGCTCCGGCGGGTTCGCGATCAGCGGCTCGTCGGAGCCGCTCAATCTCATCGTGCATCCACCGCAGGCGGTCGGCGCTTCCAACGCGAAGCAATCAACCTCGATCCGAGCGATCGCGGGCTGGACCCGGTCCGCACTCCTGACGGAATCGACGGACGACCGCCGCGCCCACCTCTACGGCCCAGGCTCGGCCGTCCCGTCGCTCGAAGCCGAGATCGGGATCGGCGTTCATCACTTCGCCGAGGTGCTCTGGACCGGCCGCGACGGGAACGATGATCCGGGATGGCACCCGCTCGAAACAGACAGTCAGGATTGGGTGCTCAAGTCCACAAACGGCGAAGTCTGGGACATCGGACCACGCTGAGCACGGAGCCCGTGCAGAGCAGAGACAGAATCTGTTACCTGCTCGCTTCCCCTCGTACCCACCAGGAAAGCGATACCCTCACGCGACGCGTGCAGACGGTGCCGCGCGCCGTACCGCGGGAGAATCGTTGTGCAAAATCCCGAGCCCGAACCTGTCCTTCAGTTCTGCGCCGCGACTTACACATACCGCGCAGCCCGCCGCTCGCCCACCCGCACGATCGGGCCCGTCTCGCTGGCGATCACGCGCGGTGAACGCGTCGCGCTCGTCGGCGGCAACGGATCAGGCAAATCGACGCTCATCAACCTCGCCTGCGGCGCGACCTCCCCGGCTCAGGGCGAGGTCCGCTGGTTCGCGGGCCGTCCGCGCAGCGAAGCCCGCCGCCGGCTCGGCGTCGTCTTCCAGCATAAGGCCCTCGACGACCTGCTCACCGTCCGCGAGACGCTCCGGATCTCCGCCCGCCTGCTGCTGATGCCCGCTGGCGCCATCGAACCCAGGATCAACGAACTCGCCGGGCAACTGGAAATCACCGATCGTCTCGACGATCGCATCGGGTCCCTCAGCGGCGGGCTCGCCC
>DDFO01000052.1:19491-20777 GCA_002337215.1 Phycisphaerales bacterium UBA1926 | reverse complement strand
CGCCGCGTCGATCTCGCCCGCGCGATCATGCACGAGCCCGATCTGCTCCTCCTCGACGAAGCCACCGCCGGCCTCGACGAATCCTCCGCCGATGCGTTCAACACGATGCTCGACCGGCTGTCCTACGCAGGCGTCACCGTCGTCGCCGCAACCCACACCCCCGAGGAGGTCCGCAGGGCAACACGCGTCATCGCACTCCGCGACGGGAAGGTTACCGCGGACGAATCGGCCGAACGCGAATCGTCTGGAGGCACGCCGTGACAGATAGCTCCGCCGCGTCCGCCAACGCAAATCTCCCGAGGGTGCTCGCCGCCGCCTTCGCCCTGCTCCGTCGAGACATCTTCCTGCTCGTGCGCCGCCCCTCACGCATCGCCGCAACCATCCTTACCCCGGCACTGCTCTGGGCCTTCTTCGCCGGAGGGTTCACCGACGCCGTCGCGAGTGTCGGCCCAAACGCCGGCGATGCCTACACCCGATCGCTCGCCGCGGGCGCCGCCCTGCTCGTCGCGACATTCACCTCCGTGTTCGGCGCGCTCGGGCTCATCCGCGATCGCGAAACAGGCTACCTCCAGGCGGTCCTGGTCGGGCCGACACCGCGCGTCGTCGTCGTCGCCTCACGCGTTCTCTCGGGGGCGCTCTTCGCGTTTCTCCAGGCCGCGACGATGCTCCTCGCCGCGTTCGTCCTCGCCGACGGTGTCGCGCTGGACGCGGTCCTCGAGTCCGCCGTCATGCTCGCGCTCGCCGCCGTCGGGCTCTCGGGCATCTGCGCCGCCCTCGCCTGGCACTTCCGCTCGATCGAGGGTTTCCACGGCGTCATGTCCGCCGTCCTCATGCCGGCCTGGATGCTCAGCGGTGCGGTCTTCCCGCCCGGCGAAACCAGTGGCGTCCTCGGGGCGATCATGGCAGCCAACCCGCTCGCCTACACCCACGCCGCAATCGCGGGCCCACTCGGCGCGTTCGAGTCCGGACCCGCCCCGACCGTTGTCACAACCATCTTCGCAATCGCCGGCCTCATCGCCGCCATCGCCTCCGCGCGAGGCGACGCCAAACGGTGAAGACCCCGCACACAAACACCGGGGGCGGCGCGTCAGCACCGCCCCCGGCCTCTCTGCCTCCATCATCTCGCAGATTCAGGGACAACCCGCGGTGAACAGCGCGATGAACCCGCTGACATCATCGAGGTCATAGATCCCGTTCCCATCGAAATCGACGCGAGGTGCACGTGCCGAGAACAGCGTGACGAACGCCGTGAGGTCGAGCGTGTCGAGCACGCCGTCCCCGTTCAG
>DDFO01000052.1:18483-19379 GCA_002337215.1 Phycisphaerales bacterium UBA1926 | reverse complement strand
AGCACGCCGTCCCCGTTCAGATCGGCGCCGTTGCATCCACGCTCGATGAGCACGAGATCCGCGTACGGCGAAACCGAACCGCGGATGATGAATGTCCGCGGGATCCGGGTCGTCGGGTCATAGCCGGCGAAGAACCGCCCGAACTCGAGATCGAAGATAGGCCCATCAAGCCGCGAGACCGCCGCGATCTTGTTCACATACGACTGGAACACGGGTTGCGACCCGGCCGGCAGGGGCGGCCCATTCTGCTGACGGAAGAACCCGAGCTCAGGCTCGACAACCGTCACCGCGCGCGAGACCGGATCGATCCGAACGAGCGCGGTGTACGCGACGCCGCCGTCGCCCGGATTTGGTCCGGCATAGAACGACTGCACGAGCGCGAGCAGGTCCGTCCCGTCATCCCCGAGATCCAACAGGGAGCGAGAGATCAGCCCGCCCCATTCGCCCTCGTAGGGGTACGAAATCTCGGGAACCGCGACCGCACCAAACACGTCGCCAGGTCCGAGCGGCAGCGTCGCTCCCCGGGGATCGACCGATACGATCGACACCTCGAACGTTCCGGGATCGCGCACCAACGCGTGGATCACACCGTCGTCGGTCACCGTCGCGGTCGTCACATCCATCTGCCCGCTCGGGTCGTCGAAGACAAGCTCCCTTGTGCCGTCCGGCGAGTACCGATACAGGCTCGACCCGTTCTGGTGCAGCACGCCGCCCGAGACCGGATCCGGGTCCCGCGGGATCGCGGCATCATCGAACACGTTAAAGTACAGCGTGTCAGGGTTCAGCACATAGTTAAACAGCACGTCCGCGACATAGAGGCTGTTGTCCGCCCCCGCGTCGATGCCCGCGAGCAGCTCGAAGTAGAAATCAGGCAGCCGCGCATCAAAGCCATCACG
>DDFO01000052.1:14160-18418 GCA_002337215.1 Phycisphaerales bacterium UBA1926 | reverse complement strand
ATCAAAGCCATCACCCAGCGGCGCATCGTGCCGGTAGTGATCGAAGCCGTTCACCGCGTGCACGTGTGTTCCGCTCGGCGTCGCGGGCACCGCGTACACCTCCGCGTCACGCGTCACAAGCCCGGGAACATCACACCCGGCACCCGACCGCAGCATCACCCCGTCGTCGGGGCGATCGGGCGACGACATCACGAGGCTCATCCGAACCTCGATCGTCTCCCCCGTCGAGAGCGGCCCGTTGTACGAGACCGTCTCCGTCACGGGGTCGAACGTCACACCCGAGGGAGGCGTTCCGATGAACGGGCTCCCGTTCGCCTCCCACGACGTATTCAGGCTGTACTCAAACGCCGCGTTCGCCAGATCGGGCCCCGCGTCGTTGCGGATCGTCAATACGACCTCCGCCGCCTCACCCAGCCGGCCCAGCCCGACGACGCTCGGAACGAACGGCGAGTTCACCGGGTTCAGCCGCAGCGTGCCCGCCGCCAACTCGCCGTACGAGAGCGACGCCGACATAGGTGAAGCAGCATCGATTCGTGTCGGCGTCGCGTTTGCGATCACGCCCCCGCACGGCTCGCCACGACGAACCGAAAGATTCACCCCCCGGTTCAGCAGCACGCCGATCGGTCCGCCCGGGAAACTCTGCGAAACACACGCGATCCTCGTCGAGAACACCAGCGTCCGCGTCTCGCTCGGAAACAGCGTCCCGGTCCACGCGATGCTCTCCGCACCGCACAGACCCGTCGTGACCTGCCCTCCCGCGTCATCGATCACGGCCTCGAGCACGTTCCCGTTGCCCAGGTTGAAGCAATCGATCGTGATATCCCGTGCGACGATCGGCCCATTGTTCGAGAGCGTCACGGTATGAAGCGACGTGTCGCCCAGGATCGCCGGCACGCCGCCATCCGGAGCGGACTGCACCGCCATCGAGATGTCCCCATTCGCAAGCGCCAGCACGTCGGTCAGCAGATCAGGGCCCGAGAAAAACGCGAAGCCGATCCGGGCGCCATACGCCGCCGATTCCAGCAGCAACTGTCCCGGCGCACACGGCGCGAGCACCGTCATCGTCACCGCGGCGCTCCCACCCGGCGCAATCGACGGGATCGTCCAATCCGCGTCGGTCCCGCCGATGATGACCCCTCCCGGAGAGACCGACTCGATCGTCGTCCCCGAGGGCGATGTCGCGAACACAGACACGTCCTCCGCGACGACCGTCCCCGGGTTATCGACCACGAACGTGTAGGTCAAAGGCTCACCCGCGATCACCGAAGACGACGCCGTGCCCGCGATCTCCACCGTCGGCTGAGGACACACATCCTCGCACGTCATCCCCGGCGCGAAGCTGCCGCTGCCGCATTCGACCTGCGTCACGTCGTCCACACAGAGCGTGCCGTTGCCAAATTCGAAGCAGCACGCCCCGAACTCCGGCCCGACGGATCCGTCGCACGCGTCGAGCGTCCCGGAGAACACCGCGCTCGGCTGCCCCGGGATCTGACCGACCACGTCGATCGTCCCGCCGCCGACCCGCGTCACCGTGAACACCGGGTCAGGCGGGATCAGACTCCCCGAAACCCGGATATCCGACGCGGCCCCGAGGCTCCCGCCGATCCCGCAGGTGTTGACCAGCGTGTAGTCCACAAACTGCGGATCCACATCGCTCAACCCATTCTTGATCACCAGGTACTCGCCGCCGGGTGAGAACCACCCACGCTCCCAGCCCGAGGAAAGATCCACCCTCGCCTCGCCGACAAGCCCCGGCGTGTTCAGGTCGAAGGCTTGCGCCCAGAGCTCCGTCTGCTGGTTAGGATCTCCCAGCACGAGGATCGCCGTCCGCAGACCCCCGAAGCTCTCGTAGTAGAAAGGCCCACCGAGCACCCGCGCATCGCCGAACTGGCCGCGGATCTCGTACGGCCCGTGCCGGATATCAATCCCGCCCATCCCGTCAAGATCAACAAACCAGACCCGACTCGGGGACACCCCGCCGGGATCGTCCGCGAGCACGTACAGGGTCCGCCTCGTCGGGGATAGAAAGTAGTTCGTCGCCCCCGCGAGCTCGGGGGCCTGCGCCCCCAGGTTGTATGCAACCGGGGGCGTCATCAGGTTCCCGTCATCATCGACAAGGATCGTGAAGCCCGCCGGATTCGATGGGTCGACCCCGACTCCACCGATGGCACCGGGAATCCAGGGTCGGAAGTCACCGAGTTGGTTCTGAGCAAAGGCGGGAACCGCGGCCGACGCGATCCCGAGTGCGCACACGATCGCCGCCTGCGCGCGGCGCGAGCATTCGAGTCCAAACATTGGAAGTCTCCTCTGGGTAAAAATTGGCACCGGCGCAGCCCCGTCGGGGGCGCCGCGCCCGAGCGATGAAGCGATCAGAAGGAAGCTGAAGCGGATCGAAGAGCCGATTGAAAGACGGCAGGATCGGCCCCGAGTCTGCAGACACCGCCAAGCGGTGTCCGCAAACAAAGGCCAGCCCGCGACATCCCTCCCAGGACATCAACAGGCAATAGAACGACGAACTCGGACCCGGTCCCATCGGGGGCTCTGGCCCTCGGTGCATCCAACGACATGGCTCTTCCCTTTCCAGTCTCCCGCGCCGGACGGGCGCGCCGTGGGACGCACCATCGCATCCCGCCACACCCATCAGCGCAAACCGGATCCGGGGGGCGCAGCCGAATGCAAAGTTTTTCGCCGAGGGAACAACAGCGACCGCAACAGCAAGCAGCGAGCAGACGGTTCCATGTCCCGTTTCAGGAGTTGTTTCGCGTCACCCGCGAGAAAGAAACCGCCATAGCTCACCGGCGTCCGTCGGCCATACCCGGTCCTAAAAAGCTCCGCTAGTCAGAATCAAGGGTTGCCGAAGCCTCGAGCCGCGTCCGGTGATCCGCGAGCCGCGCCCGCGCCCAACGAGTCCACGGGTGATCCGAGCCCCGCGCCGCCTCCAGACCCGCGAGCCCCTGCTCGAGCATCGCCCCGCCCTCATCGAGCGACCCACCCGCCGAGAGCGCCGCACCGAGCATCGCACGGAACCGCCCGACCTCCCAGTACGACTCGTCCTCCACGCCGTCCAGCGCCACGAGCGCGCGCCGCGCGGCGTCCGCCGCCTCGCCGTACCGCTCGTTCCGCAGCCCCGAGAGCACAAACTTGCTGAGCACAAACAGCCGGATCGGGTGCGCCGCGTCGAGCGTCCGCTCCGCGATCGGGACATACTCCGCCAGCAGCGCGTCAGCCTCCGCGTCCAGATCCGTCCGGTCCAGATGCCCATAGAGGTTCATCGCCGCGGTGATCGTGTCCGCGTGCGTCCGCCCGAGCACCGCGATCCGCCGCTCCAGCACACGCCGTGTCAACACGCCCGCCTCATCGGTCCGACCCAGCCGCGACAGCGCGATCGCGAGGTTATTCATCGACGACAGCGTCTCGGGGTGATCCACCCCCAACACCCGTGTCCGATCGTCCAGGTTCGCCCGAAGAACAGCCTCGGCCTCCTCGTACCGCCGCGCATCCGTGAACGCCGTACCCAGGTTGTTGACGCTCGTCAGCGTGCTCGGGTGGTCTGCCCCGAGCAGCGAGGTGCGCTCATCGACGACGTCACGCATCATCGCGATCGCGTCCTCATGCTCCCCGGCTCGGGTCCGCAGCGTCGCGTAGGTGTTCATCAGCGTCAGCCGCTGCTCATCGGAGACGCCCGCCGAACGGGCCTCGTCGATCGCCGACCGCAAGATCGCACCACCCTCACCCAGGTCGCCCGTCATCGCCGTCGCGATTCCGAGCCCGCCCATTGCTTCGATCGCCACAGGTGTCGCGCCCCGTACGCCGAGCCGATTCGCCATCTCGATCGCTCGCCCGAAACCGTCCAGCGCCTCTCCAGGTCGGCCAAGCTCAAGCCGCGCATCCCCGAGTCGCACAAGCGTCGCCATCGTCTCGGGATGATCCCCGAGCAGCCCCGACCGGGTCTTGAGTGCTGCCAGCAGCACCGCTTCCGCTTCCGTTGCCGCCCCGACGGCGAGGTACGACTCGCCGATCTTGTGACGCAGCGTCGCCCCGAGCAGCGGGCGATCGCCCAGCTCGGTCTCGATCCGCGCGACCGCGTCGCCCAGCATCTCGCGCACGGTCACGTCCCGCGACCGGGTCGCTTCCGGGGTCACCGAGGTCAGCACCCCCGCCAGATACGCATTCAGATCTTCGAGTGATTCCCGCTGCTCGCGTTCCGCTGTCGCGGCCCGCGTCGCGCGCACGGCCATCGCCGTGCTGAACCCCGTCG
>DDFO01000052.1:0-14037 GCA_002337215.1 Phycisphaerales bacterium UBA1926 | reverse complement strand
CGGGATCGCGCAACACCGGGCGCGCCGCGACCAGCGCCGCCGCCGTCGCCCCCCGGTGCCGGCGGGCGAACTTCCGGAGCAGGTACACCGTCGTCCCCGCCCGCGCCTCCACCGGGCGGTCGCCCAGCCACCGCTCGAGATCCGCCGCGAACGCCGACGCCGACGCGTACCGAGCGTCCGGGTCCTTCTCGAGCGCGCGCAGTAAGATCGCCTCCGCGTCCCCGCGCAGGTCCCGATCGACCGACGAGGGCCGGGCCGGCTCCTGCGATTCGATGATCCGCGCCGCGTTCGCGACCGACGTCCGCGCGAGGTCGTAGGGCGCCCGCCCCGTCAGCAGTTCGTAGAGGACGACGCCGAGCGCGTACACGTCCGTGCGCGCGTCGATCGCGTCGGGATCGCCCCCGACCTGCTCGGGGCTCATGTACCGAACCGTGCCGACAAGCCCGCCCGCGATCGTCCTCGCCTCCAGCGACGGCGCCAGCGAATCGCCCGCCGTGACCCGCGCGACCCCGTAATCGATGATCTTCACCCGGCCCGCGTTGTCCACCAGGATATTTCCAGGCTTCAGATCCCGGTGGATCACCCCGCGTTGATGCCCCGCGTGCACCGCGTTGCACACATCGACAAAGAGCCCGGCTCGCGCGTGCGCGTCGAGCCCCGAGCGGTCCGCATAGACCGAGATCGGCGTCGAGTCCTCGACATACTCCATCGCGAAGTAGGGCCGTTCTCCGCCGGCCGCGTCGGTATAGGTCCCGGCCTCGTAGATCTGCGCGATGCCGGGGTGCCGGAGCCGGGCGAGCACCTCGGACTCGAACCGGAACCGCCGCAATGCCTCGCGCGACCGCTCGAGCCCGCGGAGCACCTTGATCGCGACCCTCCGCCTCGGCGTCGCCTGCTCGGCCTCGAACACGCTGCCCATCCCGCCCTCGCCGATCCGGCGGAGCACGCGGAACCCCGCGATCTCGGGGAGCCCTTGCCCCGACACGAGAACGTCCAGATCGTCGACGTCGACCACCGGGGTCCCGTCGAGAAATCCGTGAGCCTCGCTGTCGGCACCGAGCAGTTCGAGCACGTCGCGGAGCACCGCCGGCTCGCCCGCGCAGGCATCACGCACAAACGGGACCCGATCGGTCTCTGGTCGATCCAACGCCGAGGCGAGGACGTCCGAGACCCGCCGGTGGTGGGTGCGGTCGCCCGACGGATCAGGGTTGTGATCTTTGGGGTCGGTCACGGCTCGGGCTCCCCGGATCCATCCCCGCGTGCGTCTCCCCGCAACTCGCGTTGCAGCCATGCCCGCGCGACGCGCCAGTCGGATTCGACCGTCCGATCGGAGACCCCGAGCAGGCCCGCGGTCTCGCGCACGCCCAAGCCCCCGAAGAACCGCAGTTCCACCACCCGTGCCTGCCGTTCGTCGAGCCGCTCGAGCCGATCCAGCGCGTCGTCGAGCTCGATCAGATCGACCGGATCGGCGTTCGGGCCGTCCGCCTTCGGCTCGGCCTGCTGCCCGCCGGCGACGCGGATCGTGACCGGACCGCCCCGTTTCAGCGCGTTGCGTGCGCGTGCGTGGTCAACCAGAATGTTCCGCATCGCGCGCGCGAACGACGCCACAAAGTGCTGCCGGTCCGCGAATCCAGACATGCGACCGAGCCGGACATACGCCTCGTTGACCAGCGCCGTCGGCTGGAGCGTGTGGTCCGCCCGCTCGCGTCTCAGGTACTCGGCCGCGATCGCGCGGAACCCGCGATAGGTTTCCTCGGAGATGCCCGGTGACGCGTCGCCCCCGTGTTCCGATGGCCCGTTCACGCGCTGCCTCCCGTTGGTGTCCCCTTCGGGCCGCGTCGCGTCCCTGTCCGGATTCACTCCGGCTCATCATAACATCGGCGTTTTCAGCACCCGGATCACGGGGAATCCAGGGGGCGCCCGTGCGCCACGATCCCAGTCTCTGCTCGAAGTCCGGTCATTCCGAGAAAAACGTCCCGGTGGTCTGCCAGAGGTGCTCGAGTCGGTCGAGTCGGTCGCGGGCCGTGTCTCCCAGTTTCTCGACAACCGCCGCGACGAGCAGTTCCGCCGCCGCGACAGCGGGAACCGAACTGTCAAACGGGCCCACCGCTGGGATCCGCAAGGCGCACCAGTGGGGCGTGAGCGTCGCGAGCGGGGAGAGCGGGCCGTCCGTGATCGCGATGATCGGCACGCCCATCGCTGCGAGCGTCCGCGTCGCGGTGATCGCGTGCCGGCGATAGCGGGCGAAGTCGAAGACAACCGCCGCGTCCTCGGGGGTCGCGCTGCTCAGTTCCCGGCCAACAGCGTGCTCACTGACGATCTGGACCGCGGGGCGGACCATCGAGAGCCCGCTCTGCAACGCGTATGCGCCGGCACGCGACGTTTCTCCCGAGAGCACCCAGACGTGGCGGGCACCCGCGATCGGGGCGGCCAGCGACGCTGCTTTCTCGGCAGGCAGCGCCTCAAAGACGTGCTCGAGGGCGTCGGCGATGTCCGTTCGGACTGGGATCGCGTCGCGTTGGTGACTACGGATCCGCTCGGTCGGTCGAGACAACTGCTCGGACACACCCTCGCGGGCGTGGGACTGAAGGTCCGGATAACCACTGAAGCCGAGCTTCGTCGCGAAGCGGACGATCGAGGGCCGGCTCGTGCCGACGCGCTCGGCGAGGTCCGATACCGACCCGAACGCGAGCAGGGTGGGGTCCGCGATGACGGTTTCGGCGATCCGGCGTTCGGTGGGGGTCAGCCGGGTGCCGACTTTCGCGATGAGGTGTTCGATGACCAAAGTTCAGTTCGCCTGATGACCAAATTGTTGCAGAGCCGACTCTGTAGTGTACACTTTGTAACAGACACGCCCATCGAGTTTCTATTTCGGAGTTTCCACGATGATCCAGCCGCAGCCATACGTCCCCACCGACCGCGAACAGGCTTTCCTTGAGAGCGTGGAGGACACGAGGTACGAGCGTGAGATCATCAACGGTCTCTCCCCCTTCTTCAACGAGAAGGCCCCCGAGGACATGCTCAGCTTCTACGACGAGGGTGATGTCACCCGGCTCAAGGTCCTCAAGGGCAGCGAGCGGGACGTCGAGAAGCGGATGCCCGTCAAGCTGACCAGGCACTACTACGAGATCGCGAAGACCAGCCCCTCGGTCGCGCGGATCGTCAAGGCGAGCCCCGACGAGACCAACGACCTCGCGGGCTCGGAAGACCCCGGCAACCAGATGGACTACAGCCCGGTCGAGGGTCTGCTGCACAAGTACGAGATGGGCCTGCTCTACGTCGTCTCGACCTGCTCGGCCCACTGCCGGTTCTGCTACCGCGAGGAGCTCATCGCCCGCAAGGAGGTCAAGCGGTTCGACGGCACCGTGAAGAAGAAGGGGCTGGCAAAGATCCCCGAGGTGTGCGGCTACATCCGTGCGCACAACAAACTGGTCGCCGAGAACGGTGGCAGACACCCCGAGACCGGGCGTGAGAAGCTCCGCGAGGCTCTGCTCTCGGGGGGCGACCCGATGGTGCTCAACAACTCCAAGATCGCCGCGTGGCTCGCGGCGCTCGCGGAGGCCGGCATCGAGACGATCCGCATCGGCACCAAGGAGATGGCGTTCTACCCCCAGCGGTTCGACGAGACCTTCTTCGCGATGCTCGACAGCTTCCACGAGAAGTACCCCGAGGTGGGGATCAACATGATGCTCCACTTCGAGCACCCCGATGAGATCCTTGCCAAGGGGGAGGACGGCGAGTATCTCAGCGACAAGGACGGGTTCCTGCAGTGGATCCCCGACACCGGTGCGGCGATGCGGGAGCTCACCAAGCGAGGCTGGATGACTGTCTTTAACCAGGCCCCGATCATCAAGGGCATCAACGACGATTCGGACGCGCTGCGGATCCTGCAGCGCGAGTTCAAGCGTGCCGGTGGCGAGAACCACTACTTCTTCTGTGGGCGCGACATCGTCGCGTACAAGTCGTTCAACGTGCCGATCGAGACGGTGTGGAATATTCTCAACGAGTCCCAGAAGGGGCTCTCGGGGGTCGAGAAGCACGCGAGGCTCTCCATCACGCACTACCTGGGCAAGACCGAGGTCGCCGCGGTCACCAACGAGCCGATCCCCGGGCTCAAGGGTGCGGAGAACGGGGTGGTGATCTTCAAGCTGCTCCGCAACCCGGCGGACGCGCCGCACCTGAGCAAGGTCTGCATCGTGGGGCGGAACCCGGACGCGATGTGGTTCGACGACTACGCCGACCGCGTGCTGTTCGACGAGGCGGGGCTGTTCGACTATGAGCGCACGCACGCGCACGCGGGTGAAGCCGGCGTGCTGAGCGGGATTCCGCAGCAAGGCGGGTGTCTGTGATCGACAAGCGCGCATCGAGTGCCGCCGAGGCGGTCGCCGATGTGTTCGACGGCGCCTCGGTGATGGTCAGCGGGTTCGGCGAAGCGGGCAGCCCCGTCGAACTCATCCATGCGCTGATCGACCAGGGTGCATCGGATCTGACGGTGATCAGCAACAACACCGGGAGCGGCGAGGTCGGTCTCGCGGCGCTGCTCAAGGCGGGCCGGGTCTCGAAGGTGATCTGTTCGTTCCCGAGGACCGCCAACTCGACGGTCTTCCCGGATCTCTACAGGAGCGGGAAGACGACGCTCGAACTCGTGCCCCAGGGCACGCTGGCCGAGCGGATCAGGGCGGGCGGCGCGGGCATCCCGGCGTTCTTCACGCCCGCGGCGGTGGGGACCCCGCTCGCCGAGGGCAAGGAGCAGCGCGAGTTCGATGGGCGCACGTACGTGATGGAACACGGGCTGACCGCGGACTTCGCGCTCATCAAGGGGCGTGCCGCCGACACACACGGGAATGTGCTCTACAACATGACGGCCCGCAACTTCGGCCCGCCCATGGCGATGGCGGCGCGGACCTCGATCGTCCAGGTCGCCGAGGTGTTCGAGGCGGGCGGGCTCGATCCCGAGACCGTCGTGACCCCCGGGATCTTCGTGGACCGGGTGGTCGAGATCGCCGATCCTGTGCACGAGTCCACGCTGGTCGCGGCGGGGGCGACCTATCCATGATCGGATCCGGCCATGAGTGAGCGCACAACGTCAGATGATCGCACGGATACGGGCCGCGTCGGCTGGACACGCGACGAGATGGCGGCGCTGGTCGCGCGCGACATCGCCGACGGGTCGTACGTGAACCTGGGGATCGGGATCCCGGAGTTGGTTGCCAAGCACGTGCCCGAGGGGCGCACGCTTGTTTACCACACCGAGAACGGGCTGCTGGGCATGGGCCCGTCGCCCGCGGAGGGCGAGGGTGATCCCGAACTGATCAACGCCGGCAAGCGCCGGGTGACCGCGATGCCCGGGGCGTCGTATTTTCATCACGCCGACAGCTTCGCGATGATCCGCGGCGGGCACATCGACCTGTGCGTGCTCGGCGCGCTGCAGGTCGCCCAGAACGGCGACCTCGCCAACTGGTCGACGGGCGAGCCGGGCGCGATCCCCGCGGTCGGCGGGGCGATGGACCTGTGCGCCGGTGTGAAGCGGGTCTTCGTGATCACCCAGCACTGCACGAAGACCGGAGAGCCCAAGCTCGTCGAGCGGTGCACCTACCCGCTGACGGGGCTCGGGGTGATCAACCGGGTCTACACGGACCTCGCGGTGATCGAGATCGCCGAGGGTGGGTTCCGGGTTGTCGAGTTGTGCCCGGGCGTGTCGTTCGAGTATGTGCAAGAGCGGACCGGCGCGCCGCTGCAACGCGCCGCAGAATGCCTCGCGGCGGAGTGAGCACCATGAGTATCCAGGCCAAGCCCACCGCGTCCGTCTCCGCGAACCATGCTGTTCCAGGGACATCCCAATCGAAGAGCGCCGCGCTGTACGAGCGTGCGATCCACCGCATGCCGGGCGGGGTGAGCCGGAACACGGTGCTGCGGTCGCCGCACCCGCTCTACGCCGACCACGGCGAGGGCTGCCGGATCACCGACATCGAGGGTGTGACGCGGATCGACTTCTCGAACAACATGGCGTCGCTGATTCACGGACACGCCGACCCCGACATCGTGAACGCGGTCACCGAGCAGCTCCATCGCGGGTCGGCGTTCATGATGGCGACCGAGAGTGAGGTCCAGTACGCCGAGCATCTGTGCGCGCGCAACGCGTCGTTCGACAAGCTGCGGTTCGTGAACTCGGGCACCGAGGCGTTGATGGTCGCGATGAAGGCGGCACGCGCGTTCACGGGTCGCCCCAAGGTCGCGAAGGCCGAGGGCGCCTATCACGGCGGGTACGACTATGCCGAGGTGAGCCAGGCGCCGGGCCCCGACACGTGGGGCGAGGTGGACCACCCGTCGAGCGTGCCGCTGTGCTTCGGAACCCCGAAGTCCACGCTCGAAGACGTGGTCGTCATCCCCTTCAACGACCCGGAGCGTGCAATCGCGATCCTCGACAAGCACGCCGACGATCTCGCCTGCGTGCTGCTCGATCTGATGCCGCACCGCGTGGGGCTGAACCCCGCGGACCGCGAGTTCATCGAGGCGATCCGCGGATGGGCGACGCGCAACGGGGCGCTGATTGTGCTCGACGAGGTCATCACCCTCCGCTCGGAGGTGGGGGGGTTGCAGCAGCGCTACGAGCTCACTCCCGACCTGACGGCGATGGGCAAGATGATCGGGGGCGGCTTCCCCGTGGGTGCCATCGCCGGGCGGGCCGAGGTGATGGACGTGATGAACCCGCGCGCCGAGAAGGTGCTCTTCCCGCACTCGGGGACGTTCAGCGCCAACCCGATCAGCACGACGGCGGGGCTGATCGCGATGGAGAAGTTCGACAGGGCCGCGGTCGATCGGCTCAACGGGCTCGCGGACCGCGCGATGCGGGGCATCGCGGGCGCGATCGAGCGCACGGGCATGCCGGCGAGCGTGACGGGCACCGGTTCGATGTTCCGGGTGCACATGAAGCCGACGGCGCCGCGGAACTTCCGCGAGGCGTTCCTGACGCCCGATGAGCGCGCGAAGCTGAACGTGCTGATCGATCACCTCTTTGAGGAGGGGTTCGTGATGATCAACACCTGCACCGCGACGCTCTCGACACCGATGACCGAGGTCGAGATCGACGCGCTGGTCGAGGGGATCGAGTCGGGGTTCCGTAAGATTCTCGCCGGAGGCTGACCGGGATCCGGCGGCTCCGGATCAGGCACGCTCGAACACTGTCGCGAGGCCCTGGCCCACGCCGACGCAGAGCGTCGCGAGTCCTCGGGCGGCGTCGCGGCGGTTCATCTCGTGGATGAGTGTCGTCGCGATGCGCGCGCCGCTGCACCCCAGCGGGTGGCCGATCGCGATCGCGCCGCCGTTGACGTTCACCTTGTCGTTGTCGAGACCGAGCTCGCGGACGCAGGCGACCGATTGGGCGGCGAAGGCCTCGTTGAGTTCGAAGAGGTCGATGTCGTCGAGCGACAGACCCGCCCGTTTGAGGACTTTCCGGGTCGCGGGGACGGGGCCGATTCCCATGTGGGAGGGCTCGACACCGGCGCTGGCGGCGGGGCCCACGAACGCAATCGGCTCGAGGCCGAGGGCGCGGGCGCGGGATTCTTCGACGAGCAGCAGCGCCGCTGACCCGTCGTTGACCCCCGACGAATTCCCCGCGGTGACCGTGCCGGTCCCGTCTTCGGCGAACGCCGGGCGGAGCTTCGCGAGTTTCTCGGCTGTCGTGTCGGGACGCGGGTGTTCGTCGGTTTCGAAGACGATCGGGTCGCCTTTGCGCTGCGGGACCTCGACGGGGATGAGTTCGTCGGCGAAGTATCCGTTCTCGTGCGCGGCTTTCCAGCGCCGCTGGCTTTCGAGCGCGAAGGCGTCCTGATCCTCTCGGCTTACGCCGTGCTGTTTGGCGACGTTCTCGGCGGTGATCCCGAGCGGGTCGGTGTGGCCCATCTCGTCCATGCGCGGATGGGTGAACCGCCAGCCGATCGAGGTGTCGTAGAGTTTCTGGGTGCGCCCGAACGCGGACTCGGACTTGCTGATGACGTAGGGTGCCCGGCTCATCGATTCGACGCCCCCGGCGATGAAGACATCGCCGCAGCCGGCCTCGATTGTGCGCGCGGCGATGTTGATGGCCTCGAGCCCCGAGGCGCACAGCCGGTTCACCGTTGCACCGGGGATGCTCGCGGGGAGACCGGCGAGCAGCGATGCCATGCGGGCGACGTTGCGGTTGTCCTCGCCCGATTGGTTGGCGGCACCCAGGTAGACGTCGTCGATCATGGCGGGATCGATACCAGACCGGGAAACCACAGATCTGATGATGAGGGCGGCGAGGTCGTCGGGGCGGACGCTCGCGAGCGTGCCGCCGTACCGGCCGACGGGGGTTCGCAGGGCGCAGATCACGGCGGCTCGTCGTTCCATGACGGATCGTAGTCGGATCGGCGTCGCTGGCTGGCACCCCCCTTGGGTGTCTGGTGTTCTCGGACGCACGCAGTGATCTGTGCAGCTTTTGGACGCCCCCATGACTGGGTCTAAGTCATCCGCGGCTTTGGGTTTGGCAGGGCCAAACCGCACAGATGGACATGAAACACACCTGATGGTCTGACTTTGGTTGCCGCGACTGACCCACCCCATAGCGGGTGCCGATAGCCGAGAGCGCAGACTGGGAAAGGTGGTTTCAATATGCCCCGAGATAAGGACGCCCAGAACACTCACGGTGAGTTCGGTGGTCAGGGTCCCGATGATCACGGCCCGCAGCGCGACGGCGGTCCCGAACGGGGTAAAAAGAAGCGCCGCAAGCGAGGCGGAGAGAGTCTCGAAGACCGCATCCTCTTCTCGGGGACCTGGGCGGATGTCGACACTGGGGACATGATCGACGGCGCGACTGATGGCGCGGATGCGTTCACTGGCACGGACGCCGACGAGATCGTCTCGGGCCTCGACGGCAACGACGAGCTCCTCGGCGGTGGCGGCAGCGACGATCTGTTGGGGGGCGAAGGAAACGACACGCTCTTCGGCGGCGCGGGCGACGACGTGCTCTCGGGGGGCGAGGGTGACGACACCCTCGACGGGGGCGCGGGCGACGACCGGATCAACGCGGACGGAGGGTCGGACACCGTCTGCGGGGGGGACGGCGACGACACGGTGACGGTCTCCGGTGCCGAGGCGGGCGATGTCATCACGGTCGACGGCGGGGATGGGCAAGACCGGCTCGATCTCTCGGCGTACTCGTCGGACTCGGCGACCTTCTCGGATGGCTCGCTCGAGATCAGCACCGGGGACGGGTCGTTCACCGTGAACTACAGCGAGATCGAGTCGATCTCATTCGCCGACGCGGACGCGAGTTTCCTCGATGGCGACGCGGCCGGGTCGGTCAGCGGCGGCGCGGACATTCTGATCGCGGGCGACGACGCCGTATCTATCGGTGTCGAGGGCCCCGGCTCGGTCGCCTGGGAGTTCGACGCGGACTCCGGCGAGATCACGATCACGGGGACTGACGGCACCACCGCCGAATCGGCGCTCGTCGTCGATGACCTGGGCACGGACGGTCTGACCCCGTCGAGCGTGAAGATCGAGTCGGACCTGGGCGTGATCCAGAGCGACGCCGATCTCGGCTCGATCGAGATCGATCACGAGGCGCACGTCGGCACGATCACCGTCGGGGATGGGTCGGGCTCGATCGAGTCGCTGTCGTTTACCGGGGGCGATGTGACAGGCGATCCTGTCGAGGTGAACGGGAATGTCGGGACGATCGAGTCCGGCCGCTTCGAGGCCGACCTGACCATCAACGGCGATGTCGGCACGATCGCCGTCGGCGGGGACACCATCGACGCGGACTTCACGGGCGACCTGACCGTGTCGGGCGACCTCGACCGGATGACGGTGTCCGACGACTTCGAGGGCGCGCTGCAGGTGGGAGGCGACGCGGGCGACCTGTCGGCCGGGGACGATTTCAAGGGAGCGGGCGCGATCACTATCGACGGCGATCTGGGCTCTATCAACGCCGGCGACGCGATGACCAAAGACGTCTCGGTGGGCGGGGACGCTGGAGCGATCAGCGCCGGCGGCACGGTCTCCGGGGATATCAGTATCGGTGAGGATCTCGGCTCGTTCAACGCCGATCATGCCACGGGCGATCTTAGTGTTGCGGGCAACGCCGGTTCGGTCACGATCGACGGCTCGGGCAGCAACGCGGACTTCCGGGGCGATCTGTTCGTCGGGGGAGATCTGACCACGCTCGACATCGCCGATGATGTCGAGGGCTCGGTCACCATCAATGGCAACGCCGGGACGCTGAGCGCGGGCGATGACTTCAAGGGCAACGGGTCGGTGACGATCGGTGGGAATCTCCAGTCGATGTCGGCCGGGGATCGGATCGCGGTGGATGTGTCGGTCGGGGCAGACATCGGGTCCATCACGGTGCCGACCATGACGGGTGATCTCTCTGTGGGTGATGATCTGTCGGCTTTTAACGTCGACGACATGCAGGGCACGATCACCGGTGGGTCGGACCACAACGATCTTAGAACCTCCGACAGTTCTGAGGTGATCACGACGGGTGACGGCAACGACGTGGTCCGGGCCGGCGAAGGCGACGACCAGATCTCGTTGGGCGACGGCAACGACTGGGCATACGTCGGTGACAGCGCCGTCGGTGGCACGACGCCCGCCGACCACGACCCCGTCGGGTTCTGGCCTCTGAGCGGCGACACGGCCGCGGAAGTGGGCGGCGTGGACGCGACCCCGCACGGCGACGCTTCGACAACCCCCGGCGAGACCGGCGCGTCGTTCGACGGCAGCGGTGATTACCTGACTATTCCGCACGACACATCGATGGAACTCGACACCGGGACGGTCCAGCTCTGGTTCAACGCCGGCGACGTGCAGCGCGAGCAGGGCCTCTTCAGCAAGGACTCGACGAGTTTCGACGGGGGCGGCCACATCACGGCGTGGGTCGATGACGGCGCGATCAAGGTCCGCCTGCAGAGCGGGGACGAGTCCCATTGGGTCAACTCGGGCCCGATCGACGCGGGGGATTGGAACCACGTCGCGATCGAGTTCGGCGAGGGCGGGCTGCAGCTCTTCGTCAACGGCGAACTGGTCGATTCCAATGCCTACGAGGGCGGCCTGAACGGCGACGCGGGCGACGGCGACACCGGGAACAGCGAGCCCATCGTCATCGGCGCGAACGCGTGGAAGAGCGGCGACGGCGTGGCCGACAATCTCGAAGACTTCTTCGCCGGGGAGATCGCCGATGTCGCGCTCCACGGCGAGCGGCTGTCGGAGGCCGACCTGCAATCGATCATTGCCACCGGGCCCGGCGGCGTGAGCGCCCCGATCTCGCAAGACACGATCGACGGCAGCGAGGGCAGCGACGGCGTGAACTACAGCGACGCCGCGGCCGCGGTGGACATCGACCTCGAAGCCGGCACCGCGAGCGGGCTCTCCGAAGACGACACGCTCATCAGCATCGAGAACGCGACGGGCTCGTCGTTCGATGACTCGATCTCGGGCACGAGCGGGAACAACACCCTCTCCGGCGGCACGGGCGATGACACGATCGTCGCGGGAGAAGGCAACGACTCGCTCAACGGCGGCACCGGCGCCGACACCCTCGACGCCGGCGATGGCAACGACTACATCTACGCCGGGGACAGCAGCACCGGGGACACCAACGAACTCACCGCCCTCGATCCTGTCGGCGCGTGGGGCATGGGTTCGTCCGGCGATGTCGCGGGCGGTCCCGAGGTCCGAGCATTCGGCGACGCGAGCCCTGACGGCGAGAACGGCATGTCGTTCGGTGGCGACGGCTACGCCGTGATCGACCACGACCCCGCATACGAGCTCGAGAACGGCACCGTCCAGCTCTGGTTCAACGCCGACGACGTGGACGACCTGCAGGGCCTGCTCAGCAAGGACTCCTCGGGGTACAACGACGGCGGTCATCTGACGATGTGGGTCGACAACGGCAGCGTCGAGGTCCGCTTCCAGAGCGCAGACGCGAGCTACGAACTCAGCAGCGGTTCCGTCGGCGCGGACGCCTGGAACCACGTCGCCCTGAGCTTCGGCGACGACGGCCTCCAGCTCTTCGTCAACGGCGAACTCGCCGACAGCGACGCCTATACCGGCGGCATGGGCACCAACTCGGGAGGCAGCGGCAACACCGAGCCGTTCGTCGTCGGCGCGAACGCGTGGGCGAGCTCCGACGGCGCCGCCGACAAACTCCGCGATCACTTCACCGGCAACATCGCCGACGTCGCGATCGTGGATGGACAACTCGGGGCAGAAGACCTGGCCTCGATAGTCGCGGCCGGGCCGAACGGGACGATCACACCCCCCTCGGCCGACACGATCTCGGGTGGCGATGGCACAGATGGACTTTCCTATATCCACGCCGGCTCGGGTGTTGATATCGATATGAACGCCGGATCGGCGACAGGTGCGAGCGAGAACGACACGTTTACCGGCATCGAGAACGTCTTCGGCTCAAACCACAACGACACCATCACCGGCGATGCCGGCAACAACACCCTTGACGGCGAGAGTGGCGATGACGTCATCGACGCGGGCGCGGGCGACGACCAGATCTACGGCGGATACGGCGACGACACCATCGACGGCGGCGACGGAGAGGACTGGGTCCGCTACAACGACATCGGTGGCGGGGTCGATGTCGATCTTGACGCCGGCACCGCGAGCGGCGCGGGTGGCAACGACACGATCTCCAACGTCGAGAATGTCTACGGGTCCGCCTACGACGACACCATCCAGGGTGATGCCGGCGACAACACCATCCAGGGCTACTATGGCGACGACACCATCCGCGGCGGGCTCGGCGACGACACGCTCGACGGCGACAGCGGCACGGACACCGTGTCCTACAGCGATATCGAGGGCGGCGGCGTCGACGTGAACCTCGCCGACGGAACCGCGACGGGTGCGGGTGGCAACGACACGCTCCTCGACTTCGAGAACGCCGAGGGATCCAACCAGGACGATTCGCTCGTCGGAAACTCGGGCGACAACGTTCTCTCGGGACTCGATGGGGATGACGCCATCGACGGCGGCGCCGGCAACGACACGATCTACGGTGGGGCAGGGGCCGACACGATCGACGGTGGTGAAGGCAACGACACGATCGACGGCGGCACCGGTAACGACAATATCACGGGCGGTGAGGGTAACGATTCTCTCCGGGGCGGCGCGGGCAACGACGTTCTCGACGGCGGGTCCGGCGACGACCTGTTCGTCGCCGGCACCGGCGACGACACGCTGATCGGCGGCGCCGGGACGGACACCGCGGATTACTCGGCGTCGAGTGATGCGATCACCGTCGACCTCGGCGAGGGAACCGTCATCAGCGACGCGGGCAGCGACACGTTCGAGAGCATCGAGTCGTTCGTGGGCTCGCAGTCCGATGACACGTTCCTCTTCGATGCCATCGCCGCGGACGATCACTTCACGATTGACGGGCACGGCGGATCGAACACGCTCGATCTCTCGAACTTCAGCCGAACCGATATCGAGATGACCCGCGAGGGTGATTCGATCGTGGTCACGCTGCCCTCGGGGGAGACGGCGACTGTTGACTTCAGCAACATCGACCGCGTGATTCTCTCGGATGCGGATTTCGATCCGAACGTGCCGCCGCACGATGCGGTGCCGGACGAGGGAACGCTCAACGAGGACGGTTCATTCACCACAGGCACGCTGCTCGATACCGACGCGCTCGACAACGGACGCGCGTTCATCGAGAACATCGACCAGCCCGAACACGGGACGGTTACCGTCAACGAAGACGGGACGTTCACCTACACGCCGGACCCGGACTACGCAGGGACGGATTCGTTCTCGTACACCATCGACGACGTGACGGGTGACACGACCGCGACCGTCACGCTCAGCGTCACGCCGGACGCGGACGCCCCGATCGTTGTCGTCTCGGACGCCTCGGGCGCCGAGGACAGCGCCATCTCGCTCGACCTTTCGGCGTCGCTGACTGACACCGACGGCTCGGAGACGCTCTCGGTGACCGTCGGGAACGTGCCTGACGGCGCGAGCCTGTCGGCGGGGACCGACAACGGGGAC
>DDFO01000051.1:62778-94543 GCA_002337215.1 Phycisphaerales bacterium UBA1926 | reverse complement strand
CATCGGCGAGATCGAGCACGCCGTTCCCGTCGATATCGGCGACGCACTCGGCCTGGATCCGGAAGACGTCGTCGGGCAATTCGCCGCCGATATCGGTGTTCCGGCGGATGATCCGTGCCAGCGTCTGCTGCTCGACCCGCTGGCGAACCTGCGGCGGGAGATAGGCCTGGTACCAGAAACGGTCGCCGTCGCGGAGGCGCGTGAACTGGTCGCCCAGCACCTTGCGGAGGGTGGGCCCGACGAGGGCGCCCGGCGCGTGCGGCTCGATGAGCATCGCGACCCAGGGGTCAACGTCGTTGACGGTGTCGTAGATCGACGCGAGCTTGGACTGAATCTCGGCGTCGGGGGTCAGGCCCGCGAAACCCTGGACGGGGGGCAGGCCGTAGGCGACGCGAACGTCGTTGATCCCCGGGACGCCGTGATCGCGCCCGCGCTGGATGTTGAGCGAGGCGAGGTCGAACCCGCCCAAGCCGGGAGGGCCGAACAGGAAGTTGCGGACGTCGTCGATGATGTGGACATCGATGGTCTGGGCGGGCTGGGATGCGAGGCCGCGGAGGATCGGGTCGATGCCCTCGTCGAGGATGTGCTGAGGGTTGAAGAACCCGTTGGCGAGGGCGACGTGCCCCGCGGCGATGGTCTCGTTGTTTTCGTCGAGACGGCGGAGCGTGGGCGAGAGCATGGTGTGGCCCATGCGGAAGGCCGCGGTCGCGAAGAGGTTGCTCATCCCCGCGTCCACCTCGGGCTGGTAGCCCTGATAGGGCGGGATCGCGCCGGGGCCCAGCAGCAGGGGCAGCCAGTCGCGGTAGGTGATGAGCTGGATCTCGGCGGCGACGATCGCGCGGGCGCGCTCGTAGAGCTCGTCGCCTGAGAAGTTGGGGTTCAGGTCGCGGATGCGTTGGGCGTGGTGGTTGTGCTCGCGGACGAACAGGGTGTGCATCGCGGTCAGGGCGATCTGCTCGTTGGCGCGGATGTCGCCGCCCAGGAAGTAGGACGGGTCGTTGTCGGTGGGGGCGTTGTGGAACCCGTTGACGTTGAACGGGAGCAGGTCGCCCGCGGAGGTCTTGAGCATGCCGGTGCCGTCGTTGGTGCGGAGCTCGTGGGCGCGGTCCTCTTCGGAGCCGTCGAGGAAGGCGGTGATGTTGTTCATCTGCTGGCGCACGTTCTCGACCACCGTGTACGCCGAGCGGTCGAAGCCGATGACCTGGGTTCCGGTGTTGTTGGGATCAAACCAGATATCGCCCGCGGGGACGGGGATGTCCATCGCGATCGCGGGATCGGCGATCGGTGTCTCGGTGAAATCGTGGTCGATGAACTGGCCCCACTGCCAGAGGTAGTCGGAGGCGCCGTCGGGGTTGGGCATATCGCCCGGCTGGGCGACGAGCAGGTTGCTCACCAGCCTGGGGCTGGGCCCATCAGCACGGGCGGGGAGGCCCCCGATACCGTCGTCGTATGCCGAGATCTCCTTGCGGAGCATGGGCATGCCGACGGTGCCGATCGCGGGGTTGATGGGGTTGTTGCCCCAGCCGTTGATGGAACGGAACTCGTCGGGGAACACAGCAGGGCCGACGCCGCGGTTCTGCGCGTTGTCGTTCCCCTGCGCGGGCCGAACCGGCGCACGCTGCACGAGCGATCTGTCCGGCGCACCGGCCTTGTCGGTCTTGTCGGCGGGCTTCTCGGTGGAACTGTTCTTTGTGTTCTCGGACGCAGCCTGTGCTTCACCCGCGAGGAGAGCGCCGGTGCTCAACCCAAGCGAGAGTCCTGTGATGAGATAGATCGACGCGGCGCGAATTCCTTTATGTTCCATAAAAGGAATGCCTTTCCGTGTTGCTTGAGCGCACGGATCACGAGTTGCCGTGCACAAGTGGGGAATCGGGATTGCACCGGTTCGGCGAGAACCTCAGCAATTCCTGACATGGACGAACGGGCGAGGGTACCCCATATTGCGGTCCCCGCCATGCTTTTTTCGGAATGTTGATCGGCCGCTTCTGCTCGGGCATTCATCGGGAATGCCGCTCGGCATGAGTCTGTTCGGGATTCATCGCGGGAAGGCGCGGGCAGATGCCGATAATGGGAGACGATGCTCCCGGTCCTTCCCGATCCATACCAGCCCTGGGCGATGGCGATCCTGCTCGTCGGCATGATCGGTGTGCTGATCGTCAAGCATTATGGGACCGACATCGTGATGATGGGCGTCCTGACCGCCTGCGTCCTGCTCGGGTTGCTTGAGCCGGCGCAGGCGGTGTCGGGGTTCGCCAACAAAGGCCTCGCGACAGTGGGGCTGCTCTACATCGTCGCGGCGGGGATGAAAGAAACGGGCGCAACGACGATGCTCGTGAGCAGGCTGCTGGGCAGGCCCAAAAGCCTGCTTGAGACGCAGGCGAGGCTCACGATCCCGGTCGCGGGGGTGAGCGCGTTCGTCAACAACACGCCCATCGTCGCGATGTTCCTGCCCACGCTCTCCGGCGTCGCGCGGCGCGGCGGGTTCCCTGCCAGCAAGCTGTTCATGCCCCTCTCATTCGCGTCGATCCTGGGCGGGGTCTGCACGATGATCGGGACCTCGACCAACATCGTCGTCGCCGACCTGCTCAACACCGGCGCGTTCCAGCACGCGGGCGACGCCGTGCGCATGGGGATGTTCACGCTGACCCCGATCGGGCTGCCGATCGCCGTGGTCGGGATCGTGTACATGCTCGTGCTGTCGCGCCGGCTGCTGCCCGAGGAGCGCGAGTCGCGCACCGGAAGCGTGTCGGCGCCGCGCCAGTACATGGCGGCGATGCGCGTCACCGACGAATCCGGGCTTGCCGGCAAAACCATCGAGCAGGCGGGGCTGCGCAACCTGCCGGGCCTGTTCCTCGCGCGGGTCGACCGGGACGAAGCGAGCATCGTCGCGGTGCGCCCCGACGAGAAACTCTTCGCGGGCGATGTCCTGAACTTTGTGGGCAACCTCGAGTCCGTCGTCGATCTGCAGCGCAAGCGCGGGCTCGTCCCCGTCACCGACGAGCAGGACGCGGCGGGCAACCGCGCGGTGCTGACGGTCACCGAGGTCGTCATCGCGGCCTCAAGCCCGCTCATCGGGCGGAGCATCCGCGACTGCGGGATCCGCACGCGGTACAACGCCGTCGTTGTCGCCGTCCACCGGCGCGGGCACCGGCTGACGGGCAAGATCGGGTCGATCGTGCTCCAGGCGGGCGACACGCTGCTGCTCGAGACCGACAAGGACTTCATCGCCCGGCACGGCGAGAGCAGAGATTTCTACCTCGCCACGGCCCGCGCCGAGTCGGCCGCGCCGCGTCACGAGCGTGCGTGGGTCGCCTTCGCGATCCTCGGGCTGCTCGTCGCCGCGATCACGACCGGGCTGATGTCCCCGCTCGCCGCGGCGCTCACTGCAGCGGGGCTCACGATCATCACCCGATGCTGCACCGGGCCGCAGGCGCGCGCCAACGTCGATTGGCAGGTGCTCGTCACGATCGGCGCCGCGTTCGGCATCGGGCGCGCGATGGAGGAGACCGGGACCGCCGGCTCGGTCGCCCACGCGATCGTCGGCGCGGTCGATTCGATGGGCCCCGTCGCGATCCTCGGGGTGATCTATCTCATCACCGTCGTGTTCACCGCGACGATGACCAACATCGCCGCGGCGGTGCTCATGTTCCCCATCGCCATGACCACCGCAGGCGAGGCGGGCCTGAACCCCATGCCATTCGCGGTCGTCATCGCGATCGCGGCGTCGTGCGAGTTCTCGACCCCCATCGGCTACCAGACCAACCTCATGGTCATGGGGCCCGGCGGCTACCGCTGGCGCGACTACACCCGATTCGGTGGGCCGCTGACGATCCTGATCGGGATCCTTTGTGTGCTCATGACGCCGCTCGTGTACCACCTCCGCTGACGAATCGGGCCCGCCGATTCTCGGACCATGGCGGGGAAATTCGCGGAATCGGGCCTGCGGACATCGACCTGAACAATTCCGATCAACGGCGCGTACCAAGATGCCGACAATGACCGGCGCGGCCCCACAAACACGGATCTGGGGCATTCGTATCCGCTACGATCCGCTTCTCCGCGTCAGAATCGGCGTTTGGGGGCAGAGGACACAATTGTGAAGATCTTGGTGACAGGCGGTTCGGGGTTCATTGGTGGGTATTTCCACCGCGAGCTCACCGCGCGCGGCCATCAGATCGTCAATCTCGATCTCGTCGCCCCGGCCGGCCCCATCGCGGAGTGCCCCTTCGTCCAGGGCGACGTCCGGGACCCGAACGCGGTCGAGAAAGCCATCAACCACCTCGGCGAACCCGTCGACCGCGTCGTCCACCTCGCCGCCGCCCACCACGACTTCGGGATCGAGCACGACACCTATTACGACGTCAACGAGAACGGCGCCCGCGTGCTGACCGACGCGATGGATAAAGCGGGCGTCAGCGAGCTCACGTTCTACTCCACCGTCGCGATCTACGGAACCGCCCCCGAGCCCGTCAAAGAAGACAGCCCCAAGGACTTCTTCAACCCCTACGGCGGCAGCAAGTGGGCGGGCGAGAAGGTCTTCATCGCGTGGACCGAGAAGGGTGCCAACGACCACGGCAAGCAACGCCGCTGTCTGACGATCCGGCCCACGGTGACCTTCGGCCCCAACAACTTCGCCAACATGTACTCGCTGATCCGCCAGATCGACTCGGGCAAGTACGCCCAGTTCGGCCCGGCCTCGAACATCAAATCGCTGTCGTATGTCGAGAACATCGTTGATGCGACGCTGCACCTGTGGGACCACGAAGGCCGGGCGAACTACGACCCGTACAACTGGATCGACAAGCCGGACCTCACCAGCGCCGAGATCGCGATCACGATCCGCGAGAGCCTGGGCAAGTCCAGCAACCCGCTCACCGTCCCGCTCTGGATGGGCCTGCTCGCGGGTGTCCCGTTCGATGTCGTCATCAAGCTGACGGGCAAGAACCTGCCGATCTCGACGGCCCGCATCAAGAAGCTCTTCTGCATGCAGACCAAGTACGAGGCCGACAAGGTGCTCGCGACGGGCTACACCCCCAAGGTGCCGCTCAAGGAGGGCATCGACCGGATGGTGAAGTGGTACCTGTCTGAGGGCAAGAGCCAGGACGCGGAGTGGCACATCCCGCCCGCCAGCGTCAGCAACGCGTGAGCGACACCCGCCACCGACTCGCTCGAATATGCCTCACAGCAAACGGCGTCCGCCGGTCTAGGCCGCGTCGCGATCTTCTTCCCGACGAATCCAGGTCTCACAGACCTTGATGAGTGCCGCCCGCCTGATCGGTTTTGGCGCGTAGTCGTCGAACCCGAGCCCGAGTAGTCGTTCGCGTTCGCCCTGCATCGTCTGTGCGGTCAGCACCACAATGGGCGTGTCGGGGCAGACCGCTCTGATCCGACGCATCGCCTCGACACCGTCGCACCGTGGCATCTCGATATCCATGAGCACGAGCGAGAACGGAGTCTCGTCGACGCGAGCCGCGGCGAACAATTCGACCGCCTCGAGCCCGTCCCTGGCCTCGGTGCACCGCAGGCCCGCGCGCTTGAGTTGGAGCACAAACAGCCGCCGGTTGTCGATCGAATCATCGACGATGAGCACGCGCCCGCCCAGTTGCCCGGTCGGCTCCTGTGTCGCTTGATGGTCGTCACTCGGCGGGCCGAGCTTGCTGACCCATTCCGTTCCCTCGCGCACGCCCACGCTCATCGTCGCGGTAAAGATTGAACCCTCGCCATGTGTGCTCTGCACGGTCAGCGAACCGCCCATCAACTCTGAGAGCGAGCGCGAGATCGCGAGGCCCAGGCCCGTGCCGCCGAACCGGCGTGTTGTCCCCGGCTCGGCCTGCCTGAACGGCTCGAACACATGGTCGAGGTGCTCTGTCGTCATCCCGATCCCCGTATCGATCACCCGGAAACGCAGCGTGGCATACCCCGGGATCTCGGTACTCTCCGCGCTGGCGACGATCCTGACCGAGCCTTGCGGGGTGAACTTGACCGCATTGCTCCCGAGGTTCAGCAGCACCTGGCGCATCCGGGTCGGGTCACATACCACCGACACTGGGATCTCGCTCTCGACCGCGCCCTCGATCGTGATGCCGCGATTTGTTGCCTTGGGCGTTAGCAGCGAGACCACGTCTTGAAGGATTTCTCCGGGCGAGCACTGCACACGCTCGATGCTCAGGTTCTTTGATTCGATCTTTGAGATATCGAGCACATCGTTGATCACCGTCGCGAGGTGGTCACCGTTGCGCCGGATAACGCCCGCGTACCGCGACCGGTCCTTCGCATCAAGGTCTCCCTCCGCGATGAGCGACGAGTATCCCATAATCGCGTTCAGCGGCGTTCGGATCTCGTGGCTCACGGTCGCGATGAACGCGCTCTTCGCCTCGTTGGCGGCGCGCTCCGCGTCCCGCGCTTCGCAGAGTTCGGCGGTCCGGATCTCGACCTCTCGCTCGAGCTCGACCGTCCGAGCCCGGAGCGCCTCTTCGAGCTCGCGCTCGAGGCGCTTCGCCGAGAGCGAGACGTTCATCTCGTGCAGGTTCGCGCAGAACTTCCAGGTGAACACCGCGAGCGGAACGAGGAAGAACACAAGCAAGCGGTAGGCGGGCCAGACGAACATCAACACGGATGTTGCGTAGCCGCAGACTGCGCACCATAGGAAAATCCACGCAAGATCCATGAGCTTAGTGTTGCGGTCCTCAGGTTCTTCCTTGCGGTACGATCTCCACCAAAAACTAAAGATCCGTGTGTACCCCGCGATCACGATCAGGTTCAGGGCAAGCAATGCCCAGACCCAGGGCCAGTCCGTCGTGCCCGCCTCGTTGACCATGCAGTGCACGCGGGGCATATACGCGCCGTTGTTCGTAAAGAACGAAAGCAGCCCTGCCTCGGCCGCCACCGTGTGAGCAACTTGTGCCACACCCGTTTGAGCGCTCATCGATATGGGTGCGCCGCCGGGACCACAGACCACACCCGCCGCATCGGACGAGTTGTGCAAGCCCTTGTCCCACGTGAGTATCCCGACGACGATCGCCGTCACCGAAAATACGAACCCCATCGCTAGTGACTTGGCGTGACGCACCCGGCAGTACTCCCACCGATATATCGGTGGGTTTGGGCCGTGTATCTCTTCCGGATCTGTACCAAACAAACAGCGGCACGCGACAAAACACACCCGTTCAGAGTGTGAGTCCGAACCCAACAGGCGGTTTGGCCAGACGAGACACAGAACTGTGTCGATCGGTCACTTATAAACTCGTAGTTATTCACAACCCCAGAGGGATGGGTCACGCCCCCGCGGGCTCTCCGGGCTTGTACGCGTCCTTCTCAATCGTGGAGATCTTCTCGACCCGGCGCTCGTGCCGTCCGCCCTCGAACTCGGTCTCGATCCACTTGTCGATGATCGCGCTGATCTTCCGCTCGCCGAGCAGGTCGCCCGACAGGCACAGCACGTTCGCGTTGTTGTGGCTCTTGGCAAGCCCTGCGGTGAGTTCGTCGTGAACCAGCGCCGCGCGGACGCCGCAGACCTTGTTGGCGGCGATCGACATCCCAATCCCGGTGCCGCAGATCAGCACGCCGAGGTCCGCCGCGTGGCTCGCGACCGCCCGGCCCACCTCCGCCGCCTTGTCGGGATAGTCGCTGGGCTCCCCGTCGGTCGGGAGCGACGCGAGCACTTCGTGGCCCAGCTCGCGCAGGTGCCGCTCGATCTGCTCAGCCACATCACGTCCACGATGGTCCGATGACACCGCGATCTTCATACCCCGAGCTCCTCGAAACGCCTCTCGATCGCCAGGCGGATCCGTTCCGCCGTCTCACGATAGACCTCCGGCGGGCCCCCGATCGGATCCGGGATGTCCCCATCAGGATCCAGCCGCTCGATTTTCGCGACGCCATCGCCGGCTCCATCCGTCCGATCGGCCGCTCCGAACCCCGAGAGCAACGCCCGGGCCCGGTCGCCGTGCGCATCGGTCATCACGAACACCCGCTCCGCCTCGGCCACCATCGCCGCCGTGAGCCCCCGGGAACGGTGCTGAGAAAGATCGCCCCCCAGTTCGCGGGCGGCGTCCCGGGCCTCCGGCGTCGCCGTCATCCCGTTGCCCGCCACCACACCCGCGGACGCGACGACCGTCTCGGTCCCGTCTTCGGTCGCTCGTTCCGCGAGCATCGCCCGGGCGATCGCCTCGGCCATCGGGCTCCGGCAGGTATTCCCCGTGCACACAAACAGGATCGTCCGCCGCAACGCCGCCATGACTCGCTCCTCCGGCACCGCGCCCCCCTCGGACACCTCGAACGCCCCGTTCAGCCGGATGCGCACGCTCGTGGACGCCGCCCGGGACGGGATCGATCCGGCGTCGAGGATCATCCCCTCGAATCCCTCCCGGTCCAGCACCTCCTGTGCGGCGACGCGGTGATCGGGCCGGCGTTCGTCGCGCCAACGCATCCCACCCAATCGGTCGGCGATGAGGGGCGCATCAGTCGCCGAGATCAGTGCACGCGCCACGCTGTGGTCGGGCACGCGGACGGCGAGCCAACCGGCGCCCGATGGATCGCCGTCGGCCGGCTCATGATCGGCCTTCGCGGTCGTAAACACCCCGGCGGGGACGCCGAGCGTGGCGCACACGCGATCCAGAGACGCCGAATCCTGCTCGAGAATCAGCCGAACCGGGCCCGGCAGCAGCCCGCGCACAAGCCGACGGTGGACCGCGGTGGGCAGCGATGCCACCCGCTCGATCGAGCCGACCGAATCCGCATGCCACGTATGGCGCGGGGTGTCGGACGGCGCCCCGGCCGGGCCTCCCGGCCCGCATTGCGCGTCGTTCAGCCTGTCCAGCGCATGCGGCGCGCGGGCCGAGGCAAAGACGCCGTAGACCGTCTCGGTCGGCGTGATCACGAGACCGCCCCCGCCGATCGTCTCGGCCGCGGATCGCACCGCTTCCGCGAGCGTCTCCGCATCCAGCCCGAGCAACGTCACCCGATTCTCCGCGCCGGTCCACATCAATACAATGTAACCGTGACGTCGGGAACCGTGTTCACGAGCACAAACATAACACAAACACCGCCGACGGCTACTGGAGTTCAGTGCGGGTCAACTCGGCGATCGCCGGCCCGACACGCCCCGTCTGATTGGTGTGTGTTTGCCACAGACAGATCGCGGCGACTTGTCACGACAGTTTGAATCCGGCCCGCAATCCGTCCGTATAGAGCACTTGTATAGACTCCTTCGTGCCGCGGCCCCTCCTCTTGGAATGGCGCGGTGCGCACACGGAGCGACCGCGGCGCGTGGGAGCCCGCACGCGCTCCCGTTGCGGGAGTGCCCGTACTGTCATGTTCGCGGGACATGGCGCGGGGCCTGGCTTTCAGAACAGCCGACCAAGAAGCGTCCGCCGGACCAGCGGACCCGCACCAGCCGAAGGGGATCACACGATGCCGCGTCACACGCTTCCGACTCGTTCCAGCCCGGTGATCACAACCCGGCGGGCCTTCTCGCTCATCGAATTGCTGACGGTGATCTTCATCATCGCGCTCATGATCGCGATCCTGCTGCCCGCCCTCGGCGCGGTCCGCTCGAGCGGGCGGCAGGCCTCGACGAAGGCGCTGCTCGCAGGCCTGAACCAGGCCGCGGGACAGTTCGAACTCGACAACCGCCGGCAGCCCGGCTATTTCGACGCCGACCAGATCGGATCGACGACCAACTTCTCCGCCGGCGCCGGCGCGGGGCTGACCTACATGGAGAACGCCCTGCTCGACCTCTCGGGCGGCGACGCGATCTCGGTCGGGACTCCCGCCGACACGACCGGCTGGATCGAGGTCAACCCGACGGGCGATGCCGCCAGTGCGATCTGGGTCAAGCCCGACCTGATCGGCGTCGGCGAGGACGCCTACTTCCTGCCCAGCGCCGAGAACCTCGCGTACATGAGCGACAACCAGCAGCCGGGCACGATCAACGATCAAGCGATCGGCGAGGCGACGGGCCTGCCCGACCTGACCGACCCGTTCGGCCAGCCCATCCTTGCCTGGATCGAGAACAACAACGGACCGACCTCGATCCGTGAATCGCACCAGTTCGCGACCGAGAACGTCGACGATGGCCGCGCTCTCTTCTATTGGGCGGGCAACGGCTCGATGCTCTCCAGCCCCAGTCTGGGTGAGCAGGGCCAGGACATGACCGCCAACCCCGTGCCGGGTCAGATCGGGAGCCTGATCGGCCAGGGCGCGCTCAACAGCGGCGGGCACGAGGCGATCGAGGGTGTGATGGCCGCCCTGCTCGGCCACCCCGGCTACCCCGACGAGGCGTTCCTCAACGGCTTCGATTACGACAACATCTATCCCAAGCGCCCGCGCGGGTCGTTCGTCGCCCACTCCGCCGGGCCCGACGGGGTCTATCTCGGCGCCGCCGACAAGCGGCTGAGCCGGGTCGTCCCGGGCGACGCGTTGGGCGGCGGGAGCTTCAACATCACCTACGGCGTCAACTTCTTCAACACCGCCATGCCCAGCAGCGCCGACGACCGCCGCAAGGGCGAGAACAACCAGCCCATCACGACCGACTTCCTCGAAGGCTTCGACGATCTCATCGTCGCCCAGTAGAGTCCCAGTCGCACCCAGTTGCACCCAGTTGCACCCAGTTCGTCCCGGCTAGATCCGGCGAAGCCCCGAGTTCAGCAATACACAATTCTGTGGCACGGCGCGCACCGCCGTGCCATTTTTCTGTCGTGACGTTCACCCATGCCCCCTGCGGTTGCCGCACCGGTCCTGATCGGCGACGATGTCCGCGTGCACGACGCGCCGCACCGAATTCCGACGCGCCGGGACGCCCGAAGGCGGTCGTGGTCCTGCTTCGCCGCAGCCGCGATGGGCGTGCTCGCCGCGCGGTGGTCGATGCGGATCCATCTTGACGGCATCGCCGGACCGACGCACCTCTCCCCCATCGCGTTCGGTCTCGCGGGCACGCTCGCATCGCTCGTGCTCCTTGTCCCGTCCCGGCTTGCGCGCGTGCTGATGCTTTTCGCGTGCGTGTGCCTCGGGTTCGCCGCCGCTCGTGCCCAACTCGCCGAGCCGCCGCCCGACCATCTGTCGCGCCTGGTCGCGGGGATGACGCCGTCGGAGGCCCCGCCGCTCATCCGCGTGCGGGGTGTCGTCGTCAGCGACCCAAGGACCGACGACGCCGAGCCGGGCACGCTCGACGAGAAACTCATGCGCTTCGACGAGCCGGCGATCTCCTTTGAACTGGACGCCGACACGCTGGTGCTCGCGGACGGCTCTCGGAGCGCGACGGGCACACTCCGCGTGCTCACCGAGGGGCTGGAAGAGGGCAACCTGCGCGTGGGCGACCGCATCGAAGCGCTCGGCATGTTCCGCGGCCCGGCCGCGCCGACGAACCCGGGGCAGGCCGACGGTCGGCTCTGGTCGCGCCAGCGCGGCGGCGCGGGAACGCTCCGCGCCAGCACCGGAACCATCACGAGGCTCGAGCCGCACGGCGGGGTGGACGGCGCGCGCTCACAGGCGATCCGCGCAGCGTCGTCCGTGCGCCGACGAGCGCGCACGATGATCGACACCGACGAGCCGGGCGCCGACGCCGTGCGCGCGATGCTCGTCGGCGAACGGGCCGCGAGCGGGCGCACCACCTCGGCCTACGCGCGCACCGGCACGGCTCATCTGCTCGCCATCTCGGGGTTCCACCTCTCGGTCCTCGCGATGCTCACCGTCGGGCTCGTGCGCGTCACGGGCGACCGCCCGCGCGCCGAGGCGTTCGTCGGGCTCGCGTTCCTCGGTGCCTACCTGCTCATCGTTCCGGCCAATACGCCGATCGTCCGCGCCGCCCTGCTCGCCGCGGCGATGCTCATCTCCCGAGCGTTCGCGCGCCGGTGGGATCACCTCACGGTGCTCGGGTGGGTCGCGCTGCTGCTCGTGCTCGCGCGCCCGATGGACCTCACCACGCTCGGCTTCCAGCTCACGATGGGCCTCACCGCCCTGCTCGTCTGGATGGCCGCCGACCGGCACCCGTGGACCGTCGGGCGCACGATGCGGTTCACGCTCGACGCGTCGCTGGGCCGACCGGTCACGCGGCGCGCGCTCGGGGCGGAGTTTGTGCGCGCTCACGCGGTCACGGCCCTGGTCGCGTGGCTCGTCAGCGCCCCGGTGATCCTCTACCACACCGGGTCGTTCAACCCGCTCACGCCGGTCGCGGTGATCGCGACGACGCCGATCGCGTCGCTCATCCAGGTCGTCGGGCTCGCCGGGCTGTCGGTCTCGATGGTCTCCGATCCGATCGGCGGGTTCCTGCTCGATGCTTCGCTGGTGCTCGGGCGTGCGCTCGCGTGGGTCGCCGGTGTGTTCGACTCGGCCGGGACGCACCGGGTCGCGCCCCCGGTCTCGGCGGCGTGGTCGATCGCCGCGGCCTGCGGCATCCTGTGGCTCGTCGCGCGCGCCCGCCTCCGCGACTGGCGGCCCTGGGCCGGGCTGGCGGCGGTCGTGCTCTGGTTCGGGGTCGAGGTTCACGAATCGGGCTCGCTCGACCGGGGCGTCGCGGCGCGGGTGGACATGCTCGCGGTGGGGGACGGGTCGTGCCTACTTGTGCGCGCGGGGGACGACGCCGTGCTGTGGGACGCGGGCTCGCTGCGCCCGCGCCTCGGCGTGCGGACGATCCCGTCATCGCTGCGCGAGCTGGGCTCGCCCCGCGTGCGCACGGCCCTGATCACGCACGCGAACGTCGATCACTACGGCGCGCTGCCCGACGCGGCGGTCGCGATCGGGCTGCGCCGCGTGCTGGTCAGCGCGCCGGCGCTCGCGGAGATGCGCGCATCACACGCCGATTCCGCGGAACGGATGTTTCTCGCGCAGATGGACCGGCTCGGCGTGGTCGTTGAGCCGATCGCGAAAGGCGAGACCCTCCGGCTCGGGGGCGCGACGCTCGGCGTGCTCTGGCCCTCGGAAACACCGCCGGTGAGCATCCGCGCCGCCAACGACCGCTCGCTGGTCGCCCGGCTCGAGGTGCCCACCGAATCCGGCGAACGGCGTGTGCTGCTCGTGGGCGACATCCAGCGGTCGGCGATGCTGATGCTGCTCGCCGGCGATGGTCCACCCGGCGACGCGGGCCGCGGTGTCGGCCTGCTCGACGCGGACGTCATGGAGCTCGCGCACCACGGGAGCCACCACGCGGTGGCCGAGGCGTTCGTGGAGGCGGTTGGCCCCTCGGCGGTGCTGCAGTCCACGGGGCGGGGCCGGCTCGGGGACCGGCGCTGGAACCGGGTGAAGCGGGACCTCGGCGCGTGGTGGGGGATCACCGCGCGGGACGGGGCGTTGTGGGCCGAGATCCGCGACGACGGGTCGGTCGAAACAGGATCGGTCAATGCCGGCCCGATCCGCGCCGGGCCGCTGCGAACCGACCGAGCCGACTGAGCCGGGTCAGGGCCGAGCGGGCCCACCGAGCTTGCGGATCGCCTCGTCGATCGCCTTGCGGCGGTTGGCGTTGTCGATGGTGGGCGCGACGCCCTCGAGGAACGCGGCCGCCTCTCGAGGCCCGGCACGCGAGGCGATGTAGCCCGAGAGCTCGACCGCGTCGCGTTCTTCCTGGTAGCGGCGCAGGTTCCGGCGGAGGAGTCCCTCGAACCGCGTGTCGGGGCCCGCCTCGAGCGCCGCGCGACCCGCGTGCCAGAGCGCGTCCTGCAGGATCAACGTCTTCTGGCGGGCGGGGTCGATGCGGTTGTACGCGTCGGCGAGCGCGTTGTATCGCCCCGTCCGGTAGAGCGGCAGAACCATCTGCAGCGCGACGGCGTTGCCGACCGCGTCGGGCTTGTCTTTGAGCAACGCCGCCGAAAGCCTCGCCGCGTCATCGTCGCGCCCTGCGATGGTCAGGTCGCGGATCGCCTTGTCGTATCGCTCCGCCTTGAGCATCTCGGCGACGATGTCCCGGACCGGGCGCGCGTTTTCGAACGAAACGTTTGCCCCGAGGCGCGTCCCCGCCTTGGAATCGGGGACGAACGTCACGAGGGGATCGCCCAGCACGTTGAGCTTCCACGCGGGGCCCGACGGCTGACGCACCGCGACGCCCCACGGCAGGCCGCCCAGGAGCCGGCCCGCGACCTGCGGCGTCTGCACGAACGCCGTCAGGAACGGTTCGTCGATCGACCCGTAGAACAGGTACGCGCCGTGTTCGAGCCAGCGACCCGCGACGGAACGGACGCTGCCCGGCACCCGGCTCGACCACGAGTGGACGAGGTGGACCGCGGCGGGGGATTCGAGCAGCGGGATGTCGCCCGGGTAGGCGTTGCCATCGCCCAGCGCGAAATACACGACGCCCCCCTTGCTGTTGATGAGCACGAGGTCGGCGTCGATCCCGCCGCGGACCGCCGTGCGCCAATCGCGGACGCCGTTGTCGGGCGTGTCATGAACTTCGACGCTCATCCCGCCCCGGTCGATGATGCGCCCGGCGCTGGTCGCGTCGTAGAGGTCCCAGGGGTCGCCGCGCCCGTAGCCGTCGAAGAGCCAGGCCGAGTCGGCGGGGATGAACATGCCGCACATCGCGCGGTAGAGCGACGACTGCGCATCGCCGAACATCGCGCCGGCCCACGCCCAGCGGTTGCCGATGCCGCCGCGGTGGCGCCCGATCAGATCGGTGAGTGCTTTCTCGTCCTTGCCGTCGATACCCAGCCCCACGCGGAGCGCGCCGTTGCCGAGAATGGTGATGCTGTCGATGTCGTCACCCAGGTTTTCCCACGAAACGCCGACGGCTTCGAGTTGCTGCTGGATGGTGCCCGCGAGCGCGCGCATGTCGTTGCCGGTCATCTGCCCGTTCACCCCGCCCTGCGGCTGGGCGAAGACGACGACCTGGGCGCGTCCCGCGGCGAGAGCGAGGCCCGCGATCCACGAGGGGTCCGACGGGTCGATCGAGACGGCGCCGTTGGGGCCGATGCCGTTGGCGCGCATCTTCTCGAGCACCTTGACCATCGTCGTCGACTCTTCGTTCCGGTCGAGCGTGCGCCCGAGGACGGAGATGATCCGCTTGGCGCTCTCGGTCGGGCTTTCGGGCCACGGCTCGGAATCATCGGGTGTCCAGCGGATGACCGAGCCCGGCTTGAAGGCGCGGACGAACCGCGCGATGTTCTCGGCCGCGAGCACGCTCCCGTCATCGATGAGCACGGGGAAACGCGTGAGCCCGCCCCAAAGCCCGATGACCCGGGCGGCATCGGTCGCGTTGTTGACGATGATCACGGCGCTGGGCACCTGCTGGGCTTCGCGGAGGACATGGGCACGCGCGCCCAGGCGGGTGGGGGCGGGGTAGCCGTCGGTCTGGGCGAGCAGCTGGCCGATGGTGATCTGGGCCGTGGCGGGCTGAGCCTCGGCCTGCGCAGCGGGGGGGCTCTCCGGCTGGGTGGCGGGCTGGCTCTCGGGCTGGCTCTCGGGCTGGCTCTCGGGCTGGGCGAACACATCGTCCTGGGCGGACGCGGTGACCGCGAGTGCTGCGGAGAGGAGTGTCGCGAGAATGGTGTGATGTCGTGTGGTCGTCATGCGTCGGGAGCCTACGGGGTTCGGGGAAGAAACGCGGGCCTGGGCGGTCGGTCTCGGAACGGGCTGTCGGTCGGCCTCCCAGCCGGGGAGGGCTTTGGCATACGCTTGGTCCCATGCCGAATCTGACCCGGGAACAGTTCGTACACCTCGCAGGGCGCGAGAGTTCGCCACAGGCCGGGCCGGGTGCTGGGGCCGGGGGGGGTGAGACGCTCGCGATCCCGATCGGCGTCCGGCTGCTCGCCGACCAGTTGACCCCCGTGCTCGCCTATCGGCGTTTGGTCGCCCCGGATGAACGCACGGCCCCCTCGTTCCTGCTCGAATCGGTGGAAAACGGGGATCGTCTGGGTCGGCACTCGATCCTGGGGTCGCGCCCCGTCGTCGAGGTCGTGGCGCGGGGGCACGGGGTCGAGATCACCGATCGGCGTGGGTCCGAAACACGGGTGAGCCGGTCCGAAGAGGCCGACCCCGCCGATGCGCTGCGGCAGATCACGCGGGGTATCCGTCTCGTCCCGCCCACCGAGTCGGTGGACCGGGGGCTGCTCCCGTCGTGCATCTGGGGCGGCTGGTTCGGGTACGCGAGCTACGACACCGTCCGCTACGCCGAGCCCGAGAAGCTCTCGGTCGGCAGCGCGCCGCCCGACGACCGGAACCTCCCCGACCTGCACTTCGGGCTCTATGACGGCGTGATCGCGTTCGACCATGTCGAGCGGCTCGTGCACGTGGTGCAGCTCGCATTTGTCGGCCCCGAAGATGACGCGGGCGCCATCTACGACAGGGCGGTCGAGAAACTCCGGTCCCGGGTCGAGGAGATCCAGACCCACAGCAAGCCGCTGCCCGCGGGCACGGTCGCCCCGGCTCATGCGAAGACCGCGCCCATGCCCAGCAACATCTCGCGGGGCGAGCACGCGGAGATGGTCTCGCGCGCGAAGGAGTACATCGCGGCGGGGGATATCTTCCAGGTGGTCCTGGGGCAGCGGTTCGAGCGCACGAGTGCCGCGGACCCGTTCGACGTGTACCGCGCGCTGCGGGCGGTCAACCCCAGCCCCTACATGGTCTACATGCAGGCGGGGCCCTGCATTCTGGTCGCGTCGAGCCCCGAGATTCTCTGCCGGGTCGAGCGGGCCGACAACGCCGGCTTCATGGTCACCAACCGCCCGCTGGCGGGGACGCGGAAGCGGGGGAAGACGCCCGCCGAGGATCTCGCGCTCGAGCGCGAGCTGCTCGCCGACGAGAAGGAGCGGGCCGAGCACATCATGCTCGTGGACCTGGGCCGCAACGACGTTGGTGTCGTCGCGAAGCCGGGCACGATCGAGCTGAGCGAGGTCATGTCGATCGAGCGGTACAGCCACGTGATGCACATCTCCTCGACGGTGACGGGGCTGCTGCGCGACGGGCTCGATTGCTGGGACGCGCTGCGGGCGGCGCTGCCGGTCGGGACGATCAGCGGCGCGCCCAAGATCCGCGCGATGCAGATCATCGACGAACTCGAGCCCGTGCGCCGGGGGCCCTACGGCGGGGGTATGGGCGCGATCGGGCTCGACGGGCAGATGGACATCGCGCTGGCGCTGCGGACGATGGTCGTCCCCGTCGCGATGCACGATGATCAGGCAGGCGTGTGGACGTATCACATCCAGGCGTCGGGGGGCATCGTCGCCGACAGCAACGCCGACGACGAGTTCATGGAAACGGTCAACAAGGCCGCGGCGCTGGGACGCGCGGTCGATCTCGCCGAGCAGGCGTTCGGGAGCGGGCCGGCCGCGAACGCCTAGCGCACCGGAGGACGAGCGATGTCATTGCCGCTGGTGATCGTGACCGAATCGCTCTCGCCGGGGCCCCTGAGCTGGCTCCGCGAGCGCGCCGATGTCATCGAGGCGTCGCCCGGCGACGACGCGTTCGAGGAACACGTCGCGCGTGCCGACGCGATGGTCGTGCGCACCTACACGATCATCGACGACGCGATGCTGGACCGCGCGCCGAATCTCCGCGTCATCGGGCGCGCGGGCGTCGCGCTCGACAACTTCGATCTCCCGGCGTGCGCCCGCCGGGGCGTGCCGGTCGTCCACGCGCCGGGCGCGAACGCGAGCGCCGTCGCGGAGTACGTCTTCGCGGTGCTGTTCGACGCGATCCGACCCCGTGTGTTCCTCGACAAGGCGCTCGATCTGCCCGCCTGGAACGCGGCGAGGGCCGACCTGATCGCGCCGAGGCAGCTCGAGGACATGACGCTGGGCGTGTTCGGGATGGGCCGCATCGGGCGGCGGGTTGCACGCATCGGCGCGGCCTTCAACATGCGGGTGATCTACAACGACCTGGAGATCATCCCGGAGTCCGAGCGGTGGGGGGCCGAGCCCGTCACCGTCGAGACACTGCTCGACGAGAGCGATGTGTTGACGATCCACACCGACGATCGGCCCGCGAACCGGAACCTGATGGACGCCGACAAGTTCGCACGCTGCAGGGATGACGTGATCTTCCTGTCGTGTGCGAGGGGCCTGATCGTCGATGCGCGCGCGCTCGCGGGCTTTCTGAAGGCGAATCCCGGGGCGATGGGGATCTGTGATGTGCACGAGCCCGAGCCGTTCCCGGCGGACTACCCGCTGCTTGGCTTGCCCAACGCGCACCTGCTGCCCCACATCGCGGCGGCGACGGAACGCGCGAAGACGAACATGTCCTGGGTCGTCCGCGATGTGGTGCGCGTGCTCAACGGGGAGACGCCGGAGCACCCGGCGCCGGTGGTGAGTTGAGACCGTCGGCCGCGTTCACACGTCGGATGAATCGTCTTCCGCGGGCTCCTGCCGGCGCTCGGCGAGCGGGCTCGCCGCCGTGCCCTCCGATGTCGCGGGCCGTCCGCGCTTCGGCGGCGTGAAGTTGCTCACGCCCCCGCCCTCCTCCATCACCTTGTTGCCGATGATGCCGTTGGTCGCGAGCACGAGGACCGCGGCGAAGATGAGCACCGCCGCCGTCGCGACGCCCTTCCACCCGACATCGTGATGCTCGGTCCAGATCGAGTAGACCGCGAGGAACGCGCCGGCGATGATCGCAAGCAGGCACGAGCCGTAACAGACGCGGTTGATCGCAACGAGGATTCGCATGATGGTTCCCTTTCCAGATCCCGACGCATTGCTGCCTCGGCCCAACGCTGGACCGTATTAAGTAAGTAAACACTAACTAACTTACCATACTTCGGGGTTCTTCGCAAGGGAGCAGTCCAGATTTCATTGGGTCGACAGGCCGATAACCCGGCAATGACGCGGAGCGACCGGGTCAGCGCACTGTGACCTCGCGATACCTCGTTTCGGTACAGTCGCGTGGGAGCGCCTTCGGGGACTCGACACCTCGGAGACCGACAAACGGACGATCAGGCCGGCGGGTCGCACGCGGGTGGGACGCGGTCCAGATACGCCCGTGAGCCGACCATATTGTTGACCGCGAGCGTGAGGGTGCACGCCGCGAACGCGACGAACGCCGACCCGAGGGCCCGCCACATCAGGTCCTGGTCCATCGTGCTCCAGATCCCGATGTACGCGACGCACGCGCCGACGACGATCGAGGCGATACAAACGGTGTAGCAGACTCGATTGATGACCGCGAAGAACCGCATGGACCACTCCGTTCTGCGGGAGTGCGAGCGCTCGACGGATGGCAGGGCACAGCCGAATGAGAATGTGGGTCCACAACCGCCCACATCGAGTGTCGCTGTCCACCCGCGGGACACACGCTGGAACCCCGCTCTGCGATCAGTATACCTTTGTTTTCTTGTGTTTTCAGTTATTTCTGAAAATACCCCAACATCCCGTTGTCCGTTTCGCCTCGTGAGCGAGCCCCGGGTGTGTCAAAGCGGTTGGCCTAGCATCCAGCGATGATCCAGCTGGGCGTCAATATCGATCACGTCGCGACGATCCGTCAAGCCCGCTATCGCGGCGCGGACGCGGCCCAGCTCGCCGGCATCGGCATCGACCCGACGGATGTGGGTGAGCCCGACCCGGTTCGGGCGGCCCACGAGGCCGAACTGGGCGGGGCCGACGGCATCACCGTCCATCTCCGCGAGGACCGCCGGCACATCAACGACCGCGATGTCCGCCTGCTCCGCCGGCTGGTGAAAGTGAAGCTGAACCTCGAGATGGCGGCGACCGACGAGATGGTTGGGATCGCGTGCGAGCTCCGGCCTCATACCGCGATGCTGGTCCCCGAGGGCCGTGAAGAGGTCACCACCGAGGGCGGGCTCGATGTCGCGGGGCAGGTTGGGCGCATGAAAACGGTGGTCGGCCGGCTCCGTGACGCGGGGCTGATCGTCAGCGCGTTCATCGACGCGGAGGCCGAGCAGGTCGCCGCGTGCGCCGAGGCCGGTTTCGACGTGTGCGAATTGCACACCGGGCCGTGGGCCGAGGCGTTCGCGATGTGCGGCGGCGACCCCAGGCGGGACGAACTCGCGGCGGAGCTGGGGCGTATCTCCAACGCTGGCGCGGCCGTGCGCAACGCCGGCATGCGCTTCAACGCGGGGCACGCGCTCAATTACCACAACGTGGACCCGATCGCGAGTCTTCCCGGGCTCGAGGAGCTGCACATCGGTCACGCGATCGTGAGCCGTGCGGTGTATGTCGGGCTCCGGCAAGCAGTTTCGGAAATGAAAGCATTGATCGCATCGTCGGAATGAGCCATGATGGCGAGATGGGAACGGACGGGGACATGGGCAGAGCCAAGGCCGGCAGCAAGAAGGCGGCAAGAACGACGGTTGAAGCGAAGCCTCGGGGCGGCAAGCGCCGGCGCGCGTTCACGTCGATGGAGCAAGCCGAACACTGGCTGAATGACCGGATCAACTTCGAGCGGGTTCGGCCCCACCGGGTCGATCCCGACGATTTCAAGCTGGGCAGGATGCGCGCGCTCATGGACGCGCTGGACAACCCGCAGGACGCGACCCCGATCGTGCACATCGCGGGGAGCAAGGGCAAGGGGAGCGTCTGCGAGATGCTCGCGGGGTGTCTCGGCGCGAACGGGTACACGGTCGGGGTCTATTCCAGCCCGCATCTGGTGTCGGTCCGCGAGCGGATCCGCGTGGGAGCCGAGCCGATCTCGGGTCGCGGCTTCGCCCGGATCATGAGCAAGGTGCGCGACGCCGCGGAGGCGGTCGAACCCGAGCACGGGCAACCGACGTATTTCGAGTGCATCACCGCCGCCGGCTTCCTGCAGTTTGCCGAGGAGGCTGTCGATATCGCGGTCGTCGAGGTCGGCCTGGGTGGCCGGCTCGATTCGACGAACATCGCGAGCCCGCTGGTCACCGCGATCACGGCGATCCAACTCGAGCACACGGCGATCCTGGGCGACTCGCTCGAGCTGATCGCCGCGGAGAAGGCGGGGATCATCAAGCAGGGCGTGCCCTGCCTGACGGTCAAGCAGGACGAGGCGGTGCTCGAGATCTTCGAACGCACCGCCGAGGAGCGCGGCGCACCGCTGATGGTGCTGGGGCGGGAGATCGATTTCACGCAGCGGTTCGAGGCGGCCCACGCGATGGGCCCACACATGCGCGTCTGCGTGGGCACGGGTGACCAGACGCTCGACCACCTCCCCGTCCCGTTCGAGGGCGAGCACCAGGCCCAGAATTGCGGGCTCGCGCTCGCGATCCTCCAGCAGCTCGCGCTGCGGGGGTTCGAGCACTCCGAGCGCGGCGTGCTCCTCGGGCTCGAATCATCCGTCAAGAACGGTCGGCTCGAGGAGATCTGGGACAACCCCCGGATCATCATCGACGGGGCGCACACCGGCGAGAGCGTGCGCACGCTCATCAACGCGATCGGCGCCCACGTCCGGTCCGACTCGATGGTCGTGATCTTCGGGTGCGCCGCCGACAAGGACGTGGACGCGATGCTCGCCGAGATCGGGCGCGGGGGCGACAAGGTCATCTTCACCAGGGCGCAGGGCAACCCCCGGGCGATGGACCCCGAGGAGCTGCGCAAGCGGTTCGAGGAGAGCCACGGGAAGATGTCGCAGGTCGAGCCCACGCTGCGCGACGCGATCAACACGGCCGCGAAGGGCGTGGGTCGCGACGACCTGATCTGCGTTACGGGCTCGTTCTACCTCGCGGGTGAGGCGAAGGCGCTGTTCCTTGCCAAGAGAGAAGAGCTCGCCGCCGCCGGCGTGTGATCGGGCGCCGATGCCGAGCGATCTCGAAAGAGCGATCCGCTGGTCCAAACGATTCGAGTCGGTGCTCGAACGCCGGTTCGGTGCGCGCGGGCGCGGTCTCCACGAGAAGATCGACAGCGTCGAGAACGATCTCGATCGCGAGGTCGTGCGTGCGCTCCGGCTCATCGCGACGGTCCGCAACAAGATCGTCCACGAGGATGGGTACGACCGGATCGACGATCGGGCGCGGTTCAAACGCGCGTGCGCGCTGGCCGACCGGGCGTTGGGCGGCAAGAGCCGGCTCAAAGCCGCGGTAGTGGTCGTCGGGCTCGTGCTGATCCTGCTCGCCGCCGCGGCGCTCGTGCTCGGCGGGCGGTCGCCGTTCAAGATCCTGTGAACGGGTCGTCCGGCGGAGCGATTGCTTTATCGGGACCATTTGGCCGGCTGCGCCGGGTCCTCCCCGCTACCGGGAGTCGGAATCTTGGATGAACGCCGCACGGAAACGGTGCGGGCTGTGGTATGATCGCCGCCGCATGGATGCGATCCCACCCACACTCCCGTTCCACCTTGCCAAGGCGTACGGCGCCAAGTCCGCGCCGGCCGCAAAGCCGACGATCACGGTCACGCCGATCGCCCCGGGCGTGGACCGCGTGGATGGCGTCAGGGTTGCCGACCAACCCGCGAGAGCGGACCGGGCCTCGACGACCGACCGCGTCGATCTCGCCGTGGCGAAGAAGGCCGAGGCGATCAAAGAGACGCTGGTCGCTGCGGTTGTCCCGGGCGGGGTCGAGTTCAGGAACGGCGTGGCGCTCGCGAGCGGATCGCGGGCGGAACGATTGAGCGCTTCACAGGACGCGGGGCCCGCGACGGCGTCGATCCCGTTCTATCGTCACCCGGCCGACAAGAACGCGGCGGCGACCGCGGTGGACCTGGGCAGCCGACTCGATCTCGAGGGCTGAGTTTCCAAACCGCGACCCGTCCCGACTTCTTACACGGACCGAGCCGGCCCTACGGACAGGGCCCGGCGGCGAACGCGCGATACAACCAAGATCAATGCGAACCACGGAGGACCGAGCATGACAACGACCCGAGCACCCGAACTCCATCGCCCCGCCGGGTCGTCGCTCGCGAGCCACTGGTCGATCGACCCGGGCGTTTTCTATCTGAACCACGGGTCGTACGGCGCGTGCCCGGTGCGGGTGCAGCGCGCCCAGGCCGAGTACCGGGCGGAGATGGAACGCGACGCGGTCTCGTTCTTCGCCCACCGCGTCTGGTCGCTCATCGACGGAAGCCGGCGCGCGCTCGCCGGGTTGCTGGGGGGCGACGCGGGGAGCTACGTCTTCTTGCCCAACGCGACAACCGCGGTGACGACGGTGCTCGAGAACTTCGCCTCGGGCGCGATCGACGGGACCCCGCTGGGCGCGGGCGACGAGATCCTGATGACCACGCACGAGTACCCCGCGTGCCGGTTCAACGCGCACCGGATCGCGGAGCGCTGCGGGGCGCGCGCGGTCGAGGTCCCGTTCCCGACACCGGTCACGCACGCGACGCCGATCTCGGCCGATGACATCTTCAACGCGGTGATGGCGGGCGTGACCGATCGCACCCGGCTCGCGATGATCAGCCACATCACCAGCTCGTCGGCGTGCGTCGTCCCGGTCCGACGGATCGCCGACGCGCTCGCCCAGCGCGGGATCAAGCTGCTGATCGACGGCGCGCACGGGCCCGGCGCCGTCGACTTCGATCTGCCGGCACTGGGCGGGGCGTTCTACACCGCCAACTGCCACAAGTGGCTCAGCGCCCCCAAGGGCGTCGCGCTGCTGTGGGTGCACCCCGACCACCACGAAAACTTCAGGCCCATGGTGCTCAGCAACGACGCGCACACGCCCGCGGGCAAGCACGGACGGGAGCGCCTCGCGCTCGAGTTCGATTACATCGGGACCGACGACTACACGCCCATGTGCGCCGTGGCGGACGCCGTGCGCGCCTTCCCCGAGATCATGCGGTCCGAAGACCCCGCGGCGGACTGGCCTTCGGTGTGCGCGCGCAACCGCTCGCTCGTGTTGGAGGGGCGGTCGATCCTGTGCGACCGGTTGGGTCTCGAGCCCGTCTACGCCGACGAACTGATCGGCCCGATGGTCACGATGCTGCTGCCCCGGATGGACGAGAGCGTGCGGGCGGCGCACGCCGCGAGACCCACGATCTTCCACGATGCGCTGCAGGACGCGCTGCTCGCCAACCACGGCGTGCAGGTCCCGATCTGGCGCTTCGGTGCCAAGAAGAAGGGCGACCCGTTCGACGGGCAGCGGTGCGTGCGGATCAGCGCGAACCTCTACAACAGCGCCGCCCAGTACGAGTACCTGGCGGAGGCGCTCGCGATCGAGCTGGAACGCGAGAAATCAGCCTGAGGCGTTGTCGGCCGATGGCTCGTTCTCGGATTCGCCGGCGTCTTCCTGGGCCGTGACCTTCTCGATCGCCTTGTTGCCGATATGGGCGATGATCCCGAGCACGACGACGGCCGCGACGATCGAGACCCAGATCATCCAGTCGGGCTTCGCGTCCTTGATGCCCTGCTTGGTCAGCGCGTCGTCGACCTGCGAGCCGATCCAGACGACGAGGGCCGTGCGGGGCAGCATCCCCGCGGCCGTCGCGACGAGGTAGATCCACCAGGGCACGCGGGTCGTCGAGAGCACCAGGTTCGTCAGGCTGAACGGCGAATTGGGCGGGATGCGCACGAGCGTGACGATGCCGAGCGTTTTGAGCGGGCCCGAGCCCACCAGCGCGTCGCGGACGGCCCGCGCCCGTGTGTTGCGCGCCATCTCTTCGTCGACGCGCTCGCGGCCCACGCGTTCGGCGATGGGCCTGCCGAGGGCGGACGCGCCGACGAACCCGATCAACGCCGCGAAGGTGCCGACGACCGGCCCGAACGCCCAGCCGCCCAGGAACGCCTGGGCGTACGTGGGCAGGAGCCCCAGCCCCGCGGCGACAACGAACGCGGCGACGTAGACGAACACCCCCGCACCGCCCAGCGACGCGAGCCACTCGCTGACATCGCGGATGTAGTAGAGCAGCGCGAACCCGCCCAGCGCGGGCATCACCGCCCACGCGACCCCGAGCCAGGCGGCGGCGCCGAGCCGTTGGAAGGCACTGGGGGCGACGGCGCCCTCCATCGGGAGTTCGTCGGCGAAGTCGGCCTGCTCGGTCGCGGCCTCGATCCGCTCGGGATCGGGCGCTCCGTCCGACGCGGGGCCGTTGCTCGGTGTGTCTGGGTGGTCGGGCATCGCCGCAAGCGTAGCCGGGATGGCGTGGGTGCCGTCGCGAGGGGGTGGTGTCTGGGCGGGGTCGTCGGGACGCCCCCGATCTCCTACAGTCGCGGACCGACCGAGAATGCACCCTCGGGGGCCGGCTCACCCGCCGCCTTCCCGCATTGCCAGGAGCACACCATGATCCCCAAGCCCCCCCCGCGTGACCACACCCAGGGGTTTTTGTACTTTCCTCCCTACCGCGTGCAGGGGGTTTCGGTCGCCGGCGAGGCGACGTGTATCCAGATCCCCGAACTCGATGTCTGCTTTGACATGGGCGCGTGCCTGCGTGCGTCGCTGGCGTGCAAGTACGCGGTGATCAGCCACGGGCATATGGATCACATCGGCGGCCTGGCGTACTGGTGCAGCCAGCGGAATTTCCAGGGCATGGGTCCCGGGACGATCGTCTGCGACGAGCGGATCGCCAAGGACATCCGCGGGATGATGTCCGGGTTCGTGAATCTCGAGCGGCAGAAGACGCCGTACGAGCTCAACACGCTGGTGCCGGGCCAGGAACTGCAGATCAAGAACAACATCTTCCTGCGCCCGATCGAGGTCGAGCACACCTGCCCGGCGGTGGGGTACACGATTGTCGAGAAGCGCACGAAGCTCAAAGACGAATACCGCGAACTCCCGCAAGAAAAATTGCGCGAGCTCAAGGAGCGCGGCGAAGAAATCGTGCGCCATCTCGAGGTGCCGCTGATCGCGTACCTCGGCGACACGCTCCCGGGCCCACATCTTGTGCACGACTCGGTGCGGACCGCCAAGATCGTGATCTGCGAGTGCACGTTCCTCGAGCCGGACCATGTCGAGCGCGCCAAGATCGGCATGCACATGCACGTCAACGACATCGCCGAGTGGTTGCGTGTGCTCGAGTGCGAGTCGCTCGTGCTCACGCACGTGAGCCGGCGGACGCACATGCAGTTTGCACGCGATCGCGTCGACGCGTTGTGCGGCGACAAGGCCGAGAAGGTGCATTTCCTCATGGATCACAGGCGGAATCGTGCGCGCTACGAGCAGCAGGCGGAGGCGGCGGAGCAGCGCGAGCGCGAGCTCATGGCGCGGGGCGGGTAAGCATCCCGTGTTTCTGCGGCGCGTCTCCGTGATCGTTCCCGATTGATGGCGTTTCGATGGGTGCGAGGTTCGTCACCGATTGACACGGGGCGGGCAAGCAACTATCTTGGCGAGTCCTTCATCGGAGGGAGGGCGGCGACGCCCGCGGTGTTGGATCGAGCGTCGAAAGAAGTGGTGAATCCCGACTGATTCTTTTCAGTCGGTCTGTTTGAGGCTGTTGCACATGACCGATCCGGATCGCGAGATCTGGGATGGAATGCTTGCGCACCTGCGTAGGCATCATCCCGCGCTCTGCCGTCATTGGTTCGATGATCTCACTCCGGTGACCGTTGCCGAGGGTTCGGTCTTTCTGCGCGCCGACAACGAGGTGCACCGCGATTACCTCCGCCGAGCCTGCGTGGACGCGTTCGTGGACGCCGCCCAGATCGCCTCCAACAGCCTGCTTGGCGTGCGCTTCCTTGGCCCGGGCGACGATGCGCCGGCGCCGCCGAAGGCGCCCGGCCGGGCCGCGCACCGCGACACGAAGCGGCCCCCCCAGACCACAGACACACCGGTGACGCCGAAGACCACGCTGTCGTCGGCACGGTCGGCTCACGCCGATGACCCGCGCACGCCGCGCGCGCTGGACCCGAACCGCCAGGGCCCGCTGCACAAGAAGCGCGACGGCGTCCCCGCGGGGATGACCGGGTCGGGCTCGTCCCCGTTCGGATCGTCCGAGGTCTCGCGCGGGATCGCGGGCTCGCTGTTTCTCAACCCCGATCACACCTTCGACAACTTCGTCATGGGCGAGGGCAACCGCTGGGCCTATTCCGCGGCGATCGCGGTCGCCGAGAACCCGGGCCGCTCGTACAACCCGCTGTTCATCCACGGCGACGTCGGCCTGGGCAAGACGCACCTTCTGCAGGCGATCTGCCTCCAGATCCGCGCCGACCGGCCCGACGCGGTGCTGCACTATGTCTCGTGCGACGAGTTCATCAACGAGTTCATGCAGAGCGTGCAGAACAACCAGATGGGCGAGTTCCGCCACCGCTTCCGCGAGGTGGACGCGCTGGTGATCGACGACATCCACTTTCTGACGAGCCGGGAGCGGAGCCAGGAAGAGTTCTTCCACACCTTCAACAGCCTGCACGCGATGCAGAAGCAGATCATCATCTCCTCGGACGCGCCGCCTTCCCAGATCCCGAATCTCGAGAGCCGCCTCGTCTCGCGGTTTCAGTCGGGGCTGGTCGCCGAGATCGCGCGCCCCACCTTCGAGACGCGGGTCGCGATCCTGTTCACCAAGGCCCGCCTGCGGGGCATCGAGCTGGGCCAGGGCGTTGCGGAGTTTGTCGCCTCCCGCTTCGCGACCAACATCCGCGAGCTCGAGGGGGCGATCACCCAGCTCCAGGTCTTCGCGTCGATGGACGGGACGGAGATCACCCTCGATCTCGCCCGCAAGGCGTTCGGCGAGCAGATCCGCGAGACCAAGCCCCAGCCCTCGATCGAAGACATCATCCAGGTCGTCTGCGCCTACTTCGACGTCAAGCGCGTGGACCTGCTGGGCAAACGACGGCACCAGTCGATCAGCCTCCCCAGGCAGATCTGCATGTTCCTCGCACGGTCCCACACCCGGCTCTCGCTCGAGGAGATCGGTGCCCAATTCGGCGGCCGAGACCACTCCACGGTGATCCATGCCGTCAAGAGCGTAACCGCCAAACAGGATCAGGACGACGGGTTTGCGACCATGCTCTCGACCCTCGAATCCCAAGCTCTCGGCGCGGCCGGCTCCAACTGACAACCGATTGTGGATAACCCGTGGATGAGCGCTCGGCGGCGCGCGGTCCGGGTTCCGCTTTCATCAGGCCGGATTGGGTCGGTTTCCCGGAGACGGCCATGAACTGACGAGTACCGAGCGCCAGCGACAGACAACCGACAGTTTGTTCGTATCGGGCAACCTTCCGTCAAATCCCTTGTTGAAAGGGGCTTACGGGAGTTCAGTCGTCGGCTCTCCACGAGTTGACAGCGTCTAAACTATCTTCATCCCTTATTCATATTGGATTAAAGGGAAAGAGAGACCCACCCGGCGGGGAGCCGCGGGGCTTGCAAAGTCTCCACAGCGATTGTGGATGACTCGTGCAGGACTGCCGGTAGAACCACGGTGGAATCACCCGTTCCGGGGTTGACACCGCTCGCAGAAGACCGTGGCTCGCTGTGCGACCCGCAGACCGGCCAGCGGGGTGCCGCACGAGCGGCAGGGAAGGCCCGTCCGCCCATAGACACGGTGGGACCGCTGGTACGCCCCGGCGTTGCCCGACCCGTCCCGGTAGTCGCGGATCGTCGAACCGCCCCGCTCGATTGCCTGCCGCAGGATTCGGCGGACGCTGGTCGCGAGCAGGGCGACCCGGTCCGGGGGGATGTCACCGGCGGGATCCTCGGGGTGCAGCCGGGCGGCGAACAGCGATTCGTCGGCGTAGATGTTCCCGACACCCGCGAGAACCTGCTGATCGAGCAGGGCGGCCTTGATCGCGCGCCGCGTTCCGACGAGCCGGTCGGCGAGGGCCTTCCCGCGGATCGTGAGCGCGTCGGGTCCCAGATCGGCCCAGGCGTCGCGTGTGCCGTTCGGGAGCGCCCGGACGAGGCCGAACCGGCGGGGATCACTGAACGCGATCTGACGCCCGTTGTCGAGCCTCCAGAGGACGTGTGTGTGCGCCGGGAGGTCGGCGTTTCGATCGAGTGCGCTGACCGAGCCGGTCATGCCGAGCTGGATGACGACCGCCGGTGCGTCGCCAGATGGATCGCCAGTCGTGCGGCCCGCCGTGGACTGCTCGGCCTCGATCGCGAGCTGCTTGCCGCGGCGCGCGGTGCCGCGGATGGTCAGGCCCTCGAGCAGCCAGGTCGGCGCGAGCCGTACCGGGGTTGGAGCGCCCGCAGCTCGCGAGAAACCACCCACGGGATCGCCCGGCCCGCTGACCATGTCGCGCCTCCGGATCTCGACGGCGCGGATTGTCCGTCCGACCAGGGCCGGCTCGATCGACCGGCGCAGCGTCTCGACCTCGGGAAGCTCGGGCATGGGCGATGGTACGGACGGGCGCGTGTCGCGCGGGGCCGACGCTACTTCCGCAGCCGACGGAAGAACGCGCGGAGCAGTTCGGCCGATTCCTCGGCGAGCACACCCGGGACCACCACGCACCGGTGGTTGAGCCGGGAGTCGTTCAGGATCTCATAGAGCGTGCGCACCGCCCCGGCCTTGGGGTCGTCGGCGCCGTAGATCACGCGCCCGACGCGGGCGTTCACGATCAGCCCCGCGCACATGGGGCAGGGCTCAAGCGTGACGGCGAGCGAGCAGTGGTTGAGCCGAAAGTCATTGATCGCGGCGCACGCGGCGCGGATCGCGATGAACTCGGCGTGTGCGCTGGGGTCGCGGTCGATCTCGCGCCGGTTCGCCGCCTCGCCCAGGATTTCGCCCGACTCGGTGTCGTAGACCACCGCGCCGACGGGGACCTCGCCCGCCTCTGCCGCGGCCTCTGCGAGGGCGAGCGCCCGCCGCATCATGCGCACGTCGAGTTCGGACCCGGAGTCGTCGGCATGGCCGGTCACGCGCGCCCGTCCTTGTCCGGATCGGACCCGCCGGCCTCATCGGGGGGGCCTTCATCCGGGCCTTCATCCGGGTCGGCGTCGGGGTCGGCGTCTGGGTCGGCGTCTCCGAGGTCGGTGTCGCGCCCGCCCGAGGGTGGGGGTGGCGGGTCGTCGTACGCATTCGGGTCGTCGCCGAAGCCGTCGCCAAAGTCGTCGTTGGTTTCGTCATCGACCGTCTCATCGAAGATGTCGCGGCGTGGCTGATCATCGTCGAGCATCGAGTCGAGCGGCGGCGGGCCGTCGTCCGTGAACCCGTCGGTGTCCTCGTCCGCGTCGCCGTCGGGTTCACGCGCGTCCTGCTCCTCGGTCCGCGGCCTGCCCCAGTTGGGCGGGAAGACGATCAGCAGCAGCATGCCCAGCTCGAACAGGATGTAGAGGGGGATCGCGAGCAGCATCATCGAGAGCGGGTCGGCGGGTGTCAGCACGGCGCCCGCGACGACGCACACCGCGACGGCGTATTTGCGGTACTTCGCCAGCGTCTGCCGGGTCACGATGCCCGCCCAGCCGAGCAGCAGCACGACGACCGGCGTCTGGAACCCGATCCCGAACGCGAGCGCGAGATTCAGCACGGTCTTGATGTACTCGCTCACGCGGTACTGCTGGGTGATGCCCGCGCCGGCGACCAGCTCGGCGCCGATGGTCGCCAGCGAGCCGTCCCGCTTGGGGACCACCGTCCGCATCTGCATCAGATCGGTGTTGATCCACTGCTCGCCGAGCTTCGGGTCGGGCGGGTCGCCCGCGAGCACGGGGAGCGAGGGGAGCACGATCCCCTCGCCGACCTGCACGATCGGGGTCGAGTCCTGACCGAGCTGGGTTCCGAAGTTGATGAAGAACGCGAGGATGACCGGGAGAATCACGAAGTAGAGAAACAGGGCGCTCGACAGGGTGAGGATCGTGCTCAGCGGCACGAGGATGTGCACGAACGAGCGCTCGTTGCTGTAGAGCCCGGGTTCGATGAACTTCCAGAGGTGATAGAGAATCCAGGGGCTGCCGACGATCACCGTCGCGATCAGCGAGATCTGCATGTAGACCGCGAAGGTTTCGAAGGGCCCCGTCGCGAGCAGGCCCGAGGGCTGGCTCGCCTGGCGGAGCTCGTCGCGCAGCGGGTCGATGAGCAACGCGAGCAGCGGTTTCCCGAATACCAGAGCGGCGATCAGCAGCGGGACGATCCCGATCATCGCCAGGATCAGCCGGCGCCGGAGCTCTTCGAGGTGGTCGCCCAGCGACATCTCGGCGGGGTCGCGGTCCTTGTAGGCGAGTTTCGGCGTGGGTGCGGAGGGTGCCATCGGGCAGACGATAGTGGACCTCGGGGCCGGCGACCGAACCGAGGCGGGCCCCCCGGCCTCTCATGGGGACCGATCGCGAGAAATTGTCCGCAAATCATCCACCAACCGCGACGGCGAACCCCGGCGGGCGCATCCGGGTAGGAAGAAGCCGGGACAGCATGACGGGGAAGAACAAACAAATCCCGATCGACGATCGGGCCGCGGGGCGTACCGAGGCCGGCGGTGCCGCCACGGCCACCGAGACGGCCGCCCCCGCTGGGGGTCTGCGTGTCGTCAGCCCGCCCGAGGACGGTGAGCCCCTGTTCGGGCCGACCGAGATCCAGCGGATCTGGCGCGAGCACAGGCGGTGGATCGCGGCGATCCTGCTCGCCCACAAGCCCCGCGAGACCGACGTCGAGGACCTGTTGCAGACGGTCGCGGTCGCGGTCGTGCGCAAGATCGGCGAGCTCCGCGACCCCTCGGCGGTCAAGCCCTGGCTGCGGACCGTCGCGATCAACGCGGCCCGCGCCTCGGGGCGGGACGTCCAGCGGTCCCGCAAGCACCTCAAGCTGGTCCGCGACCGGGCCATCACACGCGGGTCGCCCGGCTCGGGTGACGACGACGAGAACACGACCGCCGACGGGGTGACCCGACGCGAGGAGGCCGACCGGCTGATGGCGCTCGCGCGGACGCTCCCGGAGGGGTACCGCGAGCCGCTCTTGATGCGGTGCGTCCGCGGGATGAGTTATCGGCAGATCGGCGCGGTGCTCGATCTGCCCGAGACCACGATCGAGACCCGGATCGCGCGGGGTCGGCGGATGCTCCGCGAGCTCGCCGCCCAGCGGGCGTCGAAGAACCGGCGTCTGGAAGGGCGAGCGCCGGGAAATCCTGACGCCCCCGGGGCGC
>DDFO01000051.1:54435-62640 GCA_002337215.1 Phycisphaerales bacterium UBA1926 | reverse complement strand
GCGGGGGCGAGCGCCTGAGACGGAACACCATCGCCAGCGTGCGCCCGAGTGCGCACAGAGACGGCAGGACAGCATGCAAGACAACGAGCACAACACCAGCGACGACATGAACAGCGGCACGAACCGGGCGGAGACCCGCGACGGTGACGGCGGCGCGTTCGACCGGCGCGACGAGCTGATCAGCCGGGTCATCGACGGGGAAGCGAGCGAGCGTGATTGGTCCGCCCTGCGGTCGCTCGCGCACGCGGACCCATCGGTCTGGACGGACCTGACCGATACGCAGCGCCAGCACGAGGCGCTCGCCGACGCGGTCGAAGCGGTCGGCCTGCTCGCCGATGACGTCGAGATCCCCGAGGGCGAGCTGATGACGCCGCACGAGCGTTTTCAACGCCGGATGGACGGCGTCCGCGCGTGGGGCGGCTGGGCGGCGGCGGCGGCGATCCTGCTCGTCTGGTTCACGGGGCTCCCCGCGCCGACGTCCTCGCAGACACCGCTGAACGGAACGGTGAACAGCGCCGGGCTCGGGCCGACCCACGGGGCGCTCGTTGGGAACCCGACACCCGACCAGGCGCTCGAGCGCTACATGGACGCGGGGCGCGACGCCGGCACGGTGCTTGGCGAGGTGCCCAACCGGGTCGTGATCGATTCGAAGCCCACCGCGGACGGCACGGGCATCGAGGTCGTCTACCTGCGTCAGATCGTCGAGCGCGAGACGATCCCGGCCGATCAGATCTACCGCGTCGGCCGAGATGAGTTCGGCGCCGCCGCGATCGTTCCGGCCGAGCCCGAGGCCCGCCGGACACGCGTGTCGTACTGAGTTCTCGGCGGCGGGTCTTCCGCGCCGGTCGGCGCGTGCGATCTTTTTCGATCGCCCCGCGACGGGCATCCGGCAACGGCGCATCTGTATGGGCAGCAACGCACAAGAGCCGACAGCCGCCCGAAGCGTTCGGGGCGGACCGGGCCTGGAACACGCGATCGCCAGACACGCAACGCTCGACACGCAAGAACTCAATGCACGAGTACAAACAAGCCTCACTCCCCCGCTCGGCGGGGCGATGAACCAAGGAGTTTTACCATGACACGCACACGTTTGATGAGCATCGCCGCGGGACTCGCGGCCTCCGCCTTCGTGGGCATCGCCGGCGCCGCGGTCGGTCCGGATCACGCCGTCCACACCGAGCACAATGATTCCGTCCACGCCCCGCATGTCGTGCACACCACCCATACCGACGGGACGCACGGCGGGCAATCCGGCAAGACCGTCGAGATGATCACAATCGACGACGGCGATAAGTACGAAGTCATCATCAAGAACGACGCGACGGTCGCCAAGGTGAACGGCATCCGCGTCGCCGACGACCTTGTCAAGATGAAGGATGGCAAGGTCATCATCCTCGACGACAACGGGGATGTGATCAAAGAGCTCCGCGTTGCCCGCGTCGAGGGCGCCGGCCAGAACAACGGCACCGCATCGTGGAGAACCGAAATCGCCCGGGCACCCTCGGCCCCGAGTGCGCCGAGAGTCCCCGGGGTCATGGACCGGTTCTTCTCGTCGCAAGATCAGCAGAACGAACTGAACAGTGCGATCGCGATGGAGCGGCCGCCCGTCATGCTCGGGGTCCTGCTCGAGGGCCCGGGCGAGGCCCTCCAGGCCCAGCTGGGGGTGAGTGAGTACGCGGTGCTGATCGAGAAGGTGATGGAGGGGCTCCCGGCCGATAAGGCGGGGCTCAAGAAGTGGGACATCATCATCGAGGTGGACGGCGACGAGATCGATCGGCCCGGCATGCTCGGCGAGATCCTGATGGAGTCCGAGCCGGGCGATGAGCTCGAGTTCGTCATCGTCCGTGGTGGCAAGAAGATCGACCGGACGCTCGAGCTCGCCGCGTACGACGCGAAGAAGCTCGGGGTCACCGTCAGCGTCAACACCAGCGCGAGCCCGGGCCAGGGCTGGACACTGGGGTTCGAGAACAACAACCGGTTCCCGGGCGCTCTGGGCCGTGACTCGGCCCGGTCGATCGAAGACGCGATGGAGCAGCTCGAGAAACTCCGCGTGTTCGGCGACGACAAGGAAGCCCAGGAGAAGTTCTCCGAGCAGCTCGCCAAGATGCAGCGCGAGCTCGCGTCCAGAGCCGAGGGGCTGCGCCGCAACCAGGCGCTCCTCCTCGACAACAAGGGCCGGCTGATCTTTAACGACGACGATCGCGAAGAAATGACCGACGCGCTCGAGGAGCGCCTCGAGGATCTGGAAGACCAGTTCGAGGACCGTCTCGAATCGCTCGAAGACCGGCTCGAGGCCCGGTGGGAGAAGATGGAGCACATGCTCGATCGCATGTTCGACAAGTTCGAGCAGATGCTCGACGACTCACGAAAAGATCGCGAATGATCGCAACGCGATCGATCCGCGACCGGTAGAAAAAACGTCGGATGAACCGAGCCGGATGAAAGGCCTTGCGGGGCAATCCGAATCAGGCTCAGTCCGGGGGTAACCCCGTCCGACCAACAGCCGATGAGCCGCGAGAAGGGCTCGCCGGCGACTCCGAATCAGACATCCCCTTGCGATCCGGCAATCCCCGCCGGTCGCCCACGGCCGAGCGTAGAGACCCCGCTCGGCCGTCTTTTTTTTGAAGTGCCGGCCGATCAGGAGAGAACGCACGCGTTTCTGTGAAGTCGTTGGCCGCTCCGAACCGGACGCGACCCGTGCCGGTACCATGCCCCGGGCGCGATCTCTGTTCCGCGTCCGCGACAGGAGCACGCATGACCGATCAGTCTTCCGACGGTTCCCTTCACCACGAGCAGCACAACGAGCAGGCCGAGCAGACGCTCGCGCACGTCCGCGAGACCTACGCCGCGCTGCGCACCGAGATCGCGAAAGTGATCGTGGGCCAGGACGAGGTCGTTGAGCAGATCCTGACGTGCATCTTTTGCCGGGGTCACGCGCTCGTCGTGGGCGTGCCCGGGCTCGCCAAGACGCTGCTGATCTCGACGATCGCGCGCACGATGTCGCTCGACTTCAGCCGGGTGCAGTTCACGCCCGACCTGATGCCCAGCGACATCACCGGGACCGAGGTCATCGAGGAGGACCGCACGACGGGGCACCGCGCCCTCCGCTTCGTGCACGGCCCGGTCTTCGCCAACGTCATCCTCGCCGACGAGATCAACCGGACCCCGCCCAAGACCCAGGCCGCCCTGCTCGAAGCGATGCAGGAGCGCCAGGTCACGGTGGGCGGCGTGCGGCACGAGCTGCCCAGCCCGTTCTTCGTGCTCGCGACGCAGAACCCGCTCGAGCAGGAGGGGACGTACCCGCTCCCCGAGGCCCAGCTCGATCGGTTCATGTTCCAGGCGCTGATCAAGTATCCGAGCGAGGCCGAGGAGCTGGAGGTCATGCGGCGCAGCGCGCACAAGGCCGAGGTGACGATCGACCGCGTGGTGGGCCCCGACGACATCGCGCGCGTGACCGACGCGATCCGCCGTGTCCCGATCAGCGACGAGGTGATGCGGTACGCGCTGCGTCTCGTGCGCACGACGCGCGTGGGCGAGGGTGATCCGGGCGCGGTCCCGCAGATCGTGCGGGACTACGTCTCCTGGGGTGCCGGCCCGCGCGCGAGCGAGTATCTGATCCTGGGCGCCAAGGCGCGGGCGCTGTTCGCGGGCGACACCCACGCGACGCCCGACCATGTGCGCGAGGTCGCGGTGCCGGTGCTGAGGCACCGGGTGCTGCTCAACTTCAATGCCGAGGCCGACCAGGTGACCACCGAAGACGTGATCCGCGGCCTGATCGAGGGCGTGTCGGTCGAGGAATCCCCCGAGCCGGTGCGCGCTCAGATGGACGATGTGTACCGCTGATCCGACCGCTCCCGGCTAATTACCGTACCGGTGAAGATTTCCGGGCGGCCGCTTCTATACTTCGGACGATCGCGGACCGGGCCCTCGGGAGGCCGACGCGCCGCCCGCGGCGAATCTCATTTGTTCTTGGTAGGGGGCTGCCGCGTTCTCCGCGCGGGAACCGTGCGAGCGGCGCGATGGGGTTGATCCGACGATCGCCCCGGCCGTGAAGGAGCCGTCGATGCTGAGCCAGACCACCGAGTATGCCCTGCGAGCGATGGCGTGCCTCGCGTACAGCCCCGACGAGCTGACGCCGACCCCCAGGCTCGCCGAGCTGACGCTCGTGCCGCCGAACTATCTCGCCAAGGTCCTCCAGTCGCTCGCGCAGGCGGGCCTGATCACAGGCCGGCGGGGCGTGGGGGGCGGCTACCGCCTCGCGAGGCCGGCCGAGGAAATCTCGCTGCTCGATGTCGTTAACGCGATCGACCCGGTCGAGCGGATCAGAACCTGCCCGCTCGGTCTCCCGAACCACGGGTCGAACCTGTGCGCGCTGCACACCTGCGTGGACGAGGCGGCCCGCCAGTTCATCGAGAACTTCAAATCGGTCCGCCTCAGCCACCTCATTGTGGAATCGAACGGGTCGGTCCCGCTCTGCGATACGGAAATGGCCCGGGCCCTTGCGCTGAGCATCGAGGGGCGAAAGGTCAAAGAGGGCGGCGCGGAGAAGGCCTGACCCGGGCCCGGCGGAACTCGGCTCTCCTACCATCGCCGCGTGAGCGACGAAACGACAACAACGACACCACCCGCCGACGCCCCGATCGAGCCCGCCGCCGGCGACGCGGAATCTCTCCACCACCTCGAACAGCAGCGCCGCGACAACCGCGACGCGGTTCGTGCGCTCGGGGTCGACCCGTACGGCGCGCGCACGCCCGGGCTGATGTCTCTGGGCGACGCGCTGTCGGCCTACGACCAGGCCGCCGACGAGGCGAACCAGGCGAGTGTTGCCGCCCAGAAGCAGGCGAAGAAAGACGGCGCGGGCGAGGACGATCTTCCGCCGATCGCCGACGATCGGCCTCGGGTGAAAGTCTCGGGCCGGGTCGTGCTCCACCGCGACAACGGGAAACTGGTCTGGATCAACCTGCGCGACGACTCGGCCGAGTCTTTCCAGGTCGCCGTCAGCAAGCGGGATTGTGAGGAGATCGGGTTCGGCGTTGCCAAAGCAACTGATCTTGGCGACGTGATCGCGGCCGAGGGCCCGCTGATGCGCACCAAGACCGGTGAGATCACGGTCTGGGCCGAGTCGGTGCGCCCGCTGAGCAAGTGCCTCGTGCCCCCTCCCGAGAAGCGGGCGGGGCTCAGCGATGTCGAGACGCGGTACCGCCAGCGGTACGTGGATCTGTGGGCGACGCCCGACTCGATGCGTGTGTTCAAGTTGCGCTCGAGGCTGATCGCGGCGATGCGGCGGTTCCTCGATGAGCGCGGGTTCATCGAGGTCGAGACGCCCATGCTGCAGACGCAGGCCGGCGGCGCGGCGGCGCGCCCGTTCCTGACCCACATGAACGCGCTCGACATCGACCTCTCGCTCCGGATCGCGCCCGAGCTGTATCTCAAGCGGCTGCTGGTCGGCGGGATGCGGAAGGTCTACGAGATCAACCGCAACTTCCGCAACGAGGGGCTCGACAAGCAGCACAACCCCGAGTTCACGGTCGTCGAGCTCTACGAAGCCTGCGGCGATATGACCAGCGTCTGCGACATCACCGAAGACCTGATCCGTGCGCTCGCGGGCGTCGCCGCCGAGGCCCAGGCCATCGAGGGGCTGACCCTCCCGTTCGGCGAGCTGAACATCGACTACGGCTCGCCGTTCGAGCGCATCCGCTACGCCGAGTTGTTCGAGCGTGAGGTCGGCTTCCCGATGACCGACACCGAGAAGGTCCGCGCGAAGGCGAACGAGCTGGGGCTGAAGACGAAAGACGACAGGGGCAACGACTTCGACGACATCCTTGTGATCAACGAGGTGTTCGAGGCGGTGGCCGAGCCCGCGATCGATCCGGCGAAGCCGACGTTCGTGACGCACTATCCGGCGAGCCTGAGCCCGCTGACGCGCCCCAACCCGGATGATCCGACGATCGCGGACCGGGCGGACCTGTTTATCGGGGGCATGGAGGTCGGGCCGCACTACACCGAGCTCAACGACCCGGACATCCAGGAGTCGAAGTTCCGCGAGCAGCTCGCGGGCATCGACGACGAGGAGAGCACGTTCCGGACGTTCGACGCCGACTTCATCCGTGCGCTCAAGGTGGGCATGCCCCCCGCGGGCGGGATGGGGCTGGGCATCGATCGGCTCGTGATGCTGCTGTGCGATCAGCGGACGATCCGCGACGTGGTGCTGTTCCCGCAGATGCGCCCCGAGCGGTGATCGGGCTGTTGATCGGGCTGTTGATCGGGCCGGAGATTGGGCGCGCGTGTGCGCAGAAAGAAGGCCCGGCGTTGTCGTCCGGGCCCTCGTGGGAATCGTGCTGGAACGTGAGCCGTCCAGGCGACTGGTGGATCAGCCGTCGTCTTCCTGATCGTTCTCATCCTTGTCGGTCACGACCTTGCGGCCGTCCTTGACCTCGACGTTCGTGGCGGTGTCCATGACCTTGACGGAGTCCTTGCCAACGTTCTGGACGGACTTGCCGCCGTGCATGACGTCGATGGTGGGCACCGAGGGGATCTGGGCCTGATCGCCCCGCGTCGAGCGGACGGCGCCGAGGAACGCGGCCTTCTGCTCGAGCGTGAGCGGGCGCCACGCGAGCTTGACCTTCTCGGCGCTCGCCTTGATCTGCTCGGGGTCGATCTCCAGGTCGTCGATCGCGAGGGCACGCAGGGCGGTGGCGACATTGCTGGGCACGCCGTCGACTTCCTTGAGCACGTCGTCCATCTTCGTGCGCGACTCGTGGAGCATGCCGTTGAAGGCCTGCTTCGCCTCGGCGAGCGAGTCGTTGAACATTTGCTGCATGAACCGGTCGGTCGCGTTGTCCGGGTCGGTCCGGCGGAGGAACTCGCCGTAGGCCTTCTGGTACTCGCTGATGATCTGGATGTTGAACTTGGCCTGCGTGCCGCTGAGGATCTTGCGGTTCTGGAGTTCCTGGGTCAGGTTCGAGGGGGCCGTGAGCGGCTTGACGCGCTCGAGCATCTCCTGGAGGGTCACGGGGTCGGAGATCGAGATCTCCTGGACGAGCCCGCCGTCGATGTCTTCCATGACGCCGAGGCTGTCGATAACCATGCTCTCCATCCGCGAGCGGCGGGCGATGATGATCGCCTGGATGCGGGGGACCATGCTGGGCGAGATCGTCGGGTTGGGCCGCAGGGCGACGTAGTGCACGTTGCTTTCGAAGGTGCAGACGTCGTCAACGCGGTGGTCCTCGGTGCCGCAGAAGCTGTAGAGCGGGGGATAGGGGAACGGGGGCAGCTCGGTGGTCAGCCTCGCATCGGTCTGCTGGGCACCCTGGGGGCGCTGGGGCCTCTGCTGGACCGGTCGCGGCGCGGGCATGGGCGGGGGCACGAACTCCGCCTCGGGCTCCCCGGCGGGCGGGGGCGGGGGCGCGACCTGGCCGAACGCGGTGCCCGACAGGCACGCGAGCACGAACAGCGACGAAACAGCGATCTTTGACGACATGACTGACCTGGCGGACATGGCAATGGTCTCCTGATAGCGGATTCCGAACGGGGCGTCTCCCTCCCGAGCCACCGACCGATCGGTCTTGAGATATCAACAGTACGGGCGAGGCCGCCCGAGGCGGCATGATATCGGCGATTTTTCGCGCGGGATCCTGCTCCGGCACGCCGCGGTGCCCGGATTTCGGGGCGCGGCAATGCCCTTTCAGAACAAGAACAGGCCGAGCATCGCGAGCAGCGCGATCGCGAGGACAATCAGGATCCAGACGGGGGGTTTTCCGGCGGGTTCTTCGAAGGCATGGCCGCAGACATGGCAGAGTTCCGCCTGGTCGTAGACGTCGCTACCGCACGACGGGCAGGTGCGGAACTCGTCGCCGAACCGCTCGAGGTCCTCTGGGGACGGGCCTTCGGGATCGGGCGCATCGCCGATATCGTCGTCGAAGACTCCATCGGATTCGGGGGGTTCGTCGTACACACCGCGTGACATGCACGACCGTAGGTGCGGGTTTGTTCGCACGCGTGGCTTGGGCGGGCCCCGGGCCCCGCGACGGTCGATCCGAGATGCATGTCGCTGCGTGTTGGCGGATCGTCGATGCTGTTTGGCGCGGGGTACGGGCTCCGCCGGGCGCTCGCGCGCGCTCAGTCGGACGCGGGCGACTCGCTCGAACGCCTGGCGACCGGCAAACGGATCAACCGCGCGAGCGACGACCCCTCGGGGATGGTGGC
>DDFO01000051.1:47479-54350 GCA_002337215.1 Phycisphaerales bacterium UBA1926 | reverse complement strand
CGGGGATGGTGGCGGTCGAGAAACTCAAAGTCAACCGGACAGTGCTGGACCGGAAGATCCGCGGCTGGGAGCGGGAGAGCTCGTTCTTGGGTGCCAAGGACGGCGCGCTGTCGGCGCTGGGCACGATGCTGATCGATCTCGAGGGCGTCGTTGTGAGCGCGTCGAGCACCGGGGGCCTGAGCGACGCGGAGGTCGATGCGCTGCTCGGCGAGGCCGACGGGATCCTGCAGGGGATCGACCACGTGTCGCGGGTGAGCGTGTTCAACGATCAGGATCTGCTGCGCGGGTATGCGACGACGGATCTGGGGAGCGACGAGGGCCGGCTCAGCGACCTGCGGGAGGCGTTGCGTTCGGGCGAGTTCGAGAGGGCCCAATCGATCGTGGAGGGCGCGCGTGACCGGGTCGTGGGCGAGCGCGGGCGGATCGGCGGGAGGCTGATCGGTCTTGAGGCCGAGCGGAACGCGGCGATGTCGGCGTTCGAGAATGTCAGCGGCGCGATCTCGCAGATCGAGGACACGGACGTCGCGGCGGAGGTGTCGTCGCTGGTGCGTGCGCAGATTCTCGAAGAGGCGTCGGTGCAGGTGATGCTGATCGAGCGGGGGCAGGCCGAATCATCGCTGAAGTTGCTCGAGGGTGCGATGGACTTCAGCAGGTCGCTGTGATGCTCACTTCGAGATCTCTGCGAGCGCGCGGACACGAGCGGTGTAGGCGTCGCTGGGCTCGATCTTGCGTCGGCCCATGCTCGTGCGCATCACGTCGAGGAAGCGGTCGGTGCGGTAGGGCTTGATCCCCGCGTCGGTGGCCCACGCGAAGCGATCGACGCAGCCGGTGATCGGCGCGGTCGCGGCCCACATCGCGCCGGTGTGCACGATCGACCCGGTCATGATGCGGGTGCTGATCGCGGCTTTGACGTGGTCGCCCAGCACGCACCCAAAGAACGTCTCGCCCGTGCGCTCGCGCGGCCCACCGGGCTCGGCGACGGCGGTGACTTCGCCGTAGGTGTTGAGGAGGTTGGAGTTGGTGGTGCCCGCGCCGAGGTTGACCCATTCGCCCAGCCAGGCGTCGCCCAGGTGGCCGTCGTGTCCCTTGTTGGAATGGGCCTGGATGATGGTGCCCCCGATCTCGCCGGCGACTTTGCAGACGGGCCCGACGGCGGTGTTGGCCTTGATGAACGCTTTGTCGAGGACGGTGGAGCCCGGCCCGATGGAGGCGGGTCCGACGATGGTCGCGCCGGGGCGGACGGTCGCGCCGGGGTGGATGGCGATGGCGCCGTTGGTGGTGTCGAAGATGGAGGCGGGGAAGATCGTGGCGCCCTGGGCGATGAGGAGGGGGTGGTCGCCGAAGTGGCAGCAGCCGGCAGGGTCGGTGGTGGCGGGGAGGCTCTGGGAGAGCAGGGGGAGGTCGGCGTCGATGCAGGCGTCACGGAACGTGCGCACGTGCCAGGGCCTGCTGATGAGGACGCGGTCTTCGATCGTGGCGGTGTCGAGATCGGGCGGGTCGCCCGCGAGCAGGGCGCGGGCCTGGTCGGCGGTGACGCGGGCGGCGACGAGGTCGCCCGACTCGGCCTCCGTGGCGGCCTGTCCGGGCTCGAGCTGCTCGAACACGTCGAGCGGGAGCGGGCAGCGGGCGTTGATGACCAGCAGCGGCGGATCGATCTCCGGGACGACATTGATGGGGATGTCCGGCCCCACGAGTTCGGCGGCGATGGTGGTGTGCGGGGTCTGGACGAACAGGGCCGCGGTGGAGAGGTTGAACGTCCGGCAGATTCGCTCGCGGGTGGTGAGTGCGCCGGTGCGGACTTCGGACATGGGCCGGAGGTCGCGGAGGGGGGCGAGCTTGCCCTTGGCGTCGTCGAAGAAAATGGCGGGCGCGGGGTCGGTCATGCCGAGAGTGTAAATGTGCGCACGCCGCGGGGTATGGGGGGAGGCTCGCGGATTGGGAACAATGCGTGTTCATGCGGGATTGGCCGCGCTGATATGGTCGATGATTGCGTTGTCGGGGTTTGACCTGCTGAGGATTCGGGCGAGGGCTTCACGATGAGCGAGATCGAACACAATTCGACGGCCGGGCTATAGACGGCGAAGCGGTCGGGGTGGGGGACGTTCCTCGTGGGATTCCTGCTTGCGGTGCTCGCAGGCGCGGCGGCGGGCTACCTCGCGGGATCGCTCTTCGGGAAGAGCGGTGCGCCGGGGGGCGGGTCCCTCGCGGAAACCGGGGTGGTGGATAACACGGAGGCTCCCGAGGCGGTGGATGGCGAGGGCGCCGCCGTGCCCGATGGAGAAGCCTCGGACGAGAACCCCTACGCCGGGTTCCGCGTCGGCGCGTTCGACTTGATCGACCGGGACGGTCGGCCCGTGGACGAATCGCTGTTCGACGGCGGGGTCACGGTGCTGACGTTCTTCTTCACGAGTTGCAACGGGCCTTGCCCGGCGATCGCGCGGGTGATGAACGACATCCAGGGGCGGACAGCAGGCTCGGATCTGCGTCTGGCGAGCATCAGCGTGGACGGCGGGCGTGACACGCCGGCGGTGATCTCGTCGTTCGCCGAGTCGTACGGGGCGGACCCCGAGCGCTGGCGGTTTCTGACGGGGGACCCCGAGGCCGTGCGGGAACTGGTGCGCGAGAGCATCGGGTTTGAGTTGCGCGAGCAGGCGGAGATCCAGGTCGCGGACCCGACGGGGGCGATGATGAACAACATTCTGCACCCGACCCGGCTGCTGCTGGTGGGGCCGGACCGGAGGTTGATCGGGGTGTACGCGTTTAACGATGCGGAGGCGGTGGACGAGTTGGTGGCGGATGGGCTGGCGGCGTTGGACTGATCGCGAGCCGGGTCTGCTACGCTTTGCGGATGCTCCACTCCTGGCACGACGTCACCCCCTCCGCTCCCGGGCTCTCACTGCCCGAGCACGTCCGCGCGATCATCGAGATCCCGAAGGGGTCTTCCAACAAGTACGAGCTCGACAAGCAGACGGGGATGCTGAGGCTCGACCGGGTGCTGTCGAGCGCGGTGTACTACCCGGCGAACTACGGGTTCATCCCGCAGACGATGGCCGAGGACGACGACCCGCTCGACATCCTCGTGTTCTGCGCGGAGACCATCCCGCCCCTGTGCATCTGCGATGTGCGGGTCGTCGGGATGATGACGATGATCGACGACGGGGACCCGGATCACAAGATCATCGGGGTGATCAACAACGGCCCCGAGTTCAGCCATTACAAGGCGGCGAGCGAGTTCCCGCCGCACACGTTCAAGATGCTCCGCCGGTTCTTCGAGGACTACAAGACGCTCGAGGACAAGATCGTGGAGGTGGACGAGATCCTGCCGCCCGCGGCGGCCCACCAGGTGATCGAGGACTCGATGAAGCGGTACAGCGAGATGCGGCAGCGCGGCGAGCTGAAGCACTAAGAGCCACTGGTTACGGGTTACGGGTTTCTGGATGCATATGCAACGCGATATCGAGAAAGTGTTGATCGGGCGCGACGAGGTCGCGGAGCGGGTGCGCGGCATCGCCGAGCGGCTTGCGGGGGACCTGCGCCGGGAGCTCGAGGCGGAGGGGGACCCGGAGGCGGACCACCGGATCATGATGATCCCGATCATGACCGGGTCGATCGTGTTCGTGGCGGATCTGATCCGGTGCATGCCCATGAAGCTGAGCCTGGAGTTGATCGCGGTGTCGAGCTATCCGGGGCAGACGATGGAGAGCAAGGGAGCGCACCTCAAGAGCGAATTGCCCCAGGGGATGGCGGGCAAGCACGTGGTGCTCGTCGATGACATCCTCGACTCGGGGCGGACGCTGCAGCTGGTGCGGTCGATCGTGAACGAGCAGAAGCCCGCGAGCGTGCGGACGGTGGTGCTGCTGGATAAGCGTGCGCGGCGGGCCGTGCCGATCGAGCCGGACTATGCGGGCTTTGATATCCCCGACGAGTTCGTGGTGGGGTACGGGCTCGACTTTGATGGGTATTACCGGAACCTGCCCGACATCGCGGTGTTGAAGCCGGAAGCGGCGGGCGGTGGCTGAGCGTATGGAGCATGGGCGGCGCGAGACTGGCGTTCGGACCCGGCCCCACCCGCTGTTCGTGGTCTTCTTTCCGATCCGGCAGTACGCGGGGATCGCGTTGTTCACTCTGTGCGCCTGGCTCGCGGTGATGGTTGTCCGGTGGGCGGGCTTCGGCGATGTCGGCGTGAGTGAGGGGTCCGTGCTGCTCGCGGGGGGCGGCGCGATGCTCGCTCGCGTGGTGTGGGCGGTGTTGCAGCGGGCGGTCCGCGGGTACGGCGTCGAGGCGCGGGACGGCGAGACGCCGGTGGTGTACAGCGTCGTTGGGGTGCTGAACCGCACGCGGAGCGAGGTCGCGATCGACGGGCTTCGGAACGTCGTGGTGGATCGCCCGTTCGTGCAGCGGCTCTTCGGGCTGGGGTCGGTGGGCTTCGCGACGGCGGGCACGGGCGGGTACGAGGTCGTCTGGCGGATCGTGGGCGATCCGCAGAAGTTCGCCGACGAGGTTCGCGTGCTCGGCCGGGCGCACGAAACGGCCGATGAATCGAGCCCGGAGAAGGCTCACGAAAAAAGACGCGGGGCCGGTGATGACTGAGCGGGAGGCTCGCAGGGCGGAGGCCGTCAGGATTCCCGTGATCGGGATCGTCGGCGGGATCGGGTCGGGCAAATCGACCGTGGCGCGGGTCTTCGCGTCGCTCGGCTGCGTCGTGAGCGACTCGGACACCGAAGCGAAAAGTCTGCTCAGCGACCCCAAGGTCCGGGGGGTGCTGGTCGAGCGGTGGGGCGAGGGCGTGCTGGATGAGGCGGGTGCGATCGACCGATCGAGCGTTGGTCGGATTGTGTTCGCTGATGATTCGGAGCGGGAGTGGCTGGAATCGGTGATTCATCCGCGATTGCACGCGATGCGGGCGGATCGGCTCGCCGAGGCGGCGTCGGAGAGCGGGGTCACAGGGTTCGTGATTGACGCGCCGCTGCTGTTTGAGGCGGGGCTGGAGGGCGAATGCGACGCGGTGGTATTCGTGGAGTGTCCTCGCGAAGAGCGGTTGCGGCGTGTGATGGAGTCGCGGGGCTGGGACGCCGATGAACTGGGCAGGCGAGAAAAAGCGCAGTGGCCGCTTGATGAGAAGCGTCGGCGGTCGGATTATTCAGTGATCAACGCGGGCGATCGGGCTTCGATGGAAGCCGGGGTCCGCGAGGTGTTCGACCAGATCCGGCGCGAGACGCGCTCCCGCTTGTCCAAGTGAATCGCCTTTGAACGTCGGTGTCGCTCTGTCGGCTGCCGGGGTTCGGACCGGGCTACGCGGGCTCTGGTGTGGAATCCCCTTTCTGAAACATCGGGCGGGCCGTGATTTTCACGGCATGGGCTCGGTGGGATCGGGTTGTCCCGAGGCGGCGATGAGCCGTCGATCGGGCAGGAAGACTGAAGACATGGCAAAGGCAAAGACGGACGCGGTCGCGGAGAAGGACGCCGGCGCGGAGGGCGCGGAGGCGAAGCCTCGCCGCACGCGACGCAAGACGGCTCCCAAGAAGATCGCCGATGAGGCCGCGGCGATGTCGGGGGGCAAGTCGAGCGAGAAGCCTGCCGCGAAATCGTCGGCGAAGTCCGCCGATAAGCCGTCGGGCGATGCCAAAGCGGACAGCGCGCCGGCCAACAAGCCCGGTGGCAAGGCAGACAGCAAGCCCGCCGAGAAGTCGGAGGCCAAGCCGGACACCAAGCCGGACGGCGGCGCCGGTGCGAGCGGGAGCGGGGGCTCGAGTCAGTCTTCTGGCCAAGCTGGTAGCCAGTCGGGCGGGCAGTCGGGCGGGCAGGGGAACAGCCAGGGCGGAGGCGGCCAGGGGAACAACCAGGGAAGCGGCCAGGGCGAGGGCCGGGAGGGTCGTCGCCGCAAGCGGAAGAAGCGCAAGGGCTCGTCGGGCGGAGGCCACTCCGGCGGCGGCGGCGGTGGTGGTGGCAACTATCACCCGCGCTACAACAACTCCGTGCTGCCGAGCGATGAGGAGCTCGAGCGCGAGGCGGCGGAACTCGAGAAGATCGCCGCCGAGAAGGGCCCGCTGGACGAGGGCGATCAGCTCACGATCGGTCAGCTCCAGCGGATGGAGCTCGACGAGCTGTTCGGGGTCGCCGAGAAGGAGGGCCTCGAGGATTTCAAGGACATCCCCAAGCAGGACCTGATCTTCAAGGTGCTCAAGGCGCGGGCGACGCGTCAGGGCATCATGTACGGCGAGGGCACGCTCGAGACGATGTCCGACGGGTTCGGGTTCCTGCGCTCGCCCGAGCAGAGCTACCTGCCCGGGCCGGATGATATTTATGTTTCGCCAAGCCAGATCCGCCGGTTCGGGCTTCGTCGCGGGATGACGGTCCGCGGCGCGATCCGGCCTCCCAAGGAGAGCGAGCGGTACTTCGCGCTGCTGCGTGTCGAGACGGTCAACGGCCGGGATCCCGGCGCGATCCATGAGCTCGTGAACTTCGAGGACCTGACACCGCTGCACCCCGAGGAGCGGTTCGTGCTCGAGACGACGCCCGACGTGATCGAGACTCGGATCGTCGATCTGGTGGCCCCGATCGGGAAGGGGCAGCGGGCGCTGGTCGTCGCGCCGCCCCGCACAGGCAAGACCGTCCTGCTCCAGAAGATGACCCAGGCGATCAAAAAGAACTATCCCGACACCAAGGTCATCGTGCTGCTCGTTGACGAGCGTCCGGAAGAGGTGACGGACTTCAAGCGCCACACCGACCCCGAGGTCGAGGTCGTCGCGAGCACCTTCGACGAGCAGGCGAGCCGGCACGTGGCGGTTGCGGAAGTTGTCATCGAGAAGGCCAAGCGGATGGTCGAGTTCGGCGAAGACGTCGTCATCCTGCTCGACTCGATCACACGCCT
>DDFO01000051.1:41742-47312 GCA_002337215.1 Phycisphaerales bacterium UBA1926 | reverse complement strand
GAGGAGTTCAAGGGCACGGGCAACAGCGAGCTGCACCTTGATCGCAGGCTTGTCGAGAAGCGGACCTACCCCGCGATCGACATCGCCGCGTCGGGCACGCGTCGCGAAGAGCTGCTCATGGACCCGAAGGAACTCGAACTGGTCTACCGCCTGCGGAAGGTCCTCTCGGACATGAACGTGGTCGAGGCGATGGAACTGCTCAAGAGCCGGATGAAGAAGGTGAAGACCAACGCCGAGTTCCTGGTGACGATGTCGCTGGGGTAGATTCAGTCATCGGCCTCCGCCGATGAGATTGAGAAACTTCTGAGTCGCGGGTTCGCGGCTTCCCAGCCCCGAGGATCGTGGCGGGAGCGGATACCGAACCTTCCCGCCCCTATCCCCGTAGACTCTCCGGCAGGAGTTCTTGCCGATGGTGTCGCCGCGCCGGATGAGTTTGTTGACGCTGATCGTGGTGGCCGCCCCGTGGTCGGTGCTGCTGGGCGCGAGCGGGCTCTGGCTCGTGTTCTCGGGCCCCGCGGTGTGGCCCTCGATGGGTCGCATGTGCGTGATCGGCGGGATCACGCTGTGCATGGCGGGGCAGATGATCTGCTGTGTCTGTATCGCCGATCGGGTCTTTCCCCGCGGCGGGCGGGCCGTCGGGTGGCTTGTGGAGATTCCCTCATGCATCGTCTTGGTCAGCGGCTGTCTCGTTCTTTTGTGGGTCGTGCTGCGGGCGCTGCTCGTCGTGCCCGAGGGCTGACGGCGCAGGTGCGCGCCGCGGTCCTTATGGCGGGCCTCGCGGCGGGCCTCGGGCTGTGCGCCCCGGCGGTGCTCGGGGCGGCGGCGCTCGAGCCTTCGCTGAGCGATGACCCGTTCGCGCAGGCCGCCGCGGACCACGCGTCCCGGGCCGTCCTCGTTGATCTCCGGCTCAACCCTTCGCCGATCCCCGCCGACTACGAGATCGCGACGCGGCTGTTTTCGATCCTGGGCGAGCTCGCGCCGGCGGATGCCGACCTCGCTCGGCTGCAGACCGCGGCGGCGTTCGGGACCGGCGACCCCCGGCTGCTCGAGCAGGCCACGGCCCGCGTTGTCTCGATCGATCCCCGCGACACCGTTGCCCAGCTCCGCCTCATCAGCGCCCGGATCGGGCAGAAGCAGACCGTCGAGGAGCGGCTGGCGATGTTCGATCGGCTTCTCGGGCCCCGGGGCACCGCCCTCGACCCCACGATCCGAAGCCGGCTCGCGCTCGACGCGGCGCTGATCCACCGCGAGGCGGGCGATCTCGACGCGTTCCTGCAGAAACTCACGCTCGCGACGGACCTCGACCGCACCAACAAGGAGGCGCACCATCTCGCGACGAGCTACTACGCCGAGTTTGCCGACAACGACGCGCAGGGCCTCGCGGGCCTGCTCGAGCTCCAGCTCCGGCTGATGTACGCCGACCCGATCGATCCGAACATCCACTTCGGTATCTCCCGCCTGCTCGCCGTCGAGGGGGCGACCGCGGAGGCGCAGCGTTTCTACGGGAACGGCATCTCGATCATGAGCCGGGCGGGCCTGCTCGAGCCGCGCCACCGGGTCGAGTCGCTCGCGCTCCGCTGGCTCAACGAAGGCCCGCGGGTGGTGCTCAACCAGATCGACCGCGAGCTCAAGCTGCTCCGAGACAACGCTCGGCTCGTCTACGAACGCGACAAGCAGCGCGACCTTCCCGACCGCCTGCTGACCCCGCCCGAGGACGCCTTCCTCGATCCGCTCTACGAGCAGATCCGCATCATCGCCGCGATGGACGCCCAGGACAGCGAGGCGCTCGCGACCGGGCTCCGCGAGATCGACGCCTACGCGAGGCATCAGTTCGAGGAAGTGCAGGAAGCCACCAAGCTCGACGACCAGCAGACGCGGGCGGTCGCGTTCAAGGCGTTCGGCAAGTCGCTCATCTCGCTCCAGTTCATGCGCGCGCTCGCGAACGTCGAGCACCAGGCGCTCGCGGCCCAGATCCCGCAGCTTCCCAAGTACATCGGCGAGGACGAGTGGAACAGGCTCCGCAAGCCGCTCGAGGCGTGGGTCTCGCTCCGCGCGGGCAAGACCGATCGCACGCGTGAGATCCTCGATGAGATCGGGACCAACGACTCGATCATGCGCGTGTGCAGGGCCGAGCTGCTCGCCACCGAGGGGGACAGCGCCGGCGCCGCGAGGGTCTTCGAGGAGATCATGCGGGTCGATCCGTTCATTCCCTACGGAGCGTGGGCGCGCAGCCGGGCGATGGAGCTGACCGGGAGGACCGACCCGGTGACCGAGGCGGGCCGGCTCATGCGGCGGATGGTCGCGGAGGTGCCCTCGGCGATCGACAAGCTGACGACCGACCCCTCCGTGCTGATGAACCTCAAGATCGAGCCGACCAAGACCGACTTCACGTCCGACGAGCGGACCCGCCTGCGGGTCATCGTCACCAACACGACACCCTGGCCGCTCTCGCTGGGCCCGAGCCGGACGCTCTCGTCCCGCCTGCTGCTGGGCGTCTCGGTGGACGACGCGGACGCGCTGCTCGCCGCCCCGCAGCCTGTCGTGGTCGATCTGGACCGGCGCTTCCGGCTCATGCCCGGCGAGAAGCTCGTGACCGAGGTCGACGCCGAGGCGGGGCTGAACGGCATCGCGTTCGACTCGGCCCAGGTGGGCGTTGTCCGGATGCGGTGGCAGGGCTGGCAGGACCCGCAGCTCGACAGCATCGGCGGGTATCGCTCGGGCCCCTACAGCCTCAGCGATTCCACCAACAAGATCTCCCGTTCGACCCGCGATTCGTCGCGGCTCCCCGCCGACGAGCTCGCGGCGCGCGTCCGCGACGCGACGGAACCGGCGGAGTCGGTCGATGTGATCGAGTCCGCCGCCGCCAGGCTCTGGCGCGAAGGACGCGACCCCGGGGGGCTCGTGGGCGCGCTGGTCGCCCGGTACGAGAACGCGGGCGCGACGGAACGGCTGCTGCTGGCGTCGGCGTTGCCAACATCCGCGCAGATCCCCGACCTCGCGCCGTTCGACGACGCCGTTCGGTCGAGCATCGCGAGCGAAGCCGTGCGGCAGGTCGAGACGCCCCGCTCCCTCGTCGCGATCGCGATGCTGATGCGTGTCCGTGACGCGGGCGACCCGATTCTCCCCGCCGCCGGCGGCGCCGAGGACGCGGCGCTCGCGAGGATTGCAACGCTGCTGCGCGAGCGGCTCAGCGAGGGTCGCCCGAGCTTCTCGACCGCGGGCCCGGGCGCGGCGGCGCTCGAGGGCGCGAGCAAGGTCCGCGCGATCAAGGGATCGCCGTGAAGGGTGCGCGGTGACGCCGAACCCGGCGGAGCGGTCGGTCCAGCAGCCGGATGAGCGGTCGGTCTCTCGGCAGGCGCCCGATCCTCCGCAGGCATCGATAGCCGACGCGCCGCCGATCGACCCGCCCCAGCATCGTGCGCGCGCCATCATCGGCTTCGTGATCGGGCTCGCGCTCTTCGGCGCCGCGATCTGGGTGATCGTTTCTGGTGAGCACGACTTCGCCGCCTCGATCGACGCCGCTCGGCACGCGCCGTGGTGGCTCGTTGCGTCGGTGCTGCTGCTCCCGGTCGCCAACTGGCTCACGGTGAGCGAATCGATGCGCGCACTCACCAACCGGTACGGCTCGCAGACCGGCCGCCCCGTGGGCCGGGCCGAGATGGCGGGCCTGATCGGCAGCGCCTGGCTGCTCAACTACCTGCCCATGAAGCCGGGCATGTTCGGGCGCCTCGCCTATCACAAGCACATCAACAAGATCCGATACGCCGACTCCGCCCGGGTGCTCGGGTTCAGCGTGTCGCTCACCGGTGTCTCGCTCGGCCTGCTCATCGTCGTGGCGCTGTTCGTGCATACCGGCGGTCCCGCCTGGGTCTGGTGCGCCGCCCCCGCGGTCGTGCTGGCGCTCGCGGCGATCGTGACGCGCCGGCGCGGCCCGTGGACCGGGCGCGTCCTCTACGCCGCGTTCTGGCGCTACCTCGACTCGATGATCTGGGTCGGGCGCTACGGCGCGTCCTTCGCGCTGGTGGGTTCTCGGCTCTCGTTCGCGGATTGCGTGATGGTCGCGGCCGTGAGCCAGGTCGCGCTGCTGATCCCTGTCTCAGGAAACGGGCTCGGTGTGCGCGAGTGGGGGGTCCGCCTGGCGACCTCGCCCGCCGGGCTTCTGGCGGACGTCGTCAACCGGGCCGCGGAGATGGCGGTCGCCCTGCCCATCGGGCTTATCGGATCAGCCTGGTCGGTCCGGCGGGTCCGCGCCGCGCGGCGTATGGCGGGCACCCAGTCTTCCCTCGGCTCCGAATCCGCGACGCCCGCGGAACACGAATAGATCCTTCTATGGTCCCCCTCTTCGTTGGATACGCGCTGATTGTTTGGTACCTCGCGGGGCGGCACCGCCGGCGCCTGCCGGGCATCGTCGCGGTCGCCCTGGGGCTGCTCGGCCTGATCGCGATCAACTGGTTCCACATCCAGGTCGGGCACTGGACACGCGGCGAGATCTACGTCCCCGTGCTGCAGAGCATCACCTACCCCTACACCGTCCTCGTCGCGGTGGTCGGCGTGTTCATCTGGTCGATCCCGAGGGATCTGGGCGAACGGTGCGGGCGGTGCGGCTACAGCCTCGAGGGGCTCGAGCCGAGCGGTTCGTCCGTTGTCTGCCCCGAGTGCGGGGTGAAACACGCGACCCGCGCCGCGTATCGGCGCAGCGGTGCGGACCGGCGGGATCTCAGCGGCGACGACGACCGGGGGAACACACACGAACGGTTCGCGGGCCGATCAGCCTCGGAGCAGGCGCCACACCCCGCCCACGGCGAGGATCGTGAGCGGCAAGCCCCCGATGAGCGACCAGCGGAGCACGCTCAGGCCGCCGGGTGAGATCGGCTCGATCCGCGCGACGGGCCTCGCCTGGGGGCTCACGGCGATCAGATCATCGCGGCCCGCGAGCCAGAGCACCGCGGCGTCGAAGAACTCGGGGTTCCCGGGGTTGGTCAGCACGCCGCGCCCCGCGAGTGTCTGCTGCGAGCGCCACGCACGATCGAGGAACCAGGTGTTGGAGCCGACCGCGATGAGGCGGGTTGCCGATGTCGCGCCCGTGCGCTCGATGGCGACCGCGACGGTGAACGGGCCTCGGCGGTCGTCGCCCTCGGTATAGGTCGGCGCATCGCGGAGCAGGGCGCGCTGGGAACGGGGCGTGCGCCAGTAGGCGAGCCACTCCGATTCCGACCAGGACTGCGGGATATCGAGCGTGAGCAGCGGCTCGACCGTTGCCCGGTTGTCCTCGCCCTGTTCTCCGGACTCTCCCGCGTCCGCTCGCTCGATCGGGAGCGCCCATTCGATCGCAAACGGGAGCCCATCCACCGCGACGGCGACCGGGTTCGCGTCGGCCCGGGCGCTGTCCTGCAGCCCCGGGACGATCCGCATGTCCCACGCGGTCGCGGGGCCCAAGGCGGCGTTGGCGGTGCTGAGCACGGGCGCCGCCGAGCGCACGCGGACGCCGAACGGCTCGAGCAGCGCCGCGAGCGGGTCATCGTCACCGAAGGTCGGGAAGACCGACGGGTTCATACCGAGCAGGACGGGCC
>DDFO01000051.1:40758-41680 GCA_002337215.1 Phycisphaerales bacterium UBA1926 | reverse complement strand
GGACGGGCCTGCCCTGTTCGATGAGCCCGCCGACCGCCTGCGCGACGCGGAGCGTGCGCTCGGTGCCGGGCTTGGATTCGGGGGCCCTCGGGTTCGACGTCGCGGCGCTGTCGGGGCTGATGACGGCGTAGACCACCGGGCGCTCACCCCGCGGGTTCAGGTCGGTGAGCGGGGGGGGCTGCTCGTCGAGCAGGACGGGCCATTCGGCGGCGTCGATGCCGGCCTTGCTCAGCCGTTCGATCAGCGCGGTCAGCACGCCCGCCTTGCCGACCCAGCGCTGGGCCTCGCCGTGCGTGAAGACCACGATCGGGCGCGCGTCGTCGGTCAGGACGGCGAGGCCCTGGGTCACGAGTTGCTCGGCCCGGATGCGCGCGTCGGCCTCGCCCGTGCGCTCAATCGCGGCGGTCGCGGGGGGCGGGTAGAACGCGTCGAGATCGAGGGAGACCAGGCCCGGCGCGCCGTCCGGGCGCACTGGCCCGATCAGCAGGGCGGCCTCGCCCGTCGCGAGGGCCTCGGCAACGCGGTCGAGATCGGTCGGGGGTGGGGCGGCGTTGGCGAGCGATTGGGCGCGCTCGCGGATGGTCGTGGCGAGCCGTGCGGCGTCGGCCGCCCGCGTGCGCGCCCGGGGCGGGACGGTCATCGCGCCGAGTTCGTCCTGCATGGTCTGGAACTGCGGGACGAGCTTGCCCGCGAAGTCGGCCAGCGCGCGCACGAGCGCGGACGGGTCGGGGTCCGCCGGTGCGAGCGTCTCATCGATCTGGCGTTTGGCGACGCGGGCGAAGGCGGCGAACTCGCCGAGGCGGGCGGCGGCCTGGGGGTCGGCCGACGACGACTGGGCCGCGGCGGTCGCGGCAGCGTCGAGGCTGGTCAGATCCCACAGGAGCGAGCCGGCCTCCTTGCGGGCCCGCTCGGCGGCGGCGGT
>DDFO01000051.1:33436-40638 GCA_002337215.1 Phycisphaerales bacterium UBA1926 | reverse complement strand
CTGCGTTGCTGTGCGCCCGATTCGTCGCGCGCTTCGAGCCGATCGATCAGGGCCTCGAACTGCTCGGGGCCGTCGGGGCCGGTCACGTCGATCACGGTGACCGAAAAATCGTCCGATGCGGCGTCGAGCGCGGCGAGGACGTCGTCGACGCGGTCGGCGTCGCGGCGGTCGAGCCGATCGCGGGCGACGGCGACAACGAGTTCGACCGGCACGTCGAGCGCGCGCAGGCGGGCGCGGGTCCGATCGGCGAGCTGGTGCTGACGCGTGAGGGTCAGGTCGAGGCGGACGTTGGTGTTGGTCGCGGCGATGGAGAGCGCGCCGGCGGCGATGAGCGATGCGGCACAGAAGAGGCCGGCCTTGAGGAGCGTCGTCGTGCGCATGTCAGCGGCCCTCCCGGACGGTGAGTGAGGCGTAGGCGCACGCGAGCAGGGCACCCGATGAGGCGCAGAAGAAGACGGCGTGCCGTGATTCGAGGACCCCCGCGGCGAAGACGGCGGCGCGGTTCTGGATCGAGAGTTCGGCGAGGACGGGGAGCAGCCACGCGGGGGCGAACCGAGCCGCGGGCCCCGCGGCGACCATGACGAGCACGAGGGCGATGAGCGTGACCAGAAACGCGAGGACCTGCGAGTCGGTGGTGGTGCTGACGAGCAGCCCGACGGCGAGGTAGAGCATCGCGATCAGGATGAGCCCCAGGTAGCCCGACGCGATCGCGCCGGCGTCGAGCGGCGCGTCTGCGAGAAAAGCGAGGACGATGGGGTAGGCGAGTGTGGGGATGAGCATCGCGGCGACGGAGGCGAGGGCGCCCAGGAACTTGCCGCAGACGATGAGGGCCGGGCCGACAGGGGCGGTGGCGAGGGGCTCGATGGTGCCCGCCTTGTACTCCTCGCTGAAGAGGCGCATGGACAGGGCGGGCGCGACGATCATGAGGAGCCAGGCGGCGGGGGTAAAGAAGTAGCGGAGGGTCGCGGGCCCTCCCGGGTCGATGGTCTGGAGGGTGAAGAGGACGGCGGTGAGCAGCGCATAGAGGGCGGTGACGATCCAGCCGACGGGGGTGCGGAAGATGGACCCGACCTCACGGCCCGCGATCGCGAGCAGCGGGCGCAGCGGGGGCTTCATGGTGCGCTCCCGTCTTGTTCGCCCGGGTCTGGTGCCGGGCCTGGTGCCGGTTCAGTTCCGGGATCTGATTCATGGTGGGCGGTGCGTTCGATGAGATCGACGACGCGTTCTTCGAGGGGAGCCGCGGTCGAGGCGAGGTGGCGGATGGGGCGGCCGATGCCGGCGAGGGCCCGGGCGAGGGCGGCCTGGGGGTCGTGGTCGGGCGTGGGCGCGCGGGCGGGGTCGGGGGTGATGGCGAGGCGGACCCAGCCTGGCGCGGCTTCGTCGGATCGGTTGGGAGCCGTCGACTTGGGGACGGGGGCGATGATGGAGCCGGCGCCAAGGGCGTGTGTGATCGCGTCGCGGAGGAGGCGCTCATCATCGGCGCTTTCCGTGTCGCGGCATTCGATCTGGATCGTGTCGGAGCGCCGCCCAACCTCGGCGGGCGGGCCGTCGGCGACGAGCCGGCCTCCGGCGATGACGAGGACACGCGCACAAGCGCGTTCGACCTCCGGGATGACGTGGGTGCAGAGCAGGACGGTGCGGTCGGCGGCGAGCTCGGCGATGAGGGCGCGGGTTGTGCGCATCTGGGCGGGGTCGAGCCCGTTGGTCGGTTCGTCGAGGATGAGCACGGGCGGGTTGTGGACGAGCGCGGCGGCGAGGCCGACGCGTTGGCGGTACCCCTTGCTCAGCGTGCCGATGCGTTTGTGCGCCATGTCGGTGAGCCGGCACTGGTCGAGGACGCGGGCGATGGCGGCCCGGCGCTCTCGGCGCGGGAGGGCGAATAGCTTGGCCCGATAATCGAGGTACTGCGCGGGTCGGAGTTCGGTGTAGAGAGGTGCGGACTCGGGGAGATACCCGAGGTTTCTGCGGGCGGCGACGGGGTCTGTCGGCGAATTGCCGCCGGCGACGGGGTGGCCGGCGAGGGTGATCGTGCCCGCGTCGGGGGCGAGGTACCCGGCGATCATGCGGATGGTGGTGGTCTTGCCCGCGCCGTTGGGTCCCAGGAGCCCGGTCATCTGTCCGGGCTGGAGCTCGAACGAGAGGTCGCGGACCGCGCGGGTTTTTCCGAAGGACTTGGATGCGTGTTTGACGGTGATCATGTGGTGGGCGGCGGGTGCGTGGTGGAAGGATACTCGCCGCGAGTGTGTTGGGTTCCTTTGGTGTGCTTCTGGGGGAATCTGCGTGCGTCTGCCGCGGCGGGCCGGGGTGTCGCTAGACTTGGCGGGATGACCCCGCGGCCTCTTGTGTCGATCGGCTCGGCGGGATGAGATCGGGACGCTTCGTGACGACGCGTGCTTCGGGCAAAGTGATCGCGGTGAACGGCAGGCCGATGCCGCCCGGCGTGGTCCGCGCGCTGATCGGTCACGGCGTGGACGGCTCGGCGTACGACGATGCGCTCGATCGGCTCGCCGGCGTGCTGCGAGACGGCGGGTACTCGGTCGAGTTGCTCGAGGCGTGCGACACGCGAGCGGCCCGCCCCGGGAGCGATCAGGCGGAGCTGCTGCTGCAGGCGATCGGGGAGGGCGTGTGCCTCGCGGACCGCGAGGGTGCGGTCCTTTGGTCGAACGATTTCTACGCGTCCATTGATGAGGCGAGCCGGGCGGATATCGGTGTGTGTCTGCGCGAGGCGCGGGACTGGTTCGACCAGCACTCGACGCGTCGGCGTGCGAAGTCGCGGGCGTTCGGCGGGATGAATGGCGGGAGTACTGGCGGGGGTTCGGGGGCCGGCTTCGGTTCCGGCCGGGACACGAGCCCCGGGGTGTGCCGGTTCGAGGTCGAGGTCTCGGAGAGCGATGTTGTCTACGAGCTGGAGATCACCCCGGCGGACGTGCACCAGGGCGAGGACGGCGAGGACGGTGAGAAGGGTGGAGGCGGCGGAGCCGGAGCGGGGGATCGCTCGGGCGAGGTCGGCGCCGGGCTGGTGCAGCGGATGGCGGTTGTGGTGCGGGACATCACGGCGTCGCGGCGGACGATGCGGAAGCTCGACGCGATCGACCAGGCTGGGATCGAGCTGGTCCGCCTCGACGCGAACGCGGTGCGCGAGCGGAACACGTACCAGCGTCTGGAGCTGATGGAAGAGAAGATCGTGCGGCTGATGCACGACGTGCTCAACTACGACCATTTCGCGATCTTCCTGATTGACGAGAGCCGGCAGAAACTCGAACTGGTCATCAGCGCGGGGCTCCCCGACGAGATCCACGATCTGGATCTGTCGCCGGAGAAAGAAGGCAGCGGCATCAGCGGGATGGTCGCAGCGACGGGGAAGACGTATGTCTGCCGGGACGCGGCGAGCGACGAGCGGTTCATCCCGGGGCTTTCGGGGGCGCGGTCGAGCTGCACGGTGCCGTTGCAGATGCACGACCGGGTGATCGGGATCATGGATGTCGAGAGCCAGAGCGCGAACGTGTTCACGGACGCGGAGCGGCAGTTCCTCGAGATCTTCGCGCGGTACATCGCAATCGCGTTGCACATGCTGGACCTGCTGGTGGTCGAGCGGAGCGCGACGAACCTGTCGGTGAGCGGGCGTGTCGGCGGGGAGCTGGAAGAGCCTTTGGCGGACATCGTCAAGGAGATCGACGCGCTGGGCGGGACGATGATCGACCCGACGAAGGCGGGGCACCTGGCGCGGATCCGCGAGGACGTGGACGCGATCCGCAGCCGGATCGCGAACGTGGCGCAGGGGCCCCAGACGCTGCTGGGTGTGGACCGGGCGTTGAGCGATAAGAAGGACGACCCGGTGCTCAAGGGCAAGCGGGCGTTGGTGGCCGACGACGAGCACAAGATCTGCAAGGTGATCGGCGCGGTGTTGCGTTCGCGCGGGTGCGCGGCGGACGTGGTGATGGACGGTCAGTCGGCGATCGATGCGCTCAAGCGGGTCGCCGCGGACGGTGACGAGCCGAAGTACGACATCGTGATCAGCGATATCCGGATGCCGAACCGGAACGGGTACGAGGTGTTCAGCGCGGCCAAGTCGCTCGACGATTCGATCCCAGTGATCCTGATGACGGGGTTCGGGTACGACCCGCATCACTCGATCGTGCGGGCGAGCCAGGAGGGGATGTCGGGCGTGCTGTTCAAGCCGTTCGATATCGAGCAGTTGATCGAGGCGATGCACGACGCGATTGCGGAGACGGAGTAGGACCGGCTCGGTTGGTGCGGCCGATCAGGAATTCTTGAGCAACAGGACGCGGTCGTAGCCCTCGTGGTCTTTGAGGATCACGGGGTTGGTCCAGCCGTGCGCGCGTGCGTGGTCGGCGGCGTCGGCCGCGGTGGCGTCGGCGAGTTCGATCATGAGCGACCCGCCCTCGGCGAGGAGTGGGCTGGCGCGTTCGATGAGTGTGCGCACGAACGTGAGCCCGTCGGGGCTGGCGCGGAGGGCGAGGTGGGGCTCGTGGTCCTTGACGTTGGGCTCGACGGCGTCCCACTCGTTGTCCGGGATATAGGGAGGGTTGGCGAGGATCCAATTGAAGGGGGCTTCTCCGGCGAGCGGTGCGAGCAGGTCGCCTTCTCGGAGATCGATCCGGTCGGCGACGGCGTGTCGCTCGGCGTTCTCCTCCGCGAGCGCGAGCGCGTCGGGGGAGATGTCGGTGGCGATGAGTTGGGCGTGGGGGAGGTTCTTGGCGAGCGCGACGGCGATGCAGCCGGACCCGGTGCAGATGTCGGCAACGCGGATGGGGTCCGGTGCGGGTGCTTTCGGGCGCGGGTGCGCGGGGGGCGACTCGTGTTCGGCGTTGGTCTGCTCGTGGTCTGACGGTTCCGGGTCGGCCGCTGTCGGGTCGGGTGCCTCTGTCTGGATCACCGGGTCTGGTTCGGGCAGTGCGTTGGCGCGGCGGTCTGACTGCAGGACATGCTCGAGGATGGTCTCGGTCGAGGGGCGGGGGATGAGCGCGCGCCGGTCGGCCTTGAGGTCGAGGCCGAAGAACCGGGCTTCGCCGGTGAGGTACTGGATGGGCTCGTGATTCAGTGCGCGCTTCACGAGATCGCGGAGGGTCTCACGCTCGGCGGGCGAAGCGGGGCGGTCCTGTTCCATATAGAGACGGAGGCGTTCGCACTCGAGCACGTGCGATAACAGGATCTCGGCGGACAGGCGGGGGCTGTCGAGGCCGCGTTGCTCAAAGGTCTGCGACATCCACTGCAGGAGGCGGCGGGTGGTCCAGGGGTCCTGGTTCGTCGGGGCCTGGGGTGTGTGCGGGGTGGTGGTCATTCATCGAAGCGTACGGGGCCGGCGGCTCGGGCGGCGGCGGGTTGCGTTGTGCCGGAGTGAGCGGGGCGAACGGGCTGGATTGAGTCGGGATCAGGAAAATCGGAGATTTTGCGACGGAATTGGCAATGGTGTGCCTGAGTCTCCGTTGGAGGGGGCAGTGGGGGTGTGGTCGCCGCCGGTTCTCGTGCCGGGGCCTTTGGTTCGAGGAGTCTCGGCATGTTGAAGAGAGTGGAAGAGGCCGCGCATGCGGCCGTCGTGTCTTTGTGCACAACGGGGCGGCGGGATCTGCGGACGGTTCTCGGCGTGCTTGCGCTGGTTCCCGGTTCGGCGGCGTTTGCGCAGGGCGGCGGCGGTGTGCCTCCGCTGCCTGCGGTCGAGTTCCCGGCCGAGAATCCGTTCAGTGAGGCGAAGCGGGTGCTCGGGAAATTGCTCTTTTACGAGGAGCAGTTGTCGGCGGACAACACGATCGCGTGCGCAACCTGTCATATCCCGGCCGCGGGCGGGGCGGACCCGAGGCTCGCGGTGCACCCGGGACCGGACGGGGTGCTCGGGAATGCGGACGATCTGAATACGTCTCCCGGCGTGATCCGGGCGGACGCGGCCTCGTCGTACGACCCCGATCCGATCTTCGGGCTCGATCGGCAGCTGACGGGCCGGGCGGCGAACCCTTCGATCATGGCGATGTTTGCCGATGAGTTGTTCTGGGACGGGCGGGCGACGAGCCGGTTCGAGGACCCCGAGACGGGCGAGACGGTGATCGCGAGCGGCGGCGCGCTGGAGAGCCAGGCGGTGGGGCCGATCGTTTCGGATATCGAGATGGCGCACATGGACATGGAGTGGGAGACGGTGACGGCGAAGCTGGAGGAGGCCGTGCCTTGGGCGCTGGCGAGCGACCACCCGGCGGACGTCGCGGCGGTGCTCGAGAGCGAGCCCGGGTATCCCGAGCTGTTCGCCGACGCCTTCGGCGATGACGCGATCACGGCGGCGCGGATCGGGATGGCGATCGCGACATTCGAGCGGACACTGCTGGCGGACGACACACCGTGGGACCGTTTCATCGCGGGGCAGGCGGGCGCGATGACACCTCGGCAGCAGCAGGGGTGGCAGGTGTTCCAGGGTTCCAACTGCCGCGTGTGCCACGTGCCGCCCATGTTCACGGATCACAGTTTCCGGAACCTGGGTCTGCGCCCGAACAACGAAGATATTGGTCGGCGGGAAGTGACCGGGAACCCGGCGGACCAGGGGAAGTTCAAGACGTCGACGCTTCGGAACGTGGGGCTCAAGCCGACGTTCATGCACACCGGCGGCCTGACGGATATGAACGCGGTGCTCGCGTTCTATCGCGGCCCCGGAGCGGGGGGGAACCCGAACCGGGATCCGCTTCTGCCCTCGCCGATCCCGCCCCAGGCGACCCCGGCGGTGATCGATTTTCTTGAGAATGCGCTGACCGATGCGCGGGTTGCCAGCGAGACATTCCCGTTCGATCGGCCTGTCTTGCGGAGCGAGATGCCCGCGAACCCGGCGGTTTCGGGGGCCGGGCTCGCGGGGAGCGGCGGGGTTGTTCCGCGGATGATCGCGGCGTGCCCGCCGAACATCGGCAACGGCGACTTCAAGATCGGTCTTGATCGGGCGCTCGCGGGTGTGACGGCGCAGGTCGCGATCTCGATGTTGCCCCCGGTGGGCGGGATCGTGCTCGCGGATGACACGAGCGGGCCGATCGCGGTCGAGGGCATCGGCGCCGGGAACGGGTTCGCGACGTTCCGGTGGCCGATCCCGGCTGACGCATCGCTGGATGGGCAGACGGTCTGGATGCAGTGGCGGATCGATGACCCGTTCGCGCCGGGCGGCACCGCGTTCTCCCCGGTAGCGGAGGTGACGCTGTTCTGTGGCGGTCGTTGCC
>DDFO01000051.1:15728-33299 GCA_002337215.1 Phycisphaerales bacterium UBA1926 | reverse complement strand
GGCGTGCTCGATCTCGCGGATGTCAGCGCGTTCGTCGTGGGGTTCACATCGGGCGGCGGGGTCGCGGATCTCGCGGCACCCGAGGGCGTGCTGGACCTTGCGGATGTGAGTGCGTTCGTGGTGTCGTTCACGGGGGGCTGCCCCTGATGGTGTCCCCGGGGGGCTGGGCGGATCCTGAGAATTTGCTCGGCTCTGGCGGTGGCATGTGATAGATTTGAAGTGTCCCGCGGGAGATTCCCGGGAGAGATTGCGTGGGGAGGCTCGTTCCGGAGGGTTCCGGTTGGGTCGTCCCGGCGCAGCGCCAAGGACGGCGTTCTTTTTCTTGGCGGCGACCGAATGCCTCTTTGTGTCTCTCGGGCCACTACCCTGTCGGCATGACTTTGACCAAGCAGCAGATCGCTGAGATGACGCCGTCGCAACGGATCGAGGGTGTGTTCGCGATCGCGAACGCGCAGATGGGCAAAACGCGGCAGGACAAGCCGTACCTGCGGTGTCTGCTGAGCGACAAGACGGGCGAGGCGGCGGCGCGGAAGTGGTCGATCAGCGAAGAAGAGTTCGCTGATCTGCCCACCGACGGCTTCGTGTGGGTCGAGGGCGAGACGCAGGCCTACCAGGGCCAGTTGCAGATCATCATCCACAACCTGCACCCGCACGAGCCCACGGTCGAGCAGATGAAAGAACTGCTCCCGGTGACGAGCCGGGACATCGATGAGATGTGGAACGAGTGCGTGGGTCTGCTGCAGTCGCTCGAGCACCCGGCGATGAAGGCGCTCGCGGAGTTGTTCCTTGAGGACGAGTACTTCGTCGAGGCGTTCAAGCGGGCGCCGGCGGCGAAGGCGCTGCATCACAGCCACCTGGGCGGGCTGCTCGAGCACTCGCTGACGCTGATGCAGATCGCGGATCGGATCTGCCCGCTCTACCCCCGGATGAACCGCGACCTCGTCGTGATGGGGTGCTTCCTGCAGGACATCGGCAAGACGCGCGAACTCAGCTACGACAAAGCGTTCAGCTATACCGACCAGGGCGAGCTGATCGGCCACATCGTCGAGGGCACGCACATGCTGCGGGCCAAGTGCGAGGTGCTGATGCGCGAGAAGGGCGTGCGCCTCCCGGCTGGGACCGCGATGGTGCTCGAGCACATCATCTTGAGCCATCACGGGGTCCCCGAGTACGGCGCGGCGAAGATGCCGATGACCCCCGAGGCGGTGCTGGTGAGCCACATCGATGCACTGGATGCGAAGACGGTGATCGCGATGGACGCGGCGCGGCCCGAGCAGGCATCGGCGGCGGATCTGGGCGGGAACTTCACACAGAAGAGCTGGGCGCTGGGCGTGAAGCTGTACCGTCCTGACCCGCTGTCGAGCTGATCGGAGCCGGCGGCGTTGCGAGCGACGATCGTTGTTGACCCGGGCGCCCGGCGGCGTTCGGGTTTCTCTGTGCGCGGGAGCGCGGCCGTGGTAGGCTGCGCGGCGGTCTATCTGATTTGGGGGAAACTATGCGCAACAGGCTCTTCGCCACGGTCGTTGTGTCGATCGGGTCGGTTGCGTCGGTGATCGGTGCGCCGTCCGAGCGGACGCTCGTATTCGATCCGGTTGAGCTCGTCGCGGGCCGCGAGGCCGAGGGGGACGAGTCTCTTGCGGTCGAGCACGAGGGGTACGAATACCGGTTCGTTTCGCGTGAGAATCGCGCGAGGTTCCGGGAGGACCCCTGGCGGTTCGCGGCCGCGGACGGGGGTGCGTGCGGGCGGATGGGGCCGCTCTCCGGGCTGGGCGACGCGCGGCGGCACCTGGTGGTGGACAAGAGGATCTGGTTCTTCGCGTCTGATGGCTGCCGCGAGGGTTTCCTCGCGGATCCCGAGCGGTGCATCGAGCGGGCGGACCCGGTCCCGGAGGGCGATGACGAGCAGCGGGCCCGCGCGTCGCAAGTTCTATCGCGGATGGTGGCGTGGGCGGGCGGCCGCGACGCGCTCGGGGCGGTGCGGACCTACCAGCACGCGATCCGGGATGAGTTCGAGCGCGAGGGCGGGAAGGGCGAGCACGTGAAAGAGGTGCACGCCGCCTTCCCAGATCGCTTCGCGGAGAGCGACCGGTGGGACGAGCGGTCGTGGTCTCGCTGCGTCGTTGGCGACCGTGGTCTCGCGCGCTCGCCGGACAACGGGGCGGCGCCGCTCGCGAGGGACCGTTCCGCTGCGTTCGTCCGGCGGATGGTCCGGCTCCCGATTTCGCTGATCGTGCTCGGGGGCGATCCCGACGCGGTCGCGTTCGCGCGGGGTGAGCGGCGGGTTGAAGGTGTGCGCTGCTCCTTGGTCGATCTGCACCACCGGGGCGCGACGACGCAGCTCTGCATTGAGGTGGAGACCGGACGGTTGGTGGCGGCGAGGTTCGTCGGGCGGGGGCCCGGCTCGATTGTGGGATCGGTCGAGCGGGTCTTCACGGCCTACGAGGCGGACGGCGGTGTGACCGTTCCATCGGCGTGGCGGACACGGTTCGACGGAGAGTTCTTCGAGTCGGGTTCGGTCGTGCTGGATTCAGTGGTGATCAACCCCACAATCGACGATGGAGTCTTTGGCGCGGGGTGAGCGCCGCGTGGGCCGATCGAACAAGCCGCACTGGGCTACCCCGCTGTCGAGCTGATGACTGTCGGGCTTGATCGTTGATTCTGTTACGAAACACGGGCCCGCGCGGCGGGCCCGTAGCAATGGTGTCGACGTCCGGGCCGATCAGTTCCCCTGGTCGATGAGCGCGTTGGTGATGTCGGTGACGGAAATGTCGCGGGCGCTGAAGACGCTCACGGTGTTCTCCGAGACGAGCAGGAACTGGCGCTCGGGGTTCTTGCTGGTGTGTCCGTCGGCGGGGCCGGTCCACCAGACGGCGTCGAGGCCGGGCGTTTCCTTGACGTAGCGGCGGATGTCATCGCCGAGTTTTTCGCCCAGTGTGCGCATGCCGCGGAGGGCCTTGAGCTCGGCGATCATGGTGTCGCCGTCTTCGATCTCGTCGGCGTATTCGACAACCAGGTTGGAGCTCATGCGGATGCCGCGCTTCTCGAGGATGCGGTCGAAGAGGTCGAGGTCCGCGTCGGAGGCGTGGTCGAAGGGCGGGCGGAAGTCATAGAGGAAGGCGACGCCCAGGCCCTCGAGGGGCTTGCCCGGCGCGGGGACGAGTCCGGCGGCGGGGTTCTGACCGTGATGCTCGTCGGCGGGCGAGGCCGGGGGAGTGGTGCTCGTGGGTTCCCCGGTGCCGGCGCCGCCTGCCATGGGTGGCATCTCGGGCATGGCAGGCATCTCGGGCATCGCGGGCATGTCGCCTCGCCTGATGATGCTGGTGTTGCCCTGGTCGTCGGTGGTGATTGTGGTTGATTGGACGCTGCGGGTGCTGTTCATGGAGACGACGATGACGGCCGTGCCGACGGCGGAGACGGCGAAGAGCAGCGCCATGATGATGCCGGCGTTGATGGCGCTGGGGACCTTGCTTTTCGAACGGCGGGCGTAGCGACTACCCGCGCGGGCGGTGGGGCCCATTGCGGCGAGGCCGGCCTTGTCGGCGTGCCGGTTGGCGCGGCGTGCGCCGGGCTTGCCGACATTGGCGCGGCGCTCAGCGGCGCGGCGCTGGGCGTTCTTGAGCTGGTCTTTCGCCGAAAGCCGCTGATCGGGCGGGGTGAGCTGGCGCCGTGTGCCGCCTTGGTTGAACCCGGCCTGCGCGGCCTCCGCTTGCACCTCGGCGCGCGGGCGGGGCTGGGGCTTGCGGTCGAACCCGGGCGTGGGTGTGCGGGCTGGCGGGGGTGCCGCGGGCTCGGCCGCGGGGACGTACCGGCCTGTCCACCAGTCCTTGACGCGGAGCTTGGGGACCGCGGCGGCGGGGGTGGCGGCGAAGGCCGCGGGGTTGGGTGTCTGGTTGGCGGGCGGCACGGGCGATGCGGCGGCGTGGACCTCGGCGGGTCGGGCCGGGGTTGCTTGGGCGGGGTCGTTGAACGCCGCGGGTGAATCGGCGGGCGGCTTGGGCTCGAGCGGCCGGCCCGACTGGCTGGGCAGATCGGCGGGTTTGACGGCGAACGGATCGCTCGCGGCGGCGACGACGGTGAGGTCGTCGAGCATGGCGCGGGCGGTGGGGTAGCGCTTGTCGTAGTCGGTCATCGCGCGGCGGATGATCCAGCGGAGCGCTTCCGGGCAATTCTTGGAGACCTGGCTGAGCCCGCCGTGCGCGGGGAAGGAGTTCTCAACGATCGAGAAGAGGACGGCGCCCGCGGCGTAGACGTCGAACTTGCCGCCGTCGATCTGGTGGACCTTGACGCCCCGCAGGGCCTGGCGGACGAGCTCGGGGTCGCGGAAGTACTCGGTGCCGTGCGTGGTGAGCGTCATCGCGCTGCGGAGCGGGGTGATGAGCCCGAAGTCGACGAGGTGGGCTTTCCCGCGTCCGAGGTTGGGGTCGGGTTCGCGGTCGACGATGAGGTTGTCGGGCTTGACGTCCTTGTGCCAGAGGCCGCCGCGGTGGTAGACCTCGAGCGCCTCGAGCAGATCGGTGGTGTAGCCGACGGCGAGCCCGATGCCGCGGGCGTCGAGGCCCTTGGGCTCGGCGCGGGCGTGGAGCTGCTGGGTCGCGACGGTGAGCGAATCGCCCGGCACGTACCGCATGATGTAGTAGAAGCGTTCGGGCGCGAGGTCGTGCTCGAGAACGAGCCCGAGTTTCTTGGCGGCGTCGAGCGCCCGGCTCTCGCGGACGATCTGGGGCAGGCTCGATCCGTCGTCGAGGCTGAAGGTCTTGATGACGACGCGGTCGACGTCCTCGTGGCCCCGCCTGGCGTAGGCGGCGCGCTTGAGCTCGTCGGGCTCGGCGACGTAGAGCTTGCCGCCCGACCCGCCCCCGGGGAGCGAGCCGACGATGGTGTAGCCCTCGAAGAGGCCCTGGCGTTTCTTGCTGGGCTTGTCGGGCCCCGGCGCGTAGGCGACGGCGGCGGGGAGGCGCTGCTCGATGCCCTCGGTGACGCCGCGCAGGCCGATAAGGGCGAGCGGGTGACCGATCGCGACACGGTAAAGGCACGCGCCCATGGTCTTGCACTCGTCGGTGAGCGCGCGCCCGAAATGCGCGGAGGCGCTCCAGCGGCCGATGACGATGTTGACGAGGACGAGGGGGATAAAGACGAGGGCGACGACGAGGGCGCCGACGAAGCGGAAGATGTCGCCGACCCAGCGGAAGACGGTGGCGAAGATGTGCCCGACGACCTTGGCGATGATCTTGATGATCGTGATCGAGAAGATGATCGCGAGACCGATCAGGACGGCGCCGCCGATGAGGCCCAGGATCACGAGGACGATTTCGAGAATTCCGAATGACATCGCGGTCCTCCCCCGGGCTTCGCCCCTGCGTGCCGCCGCGGGTGGGAACTCCCGGGCCCGGGCCCTGGTCAGGCGTTCATCTGGTCGGCCCGCCGGAGTTCCATCTGCTGGTGGTAGATCTCGCCGATGGCCTCATCGAAGAGGGAATCATCGGCCTTGTCACCCGATGCTTTGGGATTCAGGACGAGTCCGTTTCGCTCGGCCTCCTGGTATTCCTCTTCTGTAAAGGAATACGTCGCGATCGTCTGCGCGAGGGCACCCCTGAGCAGATCCCGGACCTTCTGGAGACGCCTTGAGATCGTCGGCTCGCTGACGCCGACCTGGGTCGCGACGTCCTTGCCGCTCATGCCGTCGAAGACCCGCATGCGGTAGATGCTGAACTCGGTGAAGTCGCAGTCCTTTTCGACGGTGCGGATCGAGGCCTCGACCTTGGCGCGGAAGATCGCGGCTTCATAGGCCTGGTCGGCCCGTTCGGCGGCGGCGGCGACCATCCACGATTCGTCCAGATGGGCGTTGGCCTTGCCCCCGCCCCGTTTCTGTGCCATCCGGCGGTCCATCTCGTCGCCCAGAACATGCTTGGCGATCGCGAGCAGCCAGGTGCTGAAGCGGGCGCCGCGGGTCGGGTCGTAGCGGTCGATCGAGTTGGAGAGCGCCGCGAGGGTCTCTTGCGACAGGTCGCGGACGGTTTCCTGACCGATCCGGCCCCGCCCCCACTTGGTGAGCTGGGCCCTCAGAACGGGGCCGAACGTGTCCCAGAGCTCGAACCACGCGGCTTCGTCGTTGGCGCTGAGGCGCTTGAGGAAGGAGGTGGTCATCGAGGTGAGCATGCGGGTGAACCGTCCTTTCGGTGGTGCGGGCTGCGTGTGGGTGGTCCGCACGCGGTTCGATGCGCTTGGAGTTTACGCGGGTCGTCAAGGATCCCGTTGTGCGAAATCCGGACGCGGATCGCGCGGCGGCGGCCGGATTGACGCCCCGGGCCTTCCTGCGTCAATAAACGCGGGATTTGAGCATCAATGATCGCGTTTTGATTGGTCTATGCCATCCCTGTTCATCATCCCTTGCCGTTCATTCCGGCTCGACCCTTCCCGGTGCAGCCGGCCCTGTGCATCTGGGCAGATCCGCACCCGGAAGCTGTTGTGCCGGGGCGCGGGTGCGAACGGATGCGACGGTGGGATTCTTGGGAAAAGTGGTCGTGATGTTGCTTGGCGCGAAATCGGGCTGAGGGCGATCCCATGTATCTCGTGAGGCCGGCACGTTCGGGCGTCCCGCGAGTCGGGGCGGGTTCGAACGGGTCGGATGGGACGGGCTGAGACGGGGCGGAGTTTTCCCCGGGCCCGGGAGCACGACACACACGAGCGGCGGCCGGGCGTTCCGGCGGCCGCAAGGCAAGCAAGTAAAGGAGCACGCCATGGGATGCTTCGTCAAAGGCGCGGTTCGGTTTGGAGTGATGGCTGTGCTCGCGGGGGGCGCGGCGGCGATCGTCGCGGAGTCCGCCCGCCCGGGCAGCGTTGGTGCGATCATGCACCAGGTCTCGGGCACGGTTGGCAGCGTGATCGATTCGAACATCGACGACCCGATCGCGATGCGTGGACAGATCAAGAGGCTGCAGGCCGAGTACCCGCAGAAGATCGCCGAGGTGCGTGCGGATCTGAGCGAGGTCCGCGATCAGATCGACCAGCTCGAGCACGAGCGTGAGGTCAGCTCCAAGGTCGTGCAGATCACGTCGGCGGACCTGAACCTGATCGAGACGGGCATCGAGCGTGCCCAGGCCGCCCAGGCGACCAACCAGGGCGCGATCGTGCGGATCTCGTTCAACGAGAGCCGGATGTCGACCAACGACGCGATGGCACGGCGTTCGGATATCGCCCAGACGCGGGCGGTCTACCAGAACCGGGTTTCTGAAGTCGAGACCGAGCTGGGGTTCCTGGTCGATCAGGAGGCGCAGCTCGCGGATCTGCTGGTCCGGCTCGAGACCGAGCAGGCCGAGTTCGAGGCCCAGCTCTATCAGCTGGACGCGCAGATCGATTCGATCGCCCGCAACGACCGCCTCATCGAGATGATGGCGGACCGTCAGGCGACGATCGACGAGCACAACCGCTACCAGGCCCACAGCCTGGATCAGATCCGGGGCCGGCTCGACCGGGTTCGGAACGAGCAGCAGGCCGAACTGGCGCAGTTCGCCCGCAAGGACAAGGCGAAGGACTATGTCGCCGAGGCGGAGTACCAGGTGGGTCAGGACAAGTCGGTCCGGCTGCTGATCCAGCCGGGGACGGCCCCCGCGTTCGAGGCTCCCGCGTCGAAATCGATCCAGTGGGAGAAACCCGCGGTGATCGAGATCGATCCGACGGCCGACGACTGTGAGGGCGAGGTCGCCCACAACGACTGATGCCGCGGTCCGGACCACGGCCGCATGATTGACCATCCCGAGACCCCCCCGGGGCGGGCCAGCGCCTGCCCCGGGGGGTTGCTCATTCCGAGCCGGGAGCCGGCGGCTGGGTTTGGGTCTTTTGTGGGTAGATGGGTCCGGTTGGTGGCCCGGTGGCTCCGAACCCGATAAGTTGTGTATGCGTCAGGAGGTCGGCCCACGGATGGGTGCGGTCTATCGGCGCGGGTGATCGGGCGCGAGGGCCCGTCGCGAAAGGCTCACGCCCGTGGTCTGGGAACGTCTGACCCAACTCTTTTCGGTGGACATGGGGATCGACCTGGGCACCTGCAACACGCTTGTTGCGGTGCGCGGGCAGGGCATCGTGCTCAACGAGCCCAGCGTGGTCGCGGTCAAGAAGGGCACCAACCAGGTGCTCAAGAACGGACAGGCCGTCGGCTGGGTCGCGAAAGAAATGCTCGGCAAGACGCCCGGGACGATCACGGCTGTGCGCCCGCTCAAGGACGGCGTGATCAGCGATTTCGAGATCACCGAGGCGATGCTCAACTACTTCATCACCAAGGTGACGGGGAAGATGCGCTGGATCGGGCCCCGGGTGGTCATCTCCATCCCGAGCGGCATCACGGCAGTCGAGAAGCGCGCGGTGATCGATTCGAGCGAGCGGGCGGGCGCGAGCCGGATCTATCTGCTCGAAGAGCCCATCGCGGCGGCGATCGGCGCGGGGCTCCCGTTCGCGGAGCCGACGGCGTCGATGATCGTTGATATCGGCGGCGGGACGACGGAGGTTGCGATCATGTCGCTGGCCGACATCGCGACCTGCCAGAGCGTGCGTGTCGCGGGCGACGACATGGACGAGGCGATCATCAGCCACATGAAGCGGACGTACAACCTGATGATCGGCGAGCAGACCGCCGAGCGGATCAAGATCGAGATCGGGTCGGCGGCGCCCGTCGGCGAGGACACCTCGATGGAGGTCCGCGGCCGCGACATGATCTCGGGTCTGCCCCGCAAGACGGTGATCACGAGCACCGAGATCCGCGAGGCGCTCCAGGAACCGGTCGGCGCGATCATCGACGCGGTGACGAGCACGCTGGAGAAGGCGGAGCCCGAACTCGCGGCGGACCTGGTCGAGAACGGCATCTGCCTCGCGGGGGGCGGTTCGCTGCTCCGGGGGCTGCCCATCGTGTTCCAGAAGGCGACTGGGCTTGAGGTCCGGATCGCCGATGACCCGCTGACCTGCGTGGCGCGCGGGACGGCGATCTACCTCGAGAACATCGAGGAGTGGAAGGAAACGCTCGAGAGCGATCTGGACCAGTAGGCGGGCGTGGCCGATCGGGCGTGTTCGTTCCCAGCCATCCGGTTCGATCCCGCTCGACTGTTCTGGGTGTTCTTTATTTTCGGAAGCGGCGCATGGCGAGATCGCACCACCACCACCCGCTGATCCGCTCGGCGATGCCGGCGGCGGTGGTGCTGCTGACGGTCACGGCGCTGACCCCCGTCCGATTCCTCGAATGGACCGGGTGGGTCGGTGGCCTCGTCGCGACGGTGGTGACCCCGATCAGCGATCCGGTGCGTCGGGTCTCGACGTGGCTCGCGCCCGCGACGCGGATCGATGAGCCCGACGAACGCGAACGGATCCTCGAGCGCGACCGCGACGAGTTCCGCAGGCTGTTCTTCAGCGAGAAAACACGGGTCGCCGAGCTCGAAGCGCGGATCGCGGATCTCGAGGCGGGCTTCCGCCGGGCACCGAACGCGGCGATCTCGCTGCTCACTCGGCCCGTCGTGGGCACATCGAGCGACGCGTCGAGCGGGCTGCTCCGCGTGCGCGCCGGCGGCGCGGACGGGGTGACCAAGAACACGGTGACGACCGTCCGCGGCGTGCAGCTGCACGGGCAGGTCGTGTCCGTCGATCGGCTCGAGTGCGTGGTGATGCCGATCACCGAGCCCGAGTCGGGCCGGCTCAACGGGCGGGTGCTGCTCGATCGCACGGGCGACGCGTTCCTGTCGTGCCTGCTTGCGCCGACGGGGTCGGGGACCTTCCGCGGGGATGTGGAGTTCCGCGATCCCCCAGCCGGGGCGACGGTGGCGGACGCGATCGATACCAGGCTCAAGCCGGGCGTGGAGGTTGTGCTCGACGACCCGGAATGGCCGGAATCGGCGCAGATGTTCACGATCGGTGTTGTTGAACGGGTGGAGCCCGATGAGGATCAGCCGTTGCGGAGCGTGATCGTTGTGCGGCCCAGGGATGGACTGGAGTTGCGGCGCGTGCGCGAGGTCGTTCTGCGTGTGCCGGTCGATGGCTCGGCGATGGACGAAGGCGACGGGGGTGATGCCCCGTGAACTGGATCACGTTCCTGATTGTCGCGTGGCTCGCGTTCGGGCTGCAGATGGGCTTCGACGCGTTCCGGCTTGCGCCGGGCGACATCTCGCCGAGCTTCGTGGTGCCGCTGATTGTCGTCGTCGCGCTCTCGGCGCCCGCGCGGCACGCGCTGTGGGCGGCGCTCCTGCTCGGTGCGCTGATCGACCTGACATGGCTGATCCCGCGGACCGATGGGGGCGAGGCGATCGTGATCGGGCCGAACGCGCTGGGGGCGTTGCTCGCGACGCAGCTGGTGCTGTCGGTGCGCGGGATGGTGATCAGGCGTCACTTCCTGACGCTCGTGATCCTCTCGGTTGTCGCCGGGGCGATCATCGCGGTGGTCGTCGTGGCGTTCATGACGGTGCGCAGCCTGTACGGCGACCCGATCGAGTTCCGCCCTACGGGCGAGCTCGTCTCTCGTTTGCTCGGCGCCGTGTGCACCGGGGGCAGCGCCCTGGTATGGGCGATGGTGATGCGGATCATCGAGCCGGGCTTCCAGTTCCAGCACGAGCGCGGGATGCGGCGACACTGATCGCGCCGAGGCCGAGCCCGGCGATCACTCGGCGAACCGGAGGACCCGGCCCGCTTTGTGGTCGAGCACGTAGATCGTCTGGCCGTCGTTGCTGATCCCGAAGCTCGAGATGGCGAGGCTCGGGCCGTTGCCGCCGAACGTGGCTTTCACGGCCTCGGTGTGCTCGACGACGTCGTCCGCGTAGGTGTACTCGGTCCCTTCGTGCGTGCGTACGCGCGGGCGGAACGACCAGACCCGGCCCGACATGAAATCGGCGCAGATGTACCGCCCGCGGAGCCAGGGGTATCGGTTGCCCTCGTAGAAGTAGCCGCCGGTGATCGAAGCCATCGGGTGGTGGCGGTACTCGAAGACGGGTGGCTGGAGGCCGCGCTCGATGTGTTCGGTTCGGTCGAGACGCTCGGGGTCGTCTTTCTTGTTGCGTCCGGGCTTGAACTCGCCGGTGCCCTCCATGATCTTCCAGCCGTAATTTTCGCCGCCCTCCGAGCCCGCGGGCTGGACGTGGACGTACTCGTAGCGGTTCTGCCCCACGTCGGCGATCCAGAGCCGGCCCATCGAATCGAACTCGAACTTCCAGGGGTTGCGGAGGCCGAACGACCAGATCTCCGGGAGCGCGTCTTTCTCTTCGACAAACGGGTTGCCCTCCGGGATCGCGTAGGGCTTGCCCTTGTCGGGCGCGCCGGTCACGTCGATGCGGAGGAGCTTGCCGAGGTGGGTGTCGAGGCGCTGCCCGGCGTTGAGGGTGTCGTTGGCTTTGCCGCCGTCGCCGGGGCCGATGTAGAGCATGCCGTCGGGACCGAAGCGGATGCAGCCCCCGTTGTGGTTGCCGAAGGGCTGCTCGATCTCGAGCAGGACCTCCTCGGTGGACCATTCGGCGGAGGTGTCGCTGCTGGCGATGAACCGGCTGGTGACGGTGTCGCCCTGTTTGTCCGAGTAGTAGAGGTAGAACTCGCGCGAGTCGGCATAGTCGGGCGCGAGCGCGATGCCCAAAAGACCCCGTTCCCAGTTGGACGTGTGGTCGGTGAAGTTCGAGCGATCGACCTCGATGAAGGGCGATTCGCGGAGCGTGCCGTCGGGCTCGATGACGCGGACGAGGCCGTCCTGTTCGACGACCAGCAGCCGGCCGTCGGGATCGACGGTCATGTCGCAGGGTCGGTTGAGCCCCTCGGCGACCACCTCGAGTTGCTGGGCGCGCGCGGTGCTGGCGGTCAGGGCGGCGATGGAGAGTACGGCGATGATCGTGGTTCGCATGGCACCAGCGTATTCGGGCCGAGGCGGGTTTGGGTTCACTCCCGCGCGGCCGTCCTGCGGGCAATGGTCTGGCAGTCGATCTCGATCCGGTCTTCTCTGAGGCGAAGGCCGAGCAGGCGGACGGCCCGCCCATCGTCGAGGCGGAGGGTGGGGCTGGTCGAGAGGGGGGCGTCGCCGCGGAGGATGTCGAAGATACCGGCGGCCTCGGCCCCGGCGGAGAGGGATTCGCCGACGTCGTCGGGCAATTCGTCGCGGATCGAGCGATCGGCCCGGGCGAGCATGGGCCCCGCGGGGAGCGGGAGCCGGCCGACATGGACCCAGTTTGTGCGGAGCCAGAGCGAGCCGTCCTCGCGGAACTCGGGCCGGATCGTGGCCGACAGGACCCGCTGGCCCCGCTCGAATGTGAGCTGGGCACCGAGGCGCAGCGCGCCGTCCTGGAACTGAACCTGCGGCTGGGTGAGCCCTTCGGGCCAGATGTCGAGGGCGTCGTCGCCCGCGATCCAATTGCGGAGCCTGCCTGTGAGCCAGGCGTTGGCGTCCTCCTCACGGATCGCGATCGACCAGCGCTCGGAGCGCCAGGGCGTGTTGTCGTCGCCGGCGGTCCACGCGGGGTCGGCGGGTCGGGTCCGGGTGAGCTGCGAGACCGCGGCGTTCTCGACGCGGGTCGCGTGCTCGCGGAGGCCGTCGTCGAGCGTGTAGCGCCGCCACCAGCTCGGGGCGGACCGCGCGAGCGAGGCGGCGAACAGGGCGGTGAAGGTCACGACCACCGCGAGCGACAGCCCCGCGGCGATCGCGATGCGCCGCGTTCTCCGCCTGAACCTGAGCAACTGCCTGGTCAACGGGTGTCCCATCCCATGCACTGTACCGGACCGGGGGAGGATCCCCGCTGCCTTCGCAGATCGCGCGTCTGATCGTCGCGGTTTGTAGGCGCTCCGGTTGTTGGAGCGCGCAGGAAAAAGCCCGGCGGGACCGCCGGGCTTTGTAGTGAACAGAAACGGGGATGCCGGGTTAACGCTTCGAGAACTGGAAGCGGCGGCGGGCGCCGGGCTGGCCGTACTTCTTGCGTTCGACCTTCCGGGCGTCGCGTGTGAGGTAGCCCTTCTCGCGGAGGACGTCCTCAAGGTGGGGGTCGTAGCCGACGAGGGCGCGGGCGATGCCGAGGCGGATGGCCTGGGCCTGCCCGGTGATGCCGCCTCCGTCGACGCGGACGAAGACCTCGAGTTTCTCGGCGGTGTCGGTCGCGGTCAGCGGGGCGTGGACGTCCATGCGGTCCTGGGCCTCGCTGAAGTAGTCGTCGACGGTCTTGAACTTCTTGCGGGAGACCTGGATCTGGACCTTGGGGCTGCCGTCCTGGGCGGGGCGGAGGCGGACCCGGGCGACGGCGGTCTTGCGTCGGCCGACGCCCCACCACCAGCCGTGCTTGTCGGCGGGTTTGGCCTCGGCGAGCTCGCGCTTCATCTGCTCGGGGGCGGGTCCGGCATCGACGTTCTCGCCGATGAGGTCGGGGTTGGTGATCGTGGTCTGGAAACCTTGTTCTGCCATGGTGACTGTGCTCCTTCCCGCCGCGGCGGGATGTGTTCTGTGCCTTGTGCCCCTCGCGGTCAGGCGGGGGGCGGCCGCGGTGAGAATCAGGCGTGCAACGCGATGGGCTTGTGGTTGGCGTGGGGGTGGTCGGTGCCGGGGTAGACCTTCAGCTTCTTGAGCATCTGGCGTCCGAGGCGGTTCTTGGGCAGCATCCGGCGAACGGCGAGCTCGATCAGCCGCTCGGGCTTGTCTTCACGCAGGTCGCCGTACGAGGTGAGCTTCAGGCCGCCCGGGTAGCCCGAGTAGCGCTTGGCGAACTTCTGGGTCGCCTTGTTGCCCGAGAGGCCGACCTTGGCCGCGTTGGTGACAACGACGAAGTCGCCGGTATCAACGTGGGGCGTGTACTCGGGGCGGTGCTTGCCCATGAGGACGACGGCGATCTCGGACGCGAGACGGCCGAGCGCGACGCCCTCGGCGTCGGCGTGGCGCCAGACGCGTTCGACATCGCCGTTCTTGGCCATGAAGGTCTGACGCCGGAGGTGGGTGGCGTGGCCTGTGCTCATTGCTGGAACTCCTCAAGCCCGAGCGGATGGGCTCGGTGAAACCGGGTTTGTGTCCGGTCAAGACGGCGCACAAAGGCGTCGGCCCGACCTTCGGGAGCCCTGGTGTGATCGGGAAATCCGCTTCCTGCGAACATCCGCGGACACCGTCCGGGCAACGCCGCCTACCGGGCGGGGCGGGCCAAGAAACGGATTCTTGGCACAATTCTGGCTGGTGATCGGGCCCTCCCGGCCCGGTCGTCAGGGACGAAGTTTAGGCCACCCACGCCGGGCGGATCAACCCGGGCTTCTCGGCCCCCGGGATGCCTCGCGATGCACCAGGTCGCGGCATGCCGCCACGCCCCCCGGCGCGATACCCACGGGTTATCGGCGTAGGCGCCAGGCTGTTTGGGCGCGAACGCGGCCTCGCAAGGTGCCGGTGTGGGCAAGGTCGGGCGTTCACGGCACTGCCCACCGCGATCCGAGGTGCGGGCCGGCCCACCTCGCAACCCGGAGGGGGTGCGTTGCGTATCGGTCGTGGACGGCGGCGCGAATGCGTGGTCGCGTTGCCGGCCAACCGTCCTGAACACCATTACAAACATCGATTGTTTTGATGCATCACCACGCTTTCCTATGATGAACCGGTTCGCGGGGTTGGTGTGAGAGCCGCAACAGGGCTGAGATCGAGGAATTCCATGACTATCAAAGAGTCGTTCGCGGCGGTCCGTCGGATCGCGCCGCTCGGTGTGCTGGTACTCATCGCGGGGTGCGAGACGGCGCGGCACGCGCAGCGTGGTGTCGTCGGAGACCCGATCGCCGATTCCACGGCGAGCATGACCACGAACGCGCCGGAGTCGTCGCAGGAAGCGGCCCAGGCGGCAGCGAGGGCGCGGTTCGAGCGGGTGCTCAACGGCTACGCTGAACGGGAAGCCGACCGGATCGCACGGGTCGGCACCGAGGTCAACGACGAGTTCCATCGTCTCCCCGATGACCTCAAAGCCCTCGTGAATCACAAGATCGAGAAGAAGCTGCGCGGGGGTCCGACGACCGGCGCGGCCGAGGCGGCGGCGTACTTCATGGACCAGCGCGTCCCCGAGGGCGTGGCGTACCCGATCGGGCGGCTCAAGGAAATCGCCAACGCGGAGGTCGAGCAGGCCCAGCGGATCGTCGCGTCCCGCGCCCAGCACGGGCTCGTCCGCGGCGCCGCGACCGACGACTTCGGCGTCACCCACGACCTGCGCGGATCGGACCCGTTCATCGATGGCTGGCGGGCGCTCGGGCCCGGCAACATCGGGGGGCGGACACGCGCGATGGTCATCTCGCCGGACGGCCCCGGGACCGGCGATGAGGGTGACGAGGGGTTCATGCTCGCCGCGGGCGTCGCGGGGGGCGTGTTCAAGAGCACCGACGGCGGCGCGTCATGGCGTCCGACCTCCGACCCGCTCGACAACATCGCGGTCTGCTCGCTCGCGATGGATCCCACCGATCCGAACATCGTCTACGCGGGCACCGGCGAGGGCTACTCAAACGGCGACGCCGTGCGAGGGCTGGGCGTCTTCAAGAGCGAGGACGGCGGCGAATCGTGGCGGCAACTCGAGGAGACCATCGAGCCCCTCGTCTCCCCGTTCGCGTTCCAGTACGTCAACAAGATCGCGGTGAGCCCCATCGACCCGCTCCGCATCTACGCGGCGACGCGGTCGGGTGTCTGGATCCACCGCAACGCGGGCGAACCCGAGAACCAGGCGGGCGATTCGTTCCAGTGGGAACTCAAACTCGCCAACCCGTTCTACCTATTCGGCCCTGCCAACAGCCAGGGCTCGTCGGTGGGCGCGACGGATCTGCAGGTCCGCCCCGCCCCCACGAACGGGAGCGGCGGCATGGTCGAAGACGAGTTCGTGCTCGCCGCCTTCGGCTCGTTCATCGACGACGGGCTCTACGCCAGCCCGGATGGTGGCGATTCGTGGTTCCGCATCATCGACGAGACCGCGTCGGCCGAGGACCCGTTCAAGATCGACACCCCCGCCCAGGGGCGTATGTCGATCGCGTTCAGCCGGCGCTCGACGATGGGCGACGCGGGCCTGGTCTACGTCATGATGGCCAAGAACCAGAGCTTCCTGCCCAACGACCCCGACAGCCCCGACCCGGACATCACCGCGGCGAACGAGATCCCGTTCGGCGCTGTCTTTAGCGTCTACCGCGCGAATCTCGCCGACCTCGAGATCGAGCGCGACGTCAACGACAACATCGTGGGCATCACGCTCCCCTTCGAACGCCGACTCAACGACGCGCCGAGCGCAACCCCGCTCAACCGGATGCTGCTCAGCAACGCGCTGGCGAACAACATCTGCGGCTCGTCGATCAACCTGCGCATCAACCAGGGCTGGTACGACAACATCATCAAGGTCGATCCGTCGAACCGGAACGTCGTGTGGGCCGGGGGTGTCGACCTCTACCGCTCCGACGACGGCGGACGCAACTTCGGGCTCGCGAGCTACTGGTACTTCGACATCGACGAAGAGCAGTATGTCCATGCCGATCAGCACGAGATCGTGTTCCACCCCGACTACGACGGCGCGTCGAACACGACGATGTTCGTGACCAACGACGGGGGCATTTTCCAGACGACCGACGCGCTCGCGCCCACCATCGACAACGGCTGCCCCTTCCCCGACTCCGACACGGGCGAGGAGTTCGTGTCGTCGATGATCTTCGAGTCGCTCAACAACGGGTACGAGGTCACGCAGTTCTACCACGGCGAGACCGGCGATTCGATCACGGGCGGACGCGACCTCTACGTGGGCGGCGCCCAGGACAACGGGACGATCCGGACCCTCCAGCGGCGGTGCACCGAAGACTGGACCGAGCTGCTGGGCGGCGACGGCGGCTACGTCGCCGTGGACCCCACCAATAACAACCTCATCTATGTCGAGACGCAGCGGTTCGGGAACATCTACCGCGTGCAGAACTCCCCGGGGTTCGGCGAGGGCCCGCGGTTCATCAGCGACCGGCTCCGCGGCCGGGACACCGGGCTCTTCATCACCCCCTTCGCGATGGACCCCAACAACCCGGGCACCATCTGGACCGGTGGGTCGAGGCCCTGGCGCACGACGGACGCGGACAGCGCGGTCACCGAACTGATCAACTGGACGCCGGGCCCCAACCTCAACGCCCCGGGTGTGCCCCCCATGTTCGACATCATCGGAACGATCTCCGCGATCGCCGTCGCGCCGTCCGATTCCCGCGTTGTCTACGTGGGCACCGAGGACGGCTACATCGCCCGCACAAGCAACGCGACGTCCAACGCGCCCCAGTGGACCGTGCTCACGAACGGGCTGCCGCTCGAAACGGGCTACATCTCTGGTCTCGCTGTCGATCCCGATGACGCGGATGTCGTCTGGGCGACCAACGCCCGCTTCACCGGGCTCGACCCCAACAACCCCAGCCCCGACGCGAACCTCTACCGGGGCGAGTGCTCCGGAGATTGCGATGACCCCGCGTCATGGTTCTTCGCGAGCATGGACGGGACCGACTGCGACTTCGACGACGAGGTCATACCGCTGCTGCCCGATGTGCCCGCCCACTGGGTCTCCATCCGTCGGTGCGATTCCGGCGGCTGCGGGTCGGGCAACTGCCTCGTCTTTGTCGGCACCGAGATCG
>DDFO01000051.1:3488-15654 GCA_002337215.1 Phycisphaerales bacterium UBA1926 | reverse complement strand
CGAGATCGGCGTCTACGTCAGCGACGACGCGTACGACATCGATACCGATTGTGACCCCGACGGCGACGGCCCGCAGCCGGCGTCCGACGCGATCACCTGGCAGATGCTCAACATCGGGGACAATCCTTCAATCGGCATCATGCCCACGACCGTTGTCGAATCGCTCGACTTCCGCGATGACAACACCATCGTCGCGTTCACCCACGGCCGGGGCGCCTTCCTCGCCAACATCCTTCGAGAGTGCAACGGTGTCGCCGAGAGTGAACCATGCAGCCCGGCGGATCTTGTTGCACCGTTCGGGGTGATCGATCAAGCGGACATCACCGCATGGATCGAGGACACCGCCCAGGGCAGGCTCTCGGCCGACATGCCCCCGATCGGCGAAGAGTGTGGCAACGGCGTCCTTGATCTCTTTGACATCAACCGCTTTGTCGATCTCTTCTCGGCCGGCTGTCCCTGACCGCCACCGCCGAACGCATCGCGCGGCCAGTGCGGCCCGTGCGGCCCGTGAGGACGGACGCGCGCGATCCGGTATCGTGGGCGGATGCCCCGCCCCGAACCGGACAGAGCATCCCCGCCGCGCGCCCACGGAAAGGAAGATCCGCGCATCAGCGTGATCGTCTGCGCGTACAACCGTGCGCCGATGCTCGACGCGTGCCTGCGGTCCATCCGCGCACAGGACCACCCGTCGTTCGAGGTGCTCGTTATGGACGATGCGAGCACGGACGGCGCGATCGATGTCGCGAGGCGGCACGAGCGGGAAGACCCGAGGGTCCGGGTGTTCGGGCGCGACACCAACGCCGGGAGCCCCACCAACCTCGCCGAGGCCCACGCGCACGCGCGCGGCGACTACATCGGCTGGGTCGATTCCGACGACCTGATCCTCCCGGATTGCCTTTCTTCGTGCGCGGCGGTCCTCGATGAGAAGCCGGGCGTGGGCTGCGTCTACACCGATCAGATGGTCATCGATGAGCACAACCGCCCGGTCGGGTACGGCCATCGCGCCGCGATCCCCTACTCGAAAGACCGCCTGCTGGTCGACTTCATGACCTTCCATTTCCGGCTGTATCGACGCGTGCACTACGACAAGATCGGCGGTGTCGATGGCCGACTCAGGTTCGCGGCCGACTACGACTTCTGCCTCCGCCTCAGCGAGGTCACCGAGTTCGAGCGCATCGATCGCCCGCTCTATCTCTACCGGCAGCACGCGGCGACGATCAGCACCTCGCGAAGGCTCGACCAGATCCGCGCCTCCGCCGACGCGGTCCGGCGGGCGCTCGTCAGGCGGGGGATGGACGAGACCCACCGCCTCGATGTCGAACTCATCGGGCGATTCCAGCTCGTGCCACGCGACGGCGACAGCGAACCCCTGCACGCGGACGGCTTGCCCCCCTCGCCCGATGCGAGCCCGACCGACCTCTGACCACATGCATCTGCCGGATCCGGACCCGATAACACACCCGGCAAAAGCAATGCGCGGCGTGTTTTCTCTGTGGAGCAAACGTGGCGTCTCGGTATGATTTCGGTTGTGCGGACCCTGCTCAGCGGGTCGCATCACACAGAGAATCGAAGATCACGGCGGGAAAGAGAAAAGGGAAGAACATGAGCAAGACAAGAATCGAGATCACAACGAAGGACGCCGCGGCGATCGCGGGTGTGCTCGCGATGTCGTCGGCGGCGATGGCGGGCCCGGGCGGGGAGCCGTTCAACGACGAGTTCCCCGGCGATTTCTACGAAGCCGTCGACGGCGAGATTCTGATCCAGGGTGATCTCGAGGATCGGGGCTGCGGTTTCGGCTACGCCTCGCTGGGGCCTGACAAGAAGAACCGCGGGGACGGGTACGGGGGCGGCTGCTTCCCCGATGTCGTCCTCGGGATCTTCGAGGATGGCGTGCTCATCGAGACCGACGACGACGGGAGTTTCCTGGGCGACGGGCTCGCCTCCGGTCTCTTTGGGCTCGATGTCGGACCGAACGGCGTGATCGACTGGGCTGTTTCCGGGTACGATGATTTCAACTTCGACGGGCTCGGCGACGATTTCGGCGGGCCGCACGACCAGTTCGGCGCGTTCGAGGGTTTTACCCAGTATTACGACGCGGACGGCGGCTTCGCCGGTAGCGACTACATCGGGTTCTACGAGTTCTTCAGTGGCGACGAGGTCTTCTTCGGCACCGAGTTCCCGCCCCCGGCCGCGGTCACCTACGACATCTTCCTGGATAACACCGTGGGCAGCGACTGCCTTTGCGGCGATGTGGACTACCAGGTTGTCGTTGGGCTCACGCCGGGTGTTGAGTACGAGGTCCGCGTCACGGACGCCGACTTCGACTCGATCCTCCAGACCTACGACGAATTCGGCACGCCGCTCCAGTTCAACGACGACGACCCCGTCGCGGGCTGCTGCCTCTCGGTCATCACCGAGACCGCCGACGCCTCGGGCGCGATCTACTTCGCGATCAGCGAGATCAGCGATTCCAACTTCGACGGCAGCCACACCTCGTTCGGCTTCTGGGAGATCAGCGTCACCCAGGCCTGCGGGAGCAGCCAGTCGTGCAACGAGGCCGATCTCGAAGCCCCGTTTGGTATCCTCGATCTCGCCGATATCGGCGCGTTCGTGACCGGGTTCACCTCGGGCGACTGCATCGCCGACTTCGACGGCAACGGGATCTATGACCTCGCCGACATCGGCACGTTCGTCACGGCGTTCACGGGCGGATGCCCATAAACCTCCGGCGCACCTCGCGGAACCAACTCGATGTCAACCGGACCCGCACCCGCAACGGTGCGGGTCTCTTCTTTGCGCGCGGGTGGGCCACAGCATCTGGTCGGTATAAAATCGAAAAGTGTCTCCTGCCGGGTTTCCCGGTGTGTTTGGATCCCGGCGAGACGGGGTCTGGCAAAAGGAGAACGAGATGGAACGTCGAGCGATTTCCGTGGGCGACGTGGCCGCGATCGCCGGTGTGCTGGCGATGGCATCGGTCGCGATGGGCGACATCGAACCCATCAACGACACATTCCCGGGAGAGACGCTCCCGTCCGACCCGCTGTCAAACATCCTGATCATCGGCGAACTCGATGACCGGGAGTGCGGTGGCGGCTACGGGGACTTCTCTGTCGGGCTCCCACCCCCCGAGGCGGGCGAGTGCCCGATGCCCGACACCCTGATGCGTGCCTGGCTGCCTTCGAGCACCACCGTCGTCGATGACAACTCGAGCCCGCTCGGCGACGGGTTCGCGTCCGCGCTCTATGGGGTAGAGCCATACTACGACTTCGACTACGGCCTACGCGCCGTCCTCGAAATCACCGGCGCCGACAACATGTACTGGAACCACAACTTCCCCCACGGCGAGACAGGACGCTTCGAGGGCTTCCTCACCTGGCGCGATACCGATGGCAATGCCTTGGGTACCGAGTCCTTCGACGAGACCTTCTCGCTCGGGACCGAGATTTTCCTGATCGAGGTCTACGGCGTCCCGCTCGGCACTGACACCTACGACGTCGAACTCAACAACGACGCGTGCCTGACCACCGGGTGCGACCGGCCCGACACGTTCCTTGGGCTCTTCGACGAGACCGGCGCGCTGATCGATACCGACGACAACTCGAGCTTCGCTGGGAACGGATACGCCAGCCTGATCTCTGCTCCGCTCGCGGGTGAGACCCTGCTCGAGTGGAAGGTCACTGGGTCGGGGAACGAGTCCTTCACCCCCGGTGTCTTCCACGGGCAGGTTGGCAGCTGGGAGATGATCGTCGACTTCTTTGGTCCGGACGGTTGGCTCGGGGGCACCTATGTCGACGACATGCCGTTCGTGACGGGTGACGAGGTCTTCTCCGGGTTCTTCGATGTGCCGACCAGTTCGGACTTCGTCGAGCTCTGGATCGACAACGCGATCGACCCGTGCCCCTGCGATATCGACTTCTACACCATCACCGGGCTCGCACCCGACGGCACGTACATCGTCAATGTTCAGTCCGAGGTATGGATGATGGTCGCGTGGATGGACAACAGCGGCGTGGCCGATGTTGTCACGGAGGGTGAGCCCATCGTGGTCGCCGCCGATGACCAGGGCGTCCTCCATCTCGCCGCCACGGGGGGCGACGACTGGGACTTCATGGGGTGGCACGAGGAGTCCGGCCCGTACGTCATCTCCGTCTCGCCAGACGGCCCCCTCCCCTGCAACGCCGCCGACCTTGCGGAGCCGTTCGGCGTCCTCGACCTCGCCGACATCGCCGTCTTTGTCGACGCGTTCGTGAACCAACTTCCCGCCGCGGACCTCAGCCCAGACGGGATCTATGACCTCGCCGACATCGCGATCTTTGTCGACGCGTTCACGACCGGATGCTTCCGCTGAGCGAACGGCGATCGGATCCGCGTGCCGATGCGCACAAAGCGAGCCAATGCGCACAAAGAAGGCCCGGCCTCTCTCGAGAGACCGGGCCTGTTCTGATGCGTATCGCCGACAATCGGTTCGGCCTGAATCACACCACCTGCAGCACCGACAGCGCCCGCTGGCAGATGTCCTCGGCGGTCAGCCCGCACATCGCGAGCATCTCCTCGGGCGTCTTCGCGCTCTTGGGGATGCGATCGACGTACATCTGCTCGAGCTGGAACGCGTCACCCGCGTTGACAAGCGCGTCGGCGATCGCCGAGCCCAGCCCGCCGCCGTAGTTGTCCTCAACGCTCACGGCGTACCCGCCGTTGGAGGCGATGATGTCGAGCAGCTTGTCGCTGTCGAACGGGATCGAGTACATGTCAAGCAGCGTCGCGCTGACGCCCGCCTTGTCGAGCAGTTCGACCGCCTTGTTGGCCTCCTGCACCATGTAGCCGCACGCGCAGAGCACGACATCGCGTCCCTCGGTGAGCGTCTCGAACCCGCCCAGGTTGAAGACCTGGTCGTCGCCGTAGACGAACTCGGTGTCCGCCCGGAGCGTCCGCATGTAGCAGAGCCCCTCGTACTCGGCCATGACGCCGGTCAGGGCGTACGCCGCGTACGCGTCGGCGGGCTGCAGGATGTAGCACCCCGGGTTGCCGTTGTGGTCGGTCGTCGTCGAGAGGGCCCGGAACCACGCGACGTCGGGCAGCGACATCTGGCTCGGGCCGTCCGCCGCGAGCGTGATCCCCGCGTGCGAGCCGACGATCTTGAGGTTCGCCCCGCCGTTCATCGCCATCTCGATCTGGTCGTACGCCCGCGTCACGAACTTCGCGAACGTCGAGCAGAACGGCACCTTGCCCGACGCGCTCATGCCCGCGCCGACCGAGACCATGTTCTGCTCGGCGATCTTGCACTCCACAAACCGGTCCGCGTTGAGCTTCGCGAAGGTCTCGGCGAACGTCGAGTTGCTCACGTCCGCGTCGAGCACGACGACCGACTTGTTCGTCTCGCCGAGCGCCCGCAGCGCAACCCCGTACGCCTTGCGGGTCGCAAACTTGCCCGAGTGGATCACCGCCTCCATGTCGATCGAACGCATGTACTGGTTCATGCTGGGCAGCTCGCCCGGCTCGACGATGTCGGGCGCTTCCTGCTCGGGGGGCTGGATCGTGAACTGGTCGTTGCTGCCCAGCGCGTTGGTGAGCTCGAGCCGGAGCTCGTCGAGCTCGCCGATCGCCTTCTGCAGCGCGTCCCCGCTCGGGGGCTTGCCGTGCCAGCCGCCGCCCTGGATGGACGGGCAGCCCCAGCCCTTGACGGTCTTGGCGACCACCGCCATCGGCGCGCCGTCCGTCCCGCTCCGCTCGGCGAACTTGTCGAACGCGTCGCGCACCTGGCCCGGCTCGTGCCCGTCGATGCTCACGACCTCGAACCCGTACGCCTCGAGTTTCCTGGTCAGCGTTTCGGGGCTCTGCTGCCCGCTCACGCGCCCGGCCTGGCCGAACTCGTTGCAGTTGAAGATCGGAAGCACGTTGTTCAGCCCGTGGTCGACGATGAAGTCGAGCGCCTCGGCCACCTGCCCCTCGCGGGCCTCGCCGTCACCGATGATGCAGTACGCACGCTTGTCGATCCCGTCGATCTTCGCGGCCTTGCCGATCCCCGCCGCGACCGAGAGACCCATCCCCAGCGAACCAGTCGCCGCGTCGAAGAACGGGAACCCCTCCATCGGGTTGGGGTGCCCATCGAGCACGCTGCTCTCTTCACGAAGCGTCGCGAGATCGTCGACCGTCAACCGGCGTCGATCCTCACCCGGTTTGCCGACCATCATCCCCAGCGTCGCCGCGGCGGCGTACACCGCGGGGACCGCGTGACCCTCGCTCAGCACGAGGCGGTCGCTCGACGGGAAATCGGGGTACTCGGGGCTCCAGCGCATCGCGCGGAACATCAGGTCGGTCACGATGTGCGCGATGCTCAGGGCGCTGGTCGGGTGACCGCTCCCTGATGCGGCACACATTTCGAGCGACTGGCGACCGATCTCGATCGCCTGGGCGTGGACGGCGGCTTCATAAGACATGCGCGGCTCCCCACGGGGCTCATCCCGTGTCGTGTAAGGCCCGTTCCCGAGACGGACCCGCCGCCGCCTCGGGCGGCCCGCATGCCACACCCGCCGGCCGCGGCCGACCCCATCGGGCGGACGCAGTGCTGGCTCCTGGCTTCCCCGGCAGAACCCGAAAATCGGGTTTCGATCCCCCTGGAAGCCGTATGTTCGAGCATGAGTATGGGCGCGTCCCGGCTCCTTTGCAACCCGCACCGCTCCCGAGACCATCCAATTCCGGTGCAAACCGCGAGCCGGTGTCGGATGTGGGGGATCTGTGCACAACCTGTCGGGAGATCGCCCGAGTTTGGGCACAGGCGGGTCAGTACCCCGCCATGGTGGTACACTTCGGCGCTGATCTACAAGGGATAGGTCTATACAACGGGATAGATAGGGAGTCCCTATGAAAGTGCTGTGCGATCGTGGCGCGCTCCTCGACGCGATCAACCTGATCTCGGGTGTCGTCGCGAACCGGTCTCCGCGCCCCCAACTCAAGTGCGTCAAGCTCACCGCGACCAAGGACGGCGCGGCCGGGCAACTGCTGCTGGAAGCCACCGACGCCGAGCTCTCCATGACCCTGCTCACCGAGCGGGTCGATGTCGAGCAGCCGGGCGAGGCCCTCATCCCCGCCGACAAGCTCGCCCAGATCGTGCGCGCCGAAGAGAACGAGCCCACGCTCACCCTCGAGGTCGACGGGGACACCACCCACATCCGCGGCGCCGACGCCCACTTCCAGCTCCGCGGGTTCGAGGCCAAGGACTTCCCCGAGATCCCGGGGTTCGAGTCGATCAAGGGCGACGCCGCGGCGTTCACCATCAAGGCCGGGTCGCTCGTCGATCTCGTCCGCCGGACGCTCTTTGCCGCCGCCCGCGAGAACAGCCGCTACGCCATCAACGGGGTGCTCGTCCGCCGGGAGGGCAAGAAGCTCGAGTTCGTCGCCACCGACGGCCGCCGCCTCGCGCTCTGCCGCGATGCGCTCGACGAAGAGGGCGAAACAATCTCCTGCATCGTCCCCTCGAAGGCCCTCGTCACGCTCTCCAAGCTTATCGACGACCCCGACGAGACCGTCTCCGTCTCGATCAGCGACAACCGCATCGTCTTCGGCTTCTCGACAGGCGAGGGCACCGGGCGCGCGCTCATCGCCAGCAACCTCGTCGAGGGGTCCTTCCCCCCCTACGAGGACGTCATCCCCAAGGGCCACGACATCAAGGTCGGCTTCGATCGCGACGTGCTCTCGAGCGCCGTCAAGAGAGCCGCCCTGCTCACCAACGAGGAATCGCGCGGCGTCCGCCTCGCGTTTACGTCCGGCGACAAGAAGCTCGAGCTCTCCAGCCGGGTCCCCGAGATGGGCGAGGCCCGCATCTCGGTCGATCTCGTCAGCATGGACGGCGGCGACGTCGAGATCGGGTTCAACCCGGGCTTCATCACCGACGCGCTCCGTGTCATCGACGACCCCCAGGTCATCCTCGAACTCAAGGCCCCCAACAAGCCGGGCCTGCTCCGCAGCGGGCCGGACTTCGTCTACGTCGTCATGCCAGTCAATCTCCAGTAGAGCACGACTTCACGAGTTTGAACCAAGTCGGCGCCCTCCGCAATCGGAGGGCGTCTTTGTGCGCACCCGTCGACGGTTCAGAACATCGAACCCGGGACCGAGCACGCAACCACACTCATGCGGCTGGCTGATGCGGGACACCTATCCCATAGCCCGAGAGACAATTCCGAAAGACCCGACCGAAAGACCGGAGCGAGAGAGCCGCCAAAATCGAGAAACCGGCGGGTGTCAAGCCCGCCGGTTCCCCTCTCTCCGCTCCCGCGGTTTCTGTGTCGTCCGTGCCCGCTGTGCCCGACCCGCGGTCGCTCGGGCGTTCCGTCAGGCGACGGGTTCGTGGACCCGGTCTCCCGCGACCGGAACGCCGGTCGGCGTCGGCCCTTCGGCCGACCGCCCCGCGGACCGTGCGTGCGCCCCGTGGCGGACCGATCGCGGGTCGAGAAGAATCGCGTTCGCCGGGTCCGACGCGGGCTGGAACGCCGGGTCTGCCCCGCGCTCGGCCGCAAGAATCAGCCGTGCCGCCGCGTCCGCGCGCTCACGCCCGACCGCGTCGAGCATCTGACGCCGGTCATGCCGCAGCGCGAGCAGTGTCGCCGCGGGCAGCAGGAACAGCATCAGCAGGCCCAGCAGGGCGACGGTCCCGAAGTCTTCGATGATGCCGGGGCGGATGATCCGCTCGGCGAGCAGCACGGCCGCGATCAGCGAGATCGCGCCGCTCACAACCAGGCTTGTTCGACGGATCGCGGTAAGCAGTCCGGGCATGCGGTCTCCAGCGGGCGTGCCGCGCCGATTCACACAGCGGGCACGACAGCCGACGGGGCAGATCGCCCACGGTCGGCCAAAGAATCAAACTGACGCGGTCCTCTCTCCAACGAAAGGAGGTCTGCGGGACTCTACCGAGATCAACACGCAACTGCAATGTCGTTGTCCGCGCGATTTTCGAGGCCGACACGCTTGCTGCTTCACCAGCCGGGACTTGCGCGCAGGCCCCGATCACTTGAAATATTTTGGTTCGATTTCGACCCTTCGCTCGGACATACCGCCCGTGCGCCGCCCTCAGCCGGCTGAGGCAGCGCCATCCCGGATCGGCCTCGATTGTGCGCCGGGGCTCACGCGGGTATCGTCTGCGATCCATGACCGCCCCATCACAGACACATCTGCCTGATCGTGCACCCTCGCGAGCGATCGCCCGGATCGCCCATCGGGTCCTCGTTTCGGTGCTGCTCGCCCTCGCGGCCTTCGCCGCAGTGGGGGGGAATCCCGCGGCCGCGCAGATCGCTTCGCCCGAGGCGTACGAAGATCGCCCGATCCGCGAGATCCGCATCACGACCATCGCCGATGATGGCGGGCCCGGCGTGGATATCGGTGGCACCGACCTCCAGCGGATCCTCAACACGATCCGCTCCGCGGTCGGGTCCCCCTACCGGGGCGAAACCGTCCTCGACGACGTCACTCAGCTCAACCGCCTGGGCATCTTCCGCCGCGTCGAGAGTTTCGCCCAGCAGCTCGCCGACGGGGGCGTCGTGCTCTACTACGCGGTCGAGCAGCAATCCGTGATCCAGGACGTGCAGGTGACCGGCAACCGCCGGCTCAATGACGCGCAGCTCGCCGCAGCGATCGACCTCCTCGTCGGCACACCCATCGACCGTTTCCAGATCGACCGCGCCGCCCGACGCATCGAGGACCTGTACCGCGAGAAGGGGTACTACCTCGCCCGCGTCACGGTCGACCTCGAAGAGCTCGAGGCCTCCAACATCGTCCTGTTCCGCATCCGCGAGGGGCAGCGCGTCCGCGTCACCGACATCCAGTTCGAGGGCAACGAGACCATCTCGGGCCGGCTCCTGCGGCGCGAGGTCGATACCAACGTCGCCGGGCTGTTGCGGACGGGCGAGATCGACGACCTCCAGCTCGACCGCGACGTCGCGGCCCTGGTGACGTATTACCGCAACCGGGGCTATCTCGATGTCCGGGCCGACCGGGTCGTCCGCCCCAGCCCCAACAGCAAGGAAGCGGTCATCATCTTCCTGATCGATGAGGGCCCCGTCTACACGCTCCGCGATGTCACCGTCCGGTTCGCGCCCGGCTACGAGGCCGACTTCACCGAGCAGCAGATCGAGGGCCTGCTGCTGCTCAACCCGGGCGACGTCTACGCCATCGACGCGCTGCAGGTCTCGGTCGATCGCGTGCTCCGCTCCTATTGGGAGCTCGGCTACCCCGACGCGGTGGTCAACAACGCCGAACTCCGCGACCCCGAACGCCCCGTCATGGACCTCCTGCTGACCATCAACACCGGGCCCAAGGTCAAGACCGGGTTCGTCGAGATCGGCGGCAACAACATCACCCGCGAGAAGGTCATCCGCCGCCACCTCGACGAGGTCGTCCCCGAACGCCCGCTCGACCGCAACGCGATCGAGCGCAGCGAGCGTCGGCTCCGCCAGCTCCGCCTGTTCAGCCCTCTCCCGCCCGACAGGGGCGTCCGGACGACCATCCAGCCCGAGGACCCCGCCAACCCCGGCTACCGCGACGTGCTGGTCGAGATCACCGAGACCGACACCGGTGAGTTCGCCCTGGGCGGCGCCGTGAGCTCCGACGCGGGTGTCGTGGGCCGGATCGCGCTGACGCAGCGCAACTTCGACATCGCCGACACCCCCGACACCCTGGGCGACTTCCTGTCGGGCAAGGCCCTCCGCGGCGCGGGGCAGACGTTCAACATCGAGCTCCAGCCCGGCAACGAGATCCAGACCTATTCGATCGGCCTCTCCGAGCCGTACCTGTTCGAGTCCGACTATTCGGGCAGCGCCACCGTCTTCTTCCGCGACCGGATCTACCGCGAGTTCACCGAGCAGCGGTACGGCGGCCGCTTCGGGCTGGGCCGACGCTTCGGGACACGCTGGCAGGGCAACGTCAACCTCCGACTCGAATCGGTCGAGCTTTCCGACATCGAGGCCACCAGCCCGGTCGATTTCTTCGATGTCGAGGAGCAGAACGTCCTGATCGGCATCCGCCCCGGCCTCACACGCACCAGCCTCGACAAGATCTTCCTGCCATCCTCAGGGTCGCGCACCGAGCTCTCCATCGAGCAGGTCGCGGGCGATTTCAACTTCACCACCCTCCGCGCCGAGCACGCGGTCTACGTCCCCATCCGCCAGGACTTCCTGGGACGCGACACCGTGATCAAGCTCGAGATCCAGACGGCCTACCAGCCCCAGGGCGAGGACGAGGTCCCCACCTATGAGCGCATGTACCTGGGCGGCGCGTCGTTCCGAGGGTTCGAGTTCCGCACGATCAGCCCTCGCGGCGCCCGCAACGACAACGGCCAACCCTCCGAGGACCCCGTGGGCGGCACGTGGATGCTCTTCACCGGCGCCGAGATCCGCCAGCCCCTCTACGAGGACATCCTGCACCTCGTCGGGTTCGTCGACGCCGGCACCGTGACCAACGAGATCGGGGTCGAGGATTACCGCGTCTCGGTCGGGCTCGGCCTCCGCTTCAGCATCCCGCAGCTCAGCCCCGCGCCCATCGCGCTCGATTTCGGGTTCCCGATCGTGGACGAAGAGACCGACGAAGGCCGGCTCTTCACATTCTCGGTCGATCTCCCGTTCTGAACCGCGTTCCGCCCCTCCCCGGCCCGGTTCCCGCCCGAAAACGGAGCGGACCGCTATCCTGTTGCACAACGATCGACCGTGCTCGCGACCCGCGAGGCCCACCGAGGCCACCCGCGCGAACACGCCCGGAATCTCAGATTAACACGGAGACCACACATGCCCTTCCGCACCAGCACGCACAACACCGCCGCCCGTCTCGGCCTTGCAGCACTCGTCGCCGCAGTCGTCGGGACCGCGTTCATCACCGGGTCCAACACCTCGACCGCGTCGGCCGTGAAGATGGCGAGCCCGTCCGCCGTCGCGGTCGTGGATCTCGCCGAGCTGCTCGAGGGTCTCGACGAACGGAAGTTCCTCGAGGAGGATCTCAACAGCGAGATCGCCGACCGCCAGACCGAGCTCGACACGATCGTCAAGACCATCGAGCGCATGCGTGAAGACATCAAGATGCTCAAGCCCGACGACCAGCAGACGATGCAGCGCATCCGCGAGCTGCGGATCAAGGAAGTCGAGGCCCGCGCACTCAACCAGTTCGTCCAGGAGCAGCTCAGCCTCGA
>DDFO01000051.1:2668-3363 GCA_002337215.1 Phycisphaerales bacterium UBA1926 | reverse complement strand
ACGACTCGGGGCTCAAGCTCCCCGAGATGGCCCAGGAAGCCCAGATGCTCCAGCTCATCCTGAACCGGCGCGTCCTCGCCAGCGACGACCGGGTGGACATCACCGCCGACGTCCAGACACTCATGAACAACGAGTTCGGCAACGCCCGTCCCTGATCCGGCGCGGCCGACCCGCTGAGATTGATCTGTCGAGATCGATCCGTCGAGGGAGTTTCATCAGGGTGATTCCCCGACGCTGATCGGATGTTCTGGGGCCCGCTGTCCGGGGGGACGCACGCATGGACCGCAAGCCGCTCGCGACCACCGGCGAGATCGCCGCGATCGTCGGCGCCGAACTCGTCGGCCGGGACGACCTCCCGATCGAGGGCGTCGCCGGTCTCGACGAGGCGGGGCCGGGCGAGCTGTCCTTCATCCGCTCGCCTCGCTACGCGAACCGTTGGGCCGCGAGCCGAGCCCTCGCGGCCGTCGTATCACGGGGCATCGACGTCCCGGGTCACGACCCCGACCAGCGCGCGCTGCTCGTCGTCGATGACGCGGACCGCGCGATGATCATGATGCTCCAGGCCGCCGCCGATCGCGCGCCCAGGGACATCCCACCTCCCGGCGTCCACCCCTCCGCCGTCGTCGCCGAGGATGTCTCGGTCCCCGATTCCGCATCGGTCGGTCCCGGAGCCGTGATCGGCGCGGGCGCACAGA
>DDFO01000051.1:539-2550 GCA_002337215.1 Phycisphaerales bacterium UBA1926 | reverse complement strand
TCGGCGCGGGCGCACAGATCGGCGACAACGCCGTCATCAGCGCCCACTGCATCATCGAGACCGGCGTCCGCGTCGGCCCACGCACCATCCTCCGCCCGAGGGTCACGCTGCTCGTCGGGACCGTCATGGGTGCCGACTGCCTGATCTTCCCCGGCGCGGTCGTCGGGGCCGACGGGTTCGGCTTCGTCCCAGGGCCCGACGGACCCATCAAGGTCCCCCATCTGGGCGGCGTCACGATCGGCGACCGCGTCGAGATCGGCGCCAACACCACGATCGACCGCGGCAAATTCGCCGACACCACGATCGGCGACGCCACCAAGATCGACAACCAGGTCCAGATCGCCCACGCCTGCCAGATCGGCAAGGCCGTCCTCATCTGCGGCTGCTGCGCCATCGGGGGCTCGGTCACCATCGGAGACGGCGCGGTCCTCGCCGGGCACGTCTCTGTCCGCGACAACACCACCATCGCCCCCGGCGCCATGATCGGCGGCAGCGCCGTCACCGAGGGCGACATCGACGCCTCCGAGCCCTGGTTCGGCTACCCCGCCCGCCCCAGCTCGATCGCGAGCCGGAACTTCGCCGCGATGCGCAAGCTCGGCGAACTCGCGAGGACCGTCCGCGAGCTCAAACGCCGAGACAGTGCCTCCGACCGCCACTCCGAAGGCGGGTCTGCATGAACACCGCGCGCGCAACGGTGGCAGCCCCCGTCCGCGTCGAGGGCGTCGGTCTTTTTACCAGCGAAGCGTCGGCAATCACGATCGAGCCCGCGATTCCCGAACGCCCCGATGCCCCCGCCGGCATCGCCTTCGCGATCGGAGACGCAATCATCCCCGCGACGATCGCCTATCTCTCGGCGACCCCGGCCCACGCCGCGTTCGCCGAACTGCCCGGGCGGAACTCCGCGATCGAAGCGCACGGCCTCGTCGTTCACACCGTCGAGCACCTCCTCGCGGCCCTCGTGGGACTGGGTATCACCGACGCGCTCGTGCGCATCGAGGGCGGGGAGATCCCCATCGGGGACGGGTCGGCGGACCTGTTCGTGCGCCCGATCCTCGACGCCGGTCTGCGTCCGCTCACCGAGGCAGAGCCGGCGACGCCGATCCGCGTGCGCACGCCGATCCGCGCGGAGCGCGACGGCGCATCGGTCACGGTCGAGCCCAGCGACCACCCCGAGTTCGTCTACCGCCTCGACTACGGGGCCGCTTCGCCCATCCCGTCGGGCGAGGCAAGCTGGAACGGCGACCCGGACGAGTTCGCGCGCACGATCGCGCCCGCCCGGACGTTCTGCCTCGAGTCCGAAGCCCAGGCGATGCACGCGATGGGGCTCTTCGCGCACCTCACGCCCAGGGACATGCTCGTGTTCGGACATGGCGGCCCGATCGACAACGAGATGCGGTTTGCCGATGAGCCCGCGCGGCACAAGCTGCTCGATCTGATCGGCGACCTGTCGCTCGCCGGCAGGCCGATCTGCGCGCGCGTCGTCGCCGATCGCTCGGGGCACGCGCTCAACCACGAGGCCGCGCGCCGGCTCGTGGCGCTGGTCGAGGCCTGAGTCCGGAATTCAACCCCAATCGGACACCCCCGTGCGCCCGTTCGGGTCACGCTGCGAGTTTCGCTTTGGATCTTGCCGGGTGCGGTGTAGGCTCGTCGTGTTCCCCCCGCTGACGACAGGGGGGCGCATGCGCGCAGCGAGACGTTGGATCGGGATCTCTGGGATTTGTGGGATCATGGGAGTTGGGCTTCTTCTTTCGGCGGCGGTTCCGCTCGCCGGGTGCGGCCTGATGGAGGGACTGGCCGGGGGACTCACCGGGGACATGAGCGACGATTTTGAGGCCGTCCGGGACGAGGCGGCGAGGGCTCGCGACACGATCGCGGCCGACCGCGCGGCGCTCCGCTCGGCGGCAGCGGACCTGCCAGAGGGCAGCGCAGAGCGGGCCCGCGTCGAACGGCTCGCCGAGGCCCGGGCGTCGCAGGAGGCGGCGTTCGCGAAGGCGGTCGAACGGCTTGAGGC
>DDFO01000051.1:0-478 GCA_002337215.1 Phycisphaerales bacterium UBA1926 | reverse complement strand
CTTGAGGCGGCGCAGGCCGCGGCGAGCGGGACGAGGACCGCGCCGGGCGGCGAACAGATCGTCGACCCGGCGAGTACGCTGGAGGACGGGGCGGCCCTTCTCGCCCCGCTGGTGCCACCGGGCGCGCAGCTCCCGCTGGTGCTCGGGGCGGGGTTCGCGGCGTCGCTCTGGCGGGCGGCACGGCTCAAGAAATCGGCGGCGTCCATCGCCGAGGGATTGGAGAAGGCGATGTCGGCCGACGACGGCCTGCGCGACGGCATGAAGCGGAACGCCGCGACGATCCGGTCGATTCAGACGCCGACCGCCCAGCGGATCGTCGATGAGGTGAAACGGACACGCCCGATGGTGCGATTGCCTGTGTAAGGCCGACAGGTTTCTGACCAACACATATGCGATTGATACCCCCCCATAACCAGTTTCTCCGGGCTCGATCGGCCTTCACGCTCATCGAGCTCTTGGTGGTGATCTCGATCATCGC
>DDFO01000023.1:52036-52419 GCA_002337215.1 Phycisphaerales bacterium UBA1926 | reverse complement strand
TGTTGAAAATCGTTACGCCGATCACATCGGCAGGGAGCATGTCGGGCGTCAACTGAACCCGGCTGAACGTCCCGCGGATGCTCTTGGCGATCGATGAGGCGAGCACGGTTTTGCCCACACCCGGGACATCTTCGATCAGGACATGACCACGCGCGAGCAGACACCGGATGAGCCGGTCGATCACCGCCTGCTCTCCAAGGTACACCGACGCGACGTTTTCTCGGAGGCGGGCAATCTGTTCCAGCATCGTTGGTGCTCTACGACTGAGTTCGGCGTGCGGATCCCTTCGCGAACCATGCACGATGCATCGCTGGCCGACCCGGTGACTGGCGATCGGACTATAGCAAGACGAGTCGGCAGCGCCGGCCGCACCGATCGCTCGC
>DDFO01000023.1:49514-51945 GCA_002337215.1 Phycisphaerales bacterium UBA1926 | reverse complement strand
CGCACCGATCGCTCGGGAAACGCGCGCGTCTGCACGCCGACACCTGCCGGCGACCTTCAACCCCGCTATCCTGCAACCGTCTGCGACGCAAGGGGATGCCGAGCGAGCAGAGCTGTCTGAATCGCGCCCCGCTCGGGGCGACGACGGGATGCCGCGTGGCTGAATCGAGCGAACCCAAACCAGACCACAGCGACTCGCCACCCCCGGCGGAGGGCACATCTCCCGCGCTCATCGCGACCGATCTGACAGGCGATCTGCCCTGCGTCGGCTGCGGCTACAACCTCAAGGGTCTTTCGATCCGTGGCATCTGCTCCGAGTGCGGGACACCTGTCCGCGCAACGATCCTCGCCCACGTCGATCCGATGGCCGAACAACTCCAGACATTGAATCGGCCCCGCATAACCGCCGGCGGGCTCATTCTCTGGTCGTCCGGCGCGGTGGTCGCGGCCGTGCTTGTCTGGGTCGCTCGGCTCGCCGGGCTCGGCGAAGAACTCTTTGGATTCACGCCGACCCCGGGCCTGCGCGACCTCATGGGCACACTCCGGCTCGTCGGCATCGGAGGGCTTGTCGCATCGATGCTGGGTGCGATCGCCATCGTCAGGCCGACGCCGGGGCTTCAGGTCTGGGAGTGCGTCAAGGCGGTCGGGGCGATCCTCGCCTATCTCCCCCTGATCTACATCCACGATCGCATCCATCGAGGCTACGACGTTGACTTCGGGCCGCCCTTTGTCGGCCCCGATCTGCTCGCCGTCGATCGGTCCTACCTCCGGCTCGCCGAGGGGGCGTTGATTATCGTGATCATCCTCGGGCTGCGTGCGAATGCTGTTTCCCTCGCCGAACGTTCCTTGGTCATGCGGCTCGGGCGGGTTGATACCCAGCCCCTGATCGCGCTGGTCTGGACGATGGGGCTCGCCATGCTGGGCGATCTGATCGTCATCATCGCGGGCAACGGCGCGGGCACCGTCAAAGGCATGACCGAAACGCTGGCGCTCGTGGTCATCGCCGTGGGGTCGTTCCTATTCACGCTCGGGCTCTTCGGCGTGCTCTTCGATACGGTTCGTCTTCGTCCGATCCTGCTCGAGCCAGCTCCTGGGCTCACCGACATCTTCCGAGACGATCCCTGACGCGCACGAGCGACGTATATGCCGCACCTCAGAAACGTATGACACCGACCCGAGAGATCCCCCAGCCCGAGCGTGACCGCTTCGATGACCTGGTCGAAGAGGCACTCGCAGAACTCCCGCCGGCGATCAGATCACTGCTCGACGAGGTCCCGCTGGTCGTCATCGACGAGCCCGACAAAAGGATGCTCCGTGACCTGGGCCACGATCCGGGCGACCCACACATCCGTGAGGAGATCTGCGGCCTCCATTCCGGCCAGCCCTACACCGAGCCGGCGCTCGATACCCCGCCGACGTTGCCGGGGGTGATCCACCTTTTCCGACGCGGCATCGTCATCCAGGCCGGCGGCTGGGGGCCACGCCGCGACGACGGGTTCGATGAGGACACACGCCCCGCCGACGACCGGGTCTACGAGGAGATCATGATTACGCTGCTCCACGAGATCGGGCATCAGTTCGGGCTCGACGAGGACGACCTCGTCCGCCTGGGATACGAATAACTACTTCAAGCCCGAGGCCTCTCGGCCAGCGTAGACTCCCCGCGAAGGGTCTTCACACGCGAAAGGCAGGTCTCATGCGTTCATCCGTCCGCTCCGCACTCCCCCTGGCAGTCCTCGTCACAAGCCTCGCAGGCCTTGCCGGGTTCTCGGCCGCGGCGCCCTATCGCGTCGGCATGCTCGAGATCGAGGGTGCCCCCCCAACGCGGTCCGCCGGCATGGCACTGTTCGGCCCGGCGACGCACACAGTCGGCGATTACATCAACGCGCTGCACGACGCGGGCAACAACGATGAGATCAACGCCGTGATCGTCCGCCTCAAGGACGCCATGCTCTCGACGACCGACGTCGCCGAGATCGGGCAGGCGATGGACGCCTTCCGCGAGAGCGGCAAGGACCTTTACATGTTCGCGGAGGGGTACGGGACCGCCGAGTTGCTCACGGCCTGCCACGCCGATCACGCCATCATTCAGCAGGGCGGGGCCGTCTCGCTCCCGGGCATCTACATGGAAGAGATGTTCCTCGCCGACACGTTCGAATGGCTCGGTGTCGAGGCGGACTTCGTGCAGGTCGGTGACTACAAGGGCGCCAACGAGATGTACGAGAACGCCGCGCCCAGCGAGGCGTGGGACCAGAACATCTCGGGGCTCCTCGACGCGATGTACGCCGATATCCGCGGGACGCTCAAGGCGGGCCGCGGGCTCGACGACGCGGCTCTCGACGCCGCGATGGAGCGTGCGTGGATGGCAGACGGCGAGACCGCGATTGACGCCGGGCTCATCGACGCCGAGGTTGATCTCGCCGACCTGCTCG
>DDFO01000023.1:12667-49494 GCA_002337215.1 Phycisphaerales bacterium UBA1926 | reverse complement strand
TCGATCATGTCGAGCAGCAGGCGATCACCGGGGGCTGGTCAGGGGATGAGTTTTTGTATGCCGGGAATCTGATCGACGACGAGTCGACGTCGGCCGACATGTCCAACCCGTTCCTGGTCTTCTCGCAGATGTTCCAGCCCGTGCGTCGCGTGACAACAGGCCCGACCATCGCCGTGCTCCACATCGACGGCGCCATCATGGACGGAGACTCGACTCCCGAGGGTCCGTTCTCCTCGGCGTCGGTCGGCAGCCGGACAATCCGCAACGCGATCAAGCAGATCGGCAAAGACGACAACATCGAGGGCGTCATCGTCCGCATCGATTCGCCCGGCGGATCCGCGATCGCGAGCGAGGTGATCTGGCAGGGCCTCGACCGCCTGAGTGAAGAGAAGCCCGTCTGGGTCAGCGTTGGCTCGATGGCAGCGTCGGGCGGCTACTACATCGCGGTCGGCGGCGAGAAGATCTTCGTCAACGAATCGAGCATCGTGGGCTCGATCGGTGTCGTGGGCGGCAAGCTCTCGTTCGGCGATCTGATCGACCGCGCCAAGATCAACATTGTTCCCCGCGCCCGAGGGCCCCACGCCGACATGTTCGGCATGGTGTCCGGCTGGGACGAGGCCGAGACGGCCCTCGTGCGTCAGAAAATGGCGGAGACCTACAGCCTGTTCACGTCCCGCGTTGAGCAGGGCAGGCCGGCGATCGACCTGAGCAAGACCGCCGAGGGCCGGCTCTTCCTTGGGCGCGATGCCGTCGAACTCGGTATGGCCGACCGCGTCGGCACGCTCGCCGACGCGACAGAATCGCTCGCCAGCGAACTCGGCCTCTATCAGTACGACCTTATGGATTTCCCGGAGCCTCCGAGCTTTGAGGAAATGATCGGCCAGGCGCTGGGCGGCTTCGTCTCCGCACCGATCGGGGCCGAGAAGATCGAAATGCTCCGCAGCGTGCTCGGAGATCGCCGCTTCGCCGCACTCCGCGACGCGTGGAGCCGGGCGAGCATGTTGAGGCACGAGCCCGTCCTGCTGACCGCGCCCAGCGTCCTCTCGTTCGAGTAACCGCACGCAGGCGAGCACACGGAACCAAAAAAAAACGCCCGCGGCTGAGCCAGCGGGCGTTTTTCATTTGTGAAGGTCAGAGCCTCGATCTGACCTCGCTGATCTCGTCACTCTTCTTCTTGACCATCGACTCGATCTCGGCCTCGTATTTCTTGAGCAGCTCCTGGATCTCGTCTTTGAGCGTGGAGATTTCGTCCTCGGAGATGTGCGCGTCGCTGTCCTTGCCGAGCTGGTCGGTGATCTTGTTCGCGTCCCGCCGCGTGTTCCGCAGCACGACCTTCTGCTCCTCGCCGTGCTTCTTCGCCTGGCCGACGAGTTGCTTGCGGCGGTTCGAGTCGAGCGTCGGGATCGTGATGCGGATCATCTTCGCCTCGATCTGGGGGTTGAGCCCCAGACCGGCGTTTTCGATCCCCTGCTTGATCGCCTGCACGCTGCCCGCGTCGAACGGCTTGATCAGGATCTGGTTCGATTCGGGGGTGCTCACCGCCGCGAGCTGGTTCAGGTCCGTCATCGAGCCGTAGTAATCGACCTTGACATAATCGACCAGCGCCGTCGACGCCCGCCCCGTGCGGATGCCCCGAAGCTCGCTGCCGAGGTACTCAATCGCTTTTTTCATCGACGCTTCGGCCTCTTTCAGGATCGCGTCGGGTGTCGTCGTCATGCCGTGTTCTCCGTCGGTTCGTTGCGGCCCGCATCGAGCATCGGGCCGGGGTCAGATTCTATTCGCCGTGTGTTCGTTCGTCCTGTGCCGCTGCCGGGCGTTTCGTCACCGTTGAACGGTGGTACCGATCGCCTGACCAGAGGCGACCCTGGCGATGTTGCCTCGCTTCTTGAAGTCGAAGACCACGATCGGGATGTTGTGCTCCTCGCACATCGCGAAAGCCGCGGTGTCGAGCACGCCCAGCCGCTTCTCGATCGCCTCCTCGAATGTGAGTGTGTCGTACCGCGTCGCATCGGGGTTCGTGTTGGGGTCCGAGTCGTAGACACCGTCCACCTTGGTTGCTTTCAGCAACGACGAGCACCCGAGTTCCGTCGCCCGCAGCGCGGCGCACGTATCGGTGGTGAAGAACGGGTTGCCCGTCCCCGCACCCAACACGACCACCCGGCCCTTCTCGAGGTGCCGGATCGCGCGCCCACGGATAAAGGGCTCGGCGACCTGCCGGATCTCGAGCGCCGAGCACACCCTCGCAGGCGTCCCCATCGATTCGAGCTTGTCCTTGAGCGCCAGCGCATTGATGATCGTGCCCAGCATGCCCATGTAGTCCGCGGTCGCCCGGACGATATCGCCCCGCGCCGCGAGTTCCGCCCCGCGCACGAAGTTGCCCCCGCCCACGACGACCGCGATCTCTGCCCCCTGGTTCCGCGCATCGGCGATCTCGCCCGCGATGAGCTCGAGCTCCGCGGGGTCGATCCCCCCGACGCCCGGCTTGCAGAACGCCTCGCCGCTGAGCTTGACCAGCAGGCGTTTGCCGTTGCTTGTCCACCCGTCCGAATCCGAAACCGTTCCGCGCCCCGAACCGTTCGCACCGCTCATTATGCTCTCCGACCCTGTAAGAGCCTCGGCCCGGGCGATCCCCCGCGGCCCTGTCTCGATCTCGGTGTGCCACCGCCGACACCCGGCCCAGCAAACGCACCCCGATCACGCCCGTCAACCCCGCCAGCCGGATTCGGCGGTCGATCACACCCTCGGGATCCGCGGATCGAAGAGAATCCATTCGCCTCTGACGCAAGCGTACACGCATCCGCAACGCCGATCCGGCGGTACAGATCTTCGGATTCACGTCTCCGACGCCCTCGGCGGGCGGAGGTCGGGTCGGATCGGGGTCCGAGAAAACACGGGGCGGCACACCCCCGAGCACCGATACACTGCCCGGGACCACCGAAATCCGACGGGTCAGGCCGCGGATCGCGAACGGACCGAGCCGAGAACCCGACAGTCTCCAACGCACAGAGTCGCCCGCCGACGAACAGACACGCAGAGGCACGCCGATGCAGAACGTTCCCCCGCACGACGCGGCGGACACAACCCAGACGACTGAACAGCCGACCGAGCGGGTCATCGCCGAGCCAGGGCCGGCTCCGCACACCGACGAGTCTTATCCCGACCCCGTCGCATCGGTCATCAAGTGGGTCACACGCGCCTCCGTCGCTGGTGTCGTGATCTCGCTGCTGCTCCACGTCGTCATCGGCCTCGTCGCGGGCTGGCTCACGGTCCGCTACCCCAACGCCGACGCTGGGGGCGTGGGCAAAGCGGGTGAAGTCGAATTCGCCGTCATGACCGAGGCCGAACTCGCGGCGATGTTCCCCGAGGATGAGAGCCAGACCGAGACAATGGTCCCCGAGGCCCAGAGCCCCATCGATCCCGCTGTCACGGAACTCACAGAATCAACAACCACGGCCGAGTCGCTCACCGAGTCCAGCCTCGACATCGAGATCGACACCGGCGCGGGCGACATCGGTGATCGGGAAGGCGGCGGGTTGACCACCGGGTCGGGAGGCGGTGGCGGCGCGTCGTTCTTCGGACTCGAAGCCCAAGGGAGCCGATTCGCCTACATCGTGGACCGCTCAAGTTCGATGCGGGGCGACAAGATGACCCGCACACGGGCCGAGCTCACCCGATCCGTTCTCGCGCTGCTCGACAACGGCGAGTTCTTCATCGTCTTCTATTCCGACCAGCCCGACGTGCTCGGGGGGCGGGTCCGCTGGCGCGACGCCTCCGAGCGATCGAAATCCGAGGCCCGACGCCAGATCGCCCGCGTCGAGCCTCAGGGCGGGACTAAGCCGCTCGGCGCATTCGAACTCGTCTTCGGGCAGCGTGTCCGCCCCGACGCGATCTACTTCATGACCGACGGCCAGTTCAGCAACGAAATCCCGGACCGACTCGTTGCACTCAACGCGAAATCCGAGATCCCGATCCACTGCATCCTTTTCGGCGAGCCGAGCAGAAACAGCGCCGCCAGCTCCGAAGTCCGCACAATGATGCGACGCATCGCCGCCGATAGCGGGGGGCAGTTCCGACACGTAAGTGTCACGCCATGAGTCCCATGAACCCCACAGACACCATGCCCCGAACGACCCGGAGATTATGCGTTTTCTTCGCTGTGACGTCCCTTTGCGTCGTCTTCGGTGTCACGCCCCGGACGGCGAACGCTCAGGACGCAAGCCAAGTTGCAGAGGACATCGCACAAGAGCCCCGGTTCATCATTCAAACCTGGCAGGGCGAACGCATCGGGGCCGACACCATCGAGCCCTCGATCGCGGCGTTGGAACTCAACAAAGCCGGCACAAACGCCGGCACGAAGCACACCGTCCCCTGGCACGCCATCCGGACCATCGAAGGTCCGATCACCGACGACACCGCGTCGTTCCTCGCGATGGGCCGGGAGATCTGGCGCGCGATGAGCCGACTCGAACGCGGTGATTCCTTCGGCGCCGAGCCCCTGTTCGAGTCCGCGTTCGAGCGCACGCGCGGGACCGTGGGCCCGACCCAGGCCGTTGTCGCGGACGGTCTGCTCCGCTGCCGGCTCCGCCGAGACGCCCGCGCCGCAGCGGTCGATGCGTGGCTCGAACTCGCCGCCAACCTCGCGGCCGCTCCTGCCGCGAACCCGGACTGGAATCTCCAGCTCACCGCGATCGACCGCCGGACCCGCCTCGTCCCGACTCTCCCGCCGATTTGGTTCGACAGCCTCCCCGCCCGGGCATTCGCCGACGCGCTCGATTTCGAACTGCCCGGATCGACCACCGGCGATCAGCCAACGCGTCCGGGCGAGCCCGCCGACGCGATCCGCACGCTGTACGGCGCCGCCGCACGCTACGCGCTGGGTGACCCGATCGACCCGACGGCGACCTCCCAGGCCGCGGAAGCCGCCTCCTCGAGGGAGGGCGGTCGGCTCGTCGCTCAGGTGGTGCTGGCTCAGATCGGGGGGGCGGAGGTCCGGGCCGCTGCCCGTGAATCGCTGCTCAAAGAACTCGACACCCGCGAAGGCCGTTGGCGTTCGGTCTGGGCGAGCCTCGCGATCGGCCGGAGCCTTCTCCGAGAACCCGACCCCGCCGATCAGCGTGCCGGCATCCTGACGCTGCTCTCGATCCATGCGACCGACGCCGACGTCACCCCCTATCTCACCGGCATCGCCCTCGCCGACGCCGCCCTCGCCGCCGAACGGCTTGGTGACGACGATGCGGCCGACACCATTCGCGCCGACCTTGCCCGCGAGTATCCCGATCATCCCGTCCGGCAACTGCCCGGGCTCGCACATTCTGTTCCCACGACGCCGCGCACGCTCGCGTCCACCGTCGATTCACCGCCCGGAGCCCAACGATGGACCAACTGATCAGCCTGTGCGTATCGCGCCCGGGCGGCCTCCTGCCCACGCTCGCGACCGCTTTGCCCGCCGGCACCGAGAAGACGCTGCTCACCTACATCGCCGAGTCGCGCGAGGTGGGACTGCTCATCATCGTCCTCTCGTTCTTCGTGACCGCGGTGATCATCGCCCAGCTCTTCACGATCCGCATGACCCGGCTCGCGCCCGACGACCACATCGACAACCTCGACCGCCTCCTCGCAGCCCACGACATCCGTGGCGCGATCGAGTACTGCGAGGCCGACGGAAACCGGAGCCTGCTCACCCGTGTCCTGGGCGGTGCGTTGATCCGCTGCGCCCGATCGCCGTTCGGCTACCTCGAACTCAAGAACGCCGTTGAAGAACTCGGCGAACAAGAGACCGCCAGGCTCCACCGCATGACCGACATCGTGGGTCTCGTCGCCTCGATCGCCCCGATGCTGGGCCTGCTGGGTACCGTCGTGGGCATGGTCGGCGCGTTCGATACGATCAGCAGCGTCGAGGGCCCCGTCCGCCCCGACAACCTCGCCGGCAACATCTCCGAGGCCCTCATCACCACCGTCATGGGTCTCATCGTCGCGATCCCGTGCACCGCGATCTACACCTTCCTCCGCAACCGCATCGACACGCTCATCACCGAGATCGGCGAGGTCATCGAACGCCTCACGACCCACATCGAGCACCACCAGTCCCAGCCCGCGAAAACCAATCCAACCAACACCCCGCCCCGGCAACCCGCCGCGACCCCGCGAGGGAGCGCCTGACCCATGCTCCGCCCCCGAAAGCGAGCCCGAGGCATCGGCGTCTTCGATCTCACACCCATGATCGACGTTGTTCTCCAGCTCATCATCTTCTTCATGTTCACGAGCCAGTTCGGCCAGGTCAGCCGGACCACTGTCGATCTGCCCCAGGAGCAAGGCGAGGACCAGTCCGAGGACGCCCCGACGCTCGTGATCGATATCACGCTCGAGGGTGCGTATGTCATCGACGCACGCCCGCTCCCGTTCGACCGCGTCCTCGCGATCGTTCAACGCGAGGCCGACCGGTTCGCCGATCCCGCCGCGATGACCGTGCTCATCCGCCCCGACAAGCGAGCGGCCTCCGGCGCGATCAACCGTCTCGCCGATGAGTTCGCACGCCTCGGCGTCCGCCGATGGGCGATCGCCACCCGGTCGGAAGGGGGCGGCTGATGCGATTTGGCGAACGAAACGCGAAGAAGCGTGTGAAATCGGGCTTGCTAGGCGTCCTCCCCATGACGAGCATGATCGACGTCGTCTTTCTCCTGCTCATCTTCTTCATGGTCACCGCGAGCTTCAGCGCCGACGAAGAGCAGCTCTCCGCAACGCTCGGGGCCGACGGTGCGGGCGCCCCGACAACGCTCCAGCCACAGATCGTCCGGGTCCGCGATTTCGACGGGATCACCGTTTACGAGCTCGGCTCGCACCGCCTCCAGTCCACCAACAGCCTGACCAACATCCTGCGGGCCCTCCCCAAAGAACAGGGCGTGATCTTCCGCGTGAGCGACGCGGTCCCGATCGCCGACGTCGCCGCCGCGATGCAAGCCGCGTTCGATGCCGGATACACCAAGAGAACTTATGTCCCCTCGTCGGAGTGAAACCAGGACCCGCCCCCGCCGGGCGCTCGCCGCGATTCTCGCGGGCGCGATCTCATGCACGCTGTGCACAGCCAAGGCCAGCCAGTCCGCGCCCGATGATTCCCGCGAAGGCCGCCTCGAGCAGTACCTCGAGCAACGCGGGCTCGACACGTTGCTCGCCCAGCACCTCGAGTCGATGCTTGCGAGCGCGACGGGCACCCGGCGCATCGAGATCGCAGAACGCCTCGGGGCCGCCTACGCCCGGATCCTCGCCGGGAGCAACGATCCGCTGCTCCAGGCCGACACGATCTCTAAAGCGGGAGAACTGCTCGAGGATGTCCCCGCGGCCGACACGTTCGATCTCCGCATCGCGCTGATCAAGGCCCGCTATCTGCGTGCTGAGGAGACTGCGGAGCGGGCCCGGCTTCTGATCGTTGAGGGCGACGAGGTGACGCGCGCCGCCGAGTCGATGGCCTCGATCGCCGGGGAACTGTCCGTTCTCGCACATACGGCCGATCGCCGGGTGCTCAGCATGGAACGCCGAGAACGGCAGGGCACGATCGCCGACCCCGCGGGGTTCCGGGCCGAACTCGCCGAGGCCCGCCGTCAGCGATCCCTCGCGAGCTACTATACCGGGTGGTCGAGCTACTACCACGCGATGCTGACCGATGATCGCGTGCCCCTCCGCGACGCACTTGAGTCGTTCGGCGTCCTGCTGGGGGGGGAAGGCCGAGAGCCCACGATCGACAGGATGCCCAAATCGCTGCTGCGTTACGAACACGTCGCCCGCGCCGCGGTGGGCGTCGCCCTTTGCCAAGGGCTCAACGGCAACCACCGCCTCGCCGTCGATTGGCTCGAAGCGCTCGAACAGGCCGAAGACGCGAACCCCGACGTCATCGCGCAACTCTTTAACCGCCGGCTCACGATCCTGACGGGTGCGCGCCGGTGGGACGCGCTCGCCCGCACCGTCGAACGCCGGCGCGACGCCGGGCTCCGCCAGCCCTCCCCGAGCCCGCTGCGGGTCGCGGAGGCCCGCCTGCTCGCCGTCGAAGTGCTCAACGCCGTGCGAGCGCCCGACAGCGATGCCGCCCGCCGTGCCGTGGCCGAGCCCATTGTTCAGTGCGCCCTCTCCGATCTCATCGCCCGGAGCGAGACCACCCAGGTCCTCGACCTCGTCGAACGCTTCGGGACCCTCCCAATAGGCGACGAGGGTTTCATCGCCCAGTACGTCCGCGGCCTGAGGGCCTACCGGGCCGCCCGCGATCTGCACGCCGCCTCGGGCGCCGACGACAGCAAGCCCACCCGCGATCCGTCCCTTGTCGAGGCTTACCTCGAGGCCGCCGACCTGCTCGCTTACGCGTTTGAGAACCCGGACGCCTCCGCGTTCATCGAGGAACGTGCCAACACCGGCATCATGCTGGGCATGTCGCTCTATTACAAGGACACGCCCGCCGACGCCGCGGAACGGTTCGAGGAGACCGTCCGTGTCGCGACCAAGGGCGACCGGCACGCCGAGTCGCTCTGGATGCTTGTTGCCTCACTCGAGCGAGCCCTCGAATCGGGCCGAACCGATCTGGAGGACCGTCTCCGCGCCGCCGCGGCGCTCTACGTGCGCACCTACCCGGGCACGGACCGCGCCGCCCGGCTGCTGCTCCGGTTCGCCGATGACAACCTGCTCGACACCGACGCCGCGGTCGCGATGCTCCTCGAACTCGAGCGCTCGAGCCCGATCTACGGGACGGCTCGTGCGCACGCCGCCGACACGCTCTACCGCGCGTACGCCCGCAGCAGAGAGCCGGACCGCTCGACAATCGCATCGAGGTTTCTGCTCGTCGCCCTCGAGCGCATCGATGCGGGTCTCCGCGACCTCCGGTCGGGCGATACGACCCGCCTTGGTGTGTTGCTGATCCGGACCCGTCAGGTGCTCGACGCGGCGCTGACCCCACTCGCGGCCGACCCGCCCGCGGCCCGCCGAGCGCTCGGTGCCATCAACGAAATCGGCGTGCGCACGCCCGGCGCGGTCGCCGAGGCCGACATCGCCGACGAACTGGTTTACAGGGAACTCCAGCTCGCGATCGCCGAGGGCGACGCCGACGCTCAGGACGCTGCCTACCGGGAACTCACCGCGTTGGGCGGGGCGTATCTCGAGGCCGCGGAGCGGTTCCTGTTTGACCGCGCACGGTCGGCCTGGGCTGAATCACAAGCCACAGCTGACGCCCGCCGCGTCGTCGAGATCGGCGCGAGCCTGCTGGGCCAGGGCGAGGTCGCGCGCACAAAGCTGTCGGTGGCCGACACCGTCGCGCGCGCCGCGACGTCGATCTGGGAATCGGAAGGCGACCGCGTGATGCTGATGGTGGCGCTCGACCTTGATCGACTCGTGATGCGATCGCACACGCCGACCTCCGCGATGCTCCGTCGGCTCGCGATCAACGCTGAGGTCGCGGGTGAAGTCGTCGTCGCACGGGAGACCTGGGACCGCCTCGTCGCGGCGCTGCCCCCGACGGATCCCGCGTGGTACGAGGCGCGGCACGAGTCGATCCGCCTGCTCGCCGACGCGGACCCCGACGCGGCGCGGGCGGCGATCGCGCAGCACGCCGTGCTCTACCCCGGCTTCGGCCCCGCCCCCTGGGGCGACCGCTTGCGCGCGCTCGCCGACCGCTTAAAGGCAGGCGTTGGTACGGCAGGTGGTCCTGCGTCCGGGACAGGCTCGGGAGGCCGACCATGAGCGGGCTGGGCCCTTCCAACCGATCCAACGACCCGACGGTGCGGTTCTTGGGGCCGGGCGTGTTGCGCAACGGCCCGTTCGGCGTCCTCGGCCTGCCCCCGGGCGACGTGGACGACGAGACCGTTGTGAAGGCGGTCCACGACCGTATGGCGCAGATCGACCGCCACCCCGAGGGCCGCACACCGTCCGCGGACGAGGCCCGTCTCGCGGTCCACGCCGCGGCGGCGAATCTGCTCGATCCCGGTGTCCGGGCGGCGTTGGTCGAACGGCTCTGCAGCACGCCGCAACCGTCTCGTGCTGCCGCGACGACGAGACTACCCCCGCAGAGATCAGCAAGACCAAGCCAGCCCTCGGCTGTTCGCCCGGTCTCGGCGTACCAACTCGAGGCAGACCTGCTCCGGAGCATCGGCGCCGAGGGCGGCTGGGGACCGGCCGCGAGGGACCGATTCATCAAGCTCGCGCACGCTCGGGGCGTCGATGCGAGCACCGCCGCGTCCTCGGTGGGGCCGCTCGCCGGCGCGATCGGTCGTGGAGCGATGCACCAGACGACGGTGATCGCGGAGACCCGCAGTGCGGCACCGCCCCGTGTCGCGGCTGCGACACCTCCGCCAGCGAGGCGGGGTCCGCAGCAGGACGTCCCGCAGGGCAACGGGATCCCTCCGGTGCAGCGATCATCGGATGACGACCATCCGCGAACGAGTCAGCACGTCGAGCTGCTCAGCGGGACCCCATCCGGCTCGTCGATGCTGACTTCGGTTCTTGTCGTGGCGTCGATCGTCGTGCTTATGGTGCTCGCCGCCGGGGTCACGCTGCTCATCGTCGGCGGTGAGAACGCGCCGCCGGAACTCAACACACCGCCGGTCCGCGTGGTCCGCCCGCCCGTTGATCCCGCGCCCGATTCCGACGCGGAAGCGACTCGAGTGTCGGGGGCCCGTGAGCTCGACAACGCGCCCGCGATCCTGCACGAGTTGGAGGTCGCCTCCGAAGGGCTCGCGGTCGATCCCGAGGCCGCGTTCGGCGGTTTCGAGCGCGCTGTTGGCTCGCTCGCTGAGCGGTGGGGGCAGTTTTCGGTCTCGGATCGGCTCGCCGCCCAGGATCTCATCATCGGGTTCGTCTACCGCGTCTCGGGGCGGGGCGCGATGCTCGATCGCGCCTTCACTGTGCTCGCCGCGGGTGTCATGCGGATTGGCGACCCGGATTCGCCGGGGCGGACTACGGGTGCTGACGATGTGTGGCGGGCGGCGTGGTCAACCGGCACGCTCGTCAGGCTCCGACGCGAGGCCAACCTGCCCGGTTCGCTCGCGCGGCGGATCGACGGCACCATCGCGCCGGTCTTCGCGGGCGGCGCACCAAACGCTCAGAGTTTCCGGGCCGGGGCGATCGCGATGCTGCGGCGTCTCGCCGACCCGCTCTCCCCCGCCGGGATCGACAGCGCACCCCGTGAAGTCTGGGACGCGTGGGTCGAGTCGGTCGTCGCGGCCTCGCTGGGTGATGAGGACCTCGTCGCTTCGATGCTCATCGCGGCGGCGGACGGCCGTCTCCGGCAGGGCTCGCGCGACTCGGCAGGGGATACCGAAACGCTCGCCGCTGTCATCGGTGCGATGGACTGGTCGGAAGGGTCGGCCGCGAGGTCCTGGCTCGTGCGCGTGTTCGGCGACCGCTCTCTGGGCGTCGACGAGCTCCACGTGATCACCCTCGCGCTCGCCAACGAGAGCGCCGCCGGGGGGGTGAACCACGCGATGGTGCTGCCCCGCAACGCGGGTGAGTTCGACCGGCGCGCTCTGCGCGAAAGGTTCCGAGAACTTTGGGGGATCGCCCAGGACGCGGACACGGGCGAGACGCTCGCGATGTTCCTCGCGAGCGCACATGATGAGATCGACGCGGAACCCGCACGCGGCGGGGAAGGCTTCGGCCTGGTTGAGCTCTCCGACGCCGTCCGGCTCGCACGCCTTAACACCGCAGCGGCGATGATCTGGCGGGCCGAGTTCGACCCCGCGGCGGACCTGCTCAAGGCTCTGGATGACCCGATCAATGCGGTCCTCAACTCGGACGGTGTGCCGGACCTGTCCGGGTTGCTCCGCACCGGGGGCGGCACATGGGCGCAGGAGTATCTTTCAGCGGGCTCGCACATCGACGAGCGGCTCGATCTGCTCTCGATGGCGGGGTCGCGGGCATCGCTCGGGCCGATGGAGGCCGAGGTGATCGTCGCCGAGGCATTGCGCGGATCGCCGATCCGCGTACGCGAGGCGGCGTCGGTGATCGTGGAATCGGAAGCGTCCACACCCACGATCGTGAACGCGGTTCTCGAGGCGCTGCCGCTGATGCCCAAGTCGACGCGGAACGGGGCGCTCGTCGAGCGCATCGCGGGGGTGTCGCTCCCCGGCATTGGTGATCCGACCTGGGATGTTGACGCGAGGCGGGCGCTCGTCGAGCGGCTGTTGCAACTGATCGCCGGGCGAGGCGAGTACGCCAGGCTCGACGCGCTGAGCGGATTGCTCGACGAGGCCTACACGGATCGGCTCAACCCCATGGGCGTGAACCCATCGTCGGCCGCCGAAGCACGGGTCGGTTCGGACGCATCGGCCCGGGAACTCACCGCCCGCTGGATCGCCGCGGCCGAGCGACGCCCGCCCGCCCCGATCTCCGGGCTGTCGGTCGAATCGATCGTGTCGCGTCGGGCCGCGCGTCTTTCGTCGGCCGACGGGATCGTGCAGGTCTTCCACGCGCACCAGCTCGCGCTCGCCGAGTCGATGGCGCTCGTGATCGCGGGTGAAGGCTCCGCTCGGGCGGGTGACGTCGGGACGATGCTCGCCGACCTGACGCGATCCCGGGGACGGTCGCGCAGCGTGCTTCAACAGATCGAACAAACCGAACAATTTATGCTCAGGCTCTGGATCGCACGTTTCGAGGAGGGCGTCTGATGAACGCACGGAATCAGGCACAGACTCTTCTCTTGCTCATCCTCGCGATGCTCGCGGTTCGCGGTGCATCCGCGCAGACGTCCCGCCCCGATACCCCCGATGACGGCGGAGACGGCGTCGCCGAGCGAGCGTATACGGATCGGCTCGAGGCCCTCACTCCCGGCGATCCGATCGGCTATCTCGAACTGGGCGAGGAAGTTCTTGCAACCGCGCGCACCGATACGGATACGCGGCTGGCGCGACGCTTGTTCACGATCGCGTACGAACAGACCCGGCTCGCGGGCACCGACGCGGGAACCCAGGCGAGCGCGTGCATCGCGCTCGCGGACACGACGCGGTTCGAACGCGACCGGCGATGGCTGTGGTCGATCGTGCGGCTGATCGAGCCGCGGTACGCCGAGCCCGATTGGAGCCGAACTGTCGAGCGCGTGGTGAGCGATGAGGCGGCGTTCCGGGCCGCGGAGACGCTGGGCCTGCTCCGCGCCGGGCGTGGGCTGCGCGCGCGGGAGGCCCTGCGGGACGAGCGGGTCCGGGAGGTCTTCGATTGGTACGCGGGGCTGCTGACGGGTACCGGTCCGGGCGATGTGTTGACAGAACTCGACAAGCAGGCGGACCGCTGGCCCTGCCCCGAATGCAAGAACGACCGGGTTGTGCGTACACCCGAGGGGGGGCTGCGCGGGCCGCGGGTGCGGTGCTTCACCTGCCGGGGAAACCCGGGATGGGAACTCGACGACCGTGGACTGCTCGCGACGCTGCGGTTCGAGTCTCGGGTGCTGAGCGGGGTGCAGCGATCGTGGGGGGCGCAGCTCGCGGCCGACCTGGCCGAGCCGTTGAGAGACCCGGACCCCGCCGCGGTGGCGGACGCCGTCGGTTTCGATCCGGACCTCAACCTCTTCCGCGGTGGGCGGTGGGTGGGGGGCAACTCGGTGGAGATCGAGGACGAGCGAGCGGGCCCGGCGGACAGCACATCCGGAGGCACCCCGGGAGATGGCTGATCGAGCGGTCCTAGCATCGCGTGGACTGTTGAAACCCGAACCACGCGGAGTGTTGCGATGAGCGAGACCACGAGCCAGAACGAGAACACGACCGACGCCCCGGCCCAGACCGAGAGCTTCTTCAAGCCCGAGATCTCGTTCGATGAGTTCGCGAAAGTTGACCTCCGCGTCGCTGTGATCACCGAGGCGGAGCTTCACCCCAACGCGGACCGCCTGCTCAAGCTGCAACTCGACGACGGCTCTGGCACGCCGCGCCAGATCTGTGCCGGGATCAAGGGTCACTACGAGCCCGACGCGCTGGTTGGCAAGCGGATCATCATCGTGGCGAACCTCGCGCCGCGGAAGATCCGGGGCGAAGAATCACGCGGGATGCTTCTCGCCGCCAGCGATGCGCCCAAGGACGGCTCTGGGGGCGATCGGAGCGTCGTCCTGCTCACGCCGATGAGCGATGAGATCCCCGCCGGCTCGATCGCGACCTGATCGACAAGACTCGGCCACAGAACTCCCGCGCACGCCAGACGTGTCGCACCAGTCGTCATCGCGCCATCAGTCGTCGCGTTCGTCCGGCTTGTCCCGGTTCCGACGCCTGCGTTGTTCGCTTTCTCCATCTCCGCGTGAGCCGTCAAGCGTCCGTGAGAGCACTCGGCTCAGATGGCCTTCGATCAATCGGTCACGGTCGCGTGCCTGCTCGTCGAGCCTTTCGCGTGCAGCGGTAAGGTCCTCGAGTTGCCGCCCGATTCGGTCGCGTTCGAGCTGCTGCCGCAGGTCGAATTGCCGCGCGAGCAGCTGATGGATTTCGCGTTTCCTGCTCGCGACCTCGTCGCTCTCGGGGTCTTCGCCGTGCAGTCTGCGAAGATCACGGGCTGCGGCGACGATCGCCATGCCGGTCCGGAGTTCGTCGATCCGCACCTCCACGAGTTCCGGTGCCCGCTCGCGCAGGTCGAGAATATCGCGGAATCGGGGCGCGATGCGGGAAAGGAACCGCTGGGCGGCTTCCGGATCCTTGTCTTCGACGGCTTCCAACCGCTCCGAGAGCGTCGGGATGTGTTCGTCGATGATCTCCCGGATCTGCCCGAGTTGATCGTCGGTGAGCGGCGGCGGGCGTTCCCGGCCGGGTTCCCGGCCCACGCCATCCGGTCCGTCCCGTCCGTCAGGTCGCAGATTCCTCGATTGTCCGGCGTGTTCTCTCGCCCGCGAATCCGGCCGATCCCCGAGACCCGGCCTCCGCCCCTCGGGCCCCATCGCCGGGTGGTCGAACCAGCCGCCCCAGTCATCCGTGTCGCCCCCGGGTCCTCGGAGCGCACGCCCGAGCCATCGGCGTTCCTCGGGCGAAAAGAGCTCGTCGGGTTCCGTGCCGCTCTCGAGCCTTTCGACTGCGGACGCCATGTGCGCCCGCATCGCGTCGAGTTGCTCGAGGCGCAGCCGGAGCCGGTTCACGAATTCGTCGCGTGGTGCTGTGGCGCGTTCTGTCGATGGTTCGGAGGCCGGTTCCGACGCGCTCTCATCTTGAGCGAAGACGGTGGCGGATCCAAATCCGAGAACCAGCATCGCTGAGGTGATCGTCAGTGCGCTCGCGAGGCAGTTGTTGCGTGTTCGTCGGTGTGTCACAGCGATTCTCCGTACGCGGCAAGCAGATCGAACAGCAGGGCGTCCGCGGTCTCGCTCGGCAAGGCGAGTTCGTCGTACGAGCCGTCCGCGTCGCTGTCGGAGGCGAACACCGACTGGGCGTCAGTCAACTCGTCGACAAACAGGAAATCATCAAGGTCCGCTTCGACCGACGCGAGCGTCATCGTTGCCGCGACTCGGTTCAGCGACGGATCGGTTCCGGGAGCGGGCGTTGTCTCTGTCCGAATCCAGAACACGCCGAACGCGAGCGCGGCTGCAACAGGCAGCATCCACCACGAGCGTGCGAGCGGCCCCCAGCCGTGCGCGCCGGCACCGATCTTCCCGGCGACCCCGGGCCTGGCCGATGCGATCAGGCGTGCCTCGAACCCGGTGTCGGGTTCTCCTCGATCCGCCTCGGCGACCCGGTCGACCAACGCGACCGTGTCATCGAACGCGGGATCCGGCGTGTGGGTCTTGTTGACGTGCTCAGGCATGGTGTGTTCCCCCGGTCGGCTCGGCGCCGATCCCCGCGGCTTCAATCCGCTCGCGGAGTTTCTTGATCGCACGGTGGTGCCGCGCGAGGCAGGTTCCGATCGGCTCGCTCAGCAAGTCCGCGATCTGCGCGAACGAAAGGGAGCCGTGGTGACGCAGTTCGATGATCTCGCGATCGCGTTCGTCGAGTGTCTGGATCGCCTCCCGCATCGCATCGAGTTGGCCGTGTGTCTCTTCGTGGTCGGTGTGGTTGTCTCGCGGGGCAGCACCGATGTCGATCCCGGGCTCGATTCGCAGCGTCCCGCGCCGGCGCTGCCGCTTGCGCCCCTCATCGCGGACGCGGTTCATCGCGATCCGGAAAATCCAGGGCTCGAACTTCCCGGATTCGGTGTACGCCGATTCGGCCCCGCCTCTGAGTTTCTGGGCGAGCGTCACGAAGACCGACTGCGTGATCTCCTCGGCCGCATCCGCGTCGTGCAGCCGACTCTTGGCGAGGGCGTAGATTCGGCGGCCGTATCGGCTCACAAGGATCTCCCAGGCGCGTTCGTCCCCATCCGCGGCGTCGGCGACAAGCCGGGCCGTCTCTGCGGGGTCCGGATCACCCGCGCGGACCGCGTCGGGGTCGTGGGCGGGGCGTGCTGACTGCTCGGCGGCCTCATGCCGCATGGATTGCCCCTCCCGGGCCCCTCCCCCACGCGGGCGATCCCCGGCGGGTGAGTTCGGGGCGTTTTTCCGGTGCTCTGTCGGCATAACGCCCTTCGAGTGGTCTGATTGCGAGTTCCTCGCACGACTTCGGCGGGAATCTGTGTTCCTGCGGACCGATCCCGCGGGGCCCGAATTTCGTACAGTACCCGAGAATGGCCGCTGCCGAACGCAATCAGGACGATTCCCGGACGCGCGCGGCCTCCGCCTTCGCCGAATCTCGCGAGACCGACGAGACGCTCTTCCTGAGGTTCCGTGACAAGGGCGACGAGGGGGCTTTCCGGACGCTGATCGACCGGTATCACGATGATCTGATGCGGTTTCTGTTCCGGATGATCGGTGATCGTCAGGGCGCCGAGGACGTATTCCAGGAGTCGTTCCTGCAGATTCACGTCTCCGGGGCGACCTTTGACGGGTCGCGCAAATTTCGTCCATGGTTCTTCACGATCGCGGCGAACAAAGCCAGGGACCTGTTGCGTAAGAAGAAACGCCGACGGATGGCCGAGCTCTCGGCCCCGGTCGGGGGTCGAAATGGCGATGGGGGCGTGTCGTTTGTGGACCTCATCGAGATCGATTCACCAGACCCCGATACCCGGTTGACGACCGACGAAAGGGACGCGCAGGTGCAGCGAGCCTTGGACAACATGAGCCCGACCCTCCGCGAGGTGTTGCTGCTGGCGTATTTCCAGCGGCTCAGCTACGCCCAGATCGCCGACGATCTGAGGATCCCGCTGGGGACGGTGAAATCCCGTCTCCACTCGGCGGTCGCGGTCTTCGGCAGGAACTGGAAGGCGCTTGTCAAGGAGGGCGAGGCGTGAAGGGTTACTCCGGGAACAAGGGCGATGATGTGCCACCGATCGTGCTTAGTCCCGAAGACGAGGCGGCGCTCGATGCTCTGGTCGGCGCGGGGTTCGATCCCGAGTCGGTCGATCCCAGTCTGCGTGTGCGTGCCAGACGGGTCGCGGGGCTGCTGGGTCTGTTGGATACGCCGGTCGCGACCGACGAGTCTGTGCGAGCATCGATGACCGATCGTGTGGTCGGCGCTGTCCGGGCGGCACGGGAGAGCGACGAGTCGCTGAGCCGGGCCGATGGCGAGGCGCTCGAAGCGTTCGTGATGGCGGGTTACGACGCGGCGCGCACGCCCTCGGGAGTCCGCCGTGGAGCCCGGGCGCACGGTGCGGCCCATTCCATGATCACGACGCTGGGTCCAGAGAATGAACGATGGATCGCCGCGGGACGGACCGTGCGCACCGAATCGGTCCTCGAGGCGGTCGCGTCCGCCACGGCGCCGATCCCGATCGAGCGGCCTGTCCGCCGGCGTTCGTTCCGGATCGCGGATCTGCTGGCGGCAGCGGCGGCGCTGCTGCTCGTCAGCGCGTTCACGATGCCGGTGATGAACTCGTTCACAGAGGACGGCCGCCGGCGTGTGTGCACCTCGAACCTGCAGGCCGCTGGCCTTGGGATGGGTCTCTACGCGATCGACAACAACGACTCGCTCCCGATGGCGACGGCAGGATTTGGTGGCGATTGGCGGCATGTGGGCGAACCCGGCGCGTCGCAGTCGGCAAACCTGTTCACGCTTGTGCGCACGCGGCACGTCCAGCCCTGGGAACTCGCCTGCCCCGGCAATGAGGCGGCACCGCAGGGGACGATGGACCGCGATGCCGCGGACTGGTCTTCGCTCGAAGAGGTCTCGTACAGCTACCGGCTGATGCCCAAGGGACGGGCGCGCACGGATGCGTTCGCGAGCGACGCGGTGCTGCTCGCGGACCGGTCGCCCATGCTGCTCGCGATGATGGCGGGCCGTCGAATCAGCCCGGAGGCCTCAAGCCCCAATCATGGGGGCGAAGGGCAGCATCTCCTTCGGCTCGACGGGAGCCTGGAGTGGCGGGGGACGCCGGTGCTCGACAACGGCGACAACATCTGGCTCCCGCGTCAGATCGAGCGGGCGATCCAGGATTATCGGAAAAAGTACGGGTATATCGAGGGGTCGGAGCTTCCCGAGGGCACCAACGACACGCTCCTGGGCCCGTGATCTTCGGATCGTCGTGGGATCTCGACGCGTGAATCCGTGGCCGGGTGTTGCGGTAGTGGGGGGCGCGTGCCTATTGTTGCGGTCCCGCGTGTCCGAGCCGACTAGGCTCGATCGCGTGTACGAGTTGGTTCCAATTTTGCGGCCCGGGCGATTCCGGGGCGCTCTGTGAGGTTTTCGAGATGCCCAAGAACAAGCCGCACAAGGGATTCCTGAAGCGCGTGAAGGTGACCAAGTCTGGAAAGGTCAAGCACCGCTCGGCGTTCCACAGCCACCTCCGTTCGCACAAGAGCGGGAAGCGTCTGCGTCAGCTGCGCGAGGACAGCATCATCGGGAACTCGGAGATCAAGCGGGCCGAGAAGCTGCTGTTCCGTCGTCTTCGTGGGCGCACGCAGCCGGCCTCGGCGCGTCGGGTGAGCCCTTCGCCCGAGCAGCGTGCGGCGATGAAGGCCGAAAAGGCCGCGGCCGCGAGCGAGTAAGTCACGTCGCGCAGGCGGTTGCCTGTGCTGATTTTTAGAGTTGTGTCCGTCGGGTTTGGAAGCCGTGCCGAGTGAATCGGGGCGCTCCGCCGGGCCAGGAGGTTTGAATCATGCCACGCGTTCGCAAGGGTGCCGCCCGGAATCAGGCACGCAAGAAGCTTCTCAAGCAGGCCCGGGGTTACTTCGGGTCCAACCACAAGAGCCCGTACCGTGCGCAGGACGCTGTTATCCGCGCCGGCGTCTACGCCTTCCGCGACCGTCGCGCCCGCAAGCGTGACATGCGGAAGCTGTGGATCACGCGTATCACCGCTGCGTGCAAGATGCGGGGCACCCGCTACAGCCTTTTCATGAACGGCGCGAAGCACGCGGGTCTCAAGCTCAATCGCAAGATGCTCAGCCAGATCGCGATCGACGACCCCAAGCTGTTCGATCAGCTCGTGGAGATCGCGGTCGATGCCTCGAAGGCGACCGCGAAGAAGTCGCCCGCCGCGGTTGGCTGAACCGGAGCGGTCTCTGAAGTTCACTGAGACGGCCCGCTCCTTGCGGGCCGTTTTTCTTGCGCCACGGGTGTGCGACCAGATCGTTACGCTGGGTGCATGCAAGGATGGTGGGTCGCCGACATTCTCAATGATCCGCAGCGGGGCGCACCAGTGCTCGTCTCGTGGGCGGTCCTCGTTATTGGTTCGATCGTGCTGCACGAGCTCGCGCACGGCTGGATGGCGTTGCGGCTTGGCGACACGACGCCGCGCGACATGGGGCACATGACCTGGAACCCGCTGGTTCACATGGGGCCCTGGAGCCTCGTCGCGTTCGCGGTGATCGGGATCGCGTGGGGCGCGATGCCTGTGGATCCGACCCGGCTCAGGGGTCGGCATGGCGATGCGTGGGTTGCTCTCGCGGGCCCCCTTATGAACATCGGGCTCGCGGCGGTGTCGTTCATCGCGCTCGTGCTGTGGATGACGGTTGGATCGGGGGTCGCCGACCCGCTGCACGGGAACCTTCGCATGTTCTTCTGGCTCGGTGCCTGGCTGAACCTCATCCTCGCGGGGTTTAACCTGCTGCCCGTGCTTCCGCTCGACGGCGGCCGCATCGCGACATCGTTCTCGCGCGGATACGCGGAGTTCGCGTACGGCGAGAACGGTCAATGGCTGATGCTGGGCGGGTTCATCCTGTTTTTCTGGTTCGGCTTTGATTACCTGGCGATGGGAATCTCGATCATGCTCGAGGTTGCCCTGTCCGGCGTGCTCGCGGTCGTCGGTTGACTGACCACCGATGAACTGACCCGGCGGAATTCCTTAGACGCAGCCGCAGAGGCGGTAGAGCACGCGGGCACCGATCGATGCGTCGATGGGCGACGACCCCGGGATCTTGCTGGGGCAGACCTCGACGAGATCGAACCCGACGACTGTGCGGTCGGATTCCTTGATCATTTTGAGAAGCAGCGAGAGCTGATCCCAGTTGAGCCCTCCCGGGACCGGGGTGCCGGTGTGGGGGCAGAGGGTTGGGTCGAGCCCGTCGATGTCGACGCTGATGATGATCTCCGAGGGGAGAAGGTTGATCATGCGTTCGCAGGCGACACCCCACGACCCGCCTCCGACGCGTTCGTCGGCGAGATCGTCCCAGAAGTAGGTGAGGATCTGGGTCTCGCCGTCTGGGGCCTTGTCCGGGGCGAGTGATTCGGCGAGGTTGGCTTCCTGCTCGCAATAGTCGCGGATGCCGACCTGGATGATCCGGCTCACGCCGTCGAGGTCGTAGACGACATTGTGCATGACCGACGCGTGCGACCAGGCAAAGCCCTCGAACGCGGGGCGGAGGTCCATATGGGCGTCAATCTGGAGGATACCGACGCCTGGGTGGCGGTGGGCAATCGCTTTGTAGAGCCCGAAGGCGACGCCGTGTTCACCCCCGATAAGACCCGGGACCTTGCCCTCGTCCATCGCAGCAATGGCACGGTCGTAGACGAAACTCGCGGCCCTGCGGGAGAGGCCGTCCACCTGGGAGACGGCGTCCTCGTCACCCGCCCTGGAACCACCCTGCTCGATGATGGGCTCGGCGAGGACGCGGGCCTGCCTGGACCATTCGCGGACTTCGGGGGGGTGGGGCTCCATGAACAGACCCCGCTCGTAGATGGCGCCGAAGCGGCGGTCGAAGAGATCGACCTGGCTGGAGGCCTCGCGGATCGCCTCGGGGGCGTTGGCGGAGCCGACGCCGTAGGACGAGGTCGCGTCGTACGGGCAGGGGATGAGGACGATGGAGGCGTCGTCCCGGGTGTCGGGGAGGCCGAAGATGTTGGACGACTCGGTCGCGGCGGCGTTGGGGTCGAATGCCATGACGGAAGCGTATCGGGCATCGGGGCCCGGGGTTGAAAAGTGGGGGGCGGTCGCCTTCAATTGGGGCCCTCGACGGTGTGTCGGGGTTTTGCCCGGACGCTCTGCCCCGAAGACTCGGTTCGCGGGGCGTCGCTCATCCAGCACCGGTCGGCTCCATCGCGAGCGGCAGGCCGGACGGAAGGAATGCGATATGGCTCGTTATACCGGTCCCAAGGTTCGTCTGTCCCGCCGCGTCGGCACGCCGATCGAGGACAACCCCAAGCACACCAGCAAGCGTCAGCTGAACGCGCCGGGCATGCACGGCTTCCGCGGCCGTCGTCTGCGCGACTACGGCATCCGGCTGCAGGAGAAGCAGAAGCTCCGCTTCCATTACCACGTGATGGAGAAGCAGTTCGCCAAGTACGTCGACGAGGCGAAGCGGCTCCCGGGCAACTCGGGTGAGATCCTGATGCAGCTGCTCGAGCGTCGGCTCGACAACATCGTCCGCCGGGCGGGCGTGGCGAGGACGATCTGGGCGGCGCGTCAGATCGTGTCGCACGGGCACGTGCTGCTCAACGGCCGGAAGACGGACCGTCCGTCCTGCCAGGTGAAGGTGGGCGATGTGATCTCCTTCAAGCCCGGGATCGAGAAGCTTCTCCGTGAGAACATGGAGAGCCTCGCCGGGCATGAAACTCCCGGCTGGATCGATTTCAACCCGTCGGAACTCAAGATCAAAATCATCGCGCTGCCGACGAGCGACCAGATCCCGTTCGATGTGAACACGAACCTGATCGTCGAATTCTATCGCGGCTGATCCGCGGCTCATCCGATATCACGAAGGCCGGTCCCGGTGTTGGGCCGGCCTTTTTCATGGGCTCACGGGGGCGTTCTTGCCCCACGGGGGCGCGGGGGCGTCGCTACACTTCGCGGCTCGGGGTTCGGATTCGGCCTTCGGTCTTGGCATCCGTCTTGGCTTCGGGCCTCGACCTCTGGGTTTGTGGCCGCCCCCGGCACACGATCGAGAACGCGCGGCTGCCCGGCAGACCGTCAACGAGACAGGGAATTCGATGCTCAAGTTTCTTCGCAAGTACCAGCTGATCCTGCTCGCTGTGGGCGGTTCGCTTCTGATGGTCGTGTTCCTGCTCCAGCCGGTGCTGCAGCAGCTGACACCCGATCCGCGGAAGCGGACGGTCGCGACGCTCGGCAGCGAGAAGATCACGATGGGTGAGCAGATCCAGGCAAACCAGGAGCTGGAGCTTCTGGCACGGTTCTATCCGGATTTCCTGCCGATTCTGGGACTGACCGATGAGGACACGCGGACGGCTCACTGGATGCTTCTCAAGCACGAGGCCGACCGGCTGGGCGTGATGGGTGTGCAGCAGGACGGCGCGGATCTGATCCAGGAGATCGCGTTCATCGAGCAGCAGCGGGAGCTCCAGCGTCGGCAGCAATCGGGCCAGTTCGTTACGCCTGAGGACGCCGAGGAGATCTCGCGGATTATCTTCGAAGGGCTGCTTCAGCGCCGTCAGGCGATTGTGCAGCAGTACCGAGGGTCGACGACCGCAGGGTTCGACTCGGTGCTTTCGAAAGTCCGGGGCGTGATGCGGATGCGGCGGCTCTATCGCAGCGGGCCGCAGCTCACGCGGGCGCGGGCGGCGTCGTCGTTCGTCGAGAACGCGACGAGCGTGCTCGCGGACGTCGTCGTGATCGGTCCCGACGCGGTGATGGGTGAGGTCGCCGAGCCGACCGAGTCGGAGATCGCGGCGTTCTTTGCTGAGTACCGTGGCAACGTCCCGGGGAACACAGACGAGGCGGACGGGGGCAACCCGTTCGGCTTCGGGTACACGCTCCTCCCGAGGCTCAAGCTCGAGTGGCTGTCGCTCAACCGCGCCGGGATCGCGTCGGTCGTCGAGGCAGACCCAGTCGCGGTGCGCCGCCGCTGGCAGCGCGAGAACCCGGACGGGGGCGACTTCGATTCAGCCCGCGCGGAGATCGAGCGGATAATCCGTGACGAGAAGATCGAGCGGATCATGACCGACGCGGACGAGATCGTGCGCGGCGAGGTTCTCAACAGGCTTCGAGAACTCGAGAAGGAAGGCATCTACCGGGTCGTTCCCGCGGACTGGTCTGCGCCTGATCTGGAGACGATCGCGGGCAATGTTGTCCAATCAATCCAGGAGCGGCACGGCGTGCGGATCCCGCGGCCGACGGTGGCCCGGCGGACCGACTCGTGGCAGGGCCCCGCGGATCTCTTCGGGCTTCCCGGTGGGATCGGCCAGGCCGCGTTCCAGATCGGAAATCAGAGTCTGCCGGTCTACCTGCTCCCGGGGCTTGTCCGCGGTATCGGCGAGAACACGCGCATCGCGGTGCAGACACGGGTGCCGATCATCGACCCTCCCGCGACGGCTTCGGACGGTTCTCGCTTCTACATCACGGTGCTCGAGGCCCGGGGTGAATCACCTCCCGAGGACCTGGATGAGATCCGAGATCGCATCGTCGAGAACATGAAAGAGAAGCGGGCGTTCGATTTGCTGAGCGAGCAGCAGGCGGCGTTCGAGGAGGCCGCGCTGTCCGGGGGGCTCGCGGCGGTCGCGTCGCTGGGTGGGTCTCCGAATGGTCAAGCGCCGACGATCGCGACCGATGTCCTCATCGGCAATCTGGGCATGCGTCCGATGGGCACAACGCGCCCGAACCAGGCCGCGAATCAGGTCGAGTTCCGCGAGGCGGTCGTCGCGGCGGGAGACGCTCTCGACCCGCTCGCTGATGCGGATACGTTCGATGGGCCGGGCTCGGTCGTTGTGAAGGCGATGCCGGCCTCGCGGTCGGTGGCGGTCGCGAAGATTCGCGCCAAGCGCCCGCCAACGCTCGAAGACTTCCGGCTGAGTCAGGCGAGCGTCGCCGTGCAGACGGTCAGCGAACTGGTTGCGACAGCGGAAGGCGGCGTTGACCCGCTCGGGTTCGCGTCACTCGTTGAGCGGCTCGATTATAAGGCGACCGGCAAAGGCGGCGACGAGGGGACCGAGGGCTGAGTGTCCACCCGGCTTGGGTATCGACTTTAGTTGAGCGATTTTGTGCCGGGGGAGCCCGTCCGGCGCATCCAGTTCGTGTACGCACGGCAGGATCGATTGCTGTCGGACCGCCGGAGGACGTGCTGCGGGAGTCAACTGGCGGGCTTGCCGTGCCACGCGCGTGACAGGGCCTGGCCGGTTGACCGTTGGAGTCGGTGCATGGGACGATTGACACCGCGTGCCGTGTTCGAGCGCGTTGTCGATTGTCGCGCCGGCGAGGCGGCGGCCGTGCTGCTCGCGGCTGCCCAGTTCTTCTGTTTGCTCTTCGGCTGCTTCATGCTCCGCCCGCTCCGCGAGACCATGGGGCTGCGGAGCGGTGTTGACAGTGTGCGGCTGCTGTTCCTCGTCACGGTCGGCGCGATGGTCGTCGGCAATGTCGTCTACGGGTGGGTCGCGTCGCGCGTCTCCAGACGTGCGCTCGTCCCCGGTGTCTACGGGGCGATCGTCGTGACGCTCGGCGGGTTCCTCGTCGCGATGCTCGTGATCCCCGATGCGGACCGCGAGCCGCTCGGGAAGGTGTTCTACGTCTGGTTCAGCGTCGTGAATCTCTTCGCGGTCTCGGTTTTCTGGCAGCTGCTCGCGGATGTGTTCACGCTCGAACAAAGCAAGAGGCTATTCGGCTTTGTCGGTGTCGGCGGTACGGCGGGCGCGATGCTGGGATCGTCGTACGCGTGGCAGCTCGCCGACGATCTCGGCCCGTTCGGGCTGATGGTGTCGGCGTCCGTGCTGTTTGTCTCCGCGGGCGTTGTCGCGTCCGTGCTGAGCGGGCGGGCCGGGCTGCGGGATGTGGCGGCGCGCGACGGAGAATCGCACGGCCTGGGAGGCAAGGCGTGGGCGGGTCTTTCGCGGCTGTTCGAGTCGCCTTATCTCGGCGGCATCGGGCTGATGGTGCTGCTGTTCACGGTGACGTCCACGCTGCTCTACTTCGAGAAGCTGCGGATCGTCGAGGCCGTGATCGCGGATGACGATGCGCGCACGGCGCTGTTCGCGAAGATTGAGGTCGCGGGGCAGACGCTCACGGTGCTCCTCCAACTCTTTCTGACCGGCCGGTTGATGCGGTGGCTTGGTGTCGGCGTACTGCTCGCGGTCGTGCCCTTGGTCTCCATCGTGGGTTTCGCGACACTGGGGCTGGTGCCGACGCTCGCGGTGCTGACGGTCTTCGAGGCGACTCGGCGGGCGGGCAACTTCGCGCTCAGCAAGCCGGCGAGGGAGACGCTGTTCACGGTGGTCCCGAGGGCGGATAAGTACAAGGCGAAGGCCGGCATCGACACGTTCGTGTATCGGGGCGGGGACACCGTCGGCACGGGCGTGGACATGGGCCTCGCGTGGCTCGGCGTGCACGTCGCCTCGGCCGCGATTCCCATTGGGGTCGTCGCGCTCTGGATCGCGGGCTGGCTGGGGATCCGCCAGAAACGGCTCGCCGGGATCGCCCCGGGCGGCGCCGCGGATCGGATGAACGGGGATGATGTCGGGGTCTCGACACAACAGCCGCCGCTCGGCGGGGAACACGAAAGGAAACAGCATGCACCGATCACGTCGTGAGTTTCTTGCCGTCACCGCGGCCGCCGCGGGGATCTTCGCCTTGGCACCGTCCGCCCTCGCGGCGGGTTTAGCTCTGCAGGCCGGGGAGGATCCGCAACTGAAGGTGTTGTTCCTCGGCGGGACCGGTTTCCTGGGCCCCCACACGATCGAGATCCTGACCGATCACGGTCACGAGGTCACGCTGTTCAACCGCGGGAACCGCATGGAGATGTTCCCGGATCTCGAGTTGATCGTCGGCAATCGGATCGCGGACGTTGAGCCGGGGCTCGCACCGCTCACCGACGCGGTCGCGGCGGGCCGGCGGTGGGACGCGGTGATCGACACGGCGAGCGTGCACGCGTGGACCGAGGACACCGCGGAGATCCTCAAGGACGCCGCGGATCATTACATCTACATCTCGAGCCTCTCGGCGTACGCGTCCACCGCGGGCGACGGACGCAAGGAAGGCGATGAGCTCGCGTCGATGCCCGATGACATCGCGGACACCATCGATCGGCTGCCCTACGACATGAATTACTACGGGGCGGTGAAGGCGCGGAGCGAGGCGGCGGCGCAGGAGGCGTTCCCGGGCAAGGCGACGGTGATCCGCCCGGGGCTGATCGTCGGGCCTCGTGATTTCACGCACCGGTTTACCTATTGGCCCGCGCGGATCCGCGAGGGCGGCGAGGTGCTCGCGCCGGGGAACCCGAGCGACCCGGTGATGTTCATCGACGTGCGCGATCTCGCGGCGTTCGTCGTCGATGTGATCGAGGACGATCACTACGGCGTTTTCAACGCGAACGGACCGACGACGAAGACCATGACGATCGGTGATCTGCTCACCGCGTGCAGGGACGCGACGGACTCGGACGCGAAGTTCGTCTGGGCGGACGCGGAGTTTCTCGCGTCGCAGGGCGTCGGCCCCTGGGGGGCGATGCCGGTGTGGATCCCGCCTGTCGAAGAGATGGCGGGCTTCCACAAGACGGATGTCTCGAAGGCGGCGAAGGCCGGGCTGACGATCCGACCTGTGGAAACCACCATCCGCGACACGCTGGCGTGGCTCGATGAATGGCTCCCGGAGGCCAGGGAATCGCGCGACTACGAGTACCAGCCGGGCGTGAACGCGGCGGGGATCTCACGCGAGCGGGAGGCCGAGGTCATCGCCGCGTGGCGGTCACGCGACACCGAATCGGAGGCCGTCGCGCCCGGGTGAGTGGCGACGGGACACCGATCGGGCGATGCGTCGCTGATCGAGCGGCTTTGGGCGGTCCGTGAGGTTACGGGCATCCCGCGTTGTACGACGCGACGAATGCCAGAACGTCGGCGAGGTCCCAGACACCCGCAGGCGCGGTAACATCGGCGATCTGGTCCTGCGCGAGAAATCCTGCGACGAAGGCCTGCACGTCCGCGAGGTCGAGGACGCCGAACGGCTCGGCGACGTCCGCGACGGTGCAGCCGCCCCCGGTCGTGTAGGAGATCGTCAGCCGGGGCCACCAGCTCTCTTGGAGTGTTTCCTCTTTGCTGGCAAACCGCTTGGAGGTGCGGCCGATGCCCTGGGTTTCGACACCCATAACGAGCCAGCCGAAGTTGTCGTGTGTGCCGTCGGCCCAGGCCTGGACATCGGCGGTGATGCCCTCGGACGACCAGGTGTAGAAGCGGGCCTCGCCCTCGACGACGGTCGACCCCGAGATCTCGGGGACGAAGTCGCCCCCCTGATTGTTCCACTCGGGCGAGCCGGGGCCCGGAGGCGTGAAGCTCGTATAGAACCAGGTGACGTCGCCCTCGAGCGCCCGTGTTCCCGCGCCCCCGTTGCCCTGCGGCGCGGCCGGGCCTTCGCTCCAGCCCGTCGTGACGCGGTGCAGCGAGACCGGGGTCGCCGGTGAAATCGTCCGGCTGCAATACAGCGTCAGTGTCACGTCATCGATCGTTGCGCCCGCTGGAACGGCGGAGGCGATGTCGAATCGGATCACCGATCGGGTACGGCTCCCGGAGTTGTTCCGGCCCACGAAGAACCCTCGGCCCGCGCCGTTGGCAGAATCGCCCGCGAAGTCGTCGTACAGCGTCGCGTCATCGCTGGTGATCAGGGTGACTTCTTCCGCGTGCGCGGGGAGCACGCCCGCGGCGAGCAGGGCGGCGGCGACGGCGGTGGTGGTTGGCATGCGGGTCATCTCGGTCTCCTCGTAACGGTCGGCGTCGCGGGTTCAGAACCAATCGGACCGTCTGCCGGTGCCGATTCGCGATGCCTGAGCATATGTTCGCGGAAAACGGGGCGTTCCACAACCGAATTCCTGGACGAACGCCGCCGCTGCCGAGCGGTCCAATAATGATCCATGGACATGATCCGCATCGCTCACGGGGCCGCGATCGAGATGCCGACGGGGACCGCGCTCCCGATCCGGCACATCATCGGGATCGGCAGGAACTACGCCGCGCACGCCGCCGAGCGGGGCGCGGGCGTCCCCGACCGCCCCATGGTCTTCACCAAGAACCCCGCGAGCGCATGCGTGCACCGCGAGGACATCGTCATCCCGGCCTGCTGCGCGGACCCCGCGACGGGGGGCGGGGGCGAGGGCCGATCGGCAGGGCAGGTTGATTTCGAGGCCGAACTGGCGGTGGTGATCGGAGAGGCGGTCAAGGACATCTCCGAGAGCGACGCGATTGACTGCGTTCTGGGGTACTGCTGCGCGAACGATGTCAGCGCACGCTGGTGGCAGAAGGAGGGGAGCGGCGGGCAGTTCTGCCGGGGCAAGTCGTTCGATACGTTCTGCCCGCTCGGGCCGACGCTCGCGCCGGTGTCCGAGATCCCCGATCCGCAGTCGCTCACGATCCGCTGCCGAGTGAATGGGGAGACGATGCAGGACGGGCGCACGTCTGACATGGTCTTTTCGGTCCGGACGCTGATCAGCGAGCTGAGCCGGGGGACGACGCTGGTCCCCGGGACAGTGATCCTCACCGGCACGCCGAGCGGGGTGGGCGCGGGGCGGACGCCGCCTGTCTTCCTGCAACCGGGCGATTCGGTGGAGGTGGAGATCGAGGGGATCGGGGTGCTGCGGAACGAGGTGGTCGCCGGCTGAGGTGAAGCCGCGCTATCGTGTCCTTGCCCATGGCCAAACCCAAAAAGAAAAACTCCAAAGACGGCACACGAACGATCGAGAATCGGCGGGCACGGCACGACTACTTCATCGGCGATGAGCTCGAGGTGGGCATCAAGCTGGTGGGCACCGAGGTCAAGTCCGTTCGGGACGGGAACGTCTCGCTCAAGGAAGGCTACATCAGCGTCGACAACGACGAGCTGACCCTCCACAACGTGAACATCGGCGAGTACCCCCCCGCGGGGCAGATCCAGCACCCGCTGACCCGCCGTCGCAGGCTGCTCGCCCACAAGCGCGAGATCAAGCGTCTCGCAAGGCAGGTCGATCAAAAGGGCGTGACGCTGATCCCGCTCAAGCTCTACTTCAAAGACGGGTTCGCCAAAATTCTGCTGGGCGTCGGCACGGGCAAGGCCCAGCACGACAAGCGACAGTCGATCAAGGAACGCGAGATCGACCGCGACCTTCGCCGGGCGATGAGCAAGCGGGTGTGACCGGGTTTCGCGGCGATGCCGAGGGGTCGTGAATCAACCAACGAATCACGGCGATTCCGGGTTGACATCGGTACCCCGGAGTCCGTCGCGGGTCCATTTGTAATACCCGGCGTTGGGCTGCGCGAGCCCGGTGTCATCGGGGAAGTACCGCGAGTCGATCGGCCGATAGCGGATCTCGGCGGTCGCGGTCTTGTCCCCGGGCCGACGCGGGTCCCAACCCGGGTTCGCGTCGCGGGTCGTCACTCGGCGGACAGACCCATCGAATAACTGCACGGCGACCGTCGCCTCAGCATTGGTGTAGTGTGTCCCGTTGACACCCAGCCCGGTCGTGTAGTCGAACTCTTCGAATAAGAACACCTTGCGTGAGGGCGTGACGACATCGGTCATCGGTCGCTGGGCGGTGCAGGATCTGGGGTTCATGATGCCGATGCGCGTCCCGTCGCCGGCCGGGGCGAGCGGGAGGCTCCCGTGCGATCCCACCGCGTCGGGTGACCAGGCGTAGACGGTGGACTGGTAGCTCGACGCGTACGGCCAGCGGTTGAGCACCTGCTCGCGGGACCATGTTGAACTGCTCGCGGTCTTGGGGTCTCCCCCGGGGAGCGCGTGGTAGTCGAAGGGGTTCGCGCGCCATTCGAGCAGGTGCTTGTCGAGCGGGCTCGCGGCGACGTCGCTGGGCAGCGTGCCGCCCAGATAGGGCAGCATCGTCAGATAGAGGAACCTGCGCTGGGGCATGATGTTGAAGTCGATCGTGATCGGCTTGGGGTGGTTCTCGTCGCGGCGAGTCGCGTACCGGATGATAAAGCACGCCTGGCCTTGGGACGCCTCGTAGGTGTTCTTCGGCGTGTACCGGACACCGTTGCCCATGTCGTAGGGAGGCTGACGGACGAAGTTTCCGTTGTGGACCATCGGGTCCAACGCACGCCAGTCGAAGTTGGCGATCGTGTCGTCGTGGTCCGCCGCGAACGAGGCGTTCGCGATCGCGAGCGAGCGGAGGTTGTCCTCGGACCCCGCGGAACGCGAAGCGAGCGAGAGTCTGCCCTGCACCGGGCTGAGCACGACCGTCGCGAACGCGAGACACACGAGGGCGGTGAGAAGGTCAGCGCGAGCGAAGCCTCGTCGGTGGGTGTTCATCGTGGTCCTTCCCTGCGAGGACCGCAGCATACATCATGGGCAGCCCGCGACGAAGGAGTTGACGAAGACCGTGATATCGGCGAGGTCGGCGATGTCGAACGGCGGCGCGAGCCCCTCGGCCCGGTTGTCTTGGTACGGGAACGAGCCGGTCGGGTCCTCGAAATCGCCGATGAAAAACGAGATGTCGGCGAGGTCGAGCACGCCCTCCGGGAATGCAAAGTCCGCCGGGCACGCGGCGTCGCAGTCCTGAAGATTCAGGATCTGCACACCACCCTGGTTCGCCGCGACGAACGCGATGGGCCCGGCGTCGAGCTCGCGCAGGGCGACCGAGAGCGGCGCACCATTGATATCTCGCGACTCCACGATCCCGATGAAGGGTGGCACGCTCGCGTCGAGCGTGTGGAGCCCGCCGTAGGTGTCGGCGACGTAGAGATCGCTTCCCGAGACCGCGATACCGCGGGCCGTGCCGGGCGTGTCGTACTCGGTGATCTCGACGGGCGCCAGCGGGTCGCTGACATCGAAGACCGCGACCCCACCCATCGCCTGGGCGGCGTAGAGCAGATCGTTCGCGGCGTCGTGCGTCAGGCTCACGGCGCTGTTGGCAACGGGGAACCGGGCGATTTCGTCGGGGCGGAACGGGTTATCGAGGTCGTAGAACACCACGCCGTTCCAGCCGTCCGCGACGGCGAGCGTGGAGCCCCATGAAACGACATCGGTCGCGAGCCCATCGGTGTCGACCGTGCGCCACAGGTCTGGGATCGAACCGAAAATGTCGTAGATAAGCACGCCTTCCGCGCCGTCGGCGACCGCGACGCGGAAGTCGGCCTCATTATTCGCGGGGACAGGGAGAAGGGCGATCGCCGAGGCGAGGCCGGGCGTCTCGGCGAGCCCGACGATGGTCGGCGACGCGGGGTCGGCGAGATCGACCACGAGCAACCCGCCTGTGCCCCCGTCGGCGATGAACGCGAGGTCGCCCGCGATCGCGATGTCGGAGGGGCGACCCGGAGAGGGCATCGCGCCGATCAGGATCGGGTTTGCCGGGTCGGCGACGTCGAAGATCCGCAGCCCGGTCGAGCCGAGTTCTTGGATCTCCCCGTTGAAAATCCAGCCCTGGTCGAGGACCTCACCGTCGAGGACGTAGAGCTGATCGCCGACGAGTTCGACGTGCCTCGTGAACCCTTGCGCGGGGATGGCGGCGAGTTCGATCGGGGCGCACGGATCGACGGGCGAGCCGGCGAGCGCGGGGAGCGTGCTCAGCGCGGCGATGGCGATGCCGGCGCTGCGTGCGATGCGGTTGGTCATCGGGTTCGTCATTTGAAAAACCTCTTCGATGTGCCACGGCATGAGCCGCGACGCGTGATGCGTTCGTGCTTCTGGGTCCTTACCACTCGCTCGTATTGACCTCGCCTGCCCCGAAGTCGATGCCCTCGAGTCCGCCACGTGTCCAGAGGTGGGGGCCAGCGAAGGTGTGGCCGCTTGTGTATTCCCGGAAGTAGCGTGTGTCGATTCGCACGTACGGCAGCTGGCCCGACCGTGTCATATCAGTGAAGGTCGCCGGGTTCCAACCTGGGTTTGCGTCGGCGGTGGCGACACGCCGGGCCGAGCCGTCGAACGCAAGAACATTGACTGCCGCGAGCGGATCCCGGAAGTCGCGTCCTTCTAGACCGAGACCCTGCGAGAAGTCGTACTCCTCGAAGTAGTGGGTCTTCAGCGAGGGGAAGGCGACGCTGCTGAGGAGTTGGGGGCGGAACGCGTTCGCGTCGCGGACCAGAGTAAGTCCATTCCCGGTTGGTTCGACTGCAAGATCACCAGACGGAAGTGGCCTGCTCGGGCTCCATACATAGGCCGTCGTGCGGTAGCTCGAGGTATACGGCCACATACGAGTCGCCACCGAGTCTCCCCAGGTGCCGCCCGAGTAGGTGGCATCGCCACCGGGTAACAGGCCGTACTCGCTCGGCTTGGTGTACGTCTGAAATGCTTGAAGGTTTGTATCAAGAGGACTGGTAAAAACCGGTTCAGTCGCGCCGGCCCCCATCCAGTCGAGCAGAGAGTGATGCATAAACCGCCAATAGGGCAAACGGTTGAGATCCGCGATTATTTTCTCACTAGATGAGATGGCCCCGCAGCGACCGGTTGCCTTTCGCAGGATCGCCGAGAGCTGGTATTGCGCTGCTTCCAGGTTGTCGCCCGGCTCCCTGATAGATCCGCATCCGATATCGAATTGCCTTCTTGGCGGTGGATCGAAACCCCCGCTCCTTGGGTCCACTTCCCAGTCGAACCCGGCCGTGAATCCGCTGTTCGCCGCGCTATACGCCGCGTTCGCCAAACCCATCTGCCGCAGGTTGTCCTGCGAGCCCGTCAGCCCGGCGTTGGTCCGCAGCGTGCCGATCGCGGGCGTCACCAGCACGGCCGCGAGGCCGAGCACGGCGACGACGACGATCAGGTCGGTCAGTGCAAACCCGCGAAAGCGAGCGATCCTGCTGGTGTGCATCCCCATCATTTATCCCCTCCTGATCACTTGATATCGCAGAATACCGGTTCGCGGCCTCTCTTTGCAAGGGTGTTTAAGTCTCTCTACCACTCACTCGTGTTGATCTCGCCGGCCCCGAAGTCGATGCCCTCGAGCCCGCCTCGGGTCCACTTGTAGTAGCCGGGGTAGGGGTCGGGCCGATCGCTATCGTCGGGGAAGAAACGGGTGTCGATGGAGCGGTAGCGAAGTTCGGGCGTCGCGTCCATATCGCGAAAGTTTGCGGGGTCCCACCCCGGGTTCGCGTCGACGGTCGCGATCCGGCGGGCCGACCCGTCGAAGGCGAGGATGTTCACGCTCGCGAGCGGGTCGGCGTAGTAGAGGCCTTGGCTGCCGAGGCCCTGCGAGTAATCGAACTCCTCGAAGAGCAAGGCTTTGTTGGCGGGGAAGCGGACGGACTGGCGGAGTTGGGGGCGGTACCCGTTCGCGTCGAGGACGCGATGCTGCGTCGCGTTCTCAGTCGGCTCGATCGCGAGGAAGCCACTTGATGTTGGGCGGCCCGATGAGAATGCATAGGTGGTGGTCTGATAGCTCGACGCGTACGGCCAGAGTCTCACGAAGACATCGTCGGAGAATGACCCGAAGGTCAGATCGGGATCGCCTCCCGGGAGATCGGGGTAAAATTCGGCGCGCGTGTACTTCTGGAAGTCTAGCTGGTGCGTATCAAGCGGGCTCACCACGATCGGATTGGTTGGCGAGGCACCTAGCCAATCGAGCAATGGGATATGGCCGAATCGCCGATGGGGGACCCAGCCCAGATTCGGGACGATCTTTCGATCGGGGTCTACATGTCCGCAGCGACCGGTGGCGTTTCGTAGTAAAGCGCCGAGTTGATTCTGTCCGGCCTCAAGATTGTCCTGCGGCTCTCGAAAAACACCGCAGCCGATGTCATATTCAGGGCCGGATTCCCCGCCGAATCCTCCGGTCGCTGGGCGACCCTCCCAATCAAACCCAGCGATGAACCCGCTGTTCGCCTCGCTGTACGCCGCGTGGGCCTCGCCGAGTTGCCGGAGGTTGTCGCGCGACCCCGCGAGCCGGGATTCGGTGCGCATCGACCCAAGCGTCGGCGCGAGCAGCGCCGCGCCGAGCGCGAGCCCCGCGACCAGCACGGCCGCCTCGGTGAGCGTAAAACCGGCGCGACAACAAGACCCGGCACACGGTGTGTGATCGTCCACGGTCATCCCCTGTCCCTCGGCGGTGGATGTCGGTCTCTGCAAAGTCCCCCAGAGAATGCCGCCGGTCTCGGGTGCTACCGCGTCGCGACACGTGGGTTGCGGTGCTTGCGGATGCGGCAACGATTTCTTGTCGCGTTCTTCATCGCGCCTGAACGGCAAGGCAATCGCAGCGGACGGTACCCTCTGATGAGTTCACGTGAACCTTCAATCAAACGCGACAGATTCAAGCCACCGGAGACCGCCCATGCCCCGTGCCGCCGCCCACATCCTGCCCCGCGTGTCCGGGCTTCTCGGCCTCGCCGCCTTGTTCCCCGTGTCGGCCGCCCTCGCCCAGCACGCCGAGGACAATCTGCACATCGATCCGACGCACACGCGCCACGTCCACAAGCAAGGGCACGACCACGCGACCAGCAACGACCGGGTGAGATTTCATACCAACCGGTCGAGCGAGATCACGCTCCCGCTCCCGAACGAAGAAGACGCCTTCTTCTTTGTTGTTTACGGCGACCGGACCGGCGGCCCCGACGAGGGCATCAGCGTGCTCAAGGACGCGGTGCACGACACGAACCTGCTCGAGCCCGACTTTGTCTGGACCGTGGGCGATCTGATCCAGGGGTACAACACGACCGAGCCCTGGATGCGGCAGATGGAAGAGTACAGGGGCGTGATGGGAGAACTCCTCTGCCCCTGGTTCCCCGTCGCCGGCAACCACGACGTGTATTGGCGAGGTGACGGAAAGCCCGAGGGCGAGCACGAGGCGCACTACGAGATGAACTTCGGCCCGCTCTGGTACGCCTTCGAGCACAAGAACTGCATGTTCATCACGCTCTACTCCGACGAGGGCAACCCCGAGACCGGCACCAAGACCTTCCGCGACCCCGAGAACCAGACGATGAGCCCCGAGCAGTTCGAGTGGCTCAAGAGCATGCTCGAAGAGGGCAAGGACGCCGACCACATCTTCATCTCGCTCCACCACCCGCGTTGGCTCAAGGGCGGGTATGGCGACGACTGGGACAAGGTGCACACCGAACTCGTCAGGGCGGGCAACGTCAGCGCTGTCTTCGCGGGCCATATCCACCGCATGCGGTACGACCCCAAGGACGGGATCGATTACGTGACCCTCGCAACGGTGGGGGGGCACAACGGGGGACAGGTCCCCGAGGCCGGGATGCTGCACCACTTCAATATCGTGACGGTCCGCAAGGAGCAGGTCGCGCACGCGGCCGTCCCCGTGGGTGAGGTGATGGATGTCCGCGAGATCACCGGCGAGATGGCTGACCAGGCACGCCGGCTCGCCGAGACGGCGCCAGAGTTCGGTGGCAAACTTACCATCGAGATGGACGGCTTCGCGGACGATCTTGTCGAAGTCACGCTCGCGAACCCGACGGATTTTCCGATTGACCTGACGCTCATTCCCGAGAGCGCGGACAGCCGATGGGTCGCGTGGCCGGACCACGACCACGGCACGCTCACGCCGGGAGGTTCACGAACCTACTCGTTCAAGGTCCAACGCCCGGTCGCGCCGCTGGACGCCTCGTTCCGCCCGATCGAGATCGCCGTTGAGATGGACATGCTCCTCCCCGGCAATCGATACACCATCCCCGGGAACCGGTTCGAGATCCCGCTCGATGCAAGGCTCTCGCCGTCGCCGCGACCGGCGGTCGATATGGCGATCGATCTCGATGGCGACGACGACGTGCTCGTTGTTCCGAGCGACGCGTTCTCCCTCGACGACGGGCCGTTCACGGTGGAAGCATGGATCAAGCCGGGTAAACTCGCAGGACGTCGCGGTCTGCTTGCAAAGACGGAGAGCAGCGAATACGGCATCTTCGTCTCGGGCGGCGCCCCCGAGTTCTCCGTTTATCTCGGCGGGAAATACCGAACGGCCCGCTCCACCGAACCCGTGCTGCGCGAAGGCGAATGGCAGCACATCGCCGGTGTCTACGACGGCAGCGAGGTTCGGCTTTATGTCGATGGGAACCTCATCGACGCGGCGCCCGCGTCCGGCCCGCGTCGCCCCAACACACTCCCGTTCATGATCGGTGCCGACACCGATCGTCGTGGGGGCCCCATGAGCTTCTTCGGCGGATCGATCGACGAAGTCCGGGTCACCTCGTCGGCGGTCTATCGCGGCTCCACGATCAGCCCTTCCCGGAGGTTCGAGCCGACAGCCGAAACCGTGCTGCTCTACCACATGGACGGGTCGATCGGGACATGGGTCGTGGGCTCCGACCCGCGCAACACCCGCGCGACGATGCAGGGCGGCGCGGCGATCCGGCCGATCTCGGAGTGAACGCGCTATCAGAATACGAACAAAAAACGCTCGAGTCGGGAACCTCGCTCGGCGCCAGCATTCGTCCTGACACGCTACAGTCATCGTGCAGAAAGCCGTTCCTGACCGATAGTTCCGTGATACGGGCAAGGATGCTCGTCGAGATCGACGCCGGCCCACTCCGTCGATCCGTGGAGAAGCATGACCAAGACCGATGCACAGATTGCACGCAACGATTCCAATGAATCATTTGATCCCGCCATGTTTGATGACCTGACCGCCGACGCGACCATCGGCGGCC
>DDFO01000023.1:0-12632 GCA_002337215.1 Phycisphaerales bacterium UBA1926 | reverse complement strand
CCGGACGCTCGTCCGCCCGCTCGCAAGGAGCCGGTTCGGTGCGCGGTACCTCGCTCGCGATCCGCGGCGTGACACCGACTGCATCGTGTGGCTTTTCGACCGCGTCCCGCTCGAGCAGGGCCCCAGGCTCTGGGGATACCTTAAGAAGAACGCCGGGCGACGCCGACCCCACATTCTGACCATCGAGGCCGCGGGCCGCGAGACGACCGGCTGCTGGGCGGTGACCCCTTACGTGGGCAATCACGACGGCGTCGTTACGCTCGAGAGCCTCAGGGCCGCTCGAGGCGGAGTCATGAGCGCCTTTGAGACCGGTCGCGCCATCGAGCAATTGCTCGACGCCTCGGTGTCCGCTCACGCCGAAAACGAGCATCACGGCTCGCTCGATCCGGCGTGTGTGCTCGTGAATCCCAGGGGCACACTCGAGATCGGCATGTACGGCCTCCAGGCAACGCTGGAAGGCACGCGACCAGCCGAGGACGCGGCATGCGACGAGATCCGGTCGATCGGCCTGATCGCCGAGCGGCTGCTCCTGGGCGATGCAGGCGATGGCACACTGTCTGCGCCGCCCACGCCGGACCGGCTCAGGGCCGGATCCGCCCTGCGGGCCTGGATCCGGCGGGCGTGCGATCCGATCGAGGGTTTCGATTCCGCCCGCGAGGCAATCGCGTCCCTCCCCGACCGGCATGACGACGCATCCGAACGACGCCTCGACGCGGCTCGGCTTCTGCTCGGCAAGCTCTCAGCGGTTGTTTCACCCGGGCGGGCAAAGCCGGGCGTTTCGGAAGGAAGTACCACCGGGCGGGTCTGACCCCTGTCCAGAGGGAGGGCGGCCCGCGGGGCCGTGTTCAGAGAACGGCGCTCCGGAAAGAAATTGTCTTTTTGAGGCTTCCTAAGTCAGTAGGCTGGTGGAGGGCGTACCCCACCGAAGAGCGAGTGAGGCGGAGTCTCCCGTGAACGATTGGTCCGAAGCAGAACAGTGTGTCGAGCGGGCGCATGAGTTCTTCGAACTCGGACGCTGGGACGACGCGGAATCCGAGCTCCGCGCCGCGCTGTCGCTGAATCCGTACCAGCCCGAATGGCATTTCAATCTCGGCCTGACACTCGACGCTGCCGGTCGGCACGCCGACGCCGCCGAGGCCTTCGACGAGGCATCCGAGCACGACCCCAATAACGAGCAGGCGATGCTCATGGCGGGCGCAGCATTCCTGCGTGCCGACCGAGCCGAGCTTGCGCTCGACAGGCTCTCTCGTGCACTCGAGCTCGACGCGGACCTTGTCGAAGCGTGGGCCTTCCGGATCGATGCCTTCGCCTCGCTTGAGCGGCACGACGACGCGGAGGAAGCGTTCTATCAAGGCCAGCAGATCGACCCTGAGTGCGCGGATCTGTACGCATCGATGGCCGAGTCGCTGCTCGATCAGGGGCTGACCGACAAGGCGGTCTGGTGTCTCAAGGAGGCCGCCCGCCTGAACCCGGCACTCCCACGGATCGAGGCCCGGCTCGCGTCGGCGTACGTCCAGACCGGGCGGCACGAGCGGGCGCGTCAGATGTTCCTGCGCGAACTTCGGCGTGACCCGGGGGACATCGACACGCTGCTCGATCTCGGGGACCTCCTTTTCGAAATGAACCGCCTCGCCGAGGCGAGAGAGAAGTACAGCCGGGTCCTCGAACTCGAGCCCGACAACCCCGACGCCCACGCGGCGCTCGGCGAGCTCTACGCCCACGCCGGTGCAGAGGCCGAGGCGATCGTTGAGTTCGATCTGGTCGTCCGACTCGATCCCGCCGACGGCGTCTCCGCACGCCGACTCGCCGGGCTCCTGCTCCGCGACGGCAGCGACGAGCATCTCGCCCGCGCACGCCGGCTCATCGAAGGCCAGCTCCGCACCCTGCGGGTTGACCCGGACGCGATGGACGCCGACGCCATGCACGATCTCGGGTGCCTTCTGCTCGACGCGTCTCGCCCGCGCGATGCCGTTCGCGTCTTCGAGGCGTTGACGTGCGACAAACCCGATGATGCCCTCGCTTGGCATCGCCTCGCGGTCGCCCAGTTCGAGACCGGCATGGTCGAGGAAGGTCTCGCGTCGGCACGCCGATCGATCCGCCTCAACCCGCGTTCCGTTCCCGCGATGCACAACCTCGCGGTTGCCCATATCCGGTCTGGCCAGATCGCCCGCGCCCGCTACTGGATCCGCCAAGCCCTCGCGCTCGATCCGGACGATCCGCCGGTGCGGCGACTCAGGGGCGTCCTGATCACCCACGCCATCCGGCGCGGGTTCGGTCGCGTCGGCGGGCTCATCGCCGGAACACCCCGGCTCGCCGTCGGGCTCTTCCGCCGCCCAGTGCGCTACCGCTAAGCCTTCCCGCGGCCGCCCACGAGCAAGACAAGAAAGAACGGCCCGCCAAGAGCCGCGGTCAGCACACCCACCGGCAGTCGACCTGCCGCGAGATCGATCCCCTTGACCATCGCGTCCGCGAGCACGAGCAACGCCGCCCCCGCGAGCGTCGCGTTCCACGAGAGCAGGCGATGGCTTGGTCCCCCGGCCATGCGGGCCGTGTGCGGGGCGATCAGCCCGACAAACGCGATCGGCCCGGCCAGCAGGATCGAGATCGCACTGAGCACGCCCGCGCCCACAAATAGCCCCGTGCGCACAAGCCCGACGCGCACCCCGACCGAGCGTGCCACCGATTCGCTCAGCGCCGACGCGTCGAGCATGGGCCCCGCCCAACTCATCGCGACCGACGCGGCGAGCACCACCCCGCCGCACACCAGCAGCTGGGCAATCGAGGTCTCGTCGCTCACCGATCCCATGAGCCAGCGGACCGCCGACTGACCCCGATCCGGCATCTGGAACTGCAGAAAAACAGTCCCGGCTCCGAACACAAGCCCCACGATGACGCCGACGAGGATCATCGCCGCTGGGTCGATCAGCCCACGGCGTTGACTGATGAGGTACACCACCCCCAGCGCACACAGCGCTCCCACGAGCGCCGGCCCCGCGACCCCGCTCCAACGCGTCAGTTCGCCGGTGGAGAGATAGTGCAGATACGTCGCGAGCATGATGCCAAAACCGGCTCCGGGAGCCAGCCCGATCAGATCGGGAGATGCCAGCGGGTTGCGGAGCAGCGACTGCAGCATGACCCCCGCGAGCCCCAGCGAGGCACCGACGATCCCGGCCGCTGCGAGCCGATGGGCTCGCAATGACAGGATCTCACCCGACTCGGGCATCGCGAGCGAATCGCCTCCGACCAGCAGACGTAGCGACGCGGCGATCAGGAGCAGGATGATGCACACGACGAGCGTCGCGCGGGGCCTCGGCGTCATGCCGCGAGCCTATCGCCGCGGCGGGCCCGCGTCTCCGGCCCATATCTTTGTCTGTGTGGACTCAGCGACGCGAGGGGCGGAATCCCCGACGATTTCGACGCGCCGCTCGGCTATGATCGCCCTACGAGAATCAGAGGAGTTCCCACGTGTCCGACAGAACCTTCCGCTGCCGAGTTGTGACCCCCGCCCAGAGCCTCCTCGACGAGCCCGTCGAGTACGCCAACGTGCCCATGTGGGACGGCCTGATGGGCTTCCAGCACGGCCGAGCCCCGCTCGTCGGAAAGCTGGGCCTTGGAGAGCTCACGCTCCAATTCCCGGCCTCCACGCACGGCGGCGCGGACCGAACGTTCTACATCGACGGCGGGTTCGTCCAGATGTCCGAGGGTGAACTGATCATCCTCGCCGAGAACGCCCAGTCGGCCGAGACGATCGCAGAGAGCGATGCCCAGGCCGAACTCGACGCTGCAGAGCGTGCCGAAATGAACCCGGAAGCTTCGAACAAGGCCGAGGAGGCCGACCGCATCCGTCTCGCTCGCGAGCGGGCCCGCGTCCGGCTACGCATCGCGCGGCACAGCCGCGTCAAGGGCATCTGAGCGGGCAGTTCGTCTGCTCTTTTCGGCCTTCGACTCCCGAGGCGGAGAACGCTGACGCCCTGAGAGCCGGCTATCCTGCGTTTATGAGAAACACGATCGACTCCCTCGCGCCCCGGTTCTGGACTGTCGCCGCCGCGCTTGCCCTGATCTTGCTCGCCCCAAGCCCCGCGGTCGCGCAGAACATGGTCAGCCCCGAGACCCTGCCTCAAGGCTTCGTCGTCATCGTCACAGACGCCGGCAAGCAGGCGTCCGCGAGCCGGCCCATCTACTGGGCATCGGGCAAGAACTCCTGGAACCCGGGCGACAACGACTACAAACTCTCCCCGCGATCCGACGGGCGCTGGCAGATCGTCTTCGAAGGTGGCTCGCTCGGCGAGAACGTCGAGTTCAAGTTCACGCTCGGCGGCTGGGGAAGCGTCGAGACAGACCCCGAAGGCCAAGACATCACGAACCGCACCTTCCCGGATGTCGCCGTGGGTTCGTTCAAGGAAGGCGAGAAGCCGGTCATCGAACTGACGGTCCCGAAGTTCCGTGTGGGCGGCGAAGGTCACAAAATCGCTCCCGAGTACAGACCGCTCGAGGTCACCGGAACTGTCAAACGCCTCCAAGTCGCGGGCGGCGCGGGATCCGCGGACGGCATGATGCGCGACCTGCTCGTCTGGCTTCCCCCGCACTATGACAATCACCCCGACCGCGCGTACCCCGTCCTTTACATGATGGACGGCCAGCACATCTTCCAGCAGCACGAGCGGGCACCCACCGAGTGGGGCGCCGACGAGACCGCGACCAGCCTCATCGCCAGCGGGCAGATCGAGCCGCTCATGATCGTCGCGATCCCCAACAGCGGGGCGGCTCGCATCGAGGAGTACGTCCCCGGATCGTCGGCGGACGGCCGAAAGATATTCGGCAAGACCCCGGCGGGTGATGACTACATCGAGTGGATGGCCCGGGAGGTCATGCCCAGAGTCGAGCGTGCATTCCGGGTCAAGGCCGGCCCGGCGGACACTGGCATCGGTGGTGCTTCCGCGGGCGGACTGATCGCGCTGCACGCCTCACTGCAGCGCCCCGACCTGTTCGGCCGGGTCCTTACTGAGAGCCCCGCGCTCCAGCTCGACGCGATCGATCTGGACATGGTCGAGCGCACCAAGGCGTCCCCCCGCGTCCCCGCCCGGGTCTTCATCGGGATGGGCGGCGCCGAGCATCTTCCCGGATCGGGGTTCTACGACACGAACACGATGCGGCATGTCAAGGCGTCGCGAGCGCTCAAGCAAGCCCTCGAAGGCCGCTCGTCGGTCATCCTGGAGATCGAGCCCAACGCCGAGCACAACGAGCGGGCGTGGGCGGGTCGGCTCGAGCAGGCACTCGTGCACCTGTTCCCGCCGCAGTGATCAGGATCGATTGATCGGGGTTGGAGATCTGATGCGGTCCGATGATCGCATCGGAACCCGGCCTCAGACTGCCCGCCTTGTATGGACGCGTCTCGCGCGGGATTCCGTGTGTGCGCATTGGAGCGAGACATGCCAAAGCATGAGAGATCCCCGAGCCCGCACCCGCGCACCAGCCGGACCCTCCTGCTGATATTGGGGATCGCGGTGGTGGGTTCGACGCTCGCGATCGCGCAGCGGAGCGATGGGTACAAGTTTTTCGATCCCATGATCGAGGTAAAGGCGATCATCGATCGGTTCGCGGTTGTGGAACCCGAGTCCGACGACCTCCAGGAAGCCGCGATCCGAGGCATGCTCGAGGCGATCGACGATCCGTACGCGACCTACGTCCCACCGTCGTTCAACGACGAGTTTGAGAAGCAGTTGACCGGCGAATACGTCGGCATCGGTGCCGAGGTGAACCAGGTCGACGGCGTGTTCACGATCGTGACCCCGATGGACGACTCGCCCGCCTTCCAATCGGGGATTATGTCGGGCGACAAGGTCATCTCGATCGACGGGGAGCCGACCGAGGGCGAGACGGTCGATGAATCGATCGATCGCCTGCTGGGCGAGGAGGGGACCGACGTTGTCCTGACCGTGGACCGGATGGGCGAGATTCTCGAGATCACGATCACCCGGGCTCGGATCAAATCGAGGGCCGTGCGGGGCTTCCGCCGGCACCCCGATGCCGACGCGTCCTGGGACTACATGCTCGATCCCGTGCGCCGGATCGGGTACATCCGTGTGAGCCAGTTCACGCCGAGCGTCGCCCGCGAGTTCGAGGAAGCGCTGCGCAGTCTCGGCGCAGGCGAGCGGGATGGTGCCGAGGGCGGAGTGGGTGGGCTCGTGATCGACCTCCGCTGGAATCCGGGCGGGCTGCTCGATCAAGCCGTCCGGATGGCGGACCTGCTCCTCGACGAAGGCGTGATCGTCTCGACCAACGGGCGTGCCTACGCGGAGCGGATCGAGAGGGCGAAGGCCGAGGGCACCCTGCCCGATTTCCCCGTCGCGGTGCTGATCAACAGCCAGAGCGCCAGCGCGAGCGAGGTGCTCGCAGGGGCGCTGGTCGAAAACGACCGCGCGATCGTGGTCGGCGAGCGGAGTTTCGGGAAAGGAAGCGTGCAGTCGATCCACCCGCTCGGCGGCGCGGCGACGGGCGCCTCGCTCAAACTCACCGAGCAGCGGTATTACCTCCCGAGCGGGCGCAGCCTCCAACGGACCGACGAGAGCCCGGTCTGGGGTGTAGACCCGAGCCCCGGGTTCTTTGTGCCCCTCGAGATTGATGAGGTGCGAGCACTCTTCGAGGTACGCCGCCAGGCGGAGATCGTGGGTGGCGAGAACGATGAGATCGCCGAGCCATCGGGGGACCCCGACTGGATCGAATCGACACTCAAAGACCGCCAGCTGGCCGCCGCGGTCCGCGCGGTTCGTGCCCACATCGACGACGGCTCATGGCCCGTCCCCGAGGGCGCGGAAACCGCGTCGGCGGACGTGTCGGTCGCCGAACTCGAACGGCTCGAGGAGGCCCGGAACAGGATCATGCGTGACCTTGCGAGGATCGACCGGCGTGCGAAGGCCGTGCGATCGGTCGCGGGTGAGAGCGCCGACGACGCCGTGCGGGACTTCTGGGACGACGCTGTGCGCATTGAAGGTGGGCAGCTGATCGTGCGCGACGCGTCGGGGAACGTCGTCGCGACGCTCCGCATCACGGGCGAGAACCTCGAACGGTGGCTGCTCGACGCAGATGTCGAGCCCGAATCGCCGGACAATTCGGACTGATCCCCGGCCGACCCAGAGGACCACGTTTGACCGAAACCGAGTCGTTCGAATCCCGCTGGCTCGGTGTGCTCACCGTCGTGCTCACGCTCGGCGGATGGACCATCGTGCCCATCCTGATCAAGGAATTCACAGCCGACGTGGACGGCTGGACCTCCAACGGCTGGCGGTACGGATTCGCCGCGCTGCTCTGGCTTCCGCTCCTCGTCTGGAGGAGACTGCGTAAGACCGGGAAGCCGGGACTGTTCCGCGCCGCGATGACGCCGGGCCTCATCAATGCGGCCGCCCAGGTCTGCTTCACCATGTCGTTCTATCAGATCGATCCGGGACTCGTCGCGTTCGGTCTGCGGGCCCAGATCGTCGCCGTCACACTCGGGGCCGCGATCATGTTCCCGTCGGAACGAGCGGTGATCCGCACGCTCGGCTTCCTGGTCGGGCTGGCGCTGCTGATGATCGGGACGCTCACGACGATCGGGCTCAGCGGGAAGTTCGGCGAGAAGGCCGGGACGCTCGGCGTCGTGCTCGCGATGATGGCGGGCGTCGGCTTCGCGGGCTACGCCCTGGCGGTCCGCAAGTGCATGACCGGGTACGGCTCGATGGCGTCCTTCGCCGCGATCAGCCAGTACACCGCGGGAGCAATGATCGTCTTGATGCTGATCCTGGGCGAAGGCTCGGGCGCAGGGGCGCTCGAGATGGAACTGCCCCGGTTCGGGCTCTTCCTGCTCAGCGCGGTCATCGGCATCGCCGCGGGGCACGTGCTGTACTACGTCTCGATCGAGAAACTGGGCGTAACGGTCTCGAGCGGGGTCATCCAGCTTCAGCCCTTTACCGTCGCGGCGCTGTCGTTCTTCTGGTTCAAAGAGCGACTCTCGGTCGCTCAGTGGCTGTTCGGTGCCCTTGCGGTGGTCGGGGCGATCACAATGATCGTCGTGCAGCACCGAGTCAAGCAGCGGCTCGCCCGAGCCGAGAGGGGCGAACGTGATGCGGCCCAGGACTTCGCGGATCTGCCCCCCGACATGATCGCGGCGATGGTGGCGACGCACCGCCCCGATGAGACGGTGTTTTCGAGCGGTTCACACGAAGAGGACACAGAACCAGAAGCCGCGGCGTCGAAGCCGTAAGATCCGGCATGACCACGACCACATTGAACAAATCAGGCCTCGAGCCGGGGCTCTCACCGTTTTCCATCGCCGACCGGACGTTCATCAGCCGGCTGTTCGTCGGGACAGGGAAGTATGGGTCATACGAGCTGATGCAGCAATCGCTCGACGCCTCTGGGTGCGAGGTGGTGACGGTCGCTGTCCGGCGAGAGCGGCTTGTCAACGAGAAGGGCGAGAGCCTGCTCGACTACATCGACACAAGCCGGTACACGATCCTGCCGAACACGGCAGGGTGCTTCGACGCCGACGACGCGGTGCGGGTCGCGAGGCTGGGTCGGGAATTGCTCGACCAGCTCGACAACCCGGGCAAGGACTGGGTCAAGCTCGAGGTGCTGGGCGATAAGAAGACTCTGCTGCCCGATCCTGTCGGGACGATCGAGGCGACTAGGACGCTGGTCGCCGACGGGTTCAAGGTGCTGGTGTATACAAGCGACGATCCGATCAGTGCGCAGCGGATCAAGGACGCCGGGGCCGCGGCGGTGATGCCCGCGGGCTCGCCCATCGGGTCGGGTCAGGGCGTGCTGAACCGTAACAACATCGTGCTGTGCCTGGAACTGCTGAAGGGCGATGACCCGGAGTATCCGGTGATCGTCGATGCCGGCGTCGGATCGGCGAGCGATGTTGCGGAGGCGATGGAACTCGGCGCGGACGGCGTGCTGCTCAACACCGCGATCGCCCACGCCGAGCGGCCCGTGATGATGGGGCACGCGATGCGCAAGGCGTGCGAGGCGGGGCGGCAGAGCTACCTCGCGGGACGGATCGCCAAGAAGCTGTACGCGACGGCGTCGAGCCCGATGGAAGGCGCGATCTCGTACATCCCGGGCGAGTAGCTGTCGCAGAGTGAACCTCGGTGCAGCCAGGGCGCAACGAAAAGCCGGGCCCAGAAGGCCCGGCTCCTTTGATTGTTCACTGAGCGATCAGCGAGCAGTTCAGCCCTTGCTGAGCGAATCGCGGATCTCGCGGAGGAGCAGCGTGTCCTCGTTGACCGGGGGCGGCGGCGCGGCTTCCTTTTCCTTCTCGAACTTCTTCATCGCCGAGTTCATCGCCTTGATCACCAGGAACAGCGCGAACGCGATGATGACGAAGCTGATGAGAGCGTTGATGAACTCGCCGTACATGATCGCGACCTCGGCGAGCTCCGCGCCGTCCTCCGCGACGCTGGCTTCCTGAAGAACGATCTTCAGATTGCTGAAGTCGACCCGACCGAGGGCCATCCCGATCGGGGGCATGATGACCTTGTCGACAAGGGTCTTGACGATCGTGCCGAACGCGGCACCGATGACGATGCCCACCGCCATGTCGATGACATTGCCGCGCATCGCGAAATCTTGGAACTCTTTGATCATGCCCATGATGGAAACCCTCTTCTGATGATGTGCTTCACCGGTCAAAAGTGCTATAAACCGCTCGCCCTGGCCGGCCGAGAACCGTCAGGGATAACGTCAGCCAACCCGAATCATAACGAAATGCTCTCCTTTTTGTCCGAGTTTTGCCGATCAAGCCCTCGGTGTGTGCTTGTTCGGTACCCCCGGTCTTCTGGTGAGTTCTTCACCAAGGGCATCCGGTACCATCGTCAACGGTTCGCGATAGCACCGAAAACCGTCGGCACGGAGACCTCGGCATGAACGCGCTTTTTCCGAAAGAGACCGACGCCGCGGAGACCCGAGTCGCGGCCTCACCCGAATCGGTCGCATCGATCACAGGTCTCGGTCTCTCAGTCGTCGTCGAGAGCGGCATCGGCACCGGGGTCGGTTGGCAGGACGCCGACTACAAGGAGGCCGGGGCGACGATCGCCAAAGACCGCACCGAACTGTTCTCGACTGCCGGGCTCGTCGTGTGCGTCCGCGCGCCCGATCCCGCGTCGATTGGGTCGATCCAGAGCGGGTCGATGTACGCCGGCTTCCTCGATCCGTTCAACCGGAGCGATCTCGTGCACGCCTTCGCGAACGCGGGTGTCAGCGCGATGAGCATGGAGATGGTGCCACGCACGACCCGAGCCCAGAAACTCGACGCGCTGTCGAGCCAGCACAGCATCGCGGGCTATTACATGGTCATCCTCGCGGCCGAACGGCTCGGAAAAGCACTGCCCATGATGGCAACGCCCTCCGGCGTCATCCAGCCCGCGCGGGTGCTTGTCATCGGCGCCGGCGTCGCGGGGCTCCAGGCGATCGCGACCGCGAAGCGGCTCGGCGCCCGGATCGAGGCGTTCGATACCCGCCCCGCGGTGAAGGAGCAGGTCGAATCGCTCGGTGCCAAGTTCATCGAAATCGACCTCGGTGAGTCGGGCGAGATCGAGGGCGGCTACGCAAAGGAACTCACCCCCGAGCAGGTCGCCAAGCAGCAGGAGGGAATGACCAAGGCCCTCGAGCGCTCGGACATCGTCATCACCACGGCGGCGCTGTTCGGCAGGCCCGCCCCGGTCGTCATCACCGACGCGATGCTCGAGCGGATGAAGCCGGGCTCTCTCGTCGTCGATTACGCCGTCGCAACCGGCGGCAACGTCGAGGGATCGGTCATGGGCGACGAGGTCATCAGGCACGGCGTCCGGATCGTCGGTCTGGAGAACTACCCGGGCCGCGTCGCATTCGATGCGAGCCGGATGTACGCGAACAACATCGCCGGCCTGATCCAGGTCCTCTTCGATAAAGAGAGCGGGTCGCTCGTGCTCAACCGCGAGGACGACATCGTCGCGGGTTGCCTGATCACGCACGGCGGCGAGATCGTCAACGAACGCATCCGGGCGCATCTCGCCCAAACGACCTGAACCAGCCATTCCCAGCGCCCGCCGACCGGTGATCGAACGCCACATCCCGAATCGTGAACCACACGGAAGCCGACCCATGAATTTCCTGACCTACGCGTTCATCTTCCTCCTCGCCATGTTCCTGGGCGTGGAATTGATCCGCAAAGTGCCCGCGCAGCTGCACACGCCGCTTATGAGCGGGTCCAACGCGATCAGCGGCATCAGCCTGATCGGCGCGATGGTCGTCGTCGCGACCGCGGGCGGGAGCCGGATCGCTCTGCTGCTGGGCGGCCTCGCCGTCGGATTCGCCGCGATCAACGTGGTGGGGGGCTACGTCGTCACCGACCGGATGCTCGCCATGTTCAAGTCAAGCAAGCCGTAAGCGGTGGAGACCACGACCATGACCATCCTCGCCACCATCCTGCTGCTCGTCGCCGGCGTCTGCTTCATCATGGGCCTCAAGCTACTCGGGAAGGGCGCGACCGCCCGCCGGGGCAACCAGGTCTCCGCGGTCGGCATGACCGCCGCCGTCCTCGGGACGCTCATCTCGATCATCGGCACCCAATCCGCATCGGCATTCTTCGGCGGCGGTCTCGATTCTCCCTTCCTCTGGATCCTCGCCGGACTGCTGGTCGGCGGTGCGATCGGTCTCCCCGCGGCCCGCCTGGTCAAGATGACAGCGATGCCCGAGATGGTCGCGTTGTTCAACGGCACGGGCGGCATCGCCAGCTTGCTGATCGGCTGGGGCGAACTCCAGAAGGGATGGACGCTCGCCCGCGTGCTCGACGGATCAGCGCTGGGCGTGGAAACAGCCGCATCGGTCACACCCGACACTCCGACACAGGCCCGGCTGGCTGACGCGGCAGATCAACTCGCCCACGCCGCGTCGAGCACGGTGTCCTCATTCTCCGCCGCGTCGATCTTCCTTGCCATTCTCATCGGCGGGGTGACCTTCACCGGCAGCCTCATCGCGTTCGGGAAGCTCAGCGGCAAGATCAAGTCACAGCCACTCCTCTATCCGGGTCAGCGGTTCGTCAACATCCTGCTCCTTCTCGTCCTCGTCGCCTGCGGCGTCTGGATCACCATCGAACCGCTCGCGACGACACCGCTCTACATCGCCGTCACCCTCTCGTTCGTGCTTGGTGTCGCCTTCGTCATCCCCATCGGGGGAGGCGACATGCCCGTCGTGATCAGCCTGCTCAACTCCTACTCGGGGCTCGCCGCGTGCGCCGCGGGGTTCGCGGTCAATAGCGAACTGCTCATCATCACCGGTGCCCTTGTCGGTGCGAGCGGCCTCATCCTCACGCGAATCATGTGCCTCGCGATGAACCGGAGCCTTCCCAACGTGCTCTTCTCAGGGTTCGGCGCGGCCGACACGGGCGCCACGACAGGCGACGGTGAGCAGAAGGAAGCCAAGATCCTGACGCCCGACAAGGCGTACTTCATGCTCGAGGCCGCCCAGCGGGTCATTTTCGTCCCTGGGTATGGGATGGCGGTCGCCCAGGCCCAGCACGCCGTGAAGGAACTCGCGACGCTCATGGAGGACCACGGCATCGAGGTCCAGTTCGTCGTCCACCCCGTCGCCGGGCGGATGCCGGGGCACATGAACGTGCT
>DDFO01000053.1:644-14382 GCA_002337215.1 Phycisphaerales bacterium UBA1926 | reverse complement strand
TGATGCCGTCACCCTCGGCGACGCCCGGCTGGCGATAGCCAACCACGAAGCCGAGGTTGAAGAAGCCGACGCCGGCGTCATCGGTGCCATCGGTGGGGCTCATATCGACGCCCGCGATACCCGAGAAGATCGAGTCAACGCCGAACGCACCGTCCGAAACGCCGTTGGTGTCGGCGATCTCGATGTCGGTCGGAACATCACCGGCGGTGAGGTCGATGAAGTTGATGATCAGCTGACCTTCCTGGAAGGAGATCAGGCCGTCGCCAGCCACGCCGTCGGTCGCACCGACGTCGAGCGAACCCGCGATGCTCTCGACGAGGATCGGGCTGTGGGCGGTGGCGCCCGAACGGTCGGTCAGACGGTCCTCTTCGGTGAAGACGAGGAACCAGTCGAGACCAGCAACACCATCGCCGACGCCGTTGCCGTCGTTGTCGACGTCGACGATCTGCGCGAAGGTCGTGAAGCTGATGCCGTTGATGATCGTGTCACCCGGCGCCTCGAACCAGTCACCCCAGTAGCGGACGGCGAACGGATCGATCGCGTCGCCGGCGGCCTCGGAGTGCATGCCGGTGAACACACCGACGTTCAGCACGCCGTCATCGGGGAACGCGTCCGGGACGCAGTGGTCGATGACGTTGTTGGTCCAGGTCCAACCAGCGCCACGGGCCGCGCCGGTCGCCGTGGCCGAAGCCTCGGTCGAAACGATGCGCTCGCCGGTGGTACCGACGTGGTAGATGTAGCCGTCGTAGCCAGCCTCGCGGGTCTGGTAGTCGAGCTTGATGGGCGTAATGTCGTCGGCCGCGGTCGCGACGCTACCGGCCGCGAGCGCCAGAATGAGACCACTCTTGATCTTCATGCTTGAACTCCTCTATTCAACGTTGAAAACGGACTCCGAATCTAGAAATCGTGGATGCAGAAACGCACCACGGATTTCGCGCTGATTTCGATCGGCGCGAAATGGAAACCCCAATTTGTATCGCTGCTCTCAAAACTCCCCGCCGAAAGCCTTTGAATCGCTCCCGGCCGCTTCGAACACGCCCCCACGAGAATGGGAAACCCGAACGCAGCTCCAGATACTCTCGCTCCATGCACAGGCAGGGCCATTGGAAGAACCCGCAGGAACCCCTGCCTACATCGAATATACCGATTCCGCCGCGCCGTGCAAGGGGGACGTCGCGCATTTTTAACACCTTCTTGCCCAACAAAGACCGTCCCCATACATCTGGGCACCACAGATGGCCGCCAAACGCCCGGCGAGCGATATGCACCGAATCCGACCATGCAGGCCGAAACAGCACACGAATCACTACCGTCGGCCCCCAGACCACACCCCCAACACGCTCGCCGCGAACTTGTCGAACAATTCCGCCGAGTCGTGCGGCCCAGGCGAAGCCTCAGGGTGATATTGGACCGAGAACACCGGACGGTCCCCCAAACGGAACCCAGCGACCGTGCCATCATTCAGATGGACCCGCGTGACGACGCCCCCCGCCGCCTCCAACGAATCCCGATCGACCGCGAACCCGTGGTTCTGGCTCGTGATCGCCACGCACCCGGTCTCCGAATCCAACACAGGCTGGTTCGCACCGCGATGCCCGAACGCCAGCTTATAGGTCTTCGCCCCGATCGCCTGGGCAAGCAACTGGTGCCCGAGGCAAATCCCGAACACCGGAATCTCCTTCCCGAGATCGAGCACGCGCCGGACAATCTCTGTCGTCTCCGTCACCGCGGCAGGGTCACCGGGCCCGTTCGAGATGAACAGACCGGCGTACGTGCCATCACGGAAGCCCGCCTCGACCTCGTCGGCCGACACGTCGTGAGGCAGCACACGGATCGCCAGCCCACGCTCACGCAGGTTCCGCAGGATGTTGTCCTTCGCACCACAATCCAGCACCGCGACGACCGGCTCGGCCTTCCCGCCACCGCCAACGCGAGCACCCGCGTTCCGCCATCGCCACGAACCCAGACCCTCGCCCCACGCCGACGCCGATGTTCTCGCGACCCCGGGAACGAGGTTGGCCCCCTCCATCGACGGCGCAGACCGTGCCCTCGCCACCAGCTCAGAATCTGTCAAAGACGGATCATCCGTGATCGCCCCGGGAACCGCCCCCGACTCACGGATCCGCCGGGTCAGCGCCCGCGTGTCGATCCCTGTAATCCCCAGCACGCCCGCGTCCCTCAGGTACCCGTCCAGATCCCCTGTCGACCGGAAGTTCGAGGGCGTCCGCGTCAACTCATGGACGATGAACCCCGCGACATGGACCCGCGTCGACTCGACGTCTTCGGGGTTCACCCCCGTGTTGCCGATCAAAGGCGTCGTCTGCACGAGAATCTGCCCCGAATACGACGGATCGGTCAGCGATTCCTGGTACCCCGTCAGCGCCGTGTTGAACACGACCTCCGCCGTCGTCACCACGCCCAGGCCCGTGGCGCCGAATGCCTCGCCGCGAAACACGCGACCATCGGCAAGCGCCAATCGCCCGACGACACGCGTCGGCTGGCCTGAGTTGTCGGAAGTTTCCCGCGCCGGCAATGTGGTGCTGGTCATGGGCGATAGTCTATCCACACCGTGCAGCAACTTCCGTTCATGCACAGCAACGAAGACCCCGAATCCGTCGAGCCCGATGCCCCCATCGACGACGGCACGGTCTTCGTGCGCGTCGCCGTCGAGCGCGGGCTCGACACCGGCGCGCTCACATACAAACTGCCCACCGACGACCCCATCGCCGTCGGCGACCGCGTCGAGGTCCCCCTCGGCAGGGGCAACACCAGAACCGGAGGACTCGTCATCGAGATCGGCGGGCCCGAACTCCTCGACGGCTACGACCCCAAGAAAGTCAAGCCGGTCTCCCGCCTCGTCGGCCCCGTCCTCCCCCCCTCCCTTGTCCCGCTCGCCCAATGGATCGCCCGCTACTACCTCACCCCGTTGGGCATGGTCCTCGCCGCCATGGTCCCGGCCGCCGTCAAGAAAAGCATCGGTGCCCGCACCGTCGAACGCATCGAGCGCGTCGCGAGCGATGAAACACCCGACGAGCAGCAAGACGTCCCCCGCCTGACTCCCTCTGCCAAAAACGCCTGGGCCCAGATCGAGAAACTCCCCGACGCCGCCTTCCCCATCGAGCCCAAAGCGCTCGCCCGCGCCGCGAATGCGTCGAATCTCGCCCCTATCAACCGCCTCGTCGAGGCGGGCCTCCTCCGCCGCGTGAAGATCGACCTCGTCAAGAAGTTCGGCGCCGACAACCCCACCCTCCTCGCCGAACCCATCGCCCCCCCGCTGCTCACCGACCAACAGGCCGCCGTCGTCGACGGGATCGACGCCGCCCGCCGCGACGCCCCCTTCGGCGTCCACCTCCTGCGAGGCGTCACGGGCTCCGGCAAAACCGAGGTCTATCTCCACCTCATCCAACGCGTCCTCGCCGAGCCCGATCCACGCAATCCGAGCAAACCCCGCGGCGCGATCGTGCTCGTCCCCGAGATCGCCCTCACCCCCCAAACCGCGGGCCGCTTCGTCGCGAGGCTCACGCAAGCCACAGAGGACAACCCCACCCCCACCGGGGTCGAGGTTCTCCACTCCGGGCTCTCCGCGAGCGCGCGCAACCGCGCATGGTCCCGCCTCGCCTCGGGAGAGTCCCGCGTCGCCGTCGGCGCCCGGTCCGCCGTCTTCGCACCGCTCGACCGCCCCGCCCTCATCATCGTCGATGAGGAGCACGATTCGTCCTACAAGCAGGACCAACTCCCGAGATACAACGCCCGCGACGTCGCGATCAAACGCGCCCAGTCCGACGGCGCCCACGTCGTTCTCGGCTCCGCGACCCCCTCGCTCGAATCCTGGTGGAACGCACACATCAAAACCGCCGACGGCACCACACGCTCGACGCTCTGGGAACTCCCCACACGCGTCGCCGGCACGATGCCCGAGGTCCGCATCGTCGGCCCGCGCGAAACACACAACACATCACCGCAACCCAAATCCAAACCCACCGGCAACCAAGCCGCCGACGGCTGGATCGGCATCGGACCCATCCTCGCGGGCGCCATGCGACAGACCTTCGATGAGGGCGGGCAGGCCATGCTCCTGCTCAACCGCCGAGGGTTCGCCTCCTACGTCGCCTGCTGCAAACCATCCTGCGGCTGGACCCTGGGCTGCGAGTCGTGCGACGCCCGCATGGTCGTCCACCGCGCGGGACTCAAGCCCGGCCAGAACGCCCCGCGTGGCTTCGTCCGATGCCACCACTGCCTCGCCGAGCAGGCGATCCCCAGAGCGTGCCCCGCCTGCCAGGAGAAGATCATCCTCTTCGGGCTCGGCATCCAGCGCGTGCAAACAGAACTCACCGACACCTTCAACCTCGAAGAAGGCCGCGACTTCGCCCGCCTCGATTCCGACTCGGTCCGCAAGGCCGCCGACTACTTCTCCATCCTCGACCGCTTCGGCAAAGGCGAACTCAAGCTGCTGCTGGGCACGCAGATGATCGCCAAGGGCCTCGACTTCCCCAACGTCCGCCTCGTCGGCGTCATCAACGCCGACACCTCGCTCGCCCAGCCCGACTTCCGCGCCGCCGAGCGCACCTTCCAACTCGTCAGCCAGGTCGCGGGTCGCGCAGGCCGGGGCGATCACCCCGGAACCGTCATCGTCCAGACCATGCACCCGCTCGAGCCCTCCATCAACCTCGCCGCGAGGCACGACTACCACACGTTCGCCAAAGAAGAACTCCGCCTCCGGCACGCCAACGGCCAGCCCCCCTGCACCCGGATGGCCCGAGTCGTCTGCCGCGACCCCGACGCCCGGAAGGCCGAGCAGGACGCCGCCGACATCGCCCGCCTCCTCCGCAACGAAGCCGCCCGAATGAAACCCGCCGCCCACACCGCCTCCCGGGATGCAGTCCACATCGAAGGCCCGATGCCATGCGTCCTCAGCCGCGTCGCCGACCACTTCCGCTTTGCCGTCGAGATCACCGCCGCCGACGCAGCCCGCCTCATGACCATCCTCACCACGCTCCGCACCGCGGGCCTGCTCAAGAGCGATCACAGAACCGCCATCGACGTCGACCCCGTCAGTCTCATGTAGTCACCCGCGAAACCATGACGAACCCACACACCGAACTCTTCAAAGACAAGCGCGTCATCGTCATGGGCCTGGGCCGATTCGGAGGCGGCGCCGGCGCCGCCAACTACGCCGCCTCCCTCGAGGCCAACGTCACCATCTCCGACCGCGCGACCACCGACCAACTCGAAGCAGGCCTCGCCAAGATCAAGCCCCACCTCGAGACCGGCGCGATCACGCTCTCGCTGGGCGAACACGACGAATCACTCCTCGACACCGCCGACATCCTCATCGTCAACCCCGCCGTCCCGCACCCCTGGGACAACCCCTTCATCGCCCGCGCAACAGCACTCGGCGTGACGATCGAAACCGAGATCGGCCTCACCACCGACAGGCTGGCCCACTCCGACTCCACCACCATCGCCATCACCGGGAGCATCGGCAAATCAACCACAGCCGCCATGGCACACCACGCCCTCCAAAAGCTCGGCGTCCCCACCATCCTCGCAGGCAACATCGGCGGCTCACTGCTCAACCACGGCATCCCCGGCAACGCCACCGCCGTCCTCGAACTCTCCAGCGCCATGCTCCACTGGCTCCGCGCGACACGCCCGGCCTGGTCGCCCAGCGCCGCCGTCGTCACCGGCTACGAACCCAACCACCTCGACTGGCACACCACCGAGCCCCACTACCGCGCCGCCAAGCAGCACCTCTTCGACACCCTCGAGAACACCACCCACGCCCATGCCATTCTGGGCCCCTCAGTCGTCGACTGGGCAACCCCATCCAACGCCACCCGCCACGCGCCCCCCGCGCTCGAAACACAACTCGTCCTGCCCGGCGAACACAACCGCACCAACGCCGCACTCGCCGCCGCCGCGATCGCAGCAGTCACACCCAACGAACCCAATCACACCGCGATCGCCGACGCGATCGCCACCTTCCCAGGCCTCCCCCACCGCCTCGCCTTCGCCGGCTCACGCCGCGCAAAGACTGGCCTTATTGCCTGCTACAACGACTCAAAGTCAACAACCCCGGGAACCACCGCCGCCGCCGTCGAGGCCCTCCGCGAACGCCACGACCACATCTGGCTCATCGCGGGCGGCGCCGACAAAAACATCGACCTCGCATCACTCGCTTCCCTCAAGCGTGTCACCCTGCTCACCATCGGCACCACCGGCCCGGCCATCGCCGCCGCCGCGGCAACCGCGAAGACCCCCCATGACCACTGCCACACCCTCGACGCCGCGGTCGCCCACGCCGCGTCCAACGCCAACCCCGACGACGCCCTCCTCCTCAGCCCCGCCTGCGCCTCATGGGATCAGTTCGAAAACTACGAAGCAAGAGGCCACGCATTCCTCGCCTCACTCGAAACCCACCTCGGCCCTCCCCAGCGGAGCCCCACATGAACATCGCTCACCGGTCACCCCCGAGGCTCAGAATCCGACCAACCATCGTCGCCCTCCTCGCCCTCGCCGGCCAGCTCGCCGCCTGCCGCACCGCTCCAGACCCCGCGCCAGACCGTGCGACCACCCTCCCACCGTCGCACGCCGAGCCCGCGGGCTGGATCACCCTCGCCGAAGGCCTCCGCATCAACCGCGAAATCCACGCAGTGGAATTCGACGCAACCGTCGCGATGGACTGCCACAACCCCGCCACGCCCGACGTCTACCTCGAACTCATCGCCTGCGCCCCGGATTCGCGCGAGCACGAATCACTCGTCGTCACCGACGTTCCCCCCTCGCTCATCCACGCGGCCCTGCTCGCCATCGGCGCCGAGCCGGGCGCCCCCGCCGACCTCGCGACAAGCACCCCGCCATCGGGCGACGCGGTCACCGTCGCGTTCATCGAGAACAACACGGCAACGCCCGCAACCATCCAGATCAATGACTGGGTCACCGACGCACCGACGCGGACGCGCCGCCCGGATCTCCGCTTCGTCTTCGCCGGCTCGCGCGACGCCAGGCCGAACGCCCCGATCGCCTACGACGCCGACGGCACCGGCGTCATCGTCGGCCTCGCCACCTTCGGCAGCGAGGTCATCGCCAACGCCGATCTCATCAACCCCAGCGCAGACATCGACGAACCAATCTGGATCGCAGACCCTCGCGCGGTACCAAAATTCAACACGTCCGTTCGCGTCAGGCTCAAATCATCGCCCACGCCGAACAACGCCAAGAACGACGAGTGATTCTTACGAAGACCGCGACTCGACCCGCCCATCCAACTCGCCCGCGATCTTGTCGATCGCCTCACGCGCCGAGGCCCCGGCGGTCTTCGTCGATTTCTTCATCGCGCCGAACCACGCCCAGACCAGGCTCACAACCGTCAGCGGCACGTACCACCACCACGTCACGAGCCCCTCGGTCGTCCACTTCTCGTAAAACGAGAGGTGCATCCGGAGGAACGAGTCGGTCAGCAGAACACCCGGGAACACGGTCAACACGAAGATCACCAGAGCGATCGCGGGCATCCGTCGCTCGATCCGCAGCTCGGGCCTGAACACCACGCCCCCGCCCGTCCCACCGCCCGTCCCACCGACCGATGCACCATCCGACCCGCCGCCGCCGTCCTCAACCGCCATCATCGTCAACGTCTTGTCGAACGGGTTCCCGTGCGCCGCCACCGAGAAGCCCCCGACGACTCGCCGAAACCCGGGCAACCGGCCCCGCCGGCTCATGACCTCGAGCTTCCAGATCGCGTCGTCTTTGTGCCCCGGCGCAACAAGCCGCAGCGATTCGATCGAATCGCTCACCGAAGAATCCGTACTCTCACCGTGCGTCGTCGCCATCAGTTATCGGTCATCTCCACGCGTCCCGCGTCTTTCCATCCATCCGAGTCATAGATCGGTCGTTCTTCCCAAGCCCTGCAGGACGCCACGAAAGTCGCCCACAACCCGACGCGAGCCGAAACCCCGGCAGCCGCGAGACCGGCACGCTGGCACCGCGTGTGCATGGTATCGCCCAGATGACGCCCGTGGACGCCAATCCGATCCAGCACCCCAATCCCGCGTTGCGGCTTGTCAACGCGGGTGTTGTCCCCACGCGACACCCGTCGCGCCGCAGCATCACCCAAGTCCACGATCACCCAGCCCCCGAGATCGACCAGACCGACCCACGCTGGGCCTTCACCGTCCGCGTCGCCTCCCAGATCGAGGGCGGCCGCGCCGCCATCCTCCGCCCCGAACGCCGCGAACGCCTCCTCCGCCTCGCCGCCAATCTCGGCTTCAGCCCCTTCGACGCCGCACTCATCATCGCCATGGTCCAGGACACCGCCCGCCGTGGCGAATCCCAGCCGGGCTACGCCCCCCTCTCCCCCCATCTCGCGCACCGAGTCGCAGAGTCTCTCCCGTCGATGCCCAGGGCAACGCGTCGCCCGAAGCCGACAGCCGCCGTCTCCATTCTCCAGAAACTGCTCGGCGCCACCATCATCGCCGCCGCGATGGTCACCGCCGCCATCCTCTGGATACACGGCGGTTCCTGACTCCGCGTGCTCTCCTAACCTCACCCCATGCCCTCCGTTGAAAACTACCTCCTCGGCACCGACACTACCGAACTCCAACGCCTCGGCATCCAGCACCGTCTCTGGGCCGCCCAGGCCGCAAGCATCTGGGACCGCGCCGGCATCGGCGTCGGCAGCCGCGTCCTCGACATCGGCACCGGGCCCGGCTACGCCGCCGCCGACCTCGCCGAACTCGTAGGCCCCTCCGGAAAAGTCCTCGGCATCGAGGGCTCACCAAACTACATCGACGCCTTCGTCGACCGCATGACCGCCCTCGATCTCAACTGCGCCGAGGTCCGGCGAGGCGACATCCACCAACTCGAAACCGTCCTCACCGAAGACGAAACAGGCTCGTACGACGCCGCCTACTGCCGCTGGGTCCTCAGCTTTTCCCCCGACATCGACACCGTCTTCGCCCAGATCCACGCCGCCCTCAAGCCGGGCGGCCGGGTCATCATCCAGGACTACTTCAACTGGCGCGCCATGTCCATCGCACCGCGCGACCCCGTCTTCACCAAAGCCATCAACGCCCTGCTCGAATACTGGGAAGGCAACGAGGGCAGCAACGACATCATGGGCGACGTCCCCCGCGCCCTCCGCGAGGCCGGCTTCCAGCTCGCCGAGTTTCAGGCCACCCAGCGCATCGCCTTCCCGACGAGCCCGCTCTGGGCCTGGCCCGATTCCTTCTGGCCCTCCATCATCCCCCGCGTCGTCGAAGCAGGACATCTCGCCCAACCCGACGCCGACGCCTTCTTCCGCCTCTGGCGCGAAGCATCGCAAGACCCCGACCGCTTCGTGGCCGTCCCCCCCGTCTTCGACGCCATCGCCATCAAGGCCTGACCGCGAGTTCCCGCTTGGACCCCGCGCCCGTTTCCGATACGATCGGACGCGACACCCCGCCGGAGAAACGACGGGGATCGCGCCACGCCGGGACCTCGCCCGATTCGGCACACGCGGACCAGGATCCGAACGATCCCCACCGCACGCCATCGCCGGGGCGGAAAGGGAACACCATGATGCCCATCGCCATGACCGTCCTCGGCGCCGCCGCAGTCGCCGGCCTCGCCGCCGACTTCACCCTCCTCGTCGACGACCGCGAGATCGTCGCCCAGGGCTCCGCCTCCGATTTCAGCGGCTTTGATTTCTCCTCCGACGACCTGCTCCCCGATCTCCCGTTCGAAGACTGGTTCATCGGCGCCGGCGGGTTCGGTGCCGTCAAATCCGCCGACGGGTCAGGCTCTTCCTCACAGAACTCCACCATCTCCACCACCGCGCTCCTCGCCGACGGCAATTCCTCCGCGAGCGCATTCAGCGACGGCGAGGGCTACGGGCTCGGCTTCGCCTACTCCCGCTTCGGCGTCCGCTTCAGCGTCGCGGAGACCGCACGCGTCCGCGTCCAAGCCCAACTCGACGCCAGCGGCGAAGCCCGCGCCTGGGTCCGCCTGTTCAACGGCGACAACGACCGCCTCGTCGATGAAGACGCCGCCGACTCCCCCCGCGACCTCGACTTCACCCGCGCCCTCCCGCCAGGCGACTACACATTCCAACTCCGCAACGACGCCACCGCCGTCTTCAACTACGAACCCGGAAGCAGTTCTGCCTCCGCTTCCTACGACGGCTCGCTCACCCTCGCCCCAGGCTGCAACGGCGCCGACACCGCCGCCCCCGAGGGCGTGCTCGACCTCGCCGATGTCCAGGCGTTTATCACCGCCTTCACCTCGGCCAACCCGCTCGAATCGGGCAACGCCGATCTCGCCAACCCCAGCGACATCCTCGACCTCGCCGACATCCAGGCCTTCGTCACCCTGTTCACTGCAGGCTGCCCATAGGTCTGCCGACCAGATCTGAGCCGTAAAACAGCGTGCCACCGACCCGCCCATGCGGGTCGGTGTTCTGTCGCAAGAACTCGGATCGGACAGAACCAGCAACACGGCATCCGTCACCCACCGCCCCTGCTTTTACCACCACCGACCCGCCGACCGCACTCCGGGCACACCACATCGTTCGCGGCGACAGCATACCCACACGACGCGCACCCCCACTCAGGCGGACGCACCACCCACACCACGATCCGACGCCCGAGAACCGCCAGCGCAATGCCGACCATCACCATCGGCACACCCTGAAAAACACCCTGGCTCTCCCCAGCGCCCGTCCACACCGTCCACGCGGTCCGGATGTCGCCGTTCCCCAGCACCGCGAACAGAACGCGGCTCACGACGCGGAAGCCCCCCCACGCCAGCAGCACCACCGCCACCACCCGGATCACCGCCAGCAACCCCGCCCGGATCCCGTGAACCGACCCCCCGCGAATCTCCATCAGGAATCCCCTTTCCCGGCGTATCATCCCCCACACCTCACCGGACACAGAGTCTCTACCACGGACGGAAACCAGCGTTGCAGATCCGAAACTTCTCCATCATCGCCCACATCGACCACGGCAAGTCCACCCTCGCCGACCGGCTCCTCCAGTCCACCTTCGCCGTCTCCGATCGCGAGGCCAAGGCCCAGCTCCTCGACTCGATGGACCTCGAGCGCGAACGCGGCATCACCATCAAGGCATCCGCGGTCACCGTGATGCACATGCACACCTACCCCGACGGCACCCAAGAGCAGTTCATGCTCAACTTCATCGACACGCCGGGACACGTCGACTTCGGCTACGAAGTCTCCCGCGCCCTCAAAGCCTGCGAAGGCGCCCTCCTCATCGTCGACGCCGCCCAGGGCGTCGAGGCCCAGACCGTCGTCAACACCTACCTCGCCGTCGAGCAGGACCTCGAACTCATCCCCGTCCTCAACAAAATCGATCTCCCCGCCGCCCGGCCCACCGAGATCGCCGAAGAAGTCGAGCAGGTCCTGGGCCTCCCCGCCGAAGACTGCATCGCCGTGAGCGCCAAGACAGGCCAGGGCATCGACGAACTGCTGACAGTCATCTGCGACAAGATGCCCCCGCCCCGCCCCGCCACCACCGACAAGACCCGCGCCCTCATCTTCGACGCCGTCTACGACGACTACCGGGGCGTCGTCCTCTACTGCCGCGTCTTCGACGGCTCCCTCAAGGTCGGCGACAAGATCCGCATGATGCAGATGGAGCGCACCTTCAACATCACCGAACTCGGCAAGTACACACCCAAGCCCACCAAGGTCAACAAGGTCGGCGTCGGCGAGACCTGCTACCTCATCGCCGCCATGAAAACCCTGGGCGAGGTCCGCGTCGGCGACACCATCACCATCGACCACGACCCCGCCTCAGAACCTCTCGAAGGCTACGAACCACCACGCCAAATGGTCTTCTGCGACTTCTACCCCGCGACCTCCACCGACAAAAAGGGCTCGGGATTCGAGGACATGCGCGAAGCCGTCGAGAAACTGTCCCTCAACGACTCCGCATTCACCTACCAGGCCGTCCACTCCGAAGCCCTCGGCTTCGGCTTCCGCTGCGGCTTCCTGGGACTCCTCCATATGGACATCGTCCAGGAACGACTCGAGCGTGAGTTCGACCTCGAGATCGTCCAGACCGCCCCCACAGTCTCCTACAAGGCCCTCATCCGCGGCAAGAACAACGAGCCCGAAGAGATCGAGGTCCACAACCCCGCCGACCTCCCCGACATGGGCACCATCCTCGAGATCCGCGAGCCCTTCTGCAAGCTCGAGGTCATGCTCCCCAAGGCCTCCATCGGCGACATCATGAAACTCTGCCTCGAGCGACGCGGCATCTTCAAATCGCAGATGTACGTCTCCGAAGCGCGCGACATGATCACCTTCGAGATCCCCCTCGCCGAACTCATCTACGACTTCTACGACAAACTCAAGGGCATGACCTCCGGCTACGGAACCATGGACTACGAGGTCACCGAGTTCCGAAAAGAAACCCTCGTCAAGGTCGACGTCCTCATCAACGGCGAACCCGTCGAGGCCCTCTCCCTCATCACCCACAAAGACAAGGCCGAACAGCGAGGCCGGCAACTCCTCGTCAAACTCAAAAAGCAGATCGACCGCCACCAGTTCGAGATCCCCCTCCAGGCCGTCATCGGCGGCAAAATCATCGCCCGCGAAACCATCAAGGGCTTCCGCAAGGACGTCACCGCCAAGTGCTACGGCGGCGACGTCAGCCGAAAACGCAAACTCCTCGAGAAGCAGAAAAAGGGCAAGGACCGCATGAAGTCCGTGGGATCCGTCAACATCCCGCAGGAAGCCTTCATGGCGGTATTGGACACGAGCGAATAGATGAAGCAGCTCTTCTTCGGAGTACTCCCGTTCTTTGCGTGTATCGCCGCTACAGCCATTCTTCTGTTTCTTGCTTTCGACGCAGTGTTACAAGGCGAATACTCAGAGGTGGTCCGTCGCATTCAGGGGCTGACAACAACACTCGAATACCTCGAATCAGAAGGCCAGATCACGATCCATGTGAACGATTGGTCCGCAGGAGAGACCGACCGCTACGAGAGCCCCGCTCAAGCGCTCGCATGGGGTTCTCATCACAAACTCAACGATTCAATCGCCGAGCAACAACTCCCAACGATCTACCTCATCGCCACGGGACTCTCTTCGCTCGCAGCCATCTATATCTTCGCCTTCGGCCCACGCACCCCAAAGGCTCCACCCGAATGAACCCCGCTCCCTAGCTCAAGAAAACCCGCTCGTACTCCACAAAGAGCCCCTCGCGCAAGCGAGGGGACTCCCCAGCCTTCCCATTCTCTCCACACCCTCCCCTCCCACCTAACCCGTCGCTCGCCATAGGACCTCACTCAAACCGCCCCCGCCCCGCGTCCTGAAAATTCACCACATAGTCCACCGCCGCAACCCGCGACGCCTCGGTATGGATCGACCGCGTGCTCGCCATCTTCGTCCACACGCGCGTCCGATCCCCGATCAGCCCGGCCTCCCGAAGCCGACGCGTCCCCCACGCCTTGAACTGCCCCGCAACAACCTCCGGCGAGTGCGACGACGCACCGACAACAACATGCACATGGTTCGACCGAACCGCGACCGCATCGATACGCCACCCCCGCCGATCCGCATGTTCCACGATCGAAGCTTCGACAACACCACGCCCCCGCGCATCGAGCACAAACGCATCCTCTCGCATCGCCCGACGCGACGCCGCAAGGCGTTCATCGTCGCATCCCAATCGATCGCGACCAACCAGATTGTGCTCATCATCGACCGACCAGCGTTGCCGGTGGTTCCGTCGAC
>DDFO01000053.1:0-347 GCA_002337215.1 Phycisphaerales bacterium UBA1926 | reverse complement strand
CCCCTCGCGCGAGCGAGGGGACCTCCCCCCTCTCCAAGCCTCGTCTCACCCTCCCCCCTTTATCCCCTTGCGGGTGCCACGGAGACATCGCAACGCGATTTCTCCGTGAACGGACACCCCTGTGCGCAAACTCCCGTCCCTCCCCCAATATCCCATTGAGCCGCCCCACCAGCCGCGGCACACTACCCCCATGGGAAGCACACACAACCAAGCCGCACAAACCGTCCACGCCCATGCCGTCCAGACCCATGCCGCCCAGACCGGACCCGCCCCCGCCTACGACTGGGACCAACTGGCCCTCGAACTCAGCAACACCGCCTGGGACACCCCGCCCCGCTCCCAGATCA
>DDFO01000004.1:33823-34146 GCA_002337215.1 Phycisphaerales bacterium UBA1926 | reverse complement strand
TGCCGTCCCCGTCGGTGTCGAAGTTGCCGAACACGACGAAGTTGTACGTCTTGTCGGGGTCGTAGACCGGGTTGGCGATCACGTCGCCCGAGACGACCGGGTTGCCCCGGCTCGACTTCACGACCCGGCAGCGTGCACTGGCCGCCTCCATGCCGATGACCTCGATAACGGCCTTGCCCGGGAGGTACTCGCCCGACTCGGTGGGACGGATCGCCGAGGCGTTGCTGTAGACGCTGAAGGTCATGCCGATGACGAGCTTGTCGTTGCGGCCCAGCGTGATGATGACGACGTCCTCGCCCTGCTGCACCGCGGCGACCTCGCCG
>DDFO01000004.1:30426-33743 GCA_002337215.1 Phycisphaerales bacterium UBA1926 | reverse complement strand
CCGTCCACGAGGGCGTACTCGTCGAGCGGCGCGATCCGGTTCTCGGTGGTCTCGCCGCGGAGCCGGCGGACCTGGTCACGCAGCACCAGGATCTGCTGGTTGAGTTCGGCGACGCGCCCGTCCCGGTCGCGGAGGTTGTCGCGGTACTCCGCCCGGTCGCTCGCGACGCCCCGGCGTGTCCGGTCCTCGAAGCCCTCGACCTGGGCGCGGAGATCCTCGACCTCGCGGCGGTAGCCCGCGACGCGGTCGTTCGCCTCGGCGGCGGTCGCGAGCGCGTTCGCCTCGAGCTGCTCGACACGCTGCTTCTCGGCGGCGATGTTCGCGAGTTCGGTCGCGAGCCGGCCCTCGGCGCCCGCGAGTTCGCGCTCCAGGCTCTGGACCCGGCCCTCGAGGCGGGTGATCGTTGACTCGAGCGAGCCGGACCCGTCGGTCAGGTTGTCGGAACGCTCACGGATCTGTTCCATCGTCAGGTTCGCGTTGCCCGCGGCGATCCGCTTGAGCTCGCTGTTGTTGGTCAGCAGGTGATCGACGAGGCTCTTGCGCTCGCCGCGGGCCGCGCTGAGCGCCACCTCAACGTTACTCGACTGGCGCTCACCGGTCGCGATGATCTCCTCGTAGGTGTTGGTGAGGTTCGCGACCTCGCCCTCGGCCTGCGACTTCTTGCTGTAGAAGTAGACCGATGAGATGAGGAAGCCGACCGCGAAGGTCGCGAGCAGGCCGATGGTGATGTAGATGCCGGTGCTGGCCGAGGTTCTCGATGCCATGTCTGAATGCTCCGTCGGTCGGATTCCCGCGAGTCTGTCTGTTCGGGCGAGCACCGGCTTGGGTCAAGACCGGTGCGGTCGGTGCGTGTGCAGTCGGTCAGGGTCTGTCGATCTCGTGGAGTGCCTGGTCCATCCCCGCCCGGCGTGCGCACACGCCCGGCTTCCCCCCGCCGAGGCGGGGTTCACGGCGGATCCCCCGAGTCGGGCCCGGGCGGTCCTGAGGCGGGGATGATAGGGGCAACGCGGTCGTCCTGCCGGGACAGGCGGGCGTGTGTCCGTCGGCCGGCTCTGTCGATCCGAACAGAGCCCCGCCGCGGTTCCGTCGCCGGGGAGACCCGGCATAACCTCCGGCCATGCGTTTGCGTTTTCTTGGCACCGGCACCTCCTCGGGCGTCCCCGTCATCGGGTGCGATTGCCGGGTCTGCACATCGACCGATCCGCGCGACAGCCGGCTGCGCACGTCCGCGGCCCTCGAGTTTACCGACCATACCGGCGAGGACCGGGTCATCCTGCTCGATGCGGGGCCCGATCTGCGGCAGCAGGTGCTCTCGGCGGGGCTCGAACGCTGCGACGCCGTGCTGCTGACCCACAACCACGTGGACCACTGCTTCGGGCTCGATGAACTCCGGCGGTTCAATGTGATGATGGGTGGGCCGATCGAGGTCTTCGCCGACAAACCCACCATGAAGGCGATCCGCCGGGTGTATGCGCACATCTTCGACCGGGCGTCGCTCAAGCAGGATTCGTTCATCGCGACGCTGATCCCGCACGAGATCGAGCATTACCGGACGTTCGAGTTGTTCGGGCTCGAGATCACCCCGGTGACGCTCCTGCACGGCCGGGTCCCGATCGCGGGGTACCGGTTCGCGTGGGCCGAGGGCAAGGCCGGGTCGGCGGGGGGGGTGCTCCCGATGGCGTACTGCACGGACGTTTCGTCGATCCCGCCAGAGACCTGGCCCCACCTGAACGGGCTATCTGTGTTCGTCCTGGATGCGCTCCGGCATCGCAAGCACCCGACGCACTTCACGCTCGATCAGGCGGAGTCGGTCGCGGACCGGGTCGAGGCTGACCGGACGTTCTATGTCCATATGTCGCATGATCTACCGCACGAAGAGACGGACGCGGAACTCTCGGACGGGCGCGGGTTGGCGTTTGACGGTCTTGACGTTGACTGAGCGATCTTCTCCCCGGTTTTCGATCTGTATCAGAACAGTTGGCCGAAACATGCCGTAAAATTGCTTTCAGCCGGCTCTCCCCGAACGGAGGGGTTCCCATTGCCGGCGGGCAGGAGAAGTCATGTCGCAGCCGACCCCCGCGTCCTCGTCCCGGGTTGTCCCGAATCCGTCGGCCCGCTCGACCGCCTCGAAGGCGGGCGCGAGCACGGATTCAACGCCTGCGGTTCGGAAGTCGACCAGACCGAGTGACACCGGCACCGGCCTCTCCTTCCCCTTCCCGTTCCCACCCGATTACGAAACACCCTCGACGCCGGCCTCTCCGCCGTCGAAGTGAAGCGCACGTCCCCGTCTGGCATGAGAACGGGGGCGACTCGTCTTCTCTCAATCTGAATAGAATCTGAGTATGGACCTGACTGCGGAGATGATTGTCGCGCGGATCGGGCTCGCTGCCCTCTTGGGCCTGCTCATCGGGCTCGATCGCCAGCACCTCCGCAAGCCGGCCGGTATGCGGACGATGCTCATGGTCTCGTTCGGGGCCTGCCTGTTCACGCTCGGTGGCATCCGTCTCGCCTCGGCCGGGTCGTCGGTCGGGACCGGCTTCAATACCGATGCGCTCTCCCGTGTCATCCAGGGCGTGATCGGCGGGATCGGCTTTCTCGGCGCGGGTGTGATCCTGCGCGACCGGGGCACGGTCCGGGGCGTCACCACCGCCGCGGGGCTGTGGGTCACCGCGGGTGTCGGCATCGCGTGCGGCCTCGGCGAGTATCTGCTCGCGATCTTCTCGGCTGTCTTCGCGATTCTGGCGTTCACGTCGTCGCGGTTCTTCGTCCGCGAAGAGAACGGGGGCGAGAACGAGTGCCAGCACAATGGTTCCGAGGAGCCGACCACGCTCGAATCGGCGTGCGCCGAGGGGTGCGACCAGGGGCCTGATGGCCGGTAGGCTCGGGCGGTGGGCAACCTCTGGCAGTCCATACTGAACACGCACCGGCTCTGGTCCGTGCTCGTCTGGATGCTGCCGATCGCGGCAGCGATGATTGTTGCTTGGGCGTTGTTCCGCAATCGTCCCGGCCTCTGGGGCGTGCCGCGCGAGCGGTGCCCGAAGTGCTGGTACGACATGGGAAGGCGCGATCGGACCGAGGGACACGGTGATGCCGATGCTGTGGGTTCACAACGGTGGCGAGGTTTTCTCGTGCATGCAGGTCGACGGAATTACCGTCATCCGATGCGAGGGTGGGTGGGGGAAAGAAGCCTTTGGTCGCACGCTCGAACGCATCCGCGAAATCGGCCCCGACGGGATCCTCAACGAGCACGGCGTCGAGCCCTGATCGCGTGAACCGACCCTGCTGCGGGTGCCATGGAGACGGCGCAGCCTTCTCCA
>DDFO01000004.1:6076-30298 GCA_002337215.1 Phycisphaerales bacterium UBA1926 | reverse complement strand
CCCGGCGTGCGTTCGCCGACAACGAGCCGGTGGCGCGCGGTCCTCTGCCTTTGCCCTTCGGGTCAAACGCGGGCACCGGGTGTCGAATATCAGGCGACCGATTCGAGCTCGGCGCTGAGCCCGCTCGAATCGGGCGCGACCTTGCGCGGGTCTTCGTCGAGCAGGAGCTGATCCACCGTCGGCGCGTTCTTGATCGGCTTGCCGTTCTTGTCGGTCAGCGGCATCCCGTCGAGCGTCTCGATGATCGGGATCGGGTGCGCCTTCGCGTGCTCGGCGAGCTGCTTCTCGAGCTGCTCTTTCTTCGCGGGCTCGAGCTCGGCCCACTTGCCACGCCCCCGACACTTCGGGAAACGCGAGCACCCGAGCCATGGCCCGCGCACGCCGTCACGCAGGTTCAGCGGCGACTCGCACGTCGGGCAGGGCAGGTCGGTTTCGAGCGGGGGCTGGCTGGGCGCCGTCACGTGCCCCTTCTTGTCGATGTTGAGGATGATCCCGACGTCGTTCTTCTCGCCGTCTTCGAGCATCGTGGTGACGAACGGGCCGAACCGCCCGGTCTTCTTGATCATCGGACGCCCGGTCTTGGGGCACTTGATGTTCACGAACTCCGCAGGGCGGGGCTTGCCCTGCCGGTCGCAGGGGCACGCGTAGTCGCACTCGGGGTAGGTCGAGCAGCTCAGGAAGCGGCCGTTCTTGCCGAACCGGTAGACCAGCGTCGAGCCGCACTTCTGGCAGCGGTACTGCTCGGGCGCGGGCTGGATCTCGGCCTTCGCGTGCTGGAGTTCCTCTTCAGCGACCGCGAGCGCGTCCTTGAACGGCCCATAAAAGTCCTGGAGCATCTGGATCCAGTCGAGGTGGTCCTCTTCGACCTTGTCGAGCTCGGCCTCCATCGCGCGGGTGTAGGTCACGTCGAGCAGGTTGGGGAACGCCTCGATCAGTTTGTCGGTGACGACCTCCCCCAGGTCGGTCGCGTAGAAGCGACGCTCGAGCTGCTCGACGTACTTGCGGTCCTGGATGACGCTGATGATCGAGGCGTAGGTCGAGGGTCTGCCGATACCCTCGCTCTCGAGCATCTTGATCAGGCTCGCCTCGGTGTAGCGGGGCGGGGGGCTGGTGAACTTCTGCACCGGGTCGAGGTGGAACGGGCGCATGTCCTGCCCCTCGCTCAGATCGGGCAGCACGATGTCGTCGCCCCCGGTGGGCACACCCGAGACGCGGTAGTGCCCGTCGAAGACGAGCCGGCGGCCGGTCGCCTTGAACACGCACGGCGTCGACGGATCCGTCCCGCCCTCGATCAGGAAGGCGGTCGAGTCCCACTGCGCCGGTGTCATCTGGCAGGCGATGTACCGCTCCCAGATGATGCGGTAGAGCTTCGCCTCGTCCGCCTTGAGGTGCTTGGCGACCTTGTCGGGCGAGCGCATCGCGTCGGTGGGGCGGATCGCCTCGTGGGCCTCCTGCGCCGCCTTGTTGCTGCTCGTAAAGAAGTTCGGTTTGTCGGGCAGATACTGGTCGCCGAAGGTCTTGTTGATGTACCCCCGCGCCATCTCGATCGCCTCGCCCGAGAGGTGGGTCGAGTCGGTCCGCATGTAGGTGATCAGACCGGTGGGGCCCTCGCCCGGGATGTTCACGCCCTCGTAGAGCGACTGGGCGGCCCGCATCGTGCGCTGGGCACCGAAGCCCAGCCTGCTCGACGCGGCCTGCTGCAGCGTGCTGGTGATGTACGGCGCGCTCGCCCGGGTGCTCGTCCGCTTCGTCTCGATCGATGTGATCGCGTAGGGCACGCTCGGGTCGGCCGACCCCCAGACGCGCCGCTTGAACCGCGCTGGGCCCTTCGCGTCCTCGTCCTCGGCGACCGCCGACTCGATGTCGGTCAGCCCCGCGAGCGCCGCGACGGATCGCACGCGCTCGGTCAGATCGCCGCCCGTTTCATCGGCGGCGCCGCCCGCCTGGCCGACGTCGAACTTCTCCCCGCCGACTTCGACGAGTTCGGCGCGGATCGATTGGTGCTCGCTCAGCCACGCGTTCTGGCTCTTGATCGTCGGACCCGTGGGCTTCTTGCCCGGCTTCTTGGGATCCACCTCGGGGGGCGTCGCGAGGAACTCGCGCCACGCGGGGCCCAGTTTGCTCGCGTCCGCCTCGCTGAGCGCGAAGCAGCCGGTCATCTCCCACCGCTCGTCGGGCACGAACGCGTCGATCTCGCGCTCGCGGTCGACCACGAGCCGCACGGCGACCGACTGCACACGCCCCGCGCTCAACCCGCGGGCGACCTTCTTCCAGAGCAGGGGCGAGACCTGGTAGCCCACGATGCGGTCGAGGATCCGTCTCGCCTGCTGGGCGTTCACGCGGTCGACATCGATCGGGTGGGGGTTGCCGAACGCGCGGGCGATCTCGTTCTTGGTGATCGCGGCGAAGACCACGCGCTTGGCGTCCGCGGGCTTGATGCCGATTTCTTCTGCAAGGTGCCACGCGATCGCCTCGCCCTCGCGGTCGAGATCCGTTGCGAACCAGATGTCCCCGCCGGTGCTCTGCGCGTCCTTGGCGGCCCGCTTGAGGTCCTTGATGACGCTCTCTTTGCCGCTGAGGATCTCGTAGGAGGGCTGGAACCGCTTCTCGATATCCACGCCGGGCACCGGGCGTTTGACGCCCTTGGGGTTCTTGCTGGGCAGGTCGCGGACATGCCCGATGCTCGCGAGGACGACGTATTCGTCGCCCAGATACTTGTTGATCGTCTTTGCCTTCGACGGGCTTTCCACGATGACCAGGCTCTTGCCCTTCGCCTCGCCCGCCTTGTAGGACTGCTTGCTCCGCCCACCGGAACGCCCGCCCGATCGGCTCGCGGGCTTCTTGGCGGCCTTCTTCGCCGCCGGCTTCTTGGTCGTCTTCTTGGTCGTCCCGGTCTTCTTTGCCATCGGAATCCTGTTTCGGCCCGCCGGGCCGCTCGGCTCGACACGGCCCCCAAACTATCTATACACATCGCCCGCCGCGGAGCATCGTCCGCCGGGTCGGGGACCGGAGGGAACGCGAAATCAGCGGCCTTGTCAAGGGGCTCCCCGCTCGTTCCCCCCGAAAATCGCGGGGTGGCCCGATGAACCGAGGTCTGCCCGGATCTATTCCGAACCCGCTTCAGGGGCCTGTAAACACGCATCGACGATCGAATCGGCCGACTTTCCGAGCGTCTGCAGATCCGCCGAAATCGATTCGCCGGAGAACCACCCACTTCTGGGGTCATTCGCGGATGAGGCCGCGAGCCGGCGGAGCCAGGTTCGTTGGTTCTTGGCGAACCGCCTCGTCTCGATCTTGATCTTCTCGACCGCGTCGTCGAGGGCGACCTCGCCTTCGAGATGGGCGAGCAGTTGCTTGTAGCCGAGCGCCTCGCGGGCCTGCGGGCCGAGCTGATCACGGAGGCGGGTGACTTCGTCGAACAATCCCTGTTCCAGCATGATCTTCACGCGGGCGTTGATGCGGCGGTTGAGGGCGTCGGTCTCCCACCGGATGCCGAAGAGGGCGGCGTCCGGGCGCGCGCCGCGGTCCCACTGCTGCTGGTGCTCGCTGATCGGGACCCCGGTCTGGCGGTAGACCTCGAGCGCGCGCACGGTGCGGCGTTCGTCGTTGGGGTGGATCCGCTCCGCGGCGGCGGGGTCCACGCGTGCGAGTTCGGCCCGCCGATCGGCGTGGGGCATCGCCTGCAGCGCCGCGCGCACCGAGGCGTCCGGTTCGGGCCCCTCGAACAAGCCCTCCATGAACGCCTTGATGTACAGGTTTGTGCCGCCCACGACAATGGGGACGGCGTTGCGCGCACGGATCCGCTCGACCGCGTCTTCCGCGGCTCCGAGCCAGTCGTGCACCGTGTACCGGTCCTCGGGATCGGCGATGTCGATGAGATGGTGGGGGATGCCCGCCATCTCCTCGGCGGTCGGTTTCGCGGATCCGATGTCCATCCCGCGGAAGATCTGCACGGAGTCGGCCGAGATGATCTCGGGGGTGAAGCCCCGGCGTTCGAACGCGCGGGCGACGGCGATCGAGAGCGCGGACTTTCCTCCTGCGGTGGGGCCGACGATAACGGGGCAGATGGGAATGGTCGGGTGATCCGGCACGGGGTCACGGTACGCGGTTGGTCTCGGGGTGTGCGCGCGCCAAAGGTTGGGGATGCCACGCCGCGCCGAATTGGTTGAAGAATTGCTGTCCGACGTTTTCGGGTTCCCGGGTCTCAAGCCCGAGCAGGTGCCGGTGGTGCACCGGGTGCTCGGGATCGACGAGGACGGTCCCGAGGATGGCGGCGACGCGATGGTCGTGATGCCGACGGGGTCGGGCAAGAGTCTGTGCTATCAGCTGCCGGCTCTGGTGCGCGCGCGGGAGGGCGAGAACGAGGGCCGGGGTGTGACGCTGGTGTTCAGCCCGCTGATTGCGCTGATGGAGGACCAGGTGAGCGCGTTGCGGGCGAAGGGCGTGCGCGCGCAGTACGTCAACTCGACGGTGGGCAGGAAGGAACGCGACCGGCGGTACGCTGCGCTCGCGGAGGGCGCGTACGACCTGATCTACGCGACCCCCGAGCGGATGGAGAAAGAGGCGTTCCGCGATGCGCTGCGAATGGTGCCCGGGGGGGTGAACCTGCTCGCGATCGACGAGGCGCACTGCGTGAGCAAGTGGGGGCATGATCTCCGGCCCGCGTACCAGCGGGTGGGGGAGTTCCGCGAGCAGTTGGGATCGCCTCGCACGATCGCGCTCACGGCGACGGCGACGAAGGCCGTGCGCGATGACATCCGCTCGGTGCTCGGATTGGATGAGACCGCGATGCCCCTGTTCGCGACGGGGATCGAGCGGCCCAACCTGGTGATGCGGGTCGAGCCCGCGTGGGACGACGCGGAGAAGATCGATCGGATCGCGACGATCGCGAGCGAACTGGGCGGGACGGGGATCGTCTACTTCGCGCTCATCAAGGACCTCGAGCGGATGATGCCCGAGATCCGTCGGGCGGTCGCGGCGAAGGCGGGCGATCGGGTTGGCGTCGGGGTCTATCACGGGCGGCTGGATGCGAGGCAGAAGAAGCGGGTGTACGACGACTTCATCGCGGCGATGCCGGATCGGCCGCTGCTTTTGTGCGCGACGAACGCGTTCGGGATGGGCGTGGACAAGCCCGACATCCGGTACATCGTGCACGCGCAGGTGCCGGGGAGCGTGGAGGCGTACTACCAGGAGGTGGGGCGTGCGGGGCGGGACGGGGACCCGAGCGCGTGCGTGCTGCTGTACGCGCAGGAGGATCTCGCGATCCAGCACGAGTTTGTGCGCTGGCAGAACCCGAGCGCGGATCTGCTGATGGCGGCAATGGCCGCGATCGCGCGGCGGTACAGCGGCGATTCGTCCGGATCAGCGGGTGGGCACGGCACGTTCGACGCCGACGACATCCGGCTCGATGTCATCGGCAAGGGTCACGCGCACGGGATGGGCGGGGGCGTGGTCGAGTACGCGCTGATCGGGCTCGCGAAGCGCGGAGCGATCGAGGTGGTCGGGCCCAGCGAGAGCGGGGGGAACCTGTACCGGTTCGTGCGCGAGCTGGACGATTCGGAGATCGACGCGGACGAGATCGAGGCGAAGACGAAGCGGGACCTGGGCCGGCTCTTGGAGGTGGTGAAGATGACGCAGGCGGATTCGGTTGCGGGGTTTTTGGAGGCGTATTTCGATTAGGGGAGGCGGGGGAAAGAACGCGGAGGTCGCGAAGGGTTCAAGGGAGGGCACGGCCGGGACGGCCGTGGCACACGCGTTGGGGAGACGCTCCATGGCGGGTGCCTTGGAGACACCGCAACGCGGTTTCTCCACGCGGTTGCACGCTCGATCATGGAGAAGGCTCCGCCGTCTCCATGGCACCCTTCTTCGGTGTCAGCGGGTCACGGCCCGATGCGTGTGATCTCTGGGGTGGGTTGGTCGGCGGGGGTGTCGAGGCCGAGCCGGGCGTACGTGGGGCGTTCTTCGCGGAGGAGGTCGGCGTTGGGGCTGTCGTGCCAGTCGCCCGGGGCGCGGGTGGTGTGGTACTGGTGGAGGGCGAGGATGTGGCGCAGGCCGACGCGGACGCGTTTGCGGGCCTGGTAGAGGCGTTTGCCGAAGTCGTCGTCTTCCTGTCCCCAGTCTTCGAAGGCCTCGTCGAAGCCGTTGACTTCGCGGTAGGCGGCGAGTGTGCAGGCGAAGTTGGCGCTGAGGAGTTTGGGTTTGTGCGGCTTGGCGAAACCGAGCGTTCGCTGGAGGAGTTGGCGCTTGTAGCGTCGGTGACGCTTCTCGATCGCGGCGGTCTGGTCGTCGGTGGGCGTGAAGGGCATAAGGCCTTCTTTGAGCGCGCGCTCGTCGAACTCGGCGTCCTGCTGCTCGGTGAGGTCGTAGCGCCATCCCAGCGAGAGGTGGGCTCTGCCACCTTTGGGGTCGAGGGCGTCGGCGTGGCGCTCGATCGCGGTGTGGAGGGGGGCGCAGTCGCCGTCGAAGAAGGCGAGAGCGGCGTCGGGGTTGGGGTTCGGGAGTGTCTTGAGGATCGCGCGGACGGCGTTGTTGCGGGTCTGGCTCGCGCGACCCACACCGGCGCTCGGGCGGGTGACGAGGGTGAGCGGCAGCCCGGCTTCTTCGCACGCGACACGGGCGACGCGTTCGATCTCGGGGTCGTCGGAATCGCAGGAGAGGGTGACCGAATCGGGCGCGCGCGACGACCACGCGACGGCGAGGATGGTCCGGCGGAGCCGCTCGGGCGTGTGCGTGATGAGGATGACGTGGACGGGGGGCACGGGTCAGTCTTCCGGGTCCCAGCGCAGGCCGACCGCTTCGGCCCGGCGGCGGACGTCGTCGCGGTCTCGGCGGACCATGACGCGGTTCCAGGCGAGCCAGCCGACCTGTTCGTAGCCGCGGGGTTCGAGGGCGTCGTTGATCGGGCTTCGGCCTGCGCGGGTGTGGTCTTCGACGAGGAGAACCGCGGGCTGGAAGCGGTCGAGATCGAATCCGTCGAGGACGTCGAGTTCGTGGCCCTCGACATCGATTGATGCGGCGTCGACGCGGTCGGTGGGGATGTCTTTGAACAGTTCGTCGAGCAGGTCGGTGAGGGTGGTGAGCGGGACCTCGATCGTGCGCACGGGGGTGTTCTTGGGCGGTCGGCGGGTGCCGGTGTTGTCGGTTGAGGATTCGAGGTGGCTGGATTCGTCGTAGCCCCTGGCGTCGTCGTAATGGCGGAGAGTGGCGGTGCCAGCAGATCCGGCGCGGCCGACGGCGGCGTGGACGACGCGGGCGTCGGGGCGATTGGCGCGGGCCTGTTCGTAGAGGGCGGGGACGGGTTCGACGAGGAGGCCTGTCCAGCCGAGTTGTTCGAGGGCAGAGGAGACGGAGTTGGTGAGGCCGTCGTAGCCGCCGACCTCGACGAAGGTGCCCTCGCTCGGCCAGCCCAGGAGTTCGAGGATGAGCAGGTCTTCTCCGAACTGGGAGCGGAAGGTGATGGGCTCGTTGTCTGGTCGGCTTGCGAGTCTGGAGGTGGTGGCTTTGACGAGGGTGAGGAGTTCGGCGTCGCGGTGCTCGAGCCTGGTGAGGCGTCGGCGGACACGGGCGTAGCGCCGGTTCTGGATGATGATCGCGGCGACGGCGATGATCGCGGCTGCGATTGCGATGATGAGTTCCACGTGGATTCCCCCGGCGTCTTTGACGCTGAGGATACCCGGGTGGGATGGGCCGGGACGGCGGAAAGAAAACGGGCCGGCTCGCAGAACGAGCCGGCCCGCACGCGATTTGCCGTGGCCCACGAGAAAGGGGGGAACGCGATTGGGGCCGCGGCGAAGACGGGCGGGAGGTGATCGCCCGTCGGGGAGATCGTGGTGGTTAGTCGTTGTCCTGCGAGTCGATGAGCTTGCGGAGGTACTTGTTCTCACGGCGGGTGGCCTCGAGATCGAAGACGAGGTACTTGACCGTCAGGCGGAGGTGGTCGAGCGATTCCTGGAGGTTGCCGAGCGTTTCCTTCATTTTCTCGTGGCGGGTCTGGGTCTCTTCGGCGAGCCGCTCGAGGCGGGGACGCTCGTTGGCGGGCAGGTTGTTGATCTGGCCGAGAAGTTCGCTCATCTTGGTCTTGAAGTCCTGCTCGTTCATGGTGGTCTCCCGTCGTGTCTTTTCTTTTTGAGTCGCGTGTCGAGTCGTGTCGCGATCTGTCCCGAGGGAGGGTGTCCCGTGTGGGGCGACAGGAGAGACAGGGCACGGGGCGTGCCAATGAGGTCGGCGCGTGCCGCGGCGCGGGCTCGCGGGGCGAGGTCCCGATAAAAGCGTCTGTCAATGACTGGAGAACGGGCTCGGCCGCGCGGGTGGGCGATGTAGGCCGGGAAGGGCGTGTGTTGCGGTGGCGCGGCGTGTTGCGTGAGGTCAACGCCCCGGGTTGATCCGGCGGAGCGCGTGTTGCACCTCGGCCCGGGCTTCGGGGGGCGCGGCGTTGATGATCGGATGCGGCTCGATGCGGGCCCGGCGGGCTTCTTCGAGCAGCGCCTTGAGGTGACGATCGAGGCGGATGCGGAAGGTCGCGTACTGCTCTTCGAGTTCGTGGCGGCCCAGGATCGAGAGCGGGTCGGCGACGCCGGTCTGGGCGACGGCCCACTCGAGGAGGCTGCGGTCACCCGGTCGGTAGCGGTAGGCAAGGACCGTGTCGGCGAGGCGTTCTTCGATGCCACGGAACGGATCGGCGAGGCCGTGGGGCAGGGTCGCCAGCCGCTCGGTGAGGACTGCTTTATCTGGTGGTGGGGCGGGAGTTGGGCGTTCCCGGGGCGGGGCCGGCGTGCGTGAGGGAGTTTTCGACGCTGCGCGGGCGGGCGTCGATTGCGCAGGGGCCGATGGGTTGGGCTCGGCACCACCGAGTCTGGCGAGTGAGGCGAAGGCCGTATTGATGGTTTTCTTGCCGGCGGCGGAGAATCGGACGGTCAGGCGTTGACAGGGCTTGCCCTCGTGGCTCGCCTGCTGGGTAGTCAGCACGATGCCGGTGCCCCATTCGGGCTTGCCTTGGTGCTGGACCTGGTCGTTTGGGGAGAATTCGGTCATGGTTGGGGGTGCCGGGCGTATCATGCCTCGGGCGCTGGGCAAGGGTAGACCCGGCGTTCGGCGGGTCTATTATTGTGACTGCGCACTGGCGGTATTTGTGCGCCATCCTTTGAAGGGCGAGCATGATCGAAGCACTGAAGGATAACACACTTGTGGACAAGGTCGGTGGGCGGTTCAAGCTGTGCGCGCTGATTCAGCGTCGGCTGCAGCAACTGCTCGACGGCGAGCGTCCGCTGATCGACCGCGGCGGCCGATCGGATCTGGAACTGGTGATCGAAGAGATCCGTCTGGACCTGATCACGCTGGAGTTCAACGCGGACGCGTCGGACGAGGCGATGGAAGGCAGCGGCGCCGCGCTGCTCTGACAGCCGCGACGTGTCCGGCCGGTCGGCAGCGATTGCGGAAGATTTCACGAAACGGGGGTCTGGGATGACCAGCGACGGATCGCTCGATCCGGCGGCGCTCGCGGAACGCTTCGCGGGCAAGGAACTGCTCGTGGGCATCACGGGTGGGATCGCGGTCTACAAGGTCGCGACGATCGTGAGCCGGCTCGCGCAGGCGGGGGCGCAGGTCACCGTTGCGATGACGCCCGCGGCGACGAAGTTCGTGCAGCCGTTGACGTTCCAGGCTCTCTCGGGCCGGCACGTGTACACGAGCGCGTGGGAGCACGTCGAGAGCCAGGACCCGCAGCACATCTCGCTGGCGTCCCGCGCGGACGCGGCGCTGATCGCGCCGTGCACGATGGACTGCCTTTCCCGCCTGGCGACGGGGCGGACCGACGACATGGTGACGCTGCTGCTGAGCGCCGTGGACCGGGCGAAGACGCCTGTGCTGCTGGCGCCGGCGATGAACGTGACGATGTGGGGCCAGCCCTCCACGCAGCGGAATGTGCGGCAGCTCGAGGCGGACGGGTTTGACTTCGTCGGCCCGGGCGACGGCTGGCAGGCCTGCCGAGAGGTGGGTGCCGGGCGGATGAGCGAGCCTGGCGCGATCGTGTCGGCGCTGGCCGAGGTGCTGGCGCGTCGCGGCTGAGCGGTGTCTCTCGAGATCCTGGCCGGCCTGCTCATGCGTGACACGTCGTCGCCGATGGCCTATTGTGTTACCCGCTCGGACGCGTGCGTCCACAGCCCTGGAGAGGTGGCAGAGCGGTTGAATGCGCCGGATTCGAAATCCGGTATGGCCTTCGGGTCATCGGGGGTTCGAATCCCCCCCTCTCCGCTTGACAAGGCCCTGCGTTTGCAGGGTCTTGTCTTTTTGGGCATGGCCTAGAGAGCCTTGATAACAAGAGGCATGAAATTAGCAAAAAGCACGATTGGTATAGTGATGCCGTCGGGTGGGCAAGCGATTACTTGGAGGGGGTGGTGGTGCCGGGCCTTCCCCGATAAACATGATACTTGAACTTCAAACTCCATCAAAAAAGCGTGTCACCACTGGAGACTATTTTAGTCTTAAGCCAGTCGATCATTCATATTACTTTGGAAGAGTAATCAGCGAAAAAGCCAAGATCAGTGAGTATGGCGGCGAAAACTTTCTTATATATATATACAATGTGCCGTCTGATACGCAATCGATCATGCCAGAGTTAGAGCTCGGAAAATTTTTGATTAGGCCGACGGTCATTAATCGCTTGCCTTGGTCGAAAGGATACTTTAAGACGATAAAGAACGAACCAGTTTCGAATCGCGATCGCTATCCATCGCATTTTTTTCGGGGTTTTAATAGCCCAACGGGTGTGGTCGATGAATTCAATCGGCCAGTCCTTAACCCGCCCGAATCCGGCCTTTACTATGAAATGCTCGCCTTGTCAAGTTATCAATCTATAGACATAGATATCGGTGAGGCGCTCGGGTATGACCTAGATCGTTGCGGATAATATCTAGAAGCTGATCGTCCGCGAGACGGGCGAACTGATCCGGCTGGCGCTTAAGGACGGCCGGACGCTGTAGATAACCGATAAGCCTCGGCCCACGCCGGCGCTCGTGTCGACGAGCTGTACGCGGTGATGGACTGGTTTGACCGGATCACGAATCCGTTGCAGAACGCGACGAACGGCACGGCGCGCGGCTTCACGACCGATGAGGGCGAGGTCGTCGAGCAATACAACTGGTCGCCGTTCGGGCGGCTGCTGGATGTCGACGAGATGCCGGGGATCTCGGACGCGCCGCAGTCGACGAACGGGTACACGGGCGGGCTTGCCTACATCGGGGGACTGCCGGATGCGCATTGGTGCTCAGAACTGTTGCTCATGGGAATTACAAGATCGTCTCGTATTCATGTTCAATAAATGCGTGCATCGTGTGTTGCAGGCCGTGGTTTTCTTTTCTGATGACAGGTGTATGGTTTTTATCGGTTCTGTTTGCGTTGTTATTGCAACCGCGAGAGGTTGCTGTGCTTCCAGATGGCGACATCGCGATCGCGCGGCTTGTCGATCTCTCTGCTGAACTCGCCGGGGTCTCGATCGAGTACGACGCGTCGCTGCTGCGGGGCAACGCCACGCTCCGTCTCGCGGAGGGACTCGAGGGTGATGAGCTCTGGTCGCTGACCAATGAGCTCCTGGCGGCGCGGGGGCTGACCACGATTCGGCGTGGCACGGGATCCCCCCTCTTGAGCGTCGTCAAATTGCCAGACGCCGCTCGGCTCGCCGGCGAGGGCTGGTTGGCTGCCAGCGCGGCCTCCGATCCGTGGAGGGCGCGCACCACGCGAACTGACTGTCTGTGACTGGTCTTGCGACCCGCTGCGCGATGCGTGGGCTGTCTGGGCTCGCTTTGACTGTTCTTGAAGAACGCTTTCTGAGAAGCCGTTCGGATTAGTGGATATGCTTGTACACTATGAGTCGAACCCTTGGCCGGCTTCTCGATGAATTTGGATGCAACCGCGGCGGTACCGCCTCGTCGGGCGCTGTGTTGGTGGTGATCTGCTGTCTCGTCGCAGCAACGGGGTGCGATCGCGACGGGGTTGAAGAGCACGCCGTCGCCAAGGGTGTCGAGAGGATGCCGGACGTCGACTCGGTGCCGAGTGCGCCGGGTGAGACCACCGCCGGTGTGGCGCGGAGCGGTCGGCCCTGGGTCGTGCCCGCCGGTTGGGTTGAGGCCCCTGAACAGCGGCCGATGCGGCTTGCGACCTACACCGTACCGGTGCCGGCGGGGCCGGTGGAGGTTGCGGTGAGTCGGTTTGCGGGCCGTGTTGGCGGTGATCTCGCCAACGTCAATCGCTGGCGCGGGCAGATGGGGTTGCCACCGATCGGTGCGGGCGAGCTGGATGAGACGCTTGTCCGGTTCTCGGCACCGGGGTACGACGGGTATCAGACACGGATCGAGGCGCCCACGGGTGTGATGCTCGCGGCGGGGGTCTACGACGCGTCCATCGATCAGATGTGGTTCGTGCGCGCCACGGTCGGGGAGTCCGATGAGGCCGATCGGATCCAGGCGGATCTGTTCGGGATGGCCCGCTCGATCGCGGGCCTCGACAACGAAGGTGATGACTGATGCGGCGATGCGTCCGATTGCTTGCGTCGCTGAGGCTGACCGTCCTGCTGCTGGCCCTCGCGATGGTGCTGATCTTCGTCGGCACGATCGCGCAGACGAGGCTTGGAGTCTGGCAGGCGGTCGATGCGTATTTCCGGTCGTGGATCGCGATGGCCGACCCCGGGCTCTTTGTCCCGATTGATGACGCGGGTCTCCGTGTGCCGATTCCGGGCGGGCTGACGATCGCGGCGTTGATGATCGTGAACCTGCTCGCGGCGCACGCCGTCCGATTCAAGGCGACGCGCAAGCGGGTCGGCGTGCTCGTGCTGCACGCCGGGCTGATCGTGCTGCTGGCCGGCGAGTTCGTCACCGGGTTCATGGCCGACGAGGGCCTGATGTCGATCGACGAGGGATCGAGTAGTTCGTACATCGTGGACATCCGCGAGTCGGAGCTGGCGGTCATCGACCAGAGCGATCCCGACCGCGACCGGGTGATCACGGTGCCGGGGTGGATGCTTGCGGAGGCGGCTCGGTCGGGCACGCCGATCGTCGATGATCGGTTGCCGTTCGCGGTGCGCGTCGACCGGTGGATGGCCAACGCGGGCCTTTTTCATGCGCACGGCGAGTCCGATGCGACGGCGGGGATCGGCCTCGAAGCACGGGCCGAGGAGAGGCCGCGGGTCACTGGCGTCGAGGGCGGGATGGCGGACACGCCGGCGGCGTACGTGACACTGATCGACAGCGAGCGCGAGCTCGGAACCTGGATGATCTCCGCGGCGCTTCTCGACCCGCAACTCGTCGACGCCGGCGACGCGGTGTACGGCCTGGCCCTCCGGCACGCACGGACGTACCTGCCCTTCACCCTGCACCTGCTCGACTTCCGGCACGATCGCTTTACCGGCACCACCATCGCGAGGAACTTCTCCAGCGATGTCAGGCTCGTGGACGCTGCGCGTGGGACCGACCGCGATGTGAGGATCTGGATGAACAACCCGCTGCGGTACGCGGGCATGACGTTCTACCAGTCGTCGTACAAGCCGGACGGGAGCGGCACGGTGCTCCAGGTCGTGCGGAATCCGGGTTGGCTGCTGCCGTACGTCGCGTGCGTGCTCGTCGGCGGCGGCATGATGTGGCACTTCGGGCAGACGCTCATCGGGTTCCTGCGGCGGCGGTCAAAGCACGGGCCCGTCACCGCGGGCACACCCCCGGAGAATGCATCCGGCGAAGCAACTTCGGTGCGGCGCGTGTGGCCCTGGGCGGTCGGCGTGCTCGGGATCGTGGTCGCGTGCGGTGCGCTGATGCGACCGGCGTCGCAGACCGACTTCGACCTTCGATCGTTCTCCGAGCTCCCGGTTTCGGCTGGGGGGAGGATCAAGCCGTTGGACACGGCGGCGCGTTCGATGCTGATGGTGTCGGGCGGACGGCAGCAGGTCCGTACCGATGTGGGTGAGGTGTCCGCGACGCGGTACCTTCTTGACCTTGTGACCAACCCGGCCCGCGTGACGGGTCTTCCGACCTTGCGCGTCGATCACCCCGACCTGCTCGCAATGCTCGATCTCGCGCCCGAGGACGGCGGGCGGATCCCGCTCTCGGTGATCGAGCCCAGGTGGAACGAGATCGCCGAGCAGGCGCAGATGGCGGCGGCGATCGAAACCCGCGAGCGGGACCAGTTTCAGCGTGCGGTCCTCGAACTGCACCGGCGGGTGAACACGGTGCTCTCGCACGCGCAGATGCGAGAGCCTTTCATGATCCCACCGATCTCGCCGGAAGGGGAATGGCGGGCTTTCCATGAGGCATTCCTCGATGACCGTGTATCGGACACGCCGCACCCGAGCGTGGTGTTCCTGGCGACGATGATGACGGCGGCGAGCGCGGGCGATGCGGAGACGTTCAACTCGTCGCTCGCGTCGTACACGGAGTTGCTCGACGCCTCGATGCCTGGGGTGATGCGCCGGGCGCGGCTCGAGGTGCTGTTCAACCGGGCGTCGCTCTTCAGTGGGACCATCGCGGTCTATGTGCTCGCGTTCCTCGGTGTGTGCTTCTCGTTCCTGCTTCGGTCGCGGCACGGGGTGGACTCGGCAACCGGGGTCTGGGCCGAGCGTTTGCGTGTCGGCTCGCTGGCGTTACTGATCGCGGCGGTGGTCGTGCACACGCTGGCGATCGGGCTTCGGATCTACCTGACCGACCGCCCACCGGTGACCAACCTCTATTCATCTGCGGTGTTCGTCGGTTGGGCGGCAGCGCTCGCGGGCGTCTTCATGGAGCGGCTCTTCCCGCTCGGTGTCGCGGTCCTGGGCTCGGCGACGATCGGGGCCGGGACGCTCGTGATCGCGCACAACCTTGGCAATGACGGCGACACGATGCAGATGATGCAGGCCGTGCTCGACAGCAACTTCTGGCTCGCCACGCATGTCGTCACCATCACGCTGGGGTACTCGGCGACGTTCCTCGCGGGGGCGATCGCGTCGGTCTACCTGGTGGCCCGGGCGTTCATGGCGTCGTTCACGCCCGAGCGCGAGCGGGCGATGATCCGGATGGTCTACGGCGTGGTCTGTTTCGCGCTGCTGCTCAGCTTCGTCGGTACGGTGCTCGGTGGGATCTGGGCCGATCAGTCGTGGGGCCGCTTCTGGGGGTGGGACCCGAAGGAGAACGGCGCGTCCCTGGTCGTGCTGATCAACGCGATCATTCTGCACGCGCGCTGGGGCGGCATGATCCGGGCCCGCGGGATCGCGGTGCTCGCGGTCGCTGGGAACATCGTGACGGTCTGGAGTTGGTTCGGTACCAACATGCTCGGCGTCGGGCTGCACGCGTACGGGTTTATGGATTCGGCGATGATGTGGCTCGCGGTGTTCGTTGCCTCGCAGATCCTGCTGATGGCGCTCGCCGCGCTTCCCGGCAGGAAAACTGCGGCATCGCCACCTGAATAGGATACAAGTGGATCAACTTTGCTACTATCCCGTACCAAAGGGGTCACTCGTGGACGGAATGCAAGCCAAGGCCTGTGAGAACACGGAAAAGCCCAGCAAACTGCGAGGCTTGACCGCCTTGTCTGTGCTTTGTGCGCTTTCTCTCGGCGTCCTGGGCGGCCTGGGAGCGTTCACCTTCGGGTACGGTGACGGGACGGCCTACCTCAGCAACAACCCGGCCTCCTGCGCGAACTGCCACGTGATGCAGGAGCACTACGACGCGTGGGCGAAGTCGAGCCATCACGGTGTCGCGACCTGCAACGATTGCCACCTGCCGCACGACTTCGCGGGCAAGTGGATCACCAAGGGCGACAACGGGTTCTTCCACTCGTTGGCGTTCACCACGGGTGATTTCCACGAGCCGATCCAGATCAAGGAACGGAACCGCAAGGTGACGCAGAACGCGTGTCTGTACTGTCACGGGGACTATGTCAATCACATGTTGCCCGTGGAGCCTGCGGGGGAGATGCAGTTCTGTGTGCATTGCCACGGCGATGTCGGGCACGCGGGCCGCGAGTCGGGATATTCGGAGCGGGACTGACGAACGACGGGCGGCGAGCCGCGGCCCGAACGAAGAGGTGAAACCGATGACAACCAACCCAACCAAGGCCGCTCGAAACCAACGCCCGGGACGCGTCATGCTGCTCGGGCTTGTGTTCGTGGTTGCTGTGGTCGGCACGCTTCTGGTGACGTGGGTGCTCATCACCATGTTCGGCCATAAGCAGGCCGCGCGTCAGCCGTTCGTTCGCATCGCCGAGGTTGACGAGATCAGCACTGATCCGGAGCCCTGGGGACGCAACTGGCCGCACCAGTTCGACGGATGGAAAGCGACGGCTGGCGATGAGTTCTACGGCGGCAGCAGCGCGATGCCGGCGAGCAAGCTCGACCAGCAGCCCTGGCTCAAGCGTCTCTATGCCGGCTACGCCTTCAGCATCGATTACCGGGAAGCTCGCGGCCACGCGTACATGCTCTACGACCAGGGGGTGACCGAGCGGGTGACCAAGAAGTCGCAGGCCGGCGCGTGCATCCACTGCCACGCATCCAACACGGTCATGTACCGCCGCGAGGGCCTGAAGGCGATGGGTCTGCCCCATGACGATGAGGCGCTCGCCGCTGATTTCAACATGGAGGCTGTGATCCGCGGTTTCCAGGAGGTCAGCCGGAAGCCCTACGACGAGGTGCTCGCGTTGGTCGTGTCGTCGCCCGATGGCACGCCGGGCGAGAACGAGCCCGTCGTGCCCCAGGCGCCCCTGGGTGGGTTCAGTGGTGAGTTCGCGGGCGAGGAGGTTCCCGCCGACCACCCGGCGATGATCGGGGAGGCGCATCCGGTGTCGTGCATCGACTGCCACGATCCGGAGACGATGGCGATCCGTGTGACGCGTCCCGGCTTTGTGCTCGGCATCGCCGCGCTCGCTGAAAGCGATGAGCCGACCCCGCATCTCCCGAGCATCGAGAAGTGGCGCCGTGGCGCTCGCTACCAGCCTTACGACCCCAACAAGGACGCCACGCGGCAGGAGATGCGGTCGTTCGTCTGCGGCCAGTGCCATGTCGAGTATTACTGCGCAAACAAGGACACGCTCGAGTTCCCGTGGGGGCAGGGTCTCAAGATGGAGCAACTCGAGGCTCACTGGGACGCCAAGCAGTTTCCCGACGGAACCGATTTCTACGATTACAAGCACGGCGAGACCGGCGCCGAGGTGCTCAAGGTGCAGCATCCCGAGTTCGAACTCTGGAGCCAGGGGGTTCATGCGCGCAGCGGCGTGAGCTGCGCCGACTGCCACATGCCGTACGAGCGTGACGGAGCGATGAAGGTCTCCAGCCACAACGTGCAGAGCCCGATGGAGAACATCAACAGCGCCTGCCAGCAGTGCCACAACGACAACGAGAACACGCTCCGCGAGAAGGTAGAAACGATTCAGGGTCGGACCGTGGCGCTCATGGAACGTTCCGCGGCCGCCATGACAGACATGCTCGATGCGATCATGGAAGCCAAGGCTTCCGGTGCGACCGATGAGCAGCTCGCCCCGGTGTACGCCCTTCAGCGCAAGGCGATGTGGCGGCTCGATTACATCTCCAGCGAGAACTCGATGGGGTTCCACGCCGATCAGGAGGCCGCTCGCATTCTTGGCGAGTCCATTGACTACAGCCGTCAGGCGCAGGCGATGGCCCTCCGACTCAGGGCGCCCGAGGCCCCGAGCACGGACGACATCCCGATCGAGCCGATCCGGGGTGTCACGCCGGCCGGCGATGCGCCGATCGACCCGGCGGGCTGAGCACGATCCGGATTCCGGGCCGACGGCGGAGGACCCGCGATTCCCAGGCATCCATTCCGCTCGAAGGGCGTCGCACATGAAGCCGCTCGTTCACGCATGCCCGGTTCTGTTCGTCTGTGTCTCGCTCTCGGTCGCTCAAGAAGCAACTCCCGAAACCCCCGCGGCTCCTGTGCCGCAGGCCCCCGACGCGGTTGAACCCGACGTTGCGGCGGAACCTCCGCTCGGCTGGTTTTCTGACCCGGGCGAACCGCCCGCGGACTTCTTCGGCGCACTCGTCTCGGGAAAGATCCACCTCGACAACACCTTCCGCATCGAGCTGGCCGACAGCACGGGCCGCAACTCTTCCACAGCGATCACCAACCGGATTCGGCTCGGGTACGAGACGAAGCCGTTTCACGGATTCTCCGGCTTCGTCGAGATGGAGAACGTCGCCACCCCGGCGGTGGACAACTACTGGGTGCCCGCGACAGGCGACGGCACGTCGGACCGAACGGTCGTCGCCGATCCGCCGGGGACCGAGGTGAATCAGGCGTTCGGGCGGTTCGATGTGGATTCGCTGGGCGACACCGGTATGTCGTTCGATGTGAAGGCCGGGCGGCAACGCATCAAGCTCGATGACGACCGTTTCATCGGGAACGTCGGTTGGCGTCAGTTCGAGCAGACCTACGACTCGGTCAGTGTCCGCACCAACCTCGGCGTCGAGGACCTGAGTTTTTTCTATGCATACGTCTGGGGCGTGCGACGCGTCTTCGGCCCCGACGGCCCGAACCCCGACTCTGATTCGCACTTCATCAACCTGTCGTACGGCGTCATGCCTGAGCTCCGCGTCACGCCGTTCGCGTACTTGCTTGATTTCGAGGACGACGACCCGTTCAACTCGAGCAACAGCTTCGGGGTGCGGCTCACGGGCGATCTCTGGCGGGATGCCGACGACGCTGCGGATGTGTACGCCGACTACGAGGTCACCTACGCCCACCAGGTCGATGCGGGCTCGAACCCGATCGACTATGAGGCCGAGTTTTTCGCGGCGCAGCTCCGCCTCACGCAGAAGACCGTCGGCCATCTGCTCGCCGGGTATCAGCTGCTCGGCAGCGACGGCGGCACCTTTGCGTTCCGATTCCCGCTCGGCACGAATCACAAGTTCCAGGGGTTCGACGATCTGTTCCTGGTGACGCCGAACGCGGGCTTGCAGGATCTTTACGCGGGTATCGGCGCGGACCTGCCCTGCGGCATCAACGCAGCCTTCATCTTCCATCAGTTCTGGACGGACGAAGGGGGGACCGACCTCGGGAACGAGTACGACATGATCGCGAGCAAGACGATCAACCCGAATTGGTCCGTGCTGGTCAAGGCCGCGTTCTTCGATGGGCACAAAGGCCAGCCCGACGTGTCTCGAGTGTGGCTGCAAACGACATTCCGGTTTTGACGGTTCGAGGCGGAATCTGGAACACACCCACCGACGCACCGAACGCGTCCAACCGCTCCGATGTCTGTTCACCATTGAGCGAAGCGTGCGACAGGGTGCGACTGGGTGGCCTTCCGGGGGAACGCTGGCGGCGTGATGCGGCAAGTGACCGTTCTGCCGCAATTCCAATCGTAAGGCTTGACGATGGGCCGATTCGGGGCGATAGTAGACTCGTGGATGCACAAAGTGCTCAATTGCAGGGGCGGGACGGATGATTTCACAGACCTCCGAGTATGCTCTTCGCGCGGCGCTCTTTCTTGCCGCTCGAGACGATGATTCACCCGCATCCGCGCACGAGATCTCTGATGCCGTTCGGGTTCCTGTAGGGTATCTGCAGAAGATCCTGCGCATGCTTGCCAAGCAAGGCATTCTCGTGGCTCAGCGGGGCACGAACGGCGGGTTTGCGCTCGCCAAAGTGGCGACGTCCATCAGCGTTCTGGATGTGCTCCGCGCGTCTGACACCGAAATCCAGCGGATTACGCGGTGCCCCCTGGGAATCAAGGGGCACACGAACCTGTGTTCCCTGCATCGGCTGCTCGACGACGAGTTGGCCCGCACCGAGCGGACATTCGCTGGAACGACGCTTGCCGACCTGCTCGACGGCGATGGCGGCGTGCGGTCGCTGTGCGACGCCAAGGGCCGGCTGCCGATCTCGATCTCTGTCGAGCGGGGCGGCGACAAAAAACGCACATCCGAATAGTGGAGTCGCTTGACCACTTTGCCGAAAGCATGTATGATCGACTAAAAGTGTAGTTGTGGATCCACTACTGTACTAAAAGGGTGCGTAGACAAGGGCCTTCAGATGACGACGACACACACTCAGCCCGGATTCTCATCAGCAATGCAGCCGCGGCGCTCGGGCAACCCGGATCCGTACAGGTGGCCGGCGATGGCGATGGCGGCGGTGTTCACCCTCACGCTGCCCGCCATCATCGCTGTGATCGTCGTATCGCAACCGGGACCCGGCTCCCGGTCGATGCAAACGGCGACGTCGCGACCGAATCTCGTCGCCGGGTCGGCATCCGGGCCCGCGGGCGCGTCGGTCATGCCGGCGAGCCTGGGCCAGGCGACCTACGCCCAGAGCTGCGCGGTCTGTCACGGTCCGAGCGGCGATGGGGTGCACAGCCTGGGCAAGCCGTTGCGGAACAGCGCATTTGTACAAGAGCAATCCGACGAACAACTCATCGCTGTGATTACCGACGGCCGAAAGCCGAGCGACCCCGGGAACACCACGGGCGCGCTGATGCCGGCGCGGGGTGCTCAGTCGCTCGGTGACGACAAGATCACGGCCGTTGTCGCGTACCTCCGGAGCATGCAGGAGCCCGGCGTGCCGCCGGTTTCGACGGAGCCGTGGAACCTCGTTGGTCGCGATGATGCGGGCGGATCCGGGAGCGCCATCGAGCTGACCGAGCACCCCGGCTACCAGCTCTACATCTCATCGTGCGCGGCGTGCCACGGCGAAGGCGCCGAGGGCGTCGATGGACTCGGGCTGCCGCTGACGACGAGCGGGTTCGTGCTCGGGTCCACCGACACGGATCTCATCAGGTTCATCAAGTCGGGGCGCGCGAGCTGGGACGCGAACAACACCACCGGGATCGATATGCCTCCGAAGGGCGGCAACCCGGCGATCACGGATCAGCAGCTCCAGACCATCGTGGACTATCTCCGCGCACTGCAGAAAAAGGCGATGGGTTCGCAGTGATTGTGGCATTCGCACCAAGCCGGCGCTCGGCCACAACCGAGACGGCGCAAACTCGAGGGCATCTCATGAAAGACAAACGAACTTGGTTCCGGTTTCTTCCAGCGACCGCCGCGGCATTCACGCTGTGCGGCGCCACGGCGGCATCGAACGCGCAGTCGATGCGGGATGTCGAGACCGTCGCCAAAGAAAGAGGGCTCACCAACGCCGACCTGATCGCGGCTGCGAAGACCTACTTGCCCAGCGGGCAGAAAGACGAGTACCTGATGTTCGCCTCGGGCGGACACGCGGGTCAGATCTTCGTGGTCGGGCTGCCGAGTATGCGGCTGCTCCGATCGATCGCGGTGTTCACACCCGAGCCCTGGCAGGGATGGGGTTTCGGCGTCGGTAACGAGATCCTCGAGGAGGGCTTCCCGAACGGCAAGGCCAACCTGTGGGGCGACACGCACCACCCGGCGCTCTCGGAGACCAACGGTGACTACGACGGCGAGTTTGTCTTCATCAACGACAAGATCAACGCCCGCGTCGCGGTCATCGACCTGCGCGACTGGGAGACCAAGCAGATCGTCAAGAACCCGCTCACGCTGAGCGACCACGGGGGCACGTTCGTCACGCCCAACACCGAGTACATCATCGAGGGCGGCCAGTACGCGGTGCCGTGGGGTTCCGATTACGTGCCCATCTCGAAGTACAAGGAAGAGTACAAGGGCTCGGTCACGCTGTGGAAGTTCGACCGCAAGCGAGGCCGGATCGACAAGGATCAGTCTTTCGCGATCGAACTTCCGCCCTACTGGCAGGACCTCTCGGACGCCGGGAAGCTCGCCAGCGATGGCTATTTCTTCATGAACTCACTGAACACGGAGCTCGCGACCGGCGGCATCCAGGACAAGAAGCCGCCGTTCGAGGCGGGTGCCAGCCGCAACGCGACAGACTTCCTCCACATCATCGACTGGAAGAAGGCCGAGCAGGTGTACAAGGCCGGGAAGACGCAGGAGATCAAGGGCTTCCCGGTGATCATGCTGCAGACGGCTCTGGACGAGGGCTTGCTGCACGTCACCCCAGAGCCGCGCAGCCCGCACGGCGTGGACGTTGCGCCCAAGGGCGACTTCATCGTCGTCTCGGGCAAGCTCGACCCGCACGTGACCATCTACTCGATGGAGAAGATCAAGAAGGCGATCGCCAGCAAGACCTTCTCGGGCAATGACGAGTTCGGCGTGCCGATTCTCGACTTCGACAGCGTGGTTGAGGCACGCATCGAAGTGGGCCTCGGCCCCCTGCACACGCAGTTCGGTCCCGACGGGTACGCGTACACCTCGCTGTACCTCGATTCGGCCGTGGCACGCTGGACCATGGGCGGCCCGTACGGTTCCGGCACACCCGAGCCCGACTGGACGCTCGTCCATAAAACGCCCGTGCACTACAACGTCGGTCACATCGCCGTCGCCGAGGGCGACACGGTCGCCCCCGACGGCAAGTACCTGGTCGCGCTCAACAAGTGGTCGGTCGATCGATTCGTGCAGACGGGCCCGCTGCTGCCGCAGAACCTCCAGCTCATCGACATCTCCGAGGATGGCACGAACGCTCCGGTGATCTACGACATGGCGATGGGAGTGGGCGAGCCTCACTATGCCCAGATCGTCAAGGCCGACAAGCTGAATTCATGGGCGACCTACCCGGAAGTCGGCTGGGATCCGCACGTGCAGAACATCAAGCCGATGGCGCCCAAGAAGGGCATGGAGCGTGTGCAGCGGAACGAGGACGGCTCGGTCGATATCTACATGACCGCGATCCGCAGCCACTTCAACCCGGAGCATGTCAACCTCAAGCAGGGCGACACGGTCCGCTGGCACATCACCAACACCGAACGCGCACTCGACGCGACGCATGGGTTCGCGGTGCCCATGTACAACATCACCGCCTCGCTCGAGCCGGGCGAGACCGTGACGATCGAGTTCGTCGCGGATACCCCGGGAACGTTCCCCTTCTACTGCTCTGAGTTCTGCTCGGCCCTTCACCTGGAGATGATGGGCTATCTGATGGTTGAGCCCGAGTAACCACACCCCGCGCCCGGCTCGAGAGGGCCCGGCGTGGTTTGAAACTTACTGGGTCGGCAACCGACCGCGTTCAGCAAGAGGATGGCACCATGTCTTCATTTCTCGATCGGATTCTCGGGCCTCGGATCAGCATCGACGAGCGCTCGAAGCATTCGTTGCGATACGGCACGCCTGGCTTTCTGCTGCTCGCCGCCCGCGTTCTGCTGCTGGTGTCGGTTTTCCTGCCGTACTGGCACATGGAACTCCAGGCGCCTCAGTACCCGGACGGCCTGCACATGACGGCCTACATGAACTCGCTCACGGGCGACGTTGCCGAGATCGACGGGCTCAACCATTACATCGGGATGCGTTCGCTCTATGAGGCGGCAGAGCTAGAGCGCACGGTCGGCGTCTTCATCATGATTCTCTTCGTCGTGATGCTGGAACTGGCGGCGTATATCCACACGCGGTGGGCGGCGCTGCTCGTCGCCCCGGTCGTGTTCTTCCCGGTGGTGTTCCTGGTGGATCTTCACCTGTGGATGCGACACTTCGGACTGAACCTGGACCCCGAGGCGCCGCTCTCGAACGCGGTCAAGCCGTTCGTGCCGACGGCGCTGGGCAAGGGCGGCATCGGACAGTTTGTCACCATCGCCACGCCGGGCGTCGGGCTCATCCTGGCGGCCGTCGCGTCTGTCGTGCTGGTTGCTGCCCTGTTCTTCCATCGGCGTGCCTACCTGCCGCTCGTCAAGCAGCAGCGGCTGGCTTCGGGCACGCCCAACGGCTGCTGAGAAAGAGGGCCCCGTGAAACGCTCGCTCTCGGTCATCTTGGGATTCGCTCTCGCGTGCGTCGCGTTCGGCGGCGCGGCCGATGAGCCCGCTGCGCGTCGGTCGGTCGCAGTCGTCCGGGAACTCATCGAATCCGCAGCCGCGGGTGATGTGCTGTCGCTCCCCGCCGGGGTGTACGAGGGCAATCTGGTTATCCGCAAGCCGGTTGTCATCGATGGCAGCCTGGGGGTCGTCTTCGACGGGCTCGGTGAGGGAACCGTGATCGAGGTGTTGGCCCCCGGAGTCACGATCCGCGATTGCACGATTCGGGCCTCGGGTGATGATGTCACCGGGGAACCCTCGGCGATACGGGTGATCGCGGCGGACGCCCACATCGAGGGCAACATCATCGAAGACACCCTCTTCGGCATCGATCTCCGCGAGGCGCCGGGCGCGATCATCCGACGCAACACGATCCAGGGTAAAGACCTCGACGCCGGGCGCAGAGGGGACGGCATCCGCCTGTT
>DDFO01000004.1:5708-5977 GCA_002337215.1 Phycisphaerales bacterium UBA1926 | reverse complement strand
TCCTGTGGTGGAGCCACGGCTGCGCGGTCGAGGACAACGTCGTCCGGGTCTCACGCGACATGGTGTTCTGGTACTCAGAAGACCTCCGCATCACCCGCAACGTCGTGACCGATAGCCGCTACGGCCTGCACTTCATGTACAGCCACGGCTCGATCCTCGAAGAGAACGACCTCTACCGAAACTCGGTCGGTGTGTATCTCATGTACAGCAACGGCATCACGCTCAGGGGCAACCGGATGCGTGACAACCGCGGCGCGAGCGGGTACGGG
>DDFO01000004.1:3017-5605 GCA_002337215.1 Phycisphaerales bacterium UBA1926 | reverse complement strand
GCGGCGCGAGCGGGTACGGCATCGGGCTCAAGGACTGCGACGACATCACCATCGTGACAAACGCGCTGCTCGCCAACCGAGTTGGCGTTTATGTTGACAACAGCCCGTCTTCGATGGACTCGACGGGCCTTTTCGAAGCGAACATGATCGCGTTCAACGAGATCGGCCTGCTCGCGACCCCGAACACCCACGACAACGTGTTCACCGGAAACGCGTTCATCGAGAACGAGGAACCCGCCGCGACGCACGGCCGTGGGCGGCTGACGCTCAACGCGTTCGCACACGAAGGCGTCGGCAACTACTGGTCCGACTACGCGGGCATCGATCTTGATTCCGACGGCATCGGCGATATGCCCTACGAACCCCAGAGCCTGTTCGGGGCCATGCTCGCGAACGAGCCGAATCTGAGGCTGTTTGTTCACAGCCCCGCCCAGCAGGCGATCGAGTTCACCGCTCGGGCGCTCCCCGAACTGCGTCCCGAGTCCACGCTTGTCGATCCGGCACCGCTCGCCAGCCCACCTGAGATCGAACTGGCCGTGGCGCTCAACACGGATTCAGGCTTCGGCATGGGAGCCCTGGGATTCGCGCTCGTCGCATTCGCCGGCCTGTGCGCGGCGCTGTTGGGTATCAGCCGCGGGCTGCCGGTCTCTCACACTGGAGCACACGCATGATCCGGGCACAAAGTGTCACCAAGCGATTCGGCCGCGTTGAAGCGGTGTCTGGCGTGTCCTTCGACCTTGAGCAGGGCCGTTCGATCGCGCTCTGGGGGAGCAACGGGGCGGGCAAGACAACCCTTATCCGATGCCTGCTCGGTGTGATCCGGTTCAAGGGGCGCGTCGAGATCGGCGGCGCGTCCGTCCGTCGGCGCGGGCGGCACGCCCGGGCGATGATCGGTTACGTTCCCCAGGAACTCGCCTTCCACGACGATGCCCGGCTCGGTGCCGCCATGCTGTTCTTCGCGAGGCTCCGCGGCGTGTCGCGCACGAGGGCGGCCGAGTCACTCGCCGTGGTCGGGCTGTCCGGCCATGAACGCAAGCGGGTCCGCGACTTGTCGGGCGGCATGAAGCAACGCCTCGCGCTCGCCGTCGCTCTGCTCAGCGACCCGCCACTCATCATTCTCGATGAGCCGACATCGAATCTCGATGCCGCCGGGCGCGGCGAGGTTGTCGAGACACTCCAACGGCTTCGTCAGGCGGGAAAGACGTTGCTCTTCGCGTCGCATCGGCCCGACGAGGTGATTTCGCTGGCCGATCGTGTGCTGGTCATGGAGCGCGGGGAGGTCGTCCGCGACACGACACCGGTCGATCTGTGGCCCACCGAGAAGCCCGTCCAGGTTGTCCGGCTCTACCTGACGATGGCGAGCGAATCCGCCGCCGCCGCCGTGCTGCGGGAGGCGGGGCATGCCGTCCATCTCAACGGACACGGCCTGTGCGTCGCGGTCCCCCGCGATCGCAAGGCAGAGCCGATCGCGGCCCTCGCCCGCCAAGAAATCGAGGTCCGCGACATCGAGGTGCTCGACGATGTCGAGATCCCGGAGGTGAAGCGATGAGCAGCGTTGCAACCAACAGCACCCCGCTCGGAATCGGTCGTGTGCCCGTTCCCTCGCGGCTCAGCGGCACGGTCCGCTTCGCGCAGCGGGAGTTTCGGGATGCGATCGCAAGCAAATGGTTCCTCCTCTACACGATCGCGTTCACCGTGCTCGCGGTCGGCGTGTCGTTTCTGTCGCTCAGCGGTGTGGGATCCCACGGCTTCGCCGGGTTCGGGCGGACGACGGCCGGGCTGCTCAATCTGATTATGCTTGTCGTCCCGCTGATGGCATTGACCGCCGGTGCCGGCACGATCGCGGGCGAGCGCGAACGCGGCACGCTGCTCTACCTGCTCGCCCAGCCGGTCTCGCGGACGCAGGTGCTCTTCGGCAAATACATCGGACTGGCCGCGTCACTCGTGTGCTCGCTGTGCATCGGCTTCGGCGTCAGCGCCGGCGTGCTGGCGTGGCGTGCGGGCGGTGTGGGCGTGGGGGCATTCGCGATGCTGGTCGCGTTCACCGCTCTGCTCGCATTGGCCATGCTCTCGGTCGGGGTGCTCATCTCGGTGGTCTCCCGCCGAACGACCGTCGCGACCGGTCTCGCGATGTTCGCATGGCTCGCGCTCGTGTTCGTGAGCGATCTGGGTCTGATGGCCAGCTCGATCGTGTTCAAGCTCCGGGTGCAGGAGATTTTCGCCCTCGCCGCGATCAACCCGCTCCAGTCGTTCAAGATGGCCGTCATCGTGAACATGAACGCGTCGCTTGACGTGCTCGGCCCTGTCGGTGCGTACGCCTCGCACATCCTCGGTGCGGGCCTGCCCTGGATCCTGACCGCCTCGCTCACCGCGTGGGCGGTCCTCCCGCTCGGGCTCGCCGCCCTGCTCTTTGCAAGGAGGGGTTCGGTATGAAACTCCATCGCGTTGTTCTTCCCGCTGTCCTGTCGCTCGCATCGCTTTCGGGTTGCGACTCGCAATCGGCCGATGGCCCACCGACGATCCTGCTGGGCGACTCGGTCTGCGATCAGTGCAACATGATCATCAGCGACCAGAGGTGGGCCACCGCC
>DDFO01000004.1:1799-2941 GCA_002337215.1 Phycisphaerales bacterium UBA1926 | reverse complement strand
CCGCCACGATCGTGGACGGGGCCCGTGGTCCTGAGCCGCTGCTGTTCGATGACTTCAATTGCCAGGTGAACTACGAAGTCGAGCACGAGAACCTTTCGGTGCTCGCCAGATGGTCGTTCAGCCACGCAACGAAAGCCCCCGTCCGCAGCGAGGATGCTGTCTTCCTGATGTCCCCCAACCTGCGCACACCAATGGGCTCGAGAGTCGCCGCGTTCTCGTCCGAGTCCGAAGCAGAGGCCCTGAAGGCCGAGCTCACCGGTGACGTGATGCGGTTTGACGTCGCCTGGAAACGGCTCGGATTCGCCGGGGCGTGCTGCGCAGCGGAGGAAACCGAACCGGGATCGAAGGAGCACGACGATGGCCCGTGACATCGAAACAAGCATGTCGGTTGGACAGATCGCCACCCGGTACCCGGAACTCATTCCCGAACTCGAACGCCTCGGCATCGACTACTGCTGCGGCGGGGAGAAGACGCTCGGTGATATTGCGAGACGCAACGGGCGAGCCCCCGATGAGATCGCCGCGCAACTCCGTGGGCATGTCCCCGAGAGTGACTCCTCAGCCGATCCGGTTGACTACACCGCCATGTCCATGACCGAACTCGCCGACCATATCGAGCAGACCCACCATGCCCTCGCACGGGAGTCGTTCGGCAGGCTCGGACGGCTGATCGAGAAATGCGTCGCGGCCCATGGTGACGATGAGCCACGCCTCGCCGACCTCCAGCGGACGTGCGCCGCGTTGGACGAGGACATGAGCGATCACCTCGTGCGCGAGGAGCGTGTCCTTTTCCCGTGGTTGCGCCGCCTCGACACCAAGACCGAGATCACGAGCGGACCGCCGTGGAGCGTCCGCCGGCCCATCGACTGCATGGTGCACGATCACGACGATGTCGGGGAGGCGTTCCGCCGAATCCGGCAACTCACCGATGACCTCACGCCGCCGGACGATGCGTGCTCGACCTGGCGCGAATGCTACCGACTGCTGAGGGAACTCGAATCGGATACCCATATCCATATCCACAAAGAGAACAACATCCTCTTCCCCGCCGGCGTCGCCGCGGAACAACGTCTCGGCGGTCCGGCACACAGAAGGCCGGCGGCATCGGGATCGCGTGGGGGCTTCACGCTGATCGAGTTGCT
>DDFO01000004.1:893-1652 GCA_002337215.1 Phycisphaerales bacterium UBA1926 | reverse complement strand
CTCGTCGTCATCGCGATCATCGCCCTGCTCATCGGCATCATGCTCCCCGCGCTGGGTAAGGCACTCTCCGCGGGGCGTTCGGTGGTCTGCCTGGCAAACTCACGCTCGATCGCCACGGCGATGACGATGTACGCCGACAGCGACCGCGAAGAGTTCTACCCGACCGCTCGTATGCCCGGCATGGCGATGGGCGGCAACCCCGCCGCACCGTTCCAGATGTCGTGGATCTATCTTCTCGCGCCCTACGTCGGTGTTGAGACGACGCTGCCCGATGAACCGACGGCCGAAGAGATCCGGCAATTTGTTGCGACAATGGAAGTCTGCCGGTGCCCCGAGGATCACAGCCAGAACTGGGACGCGATGATGATGCCCCGTCTCGCCTCGTACGGCATCAACGCGTACCTGACACCGAACCACCCGCCGCATTGGGGCGTCAAGGCGTCACAGATCGTGTTCCCCTCCCGGTGCGTGCTCTCCGCAGAACTCACCGAAGAAATGGGAATGGACCACTTCATGCCCATGTTCTGGGGCGACCCGCCGGCGGTATCCAGCCCGATGGTGCAAGCGCGGCAGTGGGACGCGGCGACGGAACTCCCGAAGGTCATCCAGCACACCCGCCACGGCAGCGAGCGGGCCAACTACGTGTTCACGGATGGGCATGCCGGGGCGCACCCGTTCTCTGATACATGGCAGCAGATGGCAGGCGAAGACCCGACCCGGAACTGGTATGACCCCATGACCCGCTGACCCGCTGACCCG
>DDFO01000004.1:0-760 GCA_002337215.1 Phycisphaerales bacterium UBA1926 | reverse complement strand
GCTGACCCGCTGACCCGCTGACCGGACGATCCAACGATGCTCTACAAAGTCATGGTGATGCTGCACATGCTCGGTGCGAGCGCCTGGATCGGTGGGCACGCAGTGCTGATGCTCACGGTGTTGCCGAAGGCGATTCGCGAGAACTGCCCTCAGCCGATTCTCGACTTCGAACGGGGATACGGCCGGCTCGGTTTGGCGGCCCTGATCGTTCAACTCGCGACCGGTCTCTGGCTCGCCCGCCGATGGATCGGTGAATGGGCGACGGTCTTCAGCGAGCCCACCCCCCAGGGACACCTGGTCCTTTCGAAGCTGACCATCCTGGTCCTGACCGTCGCACTCGGGGGCTATACCTATCACCGTGTGATCCCGGTGCTTGCGACGCGAGGCTTCAAAGCGTTTGTGGTTCTGTCGACCGTCACAACAGCGCTCGCGGTCGTGATGCTGATCCTGGGCGTCGGCATCCGCACCGGGGGTCTCACCTGAATCGCGTGCAGGACACGAGATCGCACCCTGTCAGGCCGTACCGTTCCTGTGGGTCGTCTCGGGATCGGGTCGTTTCGGCGGTTCATCGTCAAAAACGGCCCGGATCGCGGGCGTGTCCAGGTCGTCGTACTGCCCCGACTTCACCGAGCGGATGAACGCCCAGACGAACAGCCCGGCGAGCAGCAGGGCGAGCGGGAGCATGATCATGATGACCGACATCAGGCGGGTTCCGTTTCGGTGGTCGCGGATGCACTCGTGCGCACGCCGCTCGCCGCGA
>DDFO01000049.1:24856-25494 GCA_002337215.1 Phycisphaerales bacterium UBA1926 | reverse complement strand
CGACCTCGCCGACATCGCGGCGTTCGTGACCGGCTTCTACGACGAGTGTGTCCGCTAAAAGGAACGATCAATACACGAACAAGGCGACGTAAATCTGGCTGATCGGGCCTGACCTCGTGGTTTGATCCGGGTTTGGATTCGTCCGAACCATCCGGACCGCTTCCGTGGAGGGAGGCCGGTTTCCATATGTCTTGCACGCCGGGTGCCCCTGAGCCAACGCATATTACATTCTTGACGAACGGTGCCGCAATCGGATAAAATATCTTAGTTCGCGGGGTTTTCGTGGTTGCTCGCACGATCATATCGCGCCCCAGATCACGGAGGTTCTTTCCGATGCGCATCCCAACCCTGCTTGCCGTGTGCTCCGCCCTCGCCTTCGCGAGCGGCATTCATGCCGAGCCGACAATCGCCCTGTCGATTCCCGCTTCGATCACGGATAGGAGCACCGGGTACGCATTCGACGTCAACAGCGACGGGACGCCGGACCTGCACTTCGCATTCCGGGGAGAGTCAGTGAACAACGTCTTCGGGTGGGACGCCTTTGTCGGCCCCGCGCCGGGGCCGGGCGCGACCTTCGTCCGGTTCGGCGGTGAACTCGATGAATTCGGCACACCCGTCCTCGCACGCTTTGTCCCCGG
>DDFO01000049.1:7230-24752 GCA_002337215.1 Phycisphaerales bacterium UBA1926 | reverse complement strand
CCCCGGCGAGCCGGTCGGCCCCGCCATCGACGACGGGCTTAACGCCGGTGTGATCGCCTACGAGGAGTATTTCACCGGGGCCTCCGGCGGGGCGTGGCTCGATGGCGAGCCTGGCTTCATCGGGTTCTCATTCTTCAGCGTGGACGCCCAGCGGCACTACGGCTGGGCCGAGCTCGAGGTGTACAACGTTGGCGATCCGCGCTGGGGCTACCTCCGCATCACGCTGATCGCCTACGAGTCCGAGCCCGGCGTCCCGATCGCCGCGGGAAACGCCGGGAGCACCGACTGCACACCCATCGATTTCGCCGAGCCCTTCGGTACCATCGATCTGGCAGACATCGCGGTCTTCGTCACCGCCTTTGTCGCGGCAGATCTCTCGGCCGATATCAACGCCGACGGCCTGCTCGACCTCTCCGATCTCACCGACTTCGTCACCTACTTCTTGCTCGATTGCCGATAGGCAGCGCATGCTCATGCGATCAAAGACAGAACAAAATGCCGTGCCCTCGCAGATTTTCGCCCACCGGCCCGCGAAGCACTCCGTTGACCCAATATCAGCGACCGCCTAACGTTGGGGCCCGCTCCGGTGGGACCGATCAGTCTGAACCCGAACTCGGCGGCCGCCGCATCGATGGTCGCGAGCCGCCTTGAGGAGTTTCTCATGCTTCCCGCACAGCGCCAAAGCTATGGCCGTTCGCGCCGCCGCCGTTCGCACGACGCCCTGACCCCCATCAAGCTCACCCGCTGCCCGCTCAGCGGCGAGACCAAAAAGCCCCACCGGGTTTCCAAGGACTCGGGCTACGTCCGCGCCGGGCTCCGTATCAGCGTCCCCAAGCTCGGCATCGGGACCGACCGGGTCTGATCCTCAGGACCGTTCGTCGGGCCTGAGTCCGCCGGGCGTTAATGAACCCGGATCTGACCCCGATCCGATCGCGGCGGCGATGCCTCTGATCTGGTAGCATTTCTGCGAGGCCGGGCGTCGTCCCGGCCTCTGTTTTCGCGCACACGCTCTCCAAGCGCTCAGAAGGGAATCTCCGATGCGCATCGCGGTGGATGTCATGGGCGGCGATCACGCCCCCGACGCGATCCTCAAGGGATGTCTCGACGCCCTCGAACACCTCGATGGTGACGACACCCTCGTCCTCATCGGCCCCTCGGCCCTGCTCAACGAGCAGCTCGACGAACGCGGCGTGCGCGACCACCGCATCGAGATCCTCGACGCTCCCGACGTCATCCCGATGGCAGAGTCGCCCACCAAGGCCGTCCGCCAGCGCACGGAATCGTCCATCGTCAAGATGGCGATCGCCGGCTCGCACAAGGTTGACAACCCGGTCGATGTCGTCATCAGCGCGGGCAACACCGGTGCCTGCGTCGCCGCGAGCATCATGCACATGAAGCGCCTGCCCGGCATCCACCGCCCGGGCATTGCCGTCACCGTCCCGGCTTTCCACGGGCCCATTGTCCTCTGCGACGCCGGCGCCAACCCCGAGCCCCGCGCCACCCACCTCTGGCAGTACGGCGTCATGGCCGGGGTCTACGCCAAAGAGGTTCTCGGTATCGAGAACCCCCGCGTCGCCCTCATGAACATCGGGTCCGAAGAGGGCAAGGGCTCCGAACTCGTCAAGGGTGCCCGCGACCTGCTCAAGGCCACGCCCGGCCTCAACTTCACGGGATACGTCGAAGGCCGTGACTTCTTCGCCGGCGCCGCCGATGTCATCATCACCGACGGCTTCGTCGGCAACACCGTCCTGAAGATGGCCGAGGGCATGGCGAAGAGCCTCTTCCAGGCGATCGCCCAGGAGATCTTCGAGATCGACCCCAACATGGCGATCCAGTTCGAGCCCGTCGTCAAGCAGATCTACGCCAAGAACGACTACCACGAGTTCGGCGGCGCGCCCCTGCTCGGCGTCAACGGCGCGATGATGATCGCGCACGGCTCCAGCGAGTCCCGCACCATCAAGGCCGCCATCCGCAACGCCCGCGAGTTCGTCTCCCACGGCGTCAACGCGCACATCATCGAACGCATCGCCGAGGTCGAGCAGGCCGTCACGCCAGCCGGGGCGTAAACCGATCGTCGGATCAGAGCTTGTGCCACTGACCCGCTCGCGGGTCAGTGTTCTCCAACGTATATACCTCGGGTGCCACGGAGACACCGCATCGCGGTTTCTCCGTGTTGAGTTGCGATCCGCACTGGAACCTTCGACCGTGTGATGTGACCGTACGACCGACCCGTTCTTGGAGAAGGCTCCGCCGTCTCCAAGGCACCCAAACAAGAACACAGGTACCGCTTAACTCACCGCGTACCGCGTCGGGTCCTTCACCCCCGCGTCCGCGAACCCGTTGCGCCGCAGCACGCATGAGTCGCACGCACCGCACGCCAGCCCCTCGGGGCTCGGGTCGTAGCACGAGTGCGTCAGCCCCAGATCGACGCCCAGCGTCGTCGCCGTGCGCACGATGTCGGCCTTCGTCATATCCGCCAGCGGCGTGTGCACATGGATCGGCTTCCCGCTGGGCCCCCGAAGCCCGGACCGCTGCTCGACGCCGATCCGCGTCGCGAGGTTCGCCGTCTGGTTGAACGAGTCGATGAACTCGGGACGGCAATCGGGGTACCCCGAGTAGTCGATCGCGTTCACCCCGCAGTACAGGTCTGCCGCCCCCAGCGTCTCGGCCCACGCGATCGCGATGGACAGAAAGATCAGGTTCCGCGCCGGCACATACGTCACCGGGATCTCCGACGACATCGCCTCCTCGTCGCGGTTCTTGGGCACATCGATCGCGTCGGTCAGGGCCGACCCGCCGATCGACCGAAGATCGATCGGGAACACCAGCCGACCCGCGATCCCCAGCGACTCGGCCACCCGCGCCGCCGCCTCGAGCTCGACCTTGTGCCGCTGCGTGTAATCGAACGAGATCGCGTGGACCTCGAACCCCTCGCGCACCGCGATCGCCGCGGCCGTCGCGCTGTCCACCCCCCCGCTCAGCAACACCACCGCCCGAGGCGGCCCCGGTACTGTCTCGGACTCGGTCATCCCATCGGTTTCCGGCGTCACATCTGCCATGCGAGCAGAATAACGAACTCGCGACCCGGGGACTCTCCCGCCTCCCTCTCCCCCCGGGGGAGAGGGCCGGGGTGAGGGGCTGCCACTTCTTCTTCATCTCCGGGCCTCGATCGCACGACAGGATCGAATATCGTTTCACCATGATCAGCACCATTCGACTCATGCTCTCGCTCCTCGCAGTCGCCCTGTCGCCGGTGCTTCCTGGGGCGTGGGCGGAGCCAGATGGAGCGGATCCGGTCAATGACCGCCACTTCTTCTTCGACCTTGAGACACCGGGCGGACCGCTCCCCTTCGAAGTCGAAGGCCTTGTTGGCTGGCAGCAGTTCACGGGATTCACGATCATCAACGGCGAAGAGGAAGTCTCGATCCGCCGTACGGAGCACACGGTCGAGAACCGTCGCTTCACGGTCGTATCCGAGCTCGGTGGATTCGATTCGAAGTTCACACTGAAGGGTGTCATGTTCGAGCCCACCGAAACATGGTTCGGCGCGTGGTCCATCCGCCGCCGCTCGGGCATTACGCATGTCCCCTTCAAGGTCCACGAGCGAAACCACCGCTTCGAACTCCCCGACACCCCACCAACCATCACCTCAGGCCGATACCGCGTCACCTTCGCCTCCTCCCCCGATGACCCCGCCGTCGGCCTCTTCACCATCAACGACGACGGCACCGCGACCGGAACCTTCCTCACCACCACCGGCGACTACCGCTACCTCGCGGGCAACGCCGCGGGGGACACCCTCAAACTCTCCACCTTCGACGGGGCCCACGCGTTCCTCTTCCACGCCGAGAAGCAAGCACACGGCTCGCTCACAGGCGACTTCTGGTCGGGCAACTGGTACCACGACACCTGGACGGCCGAGCCCGACCCCGACTTCCGCCTCCCAGACCCCTTCGCCCAAACCACGTACCGAGGCGACGCCGCTTCCCTCGAACGGCTCTCCTTCACCGACCTCGAAGGCATCCCGACCCCCGTCGGCGCCCTCGCCCCGCACGGCTCGCCCCGCATCGTCGAAGTCTTCGGCTCCTGGTGCCCCAACTGCCACGACGCCACCCGCTTGCTCAGCGAACTGCACGCGAATTACAAAGACCGGGGCCTCGTCGTGCTGGGACTCGCCTTCGAGCACAGCGAAGACGAAACCAAAGCAATCGAAGCCGTGCGCACATACAAGGACGACCTGCAGGTCGAATATCCGCTGCTCATCGCGGGCCTGAGCGACAAGAAGCGGGCGAGCGAGATGCTCCCCGTCCTAGACCGCGTGCGCTCGTTCCCGACCACCCTCTTCATCGACGCCGACGGCGATATCCGCGCCGTCCACTCGGGCTTTTCCGGCCCCGCGACCGGCGACGCCCACACCGAGCTCCGCGAACGGTTCACTGCCCACATCGAGGCGATGCTCGAAGAACGCGAATCGCAGGCGGCGAATCAGGCCGACATGCCGGCCGCGGTGCCCTCCGATTGATCATCGCCTGCGCATCGGTCGTCCGTTCGATACAGTCTCCGCGTGAGCGATTCAACGAGCATCCCGACCGACAACTCACCGCGCGACCGCGCGGTCGAGATCGTGCGCACACTCCGCGACGCGAAGAAGACCGCCTACCTCGCGGGCGGCTGCGTGCGCGACGAATTGCTCGGGTTTGCCCCCACCGATTACGACGTCGCGACCGACGCGACGCCCGACGAGATCGCGCGGATCTTTCCGCGCACGAGCCTGGTTGGCGCCGCGTTCGGCGTCGTGCTCGTCCACCAGGGCAAGGGCAAGGCCGGCAAGGGGCTGACCACCGAGGTCGCGACCTTCCGCACCGACATCGGGTACGGCGACAAACGCCGGCCCGACCGCATCGAGTTCACCGACGCCGCCCACGACGCCCAGCGCCGCGACTTCACGATCAACGCGCTGTTTCTCGATCCGCTCGAGACCGGGTCGGACAGCGGCGAATCCGGGCACGGAAAGGTCATCGACTTTGTGGATGGCCGCAGGGACTTGGAAGCCCGGGTCGTGCGCGCGGTGGGGGATCCGAACCAGCGGCTCGACGAGGACCACCTGCGCGCGCTCCGGGCCGTCCGCTTCGCCTGCCGCCTCGGCTTCGAGCTTGACAACGCGACGGCCGACGCGATCCGGGCGCACGCGAGCGAACTCACCGGCGTGAGCAACGAGCGCGTGGGCGAGGAGCTCCGCAAGATGCTCGCCCACCCGGCGCGGGCCCGGGCCGTGCGCATGATCGACGACCTGGGTCTCGACAATCCCACGCTCGGCAAGGCGACGGTCGAGAACTCGGGCGGCGACCACGACCTGCTCGCCAGGCTCGAGGACGACGCGGGATTCCCGCTCGCCCTGTCGGCCCTCGCGCTCGAGCGGCACGGGCGCGACCCGTTGGGCGCGGCAGCCGCGGACGCGATCGTGCGCTGGCGGTCGGCCCTGTGTTTGAGCAACGATGAACGCGACGCCGCGGCGCGGATCCTCGAGACCCTGACCATCCTGCGAACGGCCTGGTTTGACGAGCCGGTCGCGAGGCAGAAGCGTGTCGCGACGGCGCGGTCGTTCCCGGATGCCCGCCGGCTGCTCGGGGCGGTCGATCTCGAACGGGCCGACCGGGTTGACGCCCGGCTCGGAGAACTCGAGCCGGTCGGCATGGGCCTCGCGCCCGCGCCGCTGCTGGACGGCGAATCCCTGATCCGCCTCGGGTTCCTGCCGGGTCCGCTGTTTGCTCGGGTCTTGGAAGGTGTCTATGACGGGCAATTGGACGGACGGGTGGCGGACTCCGCCCAGGCGGAACGCCTGGCGCGGGAACTCGCCCGTGAATATGGCGTCTCATCCAACGCTTAGACTGTCCGTTCCGGCTCGCCGGGTGCTCGCGGGGTGGTGCCGGGGTGTCCGCCGAGCGGGGATCACCCTCTGGGCCGAGTCCGGCGGGCAACGCGCGATCGGGATGGGACGATCGGAGACGGGCAGCGACGACTGTCGACACTGACGACCGGGGACAACCGGCAACGCAGACTGGAGCATGATCGTGATCAACACATTGAAGAACATCGCAGGGAGCCTGGCGCTGGGCGTTGCGGCGATCGCGCCGCTCGGTGTGACAACCGTTCTGGTGTCCGGTGGAATGGTCTCGGGCGTGTCGGCGGCGACCGTCGCCGAGACGTCGCTCGCGCTCGACCAACTGGTCCTGCGCAACGGCAAGATCATCGAGGGCCAGCTCATCCGTGAGACGGCGACCGAGGTCGAGTTCAACGTCATCGTCGCGGGCATCAGCGCCCCGGCGACGTTCAAGAAGTCGATGGTCATCGAGATCATCCGAGGCGATACCGACCCAGCCGATCTCATCGACGACGAGACCGTTGAAGATGACAACCCGCTGCTGAACGGTGGCAACCGCGAGATCGAGGTTGATGCGCTCGCCGACATCGACGCGCCGAAGGTGTACGTCATCAATCTCAAGGGCGTCTTCGGGCGGGCCATCAGCCCGACCCCGGTGCGTGAGGCCGTGCAGGCGGCCCGCAAGGAAGAGCCCGATTTCCTGATCGTCCACCTCGACAACACATGGACGTTCCGTGGTTCGGACGCGCCCGACGAGCTGCAGGGCAGCTTCGATCAGTTCACGATCGCCGACAAGATCGAGCCCATCTTCACCAAGGAGATCGACCTCGAGTGGGACAAGAAGCCCCACGTCGTCTTCTGGGTCGGCAACGCGATGGGCGGCGCGGCGTTCCTGCCCTTCCTCGCCGACGAGGTCTTCTTCGAGCCCGACGGCCGCGTGGGCGGCATCGGCTCGCTCGAGCAGATGTTCGAGGGTGTGGGCGACGAGGTCGTCCGGCAGAAGCAGCGTTCCCTCCGCCTCGCGCGGGCCCAGGGCCTTGCGATCGCCAGCGGGTACGACTACCGCCTGATCAACGCGCTCGCCCAGCGGAGCTACGTGCTCAGCTTCGACCCCAACACGGGCGAGATGTTCGAGCGGATGCCCGAGCGCCCGGGTGAGCTGCTGCTCACCGACGACGGCGAGGACGACCGGATCGACACCATGGACCAGCTCGTGCGCGGCACAGGCAACGACGTGCTGACCCTCAAAGCCGACAACGCGCTCAAGCTCGGGTTCTCCAGCGGCACCGCCGCGGATCTCGACGAGCTGCTCGAGCTGCTGGGGATCCTCCGCAACCATGAGCTGGTGGAGGGCCGGAGCGACCAGATCCTCGAGAGCTGGTCACGCAACGTGGAAACCGCTCTGCGGAGCATCCCGCGTCTCCGGCGGGAATTCGAGCAGGTCCAGGCCCGGGGGAACACCCTCCGCGACCAGCGCCGGGCGATCAGCCAGCGGATCTCGATCCTCGAAGAGATCCAGGGCGTTGCCCGCCGGTACGGCGAGTCGTTCGATCCCAACGCGAACGGGATGGGGTTCATCGCGAACATCGAGACCGAGATCGAGGAGCTCCGCATCCAATTGCTGCTGCTCCGAGACTGAGACAGACCGAACAAGAGAAGTGACTTCGGAATGTGACTGCACCGGCCGGGCTCAGACAGAGCCGCCGGATGAAAGGATCGAATCATGCTGAGAACACTGATCGCGTGCCTGGCGATGATGCTGACCGTGATGGTCGCGTCCGCCCGCGACATCATCATCCTCAAGGACGGCCGGCAGGTCGAGTGCGACATCGTCCGCGAGATCGACGGCAACCTCTGGGTGATCGTCTACACCGGTGACATCAAGCGGCAGGAGTTCTTCTCCGCGACCGCGGTCAAAGAGGTCCGCCGCGACGCGGCCCCCGATGTCGCCGATGCGCCTCAGGGCGAGGACGACGACACGGCGATGGCGAGCGGTGCCCCCAAGGGCATGGTCATCACGATGGAGGGCATGGTGGGCGTCGAGATGGCGGCCCACAAGATCGAGGAACTGATCCCCACGATCGAGAAGGAGATCGGTGAGGGCGGCATCCTCGTACTCAAGATCAACTCGGGTGGCGGGTTCCTCGCCGAGATCCCGCTTCTCAGCGACGTCATCGAGTACAAGCTCAAGCCCAAGTTCGAGGTCGTGGGCTGGATCGAGTCGGCGATCTCCGCTGCCGCGATGACCGGCATCACGATGGAACGCCTCTACTTCATGCCGGAGGGCAACCTGGGCGCCGCCACGGGCTGGTCGGGCGCGCTGGTCGCGATGCGCGGCCGGGGCCTTGCCGAGGCGAACTACCTCATGGAGCAGATCAGCGCCCGCGGCAAGCGTGACTACAAGATCATGTCCGCGATGCAGGGCAGCCCCGACGAGGAGCGCCCCCTGAGCTGCACCGTCGATCCCAGGACGGGCCGGGTGACGTGGTACACCTCCGAAGACGACGGCGAGATGCTCATCAACCGAGGGAAAGACGTCCTGACGTTCAACTCCGTCGTCGCCGAGCAGGTCGGCTTCAGCGAGGGCATCGCCCGCGACGTCTTCGAGCTCGCCCGCGAGATGGGCTACGACGAGGTCGACTGGGTCGGCGAGTGGAAAGAGGGCATGGTCCATCCGATCTCGAAGGCCGAGCGCGAGAACCGTCGCTGGCGCGAGTTCATCGATCAGAACAACGCGGGGATGGGCGTCGCGTACCAGAAGTACGCGATGTACGCCGCCGCCGCCGAGGGGCAGCAGGGCGAGAACCGCGGTCTGCTCGTGGGCAAGGCCCGGACGTTCCTGCGTCAGATGAAGCGCTACGCCGACGCGAGCCCCAAGCTCGCGACCGTCGCGATCGGCATCGGCTGGGATCAATGGGACGCCTGGTACGCCGGCCAGGAGGAATACCTCCGCGAGCTGATGAGGCCGTGATCGCCAGGCGGCGCAGCCGCCGATGAACACCGCTCTCTTTCAACGAAGCCCCGCCGGCTCGCTCGGCGGGGCTTTTCTTTCCATCGCACCCACACCCTGGCAAGTCCCGGCGCGCCACGAGGCTCCGCGGGGGCAATGATGCACAAGAGCTGCCTCCGGACACGCCGGTGAGCGCCAGCCCCCCTCGCGACGGAGCGCCGCATGACATCGACACCTTCCGAGACACGCGATCCGAAGACCACGCACACAGGCAGAACCTCACGCGGGTTCGTCCCCGCCGGCTTCGACCCGACCGATTGGTCCTCGATCAAGCCGCTCGCCGAGGCGCTGCAGGAGCGCGAACTGCCCGATGCGCCGGCGTTCGAGGGCTGGCTGCTGGACCGCTCGGAACTCGACGCGGCGTGCTCGGAGGGCGCCGCCCGGCTCTACATCAACATGACGTGCAACACCGCCGACGAGGACGCGTCGGGCGCGTACAGGCGGTACATCGAGGACGTCGCACCGGAGATGAAGCCCGTCGCGTTTGCGTTGGACCGCAAACAGGTCGAGGCGGCCGAACGGCTGGGGCTCGACACCGGCACCCACGCCGTCCTGCACCGCGACACGAAGGCGGATGTCGAGCTCTTCCGCCCCGAGAACGTCCCGCTCGAGACGAAGCTCGAGACGCTGAGTCAGGATCATCAGGCGATCATCGGGGCGATGTCCGTCGAGTTCGAGGGCGAGACGAAGACCATGCCGCAGATGGCGGTCTACGCCGAGTCGAGCGACCGCGAGCTCCGCGAGCGTGCATGGCGCGCGACCGCCGAGCGGCGCCTGCAGGACCGGGAGACCATCGACGGGATCTTCGACGAGATGGTGGGCCTGCGTCACAAGGTCGCGACCAACGCCGGGTTCGATTCGTTCACCGGCTACATGTACGCCGCGAAGCACCGCTTCGATTACGGCCCCGAGACGTGCTACGCGTTCCATGACGGCGTGGAAAAAGAGATCATGCCGCTGTGCGCGCGGTTCGACGAGATCCGCAAAGAGAAGCTCGGCGTCGATGAACTGAAGCCGTGGGATCTCAGCGTCGATCCCGATAGCGATCACCCGCTCAAGCCCTTCGAGGGGGGCGTCGATCTGGTCCGCAAGACACGGGCCGCCTTCGAGGGGCTCGACCCCGAACTCGCCCGGATGTTCGAAACGCTGGGCGACGGCGCGAACACCAGCGGCGTCGCGACCGGCGAGTTTCTCGACCTCGACAGCCGGCGTGGCAAGGCCGCGGGGGGTTACCAGTACATGCTCGAGCAGACCGGCAAGCCGTTCATTTTCATGAACGCCGCCGGGGTGCACCGCGATGTCGAGACGATGATCCACGAAGCGGGCCACGCGTTCCACTCGATGCTCGCCGGGCACCTGCCGCTCGTGGCCGACCGGAGCGCCCCGCTCGAGTTCGCGGAGGTCGCGAGCATGAGCATGGAACTGCTCACGCTCCCGCACCTCGACGCGTTCTATCCCGACGACGCCGATCGTGCGCGAGCGAAGCGCGTCCAGCTCGCCGACCACGGGATGAAGCTCCTCCCCTGGATCGCGATCATCGACGCGTTCCAGCATTGGATCTATGACAACCCGACCCACACCGCCGATCAGCGGACCGAGCACTGGCGTTCGCTCATCGAGCGGTTCGGCCTCCGCGGCTCAGCGGTCGCGTGGGACGAGTCCACCGCCGAGACCCGCGACACCATCTGGCACGCCCAGCCGCACCCGTTCGCGGTCCCGTTCTACTACATCGAGTACGGCATCGCCCAGCTCGGTGCATACCAGCTCTGGATCCGCTCGCTCGACGAGGGCGCGGACGTCGCGCTCGACGCGTACAAGCGTGCGATGGCGCTGGGCGGGTCGCGCCCGCTCCCCGAGTTGTTCGCCGCCGCGGGGTTGGAGTTCGATTTCGGCGCGGGCACCCTCGCGAAGATCCGCGACCGCGTCGAGGCCGAGCTCGATCGCCTTGAGTCCTGACGCGAGGTCTCCGCCGGGCTCGACCGCTTCGGCGATGCACGCATCAGCGGCCAAGCATTCACAGTGAAGCTCCCTATCTTCACATCGGTGCACAGATAGGTGCACGCGGGTATTCTGCACGCGTCCGAGCCATATCCGAAGATATTCCTGTTTCGTCCGAGTCTTGGGCCGTAACCGTTTGCCCGATGGAGACCCGGGCTTACACTCCGGTCTCTTCATCCGCCGCGGCGCGGACGAGCAGACGGGACGTTCAGGTCCTGTCCACCGCACTGTGACCTCCGTGCCGACCTGCTTTGACGCGTCGCCGGGATGAGAATCCACGTGAACCATCTCGCTCGATACCCGGCGTTGTCTGTCTACCTGCGGTATGGAAATCGTGTCGGGCTATTCGTCGCCCTGCTGGTGGGGGCAATCGGCAGCGTCGCAACCGCCGCACCGCTCACCATCATGTTCTACGCCGATCGGGATGTCGCCGGAATCGGTGAGAAGGTCCACTGGACCATCTGGGCCGAACTCCCCGAGGACGCACCCCCAAACTCTGAGATCCTGGGGTTCACGGGCGATTTTCGCCCCCGGAACCTCTTCTCGGGTGTCGCGGCACGTCCGACGGCGCTCGCCTTCGCCGAACGCACACAACCCGTTATCGAGGGCGCTGCGCTCAGCGGCGTGGAGATCGCCCGGACCCACAGCGCGTCGTCCTTGCCCAGGCAGATCCCGCTCTACACATTCGTGACGGAGATGTCGAGCGCGCAGCGCCCGCTCTGGTACGACCTCGACGCGACGGTCCTTGTCTCCAGCCCGCAGGGTGTGCTCTTCTATCAGCGCGACGACGGCCAATCCACGCTCGGGGAGCCGATCCGTGTCTACTCCGACACCGTGAACATGCGCGGGTGCGGCCAGGCCGACATCGCCGAGCCATTCGGCGATCTCAACACCGCCGACATCGAACGCTTCGTCGAGTTCTTCCACGCGGGTGCGCCGATCGCCGACATCGTCTCGCCGTTCGGCGTTGTCGATTTCGGGGACCTCTCGCGGTTCATGCAGCTCTACTCGGTCGGCTGCTACCAGTCGCGCTGATCCCCCAGCCCCGAACCGCGCCGATCAGAACCGCTCGCGCACATCCCGGGGCAGCGGGCACGCGATGATGCGTTCGTCAAACTTCGCCGCCTGCACCACGACGCCCACAAGCACGGGGTGCCCGTTCCGCTCGACGAACACGCCGCCTCCGGAGAGACCGCGGCCCTTCGTGCCCAGCACGCCGGTCGTCGCGATATCGATCCGTTCGCGCCCGACGTCCTCGATCGTTCCCGTGATCACGACGCCCGGCGCGCCGATCCACTTCAGATCAGAGATCTGCCGGACGCCGCGCCCCGAATCGAACAGAGACCGATCCATCAGCGCCATGGGGTAGCCCACCAGCACGCACCGCTCCCCAGAGACGGGTGTCCCGATCCGCCGGACTGGCCGAGCGCCGCGCGGCAGCGGGCCCGCGGTGTCCGTCGCGATCACGGCCCAATCCGCCGGCACGCTCGCCCGGCTCCCCTCCCCGGCCGACGCGTACCGCAGCGTGTCCGACGCCGTCACGCGCCCCGCGCTCGCGGCCCCATCGAGCACGACGATCAACTCGGGGCCTTCGTCTGTCGGGTTCTGCTCGTCCACCCGGTACGCGCCGGTGACCGGGTCCTTGTACATCCGCGTTGCGCCGAGATCCGTGGTGGGCAGCGTGTGCGCCGCCGTGAGCAGATCGCCGCCCGGCAATCGGATGCAGGTCACGGGGCGGACCGCCCCCATCGCCGTCCCCCCCGCGCCCGATCGGTTCGCGACCGGCTCTCCGACCGCCGCCAGCGTGACGTGCGCCCGGGCCGCGAGCGCGAACGGGTCCTCCGCGATCTCGGTCTCGGCGAGCGGCGTCGTCGTCGCGCAGCCGAGCACCGGCGCAACGCCGATCGACACGGCCATCGGCGACAGCACCATCACCGAGAGAAAGGCGAGGAGGGGCCTTCGATTTCGTCGCGTTCTGGGGTTCGGCATACCGGTCTATCGGGCGGACCGACACCCCCTGTTCAGTCCGCGCGCGCCGATCATGGACCGATCAACCCCGGTTCGCTCAGCGGACCTGCACGGTCAACCCGGGCATGCTGATCGGCTGCCCCACGCCCACCTTCATCTCGAACGACTCGCCGGGTTTCAGCGTGCGGTTGTAATCCCACCCATCGCTGCTGCCCACCGAGCTCAGTGTCATCGGTGCATCGCTCGTGTTGGTGAGCACGACATTGCGGGTCGTGCATCCGGAAAGGAAAGCGGTTGCGCCCAGCAGGGCCGTTGCACCCGCAAAAAAAGCGACTCTCGTTCTTTCGCGTGTCACGATGCTCCTTTCCCAGAGGGTGTGCTTACCGGTCCAACTCCGCCGCCACGATGTTCAGCGAGCCCAGCACCGCGACGATGTCCGCCAGCATGTGCCCCTCGATCAGCTGCGGCATCAGCGAATAGTTGAGAAAACTCGGCGGGCGCGTCTTCACCCGCCATGGGCGGGGCCCGCCGTCCGAGATGATGTAGAACCCGAGCTCGCCGTTCGCGGTCTCGTTGCACCCGTAGATCTCGGCGACCGGCGCCTGCCAGCCCCGGTTGGTCATCACGAGCTCGAAGTGCTGGATCAGGCCCTCGATCGAGCCGTACACCTCGTCCTTGCGGGGCTTGACCATCTTCGAGTCCGCGAAGGTATCGATCGGCCCGCCCGGGATGTTGTCGATGAGCTGCATGATGATGCTCATCGACTGCTTGGCTTCCTCGAGCCGGACCTGGAACCGCTCGTACACGTCGCCCTTGCTGCCCAGCGCCACGCTGAACTTCACGGCCTCGGCGCCCTCGCCGTCCCAGTTGTCCGCGTAGCACAGGTAGGGCTCGTCCTTCCGCGCGTCCCGACGCACGCCCGAGGCCCGAGCGATCGGCCCGGTGCTCGACCACGCCAGCGCGTTCTCCTTGCTGAGCACGCCCACGTCCACCGTCCGGTCGATGAAGATCCGGTTCCGGCTCAGCAGGTTGTCGATGTCGTTGAGCGCGACGGAGAGGTCGTCGTTGATGAAGCTCTTGACCATCGTCTTGAAGGTCTCTTCATCGGGAAGGTCCTGCATCGCCCCGCCCACGCGGGTCCAGTCGGGGTGGTACCGCTGCCCCGCGATGTAGTCGCAGATGTCGTAGATCTTCTCGCGAGGGTTGAACCCGTAGAGGAACCCCGTGAACGCGCCGAGGTCCAGCGCCGCGGCGCCGAGGCACAGCAGGTGGTCCTGCAGCCTCGCGAGTTCCGCCATGATCGTCCGCAGCACCTTGCACCGCGGGGTGATCTCGATGCCGAACAGCTTCTCGACCGTGTGGTGCCACGCGATGTCGTTGGCGATCGGGCTCAGATAGTTCATCCGGCTCACGATCGTCACGTACTGGTTGTAATCCAGGTGCTCGCCCAGTTTCTCGAACCCCGAGTGCAGGTAGCCGATGTGCGGCGTGCACCGCGCGATCCGCTCCCCGTCGAGTTCGAGCACGAGCCGGAGCGTCGTGTGCGTCGCCGGGTGCTGGGGCCCGAAGTTGAGCACCCACCGGTCCCCGGTGTCCACGTGCTCGTTGATGTAGTCGATGCGGTCCGCATCGACCGACAGGCCCTCATCTGGCTTCAGTGTGTACGGCATCGGAGCAGGCAGCCTTTCGATTCGTTCCGGAACACAGAACAGCACCCGATCGCGTCTTCGACACGCAACCGGCTGCGGATGCGACGGGCATACCCCGCCCGGCCCGATCATAGATCCCCGGAAGCCGGCCCGACACCGGGCCAATCGCCGCGCAGCCGAACCGCCCGAAGTCCCCCTCGGCCTATCCTGCCCGATGCCCTCCGACGCCGGCCCAATCCGCCCCATCGTCTTCCTCCACCTCCCCAAAACCGCCGGGATGACCCTCCGGGGCGTCCTCGAACACGTCTACGCCGGGCACCCCATCGCCTTCCTGGGCAACCTGTCCAAGGGGGGCGAGCTCGCCGAGTTCGCCGCGCGGCCCGAGGCCGACCGGCGGGCCCACGCCCTCGTGGCCGGGCACTTCCCGTGGGGATCTCAGGTCGTCCTGCCCGGCGCGCGCACGATCACCGTCCTCCGCGACCCCGTCGAACGTCTCATCTCCGTCTACGCCTACAACAAGCGCGCCCCCAACGCGCTCCATCACCACGCCATCAACGAGGGCAACCTCTCCCTCGCCGACTGCGTCGAGTCGGGGCTGCTGAAGGGCGAGTACAACCTCCAGACCAACATGCTCCGCGACAAGCGGGCCACCACACCCGACCAGGCCCTCGCGAGCGCGAAGCGGAACATCCGCGCCTGCGCCGCGTTCGGCCTCGTCGAACGCTTCGACGAGACCCTCGCCTACCTCGCCAGCGAACTCCGCTGGCCGGCCGACGCCATCGACCCCGACCAGCGCGAGGACCGCAACGTCACCGCCAACCGCGCGAAGGCCGACGATCTCGAGCCTTCGTTGCTCGAAACACTCCGCCGCGAGACCGCGATCGACCGCGCGCTCTACGACGACGCGACCGACCTCTTCAACAAACGCACCGCCGGCTGACACCGCGATTTCGCCCCCGGCGCCGCTCTCCCGGTAGGCTCTGTGCATGCCGAAAACTCGCTTCTCTCTCGCGCGCTCGCTCCCGCAACTCGTGTTTCTGCTGTGCATCTCGCTCGGCCTCGCCTCGCCGGCGGCTCACGCGCAGCCGATCGATCAAACGATCACCATCGACCCCGCGGCGTCCCAGGCGATCTCGATCGAATCACCCGACGAGGACGAGGGCACGCTCGCCGAGGTTTCGGGCCCCGTCTCCGACGCGCTCGAGGAGGCCATCCCCCAGACCGGCAACCAGACGATCGACAGCTCGCTGAGCACCTTCGTCAACGCGGTGGGGGGGCTGCTCGACACCATCATCGCCCACCTGCCCCAACTCATCATCGCGGTGATCATCCTGTTCGTCACCGCGTTCCTCGCCTCGTTCATCTCCAGGCAGAGCCGAAAGGTCTCGCGGGGGCTCCGCCTCAAATCCAACCTCCAGGACCTGCTCCAGAAATTCGTCTACATCCTCGCCTGGTTCCTGGGTCTTGTCACCGCCGCCGGCATCGTCTTCCCGGGGCTCGGCATGGGAGAGCTCGTCGCGTCCGCCGGCCTCGCCTCCATCGCGATCGGCTTCGCCTTCCAGGACATCTTCGAGAACTTCCTCGCCGGCATCCTCATCATCTGGCGTTTCCCATTCGACGACGGCGACTACATCGAGGTCCCCTCCGTCGATGTCGAGGGCAAGGTCGAAGAAGTCCAGATCCGCATGACCCTCATCCGCGATGTCTCGGGCGAGCTCATCCTCGTCCCCAACTCCACCATCTTCAAGAACGTCGTCCGCGTCCTCACCGACCGAGACACGCGACGCATCACCGTCATTTGCGGCATCGCCTACGGCGAGGATGTCGCGGAAGGCCGAGCCGTCATCAAAGAGGCCGTCGAGTCCTGCGATTCCGTCCACAAGAACAAGCCCGTCGAGATCTTCGCCCAGGCGTTCGGGTCGTCCTCGATCGACTTCGAGGTCACCTGGTGGACCGGGCCCACCCCCATCGACCAGCGCCGAAGCCGCGACGAGGTCGTCGAGAAGGTCAAGGCCGCCCTTGACAGCGCGGGCATCGAGATCCCCTATCCCTACCGCACGCTCGTGTTCAGCAAGAACGAGCCCGACATCATCGAGGCGATCTCGGGCCGGACCGGCTCCCCATCCCGGGGTGGCAACGACTGACCCCGCGTTCCGCACCTTGGTCTCGGGAATAAAGCCCGCGCCGCGCGCTGCTAGTGTTCATCCATGGCCGATTTTCTTCGCGACACGCTCCACGCGTTCTGGCAGATCATGCTCGACAGCGGCGTCTGGCTCATCGCCGGGCTCCTGCTCGCCGGGATCGTCCACGCCTTCATCCCCGCGGGCTTTCTCGCCAGGCACCTCGCCAGTGAGAAGGGCACGCCCAAGTTCGTCCCGATCCTCAAGGCGAGCCTGCTGGGCATCCCGCTTCCCCTCTGCTCGTGCAGCGTCATCCCCGTCGCCGCGGGGCTGCGTCGGTCCGGCGCAGGGCGCGGCGCGTCGGCCGCCTTCGCGATCTCCACGCCTCAGACGGGCGAGGAATCCATCCCGCTCACCTGGGCGCTCTTCGGCCCCGTCTTCGCCCTCGCCCGACCGATCATCGCCGTCGCGACTGCGCTCACCGCGGGCCTGCTCATCGAGTCACTCACCGATGAGCGCACGCCCAAGCCCAGCGACGACACCACGCCACCAAAGCCGTGCTGCTCCGAGAAAGGCGCCCAACACGAATCGGCGAGCCCCGAGCCGAGCACCCCCGAGGCCGCCGATGCCTGCTGCTCGCACAACATGCTCGGCTCGCCCGAGCCTCCCACACCCCACGAGACTGCGCCCCACAAGACCGCGCCGCCACCAAAGCCGTGCTGCGCAGCGCCCGAGCCCGAACCAGCGTCATCCTGCTGCTCGGGCGGAAGCAGTCACAACGAAAGCCAGACCGACAACCAGACCGACACCGCGACCGCTGGCGTGCGCACGAAGACCGCCCTCCGTCACGGCTTCGTCACCATGCTCCTCGACCTCGCCCCCTGGCTCGCCGTAGG
>DDFO01000049.1:0-7128 GCA_002337215.1 Phycisphaerales bacterium UBA1926 | reverse complement strand
CTGGCTCGCCGTAGGTCTTGTGCTCAGCGCGATCATCGCGGCGCTCGTCCCCGAGGGATGGATCGCCGAGCACGTTGGCACGGGGATCGTCCCCATGCTCCTGATGCTCGTGGTCGGACTGCCGCTCTACGTGTGCGCCACGAGTTCGACCCCGCTCGCGTTCTCGCTCGTCGCCGCGGGTCTCAGCCCCGGCGCGGCCCTCGTGCTGCTGCTCGCGGGCCCCGCGACCAACGCCGCGACGATGTCGTGGGCGATCAAGGACCTCGGCGTGCGCGCGCTCGCGATCTATCTCGCCGTCATCGCCGCCTTCGCGGTCGGGGCGGGGTTGCTGTTCGATGCGACGCTCGCGGGTTTCGTCCGGCTCGCCGACGGTGCGCACACGCACGACCACGCCGCGATCAGCACGATGCAGACCGCCGGCGCCGTGATCTTCACGGGGATGCTCGCCGTCGCGCTGGTTGTCCGGCTGCGCCGGTCGCTGGGCGCGTCGGGATCAACGCTCGATCCGCAGCACCACAACGTCGCGTCCGCGGACGCGTGAGACGGGCTGCCAGCCTTTGAGCGATCCGTCCTCGTCGGCCCGCCCGACACCGGGCCGGGCGTTGCCGGCGAGCACCTCGCCGCGAACCCTCTCGCCCGCGTCGAACCCGTCCAGATCGATCCCGAAGTCGCGCACCGTCCGGTCGCTCATGTTCGCGATGACGAGCAGCTCGTCGCCCTCGTGCGCGCGACGGAACCCGAGCAGCGCATCGCTGCCGAGATCGACGACCTCGATGGTTCCTCGCCGCAGCGTTGGCTCGCTGAGCCGGAGATCGATCATCCGCTGGTAGTGACTCCACAGCGAGTTCCGCGCCGGCTTCTGGCTCTCCACGTTCACCGTCGCGGTGTCCTCGTTGGGCGCGCGCCAGGGCTCGCCGGTCGTGAACCCCGCGGTCGCGACATCCGCGGTCCACTGCATGGGCACCCGCAGATCCGGATCGGGCTTCGTCCCCGTCATCCCGATCTCCTCGCCGTAATACAGGAAAGGCGTGCCCGGGAGCGTGAGCAGGATTGACGCGGCCAGCTTGTTCTTCTCGAACCCATCAGGGCTCACCCCGCCCAGCTCGCTCATCAGACGGTTCTGGTCGTGGTTGGTCAGGAAGGTGCTGTACGGGGCCGAGTCACCGTACGAGTCGTTGAGCCGTTCGATGTGCTCGGCGAGGCTCGCCCCGTCACCCGCGTTCACGCTCTCGATGATCGTGCTGGCGAGCTGGAACTCGAACGCCGAGTCGAGCGCGTTCGGGATGTACTGCATCACCTCGCTGGTCGGGCCCCAGATCTCCCCGACACTGAAGCACTCGGGGTCGATCGACCGCAGGTACTTGTGGTAGTCCTCGAGCCATTCGATGGTCTCGGGGGTGCTCGCGACAACGCCGTCGCGTTCGATCAGGTGGCGGATCGCGTCGAGGCGGAAGCCGTGTGCGCCGAGGTCGTCGAGCCAGGTGCGCGAGATGTCGTACGCGGCCGCGCTCACGAACGGGTTGTCGTAGTTCAGGTCGGGCATCCCGTGCCAGAAGAACCCGAAGTAGTACGCGCCCGTTTCCTGCTTCGCGTGGTCGTGCCACATGTGCAGGTTCTCGTTCCAGTCCGGCTTCTCGTCGCTCCAGACGAACCAGTCGTGCCGGGGGCTGTCGGTCGATGACGCGGCCTCCGTGAACCACGGGTGCTCGTTCGAGCAGTGGTTGAGCACGAGGTCGACGATCACCCGCACGCCGCGCTTCTCGCACTCGGCGATCAGCCGCTTGAAGTCGTCGTTGGTCCCGTACTCGTCGTCGATCCGGGTGTAGTCCACGACGTCGTAGCCGTGGTAGGACGGTGACTGCGCGATCGGCATGAGCCAGAGCGCCGTGACGCCCAGGTCGTCCCCGCCCGGCTCGCCGTCGTTGAGTTCATCGAGCCGCTCGATGAGCCCGGGGATGTCGCCCACCCCGTCCCCGGCGAGCGGCCCCTCGGTCGAGTCCGCGAACGAGCGCACGAACACCTCGTAGAACACCGCGTCCTTCCACCAGTCCTGGTTTTCGTCGTGGCCGTCGGCGTGCGCAACGGACGGAACGAGCGAGGTGGCGGCGAGCGCGCAGGCGAGGGTCGTGCGGTGCATCGTGGTCTCCTTCGCGGCCCGGCCGATCAGACCGAGTCCAGAGACCATTCTAGTGCTTCGCCCGGCAGACCCGGCGCGGCGTGCCGTGCGCCGGGGTCAGTCGGCCCGGGAGCCGTTCATTACCGCTTCAGGAACTTCGATGCGACGACCTCGTTGAGCTTCTCGCCGTCGGCGGTCAGGTCGCTGTCGGGCGCGTTCGCGCGCACATCGCCCGTGGTGCTGTCGATCCACCACCCGGCCGACCCGCTGTCGCCCGGGTTCCCGCCGCTCACGATGTCGGACTCGCCCTTGTTGCTGCCCAGGCTGAGGCGGGGCATCTTGCGGAGATAGGGGCCGAAGATGTAGGGGGCGCCAAGTGTTGCGCTCGTGTTCCCGTCCTCGTCGGTGTAGCGCAGGAGTTGGAGCCTGGTGGTCGGGGGGCTGCCCGCGTGCTCGGCCTTGTAGACCTCGACCGCGCGCGTCAGGATCGCGAGGTTCTGCCCCAGCGCGACCTCGTCGGCGTTGGACCCCAGCCCCGTGAGCCGGGGCACGGCGATCGCGCCGAGGATGCCGATGATCACAACCACGATGACCATCTCGACGAGCGAGAAGCCGGGGGCGTTGCGGGCGCGGTGCCGAACCATGCCGGGCCTATCGGCCGATCACGGCCTCACCGGAACCGACCACACGCGGGCCGGGCACAAATGACGCGGCCGCCGCATCCTGATCCGTTCCCACGCCAGCAATTCACGCCCTGCGGCGTCCGAGAACGCCCGGTTCCGCGATGGACGCCTCAGACCTTCGCGATCCGCGTCCGCATGTTGTCGAGCACGTTCATGAAATTGATGTACCCGTCGTAGGGCGAGTCGTAGGGGCTGAAGTACTTGTGGACATCCCCGTCGGCCCAGAACTTGGTGCACATGTAGTAGAAGTGGTCGCTCGTGGTCAGCTTCCGCCAGTCCTCGAGCAGGTACTTCGCGTGCTCGGCCCGGGTCGAATCGCCCGATGACTTCGCCTCGACGATGCGGTCCTTGATGCTCGATTCCATCCGGTAGATCTCTTCGAGCGCGTTCCACTGCATCGCGTTCCCGCGCCACGCGGTCAGATCCCGCTCGCTGTCGGCCCACGAGATGTACTCGTGCACGTCGTACTCGCCGACAGGGTCGAACCGGTCGAACACCTCGCTGGGCGTCGCGAAGTGGTTCTCACCCGGCGCGACATCGAAGATCGCCTCGGGAAGCTTGTCGAGGAACTGGAAGATCCCCGTGTCCGCCCACTGGTGCTCGCCGAACGTCTCGTAGTCCATGAACAGGTTGCACAGGTACCCGTCACCGTTGATCTGGTGGACCCACTGGGCGAACTTCTCGGCGCTCAGCGGCCACTCCTCCCACCCCCGGTTGCTGAACCGGAAGGCGATGTCGTCGGAGAGGCGGAAGTTCTTGAGCAGCAGGCCGAACGGCTTGTCCCGGTCCTTGGTCAGGCTCTCGGCGACCGCCGGCGGCTTGTAGACGTAGTTGGGCGAGCGGTACCCCAGCAGCGCGTCGGTGCCCTCGCACAGCGAGCCCTTGAAGCGGGGCGTGCCGTCGGGGTTGCGCATCGCCGCGAGCGCCGCGGCCAGCTCGTTGGAATAGATCAGCTCCGTGTTGCGGAAGACCGTGGGCCGCTGCCCGAAGAGGTTCTCCACCTTCTTGGAATGCATCTCGACCTGTTCCTCGAACTCGGGGCGCGAGTAGAGGAACGAGAGCGAGTGGTAGTAGGTCTCGCCCACGAACTCGCAGCAGCCGGTTTCGGCGAGGTCCTGGAAGAGCCCGATCACATCGGGCGTGTACTTCTCGAACTGATCGAGCACCGTCCCCGTGATCGCGAACGATACCCGGAAGTTGCCCTCGTGCCGGCGCACCAGATCGAGCAGCAGCTTGGTCGTGGGGCGGTAGCACTTGTCGGCCACCTTCTCGGCGATCGCCCCGTTCTTCGCGTCCTCGAAGTAGAACGGATCGGAATCGAATACCGAGTACCGCCGAAGACGGAAGGGCTGGTGGACCTGAAAATAAAACACCACGGTTGCCATCGCTGCTTCCCTTGCTGTCTGCGGGCGACGATTCGGTTCGATTCTCCCTCGCGGCCCATGCTGAACGGTGCCTTGGGTAGACACAGCCGCCGCGTTTATATCCTATCGACCAATCGCGTCCGGCAATCGCACATCGCCCTCGGTGTTTGTTCAGGTCTTCACGGCGCCGTACGCCGCGATCGCGAGCGGGAGCAGAATCAGCGGGGGGATGAACACCCCGACCAGCGGCGGCAGGCCGGGAATCGCCGCCGATGCGCCCAGCACACCGCCCATCAGGGCCGTCACGAGCACCGGTGCGCCCAGAATCGTCCGGCTCAGCACGCCGGTCGGCACGCGGGTGATGAAGAACGGTGCCGCGATCACCAGCGCCAGCAGATTCGTGAGCACCACGCTGAACCGTCCCCAGCGCAGCCGTTCGTACTCGGCCTCCGCCGCCTCGTCGAGCAGCTCGGGCCGCTCGAGCAGCGTCCCGATCTGCCGGAAACTCAGCGCCTCGCGGTACCCCTTGTACTGGTTCATCCTCAGCAACGTGGGGTTGATGTTGGTCTCGAACCGCTCGGGCGCCACCGGGAACCCCGTCGGCGTCAGCGAGCGCGTCTCCGCGACCGGATCGACGAGCTCCCACGCCTCGTCCACCCACGCGGCCTCGGGCGCACGCACCACCGCGACCGCCCGCCCCTCGTCGTTGGTCTCGAGAATGAACACATCCGTCAGCGTGCCCTCCGCCGGGTCGAATGCCGACGCGTAGAGCAGCCGACCGTTCCCATCGCGGATCAGCGGGACTTTGGAGACGTCCAGCGTGGGCTGCCCCGCGTCCCGGTGCTGGCGGGGCAGCAGCGGCGCGATCCTCGGCACGATCAGTTCCTGGTTGACGAGCTGCACCACCGAGAGCCCGATCCCCGCGATGATGAAGGGCCGGAGCACGCGCTGCAGGCTCTGCCCAGCGCTGACCATCGCGAGGAACTCGCGGTTGCGCAGCAGCTGCACGCACGTGAAGCCCATCGCACCCATCATCACCAGCCCCAGCAGGTAGTTGAACAGCTGGATGAGCCGGGGCCACCACAGATCGATGATCACCAGCGTCGTCACCACCGCGTGCCGAACGCCCGTTGTCTCGCCCCCCGAGATCTCCGTCGCGGCCTTCGCGAATTTCCGCAGATTGATCGAGACATCGACCGTGACCACGAAGCAGAACAGGATCACGAAGAGCACGACGACGTTGAGCACGAACTGGCGGGCGATGTAGCGGTCAAGGAGTCGCATGGTTCACGCGAGTCTATCCGCGGGGTCCGGGGGCGACGAGGATCACAGATCCCGGGGCAGAAGCCCGTTCGCGGGTCCGCGCCGGGGCCCCTCGCCCCATGCCCAGAGCCAGCACGCGACCGCGAGCCCGACCCACGCCCCCGCGACGACATCGCTCAACGCGTGCGCCCCCGCGAACAGCCGGGTCAGCCCGCACCCCGCCGCCAGAATCATCATGGGCCACCGCCACGCCGGGATGAGCAGCGCGACCATCCCGCACCCCGCGAACGCGACCGTTGTGTGCCCGCTCGGCAGGCCGAGCCCCAGATCGCCCCCGTCGGCCCACAGCACCGCGGGCCGCTCGGCGAAGCGGGCAACACCCTCAACGCTGTCCGGACGCAGCCTCCCGATGATCGGCTTGAGCACGTTCGCGACAAGCCCGCCGACGATCGCCGACAGCACGACCAGCCCCGCCCGGTGGTGCCTCGGCTTCGCCGGAACCGGCGCGACCAGCCCGCCCGGTCGGCCGCCGCCCCTGCGCCGGTCCACCAACAGAAAGAGCACGCCCACGAGAATCCACGTCGGCAGATACCCGATCTGCCGGAGCATCTGCACCCAGTCCTCCGCCGCCTTGCTTCTGTCAAGGAAGACGTCGTAGGCCAACCCGTCGAGCATCCACGCGATCAGGAAGACCGGCAGCCAGACGATCGTCCATTGCAGCATGATCCGCACACGTCGGTTCACTCCGTCTCCCCCGCGTCGCCGCGTGATCGCTCGCCGGGCACACCCGTGTACCCGAATCCCTCGAGCGTGGGCCGGCCCTTCTTCGGCTCGTGCGCCAGCACGCCCCTGCTCTCAACCCGCTCGAACAGACGCCGCCACTCGCTCTCGCTCCCGTCGAACAACACCGCGGGCCTGCCACGCAGCCGATCGCCCACGTCGGGGCTCGACAGGTCCGTCTCCGCCCACACATCGTACTGTGTCCGCCGCCCATCCCCGAAGTGCGCGCTCGCCGCGTACACCGTGGGGTTGCCGGGCAGATAGAACGCGAGCTGACTCGCCCGCCCGTAGTGGATCGCGATGAACACCGGGGGCTCGCCCGCCTCGGCCTCGACTTCGGCCGCGATCGCGAGCACCTCACCGATGTAGGGATCGATCGGCTTGATCCGCCCCATGCTCGACGGCGCGTCGTCCGTGCGCACGATCCACGCCAGCGCCGGCGCGGCGATCATCATCCCCACCAGCAGCACCAAGTGCAGCCGCCAGACGAACCTGATCGGCCCGTCCCGGCGCACGAAACCGTCCATCCCGGCCCACGCGAGCACCGGCGCCATCGTCGCGTACGCCGCCATCGTCCAGTTCGCCTCGACCTGCGTGAACAGCGTCACCCCGGCGTAGAACACCAGCATCGGGGCCGCGCAGCAGTAGAGGAACGCGACACCGCCCGGCTGCCAACCCGCCCGACCGTCACTCCGGCCCTGCTTGTGCGCCCCCCGCAGATTGATCGCCCCGAGGATCGCCAGCGCGAACCCCGCGCCCGCGACCGCGAACTGCAGACCCAGGAACTCCAGCGTCCACACCGGGTTGTACGACCACCCCGCGTCGCCCCCCTGCCGCGCGGGCATGTCGCCACCCGCGACGCCCAGGTGCCCCAGCAGATGCCGCACGGTCGCCCAGTCGTGCTGGGCGTTCCAGATCGCGA
>DDFO01000018.1:105417-110064 GCA_002337215.1 Phycisphaerales bacterium UBA1926 | reverse complement strand
GTCGGCGCGGATCAGGGCGTTGTTGGTCTTCGTGCCCGCGAACAGATCCAGGCGGCCGTCGCCGTTGGCGCTGGGAAACGCCCGGACCAGGCCGTTGTTGATCAGCGTCGCGGGGATCTCGCCCGAGCCCTCGATCGTGAACCCGGGCTCGATCGTCAGGATGGTGCCGTTCGTTGTCACCTGGCTGTCGTTGCCGCTGCCGGCGAGGAAGAAGGTGCCGCCACCCGAGACCGTCGTGCTCGCGTTGAACTGGATGAACGAGTTAGCCCCGGAGTCAGAGTCGTTCAGCGTGATCGTGCCGGTGCAGTTGAGCGTGTCGGAGTTGTAGAAGATCCCGGCGGCGGGCGCGACGTCGATGTCCTGCTCGACCGAGACGTCCGAGAGCGTCAGGTTCCCCGAGGTGGGCTTGAGGAAGGTCCCGGGCCCGACGAGCCGTCCGCCGTTGATGGTGTTCGACCCGTTGAAGATGACAGTGCCCCCGGAGTTCGCGGCGATCGTCGCGCCGGGGATCTGGTTGACCGTGACGCCGCTGAGAAACAGCTCTGCGCCGGGGCCGGCCTGCATGTTCAGGTTGTTGGTCTTCGTCCCGCTGACGAGCTCGAGGCGGTTGCCGAACCCCGAGTCGATCGCCGAGACCACCCCGTCGTTGATAAAGGTCGCGACGATCTGGCCCGCGCCGTCGATCGTGTGCCCCAGCGCGTTGGTGACGACCGTCCCGTTCGAGGTGATCGCGGCGTCGTTGTTGCCCCCGGAGAGGCGGAGGATGCCGTTGCCCGAGATCGTGCTGCTCGTGTTGAACTGGATCGTTGCGTTGCCGTTGTTGGTCGTCGGGTTGAGCGTGATGAACCCGTTGTTGGTGATGTTCCCGTGCATGAACAGCGTCGTGCTCGGATTCTGGGAGAGCGTCATCTGGGGCCCGACCTCGAGCGAGCCGATGGACGCGCTGATGTCGAGGGTGACCTCAGCGAACGCCGGCGACAAAATGAATGCGTTCTCGCTGGTGGCGTTCGGCACGTTCACGGGGTTCCAGTTCCCCGGCGCGTTCCAGACCCCCGACCCGGCGTTCCAGAAGATGTCGGTCTGACCAAACGCAGGGGCAGCGAGGCCGGCCGCCAGCGCGACGGTGAGGGCGCGTGTCTTCGTCTGCATTGTGCTTCCCTTGTCTCCCGGCGATCTCCCCGCCGAGTTCTCTTCTCTCGCCAGCCGACCCCCAGAACCCCGCGGCATGGATCTCGCCGGCTGTGTATATACAGCATATCGCGACCACCCTGATCCGGGAATGTAAAACCGGGTACTTCTGGGGAGAAGAAGGCAATTATCGGGCGGAGATGCGTCGTAAGAGACCGAGAAGCATCGGCACATAAAAAAACCGGGAGCCATCTCGGGCTCCCGGTTTCGATATGGACTCGATGACTGACGCGATCAGCGGAGACGGACCGTCCGCCAGCTGCTCCAACTCGAGGCGCCGGCATCGTTCACGGCGCGGACGCTGTAGCGCCAGCGGCCGTTGCCGGGGCTATCGGTGTAGGTCGTCACGTTGGCACCGACGCTCGCGATGGTCGTGGTGTTGGTCCACGACCGCCCGACACGCTCCTGCCTGCGGATCTCGAACGCGGTCTCGTTGTTCGAGTTATCCGCCCAGGTGATGAACGCGCTGCCGCCGCCGGCGTCGCTGACGACGGGCCGGCCCGGGGTCGCGGGGGGCGACGCGGGGGGCTGGCTGTCTTCGATCGTGATCGTCACAGCATCGGCATCGCTCAGGCCGCCCGAGTCCGAAACGGACGCGGTGATCGTGTGCGTGCCCACGCTCAGCGAGGCGGTCGAGAACGACGCGCCCGCGCCGATCTGCCCATCCCGGCTCGATGTCCAGACGAGCGCCCCGCTGATGTTGCCGTCCTCGGCGTCCGATGCGCTGCCAGAGAAGGACACCGAATCACCCTCCGTGAACGTCGACCCGTTCGCGGGGGAGGCGATGTTCGCCGTGGGGGGCGTGTTCGCGGGCGGCTGGTCCGACTCAACGGTGAGCGCGACCGCGTCGCTGCCCTCAAGGCTCTCGCTGTCGCTGGCCGTCGCGGTGACGGTGTGCGTCCCAACGCTGAGCGATGAAGTGCTGAACGATGCGCCGGTGCCGATCTGCCCGTCGATGCTGGAGACCCAGACGAGCGAGCCGGCGACGTCGCCGTCCTCGGCGTCGCTCGCGGTCGCCCAGAACGTCACGCTGTCACCCTCGGTCACGGTCGTGCCGTTGCTCGGCGAGGCGATGGAGACCGACGGCGCGGTGTTGGTCGGGCCGCCGCCCCCGCCGCCGTCACCGTCCAGGGCGGCCTGGAGGTTCAGCACGCCGCCCGTCGCGACGCGTGTGCTCATGGCGCTCGTCGGGCGCACGTTTGCGTAGATCGCGTCGCGGATCTGGGCGTACGACCACGTGGGGTTCTGGGCGAGCAGGATGGCGGCCGCCCCCGCCACGTGGGGCGACGCCATCGATGTGCCGCTGCTCCAGACATAGCTGCTCCCCGAGTAGGTGCTGGCGATGTTCACACCCGGGGCGCCCAGATCCACGCTGCCGACGCCGTAGTTCGACGAGCCCGCGATGTTGTCGCGGTTATCGACCGAGGCGACGGAGATGATGTTGTCCTGCGAGTAGGCCGCCGGATAGGCGGGGTTGGAATCGATGTTGCGTCCGTCGTTGCCCGCGGCGGCGACGAAGAGGTGGTTGTTGTTCCGCGCGTTGCTGATCGCATTGCTCAGCGACGACGAGAACCCCCCGCCGCCCCACGAGTTGTTGGAAATCGGTGCGCCGTTCGCGACGGCGTAGTTCACCGCGAGCACCGCATCAGAGGTCGACCCGCCGAAGGGGCCCAGGAACCGCAGCGGCATCAACTGAACATCCCACGCGACGCCCGCGACGCCGATGCCGTTGTTGCCCTCGGCGCCGACAGTGCCAGCGGTGTGGGTGCCGTGCCCGTCGGTGTCGTCGGGGTTGTTGTCGTTGTCGTAGAAGTCCCACCCGCGGACGTCATCGACGTACCCGTTGTTGTCGTCGTCGATCCCGTTGCCGGGGATCTCGTCGCTGTTGGACCAGATGTTGCCGTCGAGGTCGGGGTGGTCCCACTGCGTGCCGCTGTCGATGATCGCGACGACCACGCCGGCGGCGCTCGTGCGCACGTCCCAGGCCTCGAACCCGTCGATGTCGGCGTCCGGGATGCCGGGCGTGCCCCGGATGTCCTGCCCCGTGTTGTTGACGCCCCACTGCAACCCGACGAACTGATCGTTCGGGGTCGCGTACGGGCGCACGATGTAGTCGGGCTCGGCGTACTCGACAAAGGGTAGGCCCTTGAGGAACTCGACCGCCTGCTCGGTGTCCATCCCGATCTCGAGGTGCTCGAGCCCCGCAACGCCCTTGAGATCACGGATCAGCCGGCCGTTCACGGCGTTCCGCGCAAACCCCTGGAGTTGGGCGTCGTTGCCCGTGAACTTGACGAGGATCTGCCCCGGGACGAAATCGAGCGTCGGATCCCGCTCGATCGCCGCCTTGGCGCGGGTCAGCGCCTCTGCAGCTTCCGGAGCGGACATCAACGCAGGATTCGCGCCCGCTGCGGCACCGGATACCAGCGCGAGCATCGCCGCGATCGTGATTCGCTTCATCTATGCACCCTCTTTTCTGATCAATCAAAGAACACATGACCCCTGAGAAAGGGCCTGAGATCCACGGACGAACGCCCGTGTCGAGACCGAGACAGAATACCGACGGCCCTATCCTGTTACACCGCAAAACGGGCGCAATTGTCACGCGCGATCGGATTTTTCGGGGGTTCTACGGAGAGTCAGCCGCCACCGCTGCCGTTGCCAGACCCGGCCTCCCCGGCAGGAGGGGTCGGCGGTGGTGTGCTCACCGGATCCGCCTCGGCTCCGTCCTCGTCGCCATCACCCGCGGCGTCTTCTTCGTCGTCGCCCGAGAGTTTCAGGAACGGGATCGTCGAATCGATGTTGCTGATCGTCTTGCGGAGCGAGGCGAGGTGCCCGTCGAGGTTCTCGAGCGAACCCTTGATCGGGTCGAGTTCGTCGTTGATCGCGACCAGTTCGGCGTCGATGGACTTGAGCGACGCGTCGATCGACTCGAGCCGATCGAGCGTGTTCAGTCTCGCCTCAAGCGTGGTGAGCTGCTGGTTGGTCGTGTCGATCTTGCCGAGCGTCCCTTCGACGCGTTCCAAGCGCGCGTTGACGCCCACGAGTTCGTTGTGGATGTCTTGGACCAGGCAGCCCGGGAGCGCAAGAAGAATGATCAGCGACGCGATGGCGAGCGATGGTGTACGCATGGAGCAGTGTAGAGGCCCGACGCCTCGGCGTGATCACGTTTCGGCGAGTTCGAGGTCGTGCGCGTCCGCCACACCCGCGCTGAGCAGTTCGCCCCGGTGCATGTTCATACCGTCCCGGAAACCCTCGTCGGACCGCCTCAGCCGCCAGACGCCCTCGTCGGCGATCCGGACCACCCAGGGCAGGGTCGCGTTCGTGAGCGCCCACGTGCTCGTGCGCGCCACCGCGGCGGGCATGTTGCCCACGCAATAGTGCAGCACGCCCTCCTCGACGAAGACCGGGTCGGTGTGGGTCGTCATCCGGCTCGTCTCGCAGCACCCGCCCTGGTCGATC
>DDFO01000018.1:92664-105351 GCA_002337215.1 Phycisphaerales bacterium UBA1926 | reverse complement strand
ACGATCACCGAGCCCGGCTTCATGCGCTTGAGGTGGTCCCGCGTGATGACCGTCGGTGTTTTCGAACCCGGCACGAGCACCGCGCCGATGACGACATCCGCCCAGGCGAGGTAGTGCCGGATCGCCTCTGGGTCGGCGAAGACCGTGATGAGCTGCCGCGGCATCACCTCGCCCACCCGGCGCAGCTGGGTGTTATCGGAATCCATGAGCACGATGTGTGCGCCAAGACCGAATGCGATGCGGGCGGCGTTCTGCCCCACCACCCCCGCGCCGATGACGAGGACGTTGCCGGGCTCGACGCCCGGGACGCCGCCGAGCAGCACGCCGCGCCCGCCGGACGCCCGTTCGAGGTACTTCGCGCCTTGCTGCGGCGCGAGGCGGCCCGCGATCTCGCTGCTGGGCATGAGCAGGGGGCGGATGCGTGTGCCGTTGGGGCCCGGCGCGGTCAGCGTTTCGTAGGCGATCGCGGTGATCCCGCTGCGGAGCGCCGCCTCGGTGAGGGCCTCGTCGGCGGCGAAGTGGAACGAGCCGAACACGACCTGGCCCGTGCGCATGCGGCCGAACTCTTCGGGCTGCGGCTCTTTGACCTTGACGATCATCTCGGCGTGGTCCCAGACCTCGTCGGCGGTGTTGACGATCGTCGCGCCCGCGGCGGCGTAGTCGTCGTCGGACAGGTCCGACCCGACGCCTGCGCCGGACTCGACGCAGACCTCGTGGCCGCGCGCGGTGAGCACCTCGACGCCGGCGGGGCGCATGCCGACGCGGTCTTCGTCCGGGGTGCGTTCTGTGGGGACGCCGATGCGCATGGTGGGTTGTACCCGGGGCGGGGGTGCGCGCCAAGGGGATGGGCTGTGGCAGACCAGCAGAAAGGCGGGTTTGTTGGCGAGGCCCGGAGTGATTGGACCGGAAGCGTTGGGATTTGAACGAACGCGTTGGCGTGCGATCTGTGCCACTGACCTGCGCAGAAGGTCAGCGCGGGAGCACACTGACCCGAGGATGGGTCAGTGGCACGGGGCACGGTGTCGGCTATTCCGATCGTTCGTAGACGAGCAGGTCGCCGGCATCGCCGCGGAGTGTGAGCGTGACACCGGCCGGATCGGGGGCGACCTCGAACGTGCGCACCGCGTCGAGCATGCCGAGGTAGGCGGATTCGATCGACATCGCGGCGGGCGGGCCGGCCATGCGGCTGACGGCGAGTGGGCCGAAAACGATCTCGCGGTTCTGCCACGCGCCGGTGTCGACGGATCCGGAGTACTGGTTGACGCCGGCTCTGCCGGAGACGGCGCCGGCGTCGTTGATGGTGAGGGTGATGGGGCGGAGGCCGGGCGGGAGGGGGTCGGGGAGGGGTTGGTTGTCGATGGTGGTGAGGGTCCAAGAGCCGGTGGGGAGAGGTGGAGACGCAGCCGACTCTTCAGAATTCACGGCGCAGCCGACCAGGGTAAGGGAAGCGGCGATGATCCCGGCGGATCGGGTTGTGCTTGCCAGCATTGGCTGCTCCATTCTTGGTATCTGTGGTCAGGATGAAACCAGGGACCAGGTCCAGATCGCAACCTGAGCGAGGCCAACGAGGAAGGTCGCGACGACCGCGAGGAGAACAAGTGAACATCCGAGCCGTGCGGCATCGTCTTTCATCCGCTGCAGTTTCGTTCTGGGCCGAAACCGTTTGTATTCACCAAGCGGTTTCGCGAGGTTGAGTTTCTCGAATCGAGCACGGACGACCTCTGGATACTCCGATTCGTCGACGAGTTTCGCCCGGCTGGGCAACTGGGCGACGATCTGCTCCGGCTTCCGCTTGTGTTGGCGGAGAAACATCTCGATGTAGTGGTCGGCTTCGGTCGAATCGTCGTCGCTGACAAAGAGCCAGCGGCCAGCCTCACGCGGGTCTCTCATCTGACGGCAGAGGTGTCCGATCTCGGCGCACAAGCCGGGGTTATAGCCCTCGTTGTTCAAGAACGAGCAGAGTCGTTCTTTCGCCCGTCCGAGATCATGGCCGGCGATATCTCCCTCGATATCCGGGATTCTTGGATCACGGTCCCCGCTCATACCTGCAGCACTCCCGTCATGAACTCGGGCGTGTAGTCCCGCCCCTGCTGGGCCGACTCGAGAGCCGCGATGAGTTCGCCGCGGGTCTTCGCCTGGTCGATCAGGCGGCCCACGCACCCCCGCGCGCTGCGCTATTTCAGTAGCCACATCGGACAGGCATTCTCCATCGCGACTTGCGAAGTTAGCCACGCGTGACAGAGGCATTGGATGTGCGGATCGTCATCGAACCGATTTTCGTTCTCATACTCGGCAAGGGCTCGCCGAATGCTCTCTTCGTTTGCACCGATGCCCTCATGCGCCAAGATCTCGTTGAGCTCACCGATGAGCCGCGGCAGACTCGCGATCTGGAACGCCCCGGACTCACCCTCGCGGGCGCCGAAAGAACTAACCATCGCGTCGAGCATCCCGCGGATTTCCGGGTCCGGCTCCGCGTCGGAAGATCGGCCGATCCCGAAAAACCGCAAGATGCGAGAAATAAACGAAACAGGCTGATGCCCGAGAGCCTCGATCGTTGGCTGTGATTCCGACGCATCCGCGTCGGGCTCGCCGTCAGGCCAGAGCAACAGCCTGTCACGATCGACATCGAGGTACGCGCCGGTCCACGCATCGACCGCGAGCAGGGCTTGGACGCGGTCCTCACCGAGGCGCTGCGCGGCGTATTGCTGCAACTCGGACCACCATGACCAGCCGATCTCATCACGCATGCAGAACTCGAATCCGGGCCTTGAGATCGGCGGGTCACCGGGCACATTCGCACGGATCAGGGAAGCAAGCGAATCGGCGTCGCTCGGCTCCATGATCTCCTCGATTCCGGCCGCCAAGAAATTGAATCCCATTTGCTCCCCTTCACGCGGCGTGAACCTCAGAACGTAGAGTTCATACCTGCAGCACACCCGTCTTGAACTCGGGCGAATAGTCCCACCCCTGCTGGGCCGACTCGAGGGCCGCGATGAGTTCGTCGCGGGTCTTCGCGGGATCGATCAGGCGGTCGACCCACCCCCGCGCGGCCCCGTGGCGGATGTCCTGCTGCTCGTTGTAACTATCCCGCACGGCCTGCATGATCTGCTCGTGCGTCTCCTTGTCGATCTCCTCGCCCTTGCGCTGCCGGCTGCGCTCCTCGATCATCGCGAGCACACCCGTCGCCTGGGCCGCGCCCATGACGGCGCACTTGCTGCCCGGCCAGGCGAGACTCAGGAAGGGCTCGAACGCCCGGCCGCACATCGCGTAGTTCCCCGCGCCGTAACTCGACCCCGTGATCAGCACGATCTTGGGGACGACGCAGTTGGACATCGCGTTGACCATCTTCGCGCCGCTGCGGATGATGCCGGCCTGCTCGCTGTCGCGGCCCACCATGAACCCCGTCGTGTCGTGGACGAAGACGAGCGGGATCTTCCGCTGGTTGCAGTCCATGATGAAGCGGGCGGATTTGTCGGCGCTCTCGTCGTAGATCACGCGGGGCATGTTCTGCGACTTGTGGGGGCCGGCCTTGCCCCCCGCCTCGGTCTGCGTCGTGATCTGCACCTGGTTGGCGACGACGCCGCAGGCGTGGCCTCCGATGCGGGCATACCCACACACGATCGAGCGGCCGTAGTCGGCCTTGTACTCGTCGAAGTCGGGCTCGAGTGACTCGTGGCCGTCCTTGTTGGGAAGCGTGCGCGCATCAACGACGCATGCAATGAGATCCTTGACGTCGTACTGCTCGCCCTGCTTGTCGGTGAAGATGCCCCTGATTTCGTTGGCATCTCGGAACGCGGAGAGGCCCGCCGGCTCCTTCGGGGTGTGCTCGGCATCGCCTCGTTTGCCCAGCACCTCGCGCAGCCGAACGAGGCACGATTCGTCGTCGGGTTCTTTGAAGTCGATCGTGCCGGCGATCTCAGCGTGCATGGTCGCGCCGCCGAGTTCCTCGTCGGACACTTCCTGCCCGATCGCGGCCTTGACGAGCGCCTGCCCCGCGAGATAGAGCCCCGAACCCTCGGTCATCAGCAGCGTGTCGCAGAGGACGGGGAGGTAGCCGCCCCCCGCGACGCAGAAGCCCATGATCGCGGCGGTCTGCGGGATGCCCTCGGCGCTGATCACGGAGTTCAGATAGAAGATCCGCCCAAAGTCGTCGGTGTCGGGGAAGACGTCTTCCTGCAGGGGCAGGTACACGCCAGCGGAGTCCACCAGATAGACCAGCGGCATGCGGGCCTTGCGAGCGATGTGCTGGGCGCGGATGATCTTCTTGCAGGTCATCGGGAAGAACGCACCCGCTTTCACCGTCGCGTCGTTGGCGATGATCATGTGCCGCCTGCCATGAATCACGCCGATGCCGGTGACGACGCCCGCGGCGGGTGCCCCGCCGTGCTCTGTGTACATCTCGTAGGCGGACCAGAGGCCGAGCTCGGTGAAGTTCGGGATCTCGTCTCGATGAGGGTCGAAGTCCTTGGTCTGCTTCTCTGGCGCATCGACGAGCCTCGCGATGCGTTCGCGGGCGGTGAGGCGGTCTTTCTTATGCTGGCGTTCGATCGCCTTGGGCCCGCCCCCGGTGCGGATCGTGGCCTCGTCGGCGGCGAAGGTCTCGGTGAACGGGGCGGGTTGGGGTGTGGTCTGCTTTGCCATGGCGCGGTCGGCTCCTGCTGGGTTGCAACAAGCCTAGAGCCGTGCGCGCCGCGACGCTGTTTGCAGGCGGTTTGGGACACGGAGATCCGGAGTTCATCGAGCCGAGGGTCCCACGACCAGCCGCTACCAGCCGCCGCCCCCACCACCACCGCCTCCGCCGCCCGACGAGCCACCACCGCTGAACCCGCTGGACGACCCGGGAGCCGACGACGACGAGCTCACGCTGCTCGCGAGCGATGAGCCGACGGATTCGCAGAAGGCGGTCGGGTGGAGCAGGTGGTGCGGCCCGTGGAACCAGTGCGGGTTCCATTCACGCCGCGCGATCTCCCGTTCGCCTTCCTCGCGGAGTTTCGATTCGACCACCCCCTCGAAGTAGGCCGCCCAGTCCTCGCTCGCGTCGAGCGCGACGGCGTACGGGAGCCAACGCTCGAACTCGTCGGCGTCGATGCCGCCCGCCCCGCGCGAGGCGTCGCCCCCCGCCCGGCCCTTCAGGTACAGCGCGAACCCCTCGATGTGGTCCATGAGCCTCTGCCCCTCGACGCTCGGCGCGGGGAGCAGGATCGCGTACACCGCGAACAGCACGCACGCGAGCCCCAGCACAACCGGCGTCCAGAGCACCGTCTGGCTCGCGAGGAAGAACATGCCGAACCCCCAGAATCCGAGAAAGGGGATCGAGAAGAGCGTCATGAAGACCGCGCCGCCGATGCCGGAGGCGTTCGTCTCGCGGGCAACGTTCTGCCACGACTTCACCGCCACGACGACGAGCGCAACACACGCGACCGACCAGAAGGCGAGCCAGACAGAGAGGAAGCCCGCGACCGCCATCGAGAACCCCGGGAGCGTGAGCACACCCGCGATCCACGCGACCACAACGATCAGCACACCGATCCAGAGCGGGCGGCGGTTCTTGGCGAACAGGTGCCCGTGGGTGTCCTTGAGCGAGGACGCCTGGGCCTTGATCGATGAGCCGATCTTCTCGTGGTTCTTCTGATCGAAGGCGAACGAGGCGTCGTCCTTCTTCGGGATGATGATCTTCGCGATCTTCTTCTCGTCGGGGAACGCGGGCCTCGCCTCGGGGTCGAGACGCTGGATCTCGTACGACTCGTCCTTGTCGGCGGTGATCGCGACAACACCCGCGACCGCGAGGTTGAACAGGGCGGCGGCGTAGCAGGTGTCGTCGTGCCGCATCTTGTGCAGGTAGCGGCACGCGCCGGGCGACAGCCCCTCAGGAGGTTCGAGCCTGGGCGTGATGGGGCCCTTCACAGGATCGCGCCCCACGCGGATCCACTGGAAATGCAGGTAGACGAACGACACGAGCACGCCCGCCCCGATGAGGATCAGGAACAGGTTCGCTCGCAAGAGCGACCCGCCCGCGGCCTTCGCGGCAGCCTCATCGACGAGGCCCTTCGGCCAGCCAACGACGATGGTCATGTTGCCGTGCTGCGGCTGCGGCGTCGTCGTCTCGAAAACGATCGCCCCGTCGTCCTCGACACGCGATGTGAAATCGCGCGCGGTCGAGCCCTCGGTCCCCGTGAACGCATCGAGCCGGAGGTCCGCCTCCGGGACGGGTTGGGGGAGCGTCACGCGCGCCGAGATGCGATCGATCGGGAACGCCCATCCCGTGCCGGTCACGTTCCAGTAGAGCTCGTCGTGGGCCTCGAAGAAGCCGAGCTGCTTGGCGGTCTCGTAGGTGATCGTGTAGGTGTGCTCGCCGGGGGGAAGCGTCGCGTCCTCCCGCCCGATGCGGACGCGCACGCCGTTGCTGAGTGGCTCGATCGCGAAGGGCTCGTCGGTATCGCCGCGTGTGACGCGCGTCACCTCGAACGGGACGCTGGTCTTCAGGCCCCAGGGCCCGTCGTACATCGTCGGGAAGTCGCGGTAGATCCCGCGGCGGATGTCACGACCCTGCGCGTTGACGGTGATCGTCTCGGTGACGAGCATGGAGCCATCCGCGCGGACGACGATGTCGCTGGCGAACGAGAGAATGCGCTCCCCCCCGGTCACACCAGCGACATCACCCGAGCCCTGGGCGCGCACCGCGCACACCAAGACGCCCAGCATCATCGCCACGGCCAATGCCCTGCGCATCTTCATTGTCTGCTCCATCCCGCATCGAGAGACCGGTACCCCGACCCCCGACGCTTTCCCACGACACCACCTTCATTGGGAACCAAGAAACCTCATTTTCGTGCCGAGTTCGGGCACCACACCGAGCGTACCGGACACCGCTCGCCCGCAAACGCTCGTGTGCCAGCCGGGTGCCACGACTCGCCGCGCTTCGCGGCGCAGTAGTGCTTTCGACACAAACGCGCCTCTCCACACGACTGTGCCGCCTGGTGCCGCGGTTCGACCCCGCGAAGCACGAACCGACGAGGTCGGAAGCCGCCTTCGCCCTTCGGGTCGAAGACGGGCACCGATTGGTGGCATCGGGAACGCACCAACCGGAACGGTAAGTATTTGTGTCACATCGGATTACGAATTCAGCACAATCCCACAACTGGTGGGTCGGGCTTGGCAAACCACAAAACCTGACCCTTTTTTCTCCCGAACGGACCAAACCCCTTGCCTGTCTGTTCGGTTGCTGGTATTGTCCGAGTGCCGGGCCCGCGATCGACGCCGCCCCCGGCCGGGACCGTGATTCATGGAGGATCAACGGCCCGCAAGCGTCGGCCAGCGTGCGCCCGCACGGCTGAGCGGATCGGGTGGTCGGCCTCGTGTGTTGCTCGTCAGAGCGATGCACAAAGCGAGCTCGTTTCCCGCAAGATGCCCGAGGCCCCGCGCGTCAGACATGAAGGAGTGCCCCCACATGGCACGCACCAAGACCGCGCCCAAGGACCAGTCCACCGATTCTTCCGCAGCTGCGAAGGACGCGAAGGCAGGCTCCGACGCCCCAACCGTGGCAGTCGTCGAGACCAAGCCCGTCCAGCCGGCACCACCCCCCGTCAGCAAAGAGAAGACTCAGGCCCTCGACCGGGCCCTGGGGCAGATCGAGAAGTCCTTCGGCAAGGGCTCGATCATGCGTCTCGATGAGGACGCGTACCTCGCCATCCCCGGCATCTCCACCGGTGCCCTCTCGCTCGACCTCGCGCTGGGCGGACGCGGCATCCCGCGCGGGCGGATCGTCGAGATCTTCGGCCCGGAATCCTCCGGTAAAACAACCCTCGCGCTCACCGTCGTTTCGCACGCCCAGAAAACGGGCGGCGTCGCGGCGTTCATCGACGCCGAGCACGCACTCGACCCGTCCTGGGCCCGCAAGCTCGGGGTCAACATCGATGACCTGCTCGTCAGCCAGCCCGACACGGGGGAACAGGCGCTCGACATCTGCGAGCTGCTCGTGCGCTCGAACGCGGTCGATGTGATCGTGATCGACTCCGTCGCGGCGTTGATCCCCCGGGCCGAGATCGAGGGCGAGATGGGCGACACCCACGTCGGCCTGCAGGCCCGGCTGATGAGCCAGGCGATGCGGAAACTCACCGGCGTGATCGCCCGCTCGAACTGCACCGTCATCTTCATCAACCAGATCCGCGAGAAGATCGGCGTCATGTTCGGCAGCCCCGAGACGACGCCGGGTGGGCGCGCACTCAAGTTCTACTCCTCGGTCCGCATCGATATCCGCCGGACCGGCGCGATCAAAGACGGAGATGAGAACGTGGGCAACCACGTGCGTGCCAAGGTCGTGAAGAACAAGGTCGCGCCCCCCTTCCGCATCGCCGAGTTCGACATCATGTTCAACGAAGGCATCAGCGCAACGGGCGACCTGATCGACCTCGCCGTGGAAGCCAAGGTCTGCGAGAAAGCGGGCTCGTGGTTCAGCTACGGCGAGATCCGCCTGGGGCAAGGCCGGGAGCGCGCCAAGGAGTTCCTGCGCGACAACCCCGAGCTCTTCAACGAGATCCGTGCCAAGGTGCTCGCGATCCGGGCGCCCAAGCCCGCCAAACCGCAGAGTACCGAGGCGTAAACCGATCGGTTGAGCACAGCATCACCGCCCGGCCGGTCAGATGATCGGCCGGGCGGTTTTCGTGCGCGAGCGGTGTCAACAAGGCTCAGCAGCGCCGGAATAAACTGGGTGCTACGCGAAAGCCCGAATCCGACCCGGCCGCTCTGTCGAAAACGGTTGTGCACGCATTTCTATTGAATAAATACTGCCGGACGGGGCGCGTGCGCCACCGTTCCGAACCTAATGCAAGGAACACATGAGCAAGCAACCCTTCCAGACTCTCAGCAAGATCTGTTTCGCCGGAGGCATGATTTCCATCATCGCTTCGATCGCGATCTGGTTCTTCTTCCGATCCGACGACCCCGCGTACGCGCAGCGTTTCGGCATCTTCGTCGGCCTGTGGGCCCCCACGTTCTTCATCTTGTCCGGCCGTTTTGCGACACAGACCGTCGTCGAGCGCCTGCCCACCGGGGCCGAATCATCACCGGCAACCACCTGATCGCACGTCACCAGTAAGTGCTTGTTCCCCGCGTGCAATGAGCAAGAAGAGACTCTCCGCATCTCCCGGCGCCCAGCGCCGGGTTTTTTTCGCTCCAGAGAAGCATGACGATCAGAGAGTGTGCGTTGCCGGGGTGCCGAATCTCGTGACGGTCCGGCCCTCCACAGAGACAATGCACGCCCGATCCAAGCCCGATCCGTCAAGCCGACAACTGCTCATCGATCCTCGAAGGCGATGTGCGGTTCCCGGAATCAACCTCGTTCACCATCGCCACTGGGGCGAATTGGCAGACGAGCCGGCTTTGGCGGCCGAACTCGCCTCCCCGCTCTTGTCGGCGGGGCCCGGGCGGGCCTAACATCCCGACCGTGGCGGGGACAGCTCCGCCGCGGTCGCCAGCGGATGTGGCGGAATTGGCAGACGCGCTAGGTTCAGGTCCTAGTGGGGGTAAAACCCCGTGGAGGTTCGACTCCTCTCATCCGCATTCGCCGAGCGATCGGCCGATCAAACCCGGGCATGTCCCGGGTTTTTTCGTGCGCCGCTCGTATCAAGACGGTCCGAAAGGGCCCGACGGACCTGAGCCGTCATTGATCAGCGGCGATGAAGTCACGGAATCAGGGATGGGACCCCGGTCACGACTCGTCTTCGTCGAAGCCGCGCTCCACGAGATCGCGGAGTTCATCGAGGCACGCATCCGCGTCGTCCCCGTCGGCTTCGATGCAGAGCTCGGTGCCCGCCGTGGCGGCGAGGAGCATGATCTCCATCACCGACTTGCCGTCGATTTTCTGCTCACCGCGCAGGATGCTCACATCGCAGCGGTACTTCCCGGCGGTCTCCGCGAACGCCATCGCGGGCCGGGCGTGCAGGCCCAGCTTGTTCGCAATGACGACATGGACGCTTGCGTTTCCCGGCAACCGGCGTTCCCCCAACGTTCCGTACCCGCCGGATGCGATCCGACGGCCTCATCGACGACCGATCGTCGCCCCGTGCTCAACCCGGCAGCTGCTGCGAATCCGCCTCGTCGAGCAGCGCGATGACCTCCTCAACGGAACCTGCCTGGCGCAGGAAACGCCGGAAGTTCTCCTTGCTGAGGTTCTTGAAGATCACCTCCATCGCCTGGAGGTGCTCCTCGGGCTGATCCTTGGGGCTCAGCAGCAGGAAAATGCTGAACACCGGCTGCTTGTCGAGCGACGCGAAATCAACGCCGCGCTCGCTGAGGCCGACCGCGGCGATGAGGCGCTTCACCGCGGGGTGCTTCGCGTGCGGAACCGCGACGCCCCGCCCGAACCCGGTGGATCCCTTCTCCTCGCGATCGAGCAGCTTCGCGACGATCTCATCGCGGATGTCGGCGCTGAGCTCTCCCGACGCGACGAGCGAATCGACCATCTCGCCGAGCACGCCATTCCGTTCTGTCGATTTCAGCGCCGGCGTGACGGCCGGTTGGACGACGATCTCCGTCAATTTCATGCTGGGCTCCGTTGCCGGCTGCTGGGCATCCCATCGGCCGGCGCGTTGTCCGCGATCAGCGGGTCGCCTTCAGTTTTTCCTTGAAGTCTTTGATCTGCCGCGTCGCTCTCTGCACCGCGTGATCGATTGCCGCCTTGATGTTCGGGTCGTCGGCATTGGCAACGAAGTCCTCATGGCCCTCGACATCCACCAAGCACTCGGCCGTGTAGTTCACGCTGTCCTTCTTGAAGATCGTGAACGTAATCAGCTGCGTGCGATCGAAGTACCTGGGGAGTTTCTCACCCTTCCGCTCGGCGTGCAGCCGAAGATCGTCGGTGATTTTCACGTCTCTGCCGATGACATCGATCCTCATGGAACATCCTTTCGATGCGGAGCCCGAGGGGGCCCTTAAGCATCATAGCAGGACGACCCCGAACCCCGAGAGTTGCTTCTGAATGTGTGGAAACGCGGTTCGCGTGGCCCGCCCGGGCGTGTGCGGCAAAACACCGTTCCGCGGGCAAAGCCGGCCGAGACTATCGGTCTTCGACATCGCCCCCACCGACGGGCCGATCGTTGGGCGTGTCGTCGGGACCGTCCCCGGGGGTGTCAGACGGTGCGGAGCCCGACTCACCACCCGCTTGATTCTGTTCCGCGTACGCCCGCTCGGCAGCTTCGTGGGCGCGCGCGATCGCCGGGACCCGGCCCGGCCGTTCGACGACCGGTTCAACGTGCTCGGGGGTCAACACGCCGGCGGTGATGATGAACCGCAACGCCTGATCGATCGAGATGTCCATCGTGATCACCTCCGAACGCGGCACATTGATGACGAAACCGGTCATCGGCGTGGGCGATGTCGGGATGAACACCGTCGCGGTCTCCCCTCCCGTCGCATCGCGCACCTCGCTGAACGCCGAGCCTGTGACGAAGCCGAGGCTCCACGCCCCCTCGCGCGGATACTGCACGAGCACCGTCTCGCGGAAGGCCTTCATCGTCGAGTTTTCGCCGAAGATGAGATCGACCACCTGCTTGACGTGCGGGTAGACCTGCTTGAAGCCGGGGATCTTCGCGATCAGTTTCTCGACCCGGCCGTACGCCTGCCGGCCCAGATAGTTCCCGAGCAGGAGGCCCGCGAGGTAGATCAGGATGATCGCGACCACGAACCCCAGCCCGTCGAGGTACCACCGCTTGTTCCATTCATCGCGGAACTGATTGAGGCGGATGTCGCGCTCGAGCGCAGACTCGGAGAGCTCGGCGAGCCCGTCACGACGGCGGGCGAGCGCACGGTTCGCGATCTGGTCCGGCGTCACCGTGAACCACGACGGCCGATCGTCCTCGTGATAGAGCATGGGTGTCGCGCGGATCGACATCACCCGGAGCCCGCGGTTGATCGGCTCGGCGACGTTGTTGAACACGAACACGAACGCTTGCCAGAGCAGCCAGAGCGTGACGATCGACGGCAGCAGGATGCCGAGACCCCGCCCGAAGAACCGCTTGAAATCGCTCATGAACGAGTGCTTGCGTTTTTCCGTGTCGACCATCGCTGTCCACCGCCCCCGCTGGGGCTCTGCCCCGATCCGCCAGGCCACGCGGTGCCATCCTGGCACGCGGGCCGCGACGTCGGACCGACTATACGGCCACGAGGTCCGGAGCGTTCACGCGATCGTGGGCCCGCGGATCGCCTCGAAATCGGCCCCGAACCGTGCGCGCCATCAGATCCCGCCCGGTCTCGCGGGGGATCGAGCACCATCCGGGCGGTTTACAACCCATCGAGCACGCGGGCCGAACTAACGGAGCGCACGACGGATCTGCCGCGCTTCCTGGTCCCGCCCGACACGCCGCAGCAGCGACGCGTACTCCGATCCGACCTGCACGTACGTGCTGCCCCGAAGATACTCCGGCGCGACGACCGAGACCGGCTTGGGAACCATCCGGAACACATCGCCATACAGATCGAGCTGATAATTCATCGCGGCGGTCTTGTCCGGCGCCTGGTTGAGCAGCCGCTGAGCCCCCTCCAACGCTCGCATCACGAACGGGCCCTCCCTGGCAAACCGCCTCGCGGCGTCCGAGTACGCGGCGAGCGCTTCGTCAGACTGACCCATCTCCACCAGCCCATCGGCACGCCGGACGGCGACCTCGAGCGAGAGCTGGGGCGTGCGCCGCACCC
>DDFO01000018.1:76542-92572 GCA_002337215.1 Phycisphaerales bacterium UBA1926 | reverse complement strand
CGAGCCACGCCCACGCCGCGTCGCGTGCCGCGGGGTCATCGATCGCCGCGATGAGCGGAGAGACGAGCGAGACGAGCACATCGGGATACTTCCGACCGACGAGCGTGTGGACCGCATCGAGCCAGGCCTGCCTGTCCGCCGTCGAGAGATCGTCCGCCCACGACAAGAGCAACGACCAGCTGTGACGGTCCCACGGCACTTTCTCCGCCGATTGCCGGAGCATGTCGAACCGCATCTCTGTCGTCGCCGGCCGGGGCTCGGCGCGCACCAGCGTGTCCCGTCGCACCGAGCGACGCGGCCGACGCGTGTTCCGATCGCCGTCCCCGGCGTCCTCTGTCTGCGCCCCCACACCCTCTGGCAGAACAGGCGGGTAGCCCATCGCGCGTTTCTCCCAGTTGGCGAACCGAGACGCCGCGGTCGCGAGCGCCGCCGACGCGAGCCGGTCGGAGAGCGGGACGCCGAGCAATTCCCCGGTCATCGCGACCTCCTGATCGCTCACCTGCGCTCTGGTCTGGGGGCACACGATCTCCCCGCGGAGCTTCTGATAGTCGTCGTAACGCCCCTCGCTCATGTCCCAGGTCGCCCGCCGGGAACTCTTGCGGAGATACCCGACCCAGGCGTGCCCGATCTCTATACCGCTCGCACGCATGTAGACCGTCGGCACGCCGATCGACTTGCCGACCGAGGACGCGAAGAACGCCTGGTGCCGGCAGACGCCGCCTCGTTCGAGGATGACCGGAAGGCCGAACCCACCTCCCTCGTTGAGTCTCAGCGCGTCGTTCCCGCGCCGCAACGCGTTGCTGTCGTACGCGATCTCATGGAACAGCGCCCCCACCTGCGCGTTGCCGCTCGCCCTGAGCAGCGCCCATTCGAGGTCCTTCGCGCTCACCGCGGCGTCGACCGCGTGCACGAGCAGCGGACCCGGCATCCGGCGCGGGTCCATCTGCAGAGCCTTCGCATGGTCGGCGTAGTGCGCAAAGACATCGAGCGCCCCCGCGGGGTTCTCAATTTCCTGTTCGACCGGGTTCTCAGGCTTGCCCGCGTCGAAGACGACCGCCAGCGCGGCAACCAACTCGGCGAACTCGCCCAGATCCTCGCTGCGAGCCTCGTGGAGTTCGGTGAGCACCCGGTACACACCCGCGTCCCCGTCGGCTGCCGGGATCCGCAGCGCTGAGATCGCCTGGGCAACCTGCCACCCGCTCTCCTGCCCCCGACGGGGCGGGAGCCCGCTCACCCCCCCGGGGTCGCCCTCGTAGTCGAAGAGCCACGCCGCGAGTTGTCGGTAGTCCTCGGCCTTCGCCCGCGCACCGAGCCTGGTGAGACCCTCGGCGTGCTGTTCGATCACGAACGCGCGCGCGAACGCGTCTGACGAGCCGGGCTCGGGGTGCCACGCGATCAGTGTGTCCATCACGACACGCGCCCGCCCCGTGAGTCGTCCAAGGTCGCCGTCTTCAGCGCAATCCGCGAGCATCGCCTCCAGAGACGCGTCGGCCCACGAGTCCAGCGACAACGGTTCCCCGTCGCTCGGTTGCGCATTTGCCGGAGCAAAGGGCGCCATCCAGACGACCATCAGCAGCATGCTGACCAAGCACCACATTCGCTGAGACGGCATGCGAACCCTTTCTTTCATCGTTGCAACCGAGCGGGTGCCGGAAGCCTGACTTCACGCACTGCTCAACACCAGAAAAGCCTAACCAGTCCGTCCGGCTGCGGCCGCTTGTTCCGACCCTCAACGGCATGACTGACATTATCAACGCTCGCCCGAAGACGGCTCTGCTCGCCGTTCCATTCCATGTGGCTTGCCACCAAAAACGAAGCGAGGCCCACGCATTTGCGTGAGCCTCGAATGGGCCTAACAGGACTACCACAACCTCCCAAACCCCGGGGAAATCTGACGTTGTGAGCGAGCGCGGCGCAGAATCCGGCGCAGTTTCGCCCAATTCGCCCACCCACGACCCCGACCTCGCCCGCGTGTTCCGGGCCTGGGGGACGCTGCCGCAGGCGGTCCGGCGGGAAATCCTCGCCCGCATCGACGCGGCTCAAAAAACGGAGACATCCCGATGACTACGACGCGCACACCGTCACCCAACGGGCGGGACGGGCGGGGACGGTTCGCACCCGGGAACCCGGGCGGACCGGGCAACCCCGCCGGGGGGCAGGCCGAACGCCTGCGACACGCCCTCGTCAACGCCGTGACCGAGAACGACATGGCCGACATCGCGGCAAGCCTGGTAAGCAGGGCAAAGGCAGGCGAAGTGCAGGCCGTCCGCGAACTGCTCAACCGGGTGCTGGGACGCCCGACCGACGCCGACACCCTCGCCCGCTTGGAACGCCTAGAGGCGTCCGTAGTGGCGATCAAGACGGAGAACACACAATGACCACCCGCCAACGCCTCGACGCCCTGGAACACCTGCTCGCCGATCTGAGGCTCCACGAACGCTGCCCCGCGTGCCGCGCCCCCCACCGGAAGTCATCCGCCCCCCGCATCGACGCCGACACCGCCGGCGGAGTGTGCGGGCTCTGCCGCCGGGTGCTCGATCACGACGGCCTGCCGTTCACCGGGGGCTCTGTAATGCTGGTCATCGGGAACTACCCACCCGAGGCCCCGGTCATCGCCGTTGGAAAAGGCGACGATGCCCCGCTGTGTTGGGGCGGGGATGGGCTGCCCGTCGTCATCGACTCGGATCACGTCATCACGATCACCCGGGGTGAAGAACCGCGAGTCTCCGATCAATAGCAACCCGCTCGGTCATGGTCGCTCGTCGAAGTTATCCAACATCACCTGGGCAAATCGTCGTAGTGCCAGTCGCTGGGGATTGCTTGGCGTCCATCTGAATAGACGGAAGTCGAAATAGCACCCGGCTGACAGGCTGGCCAAAACCTCCAGTTGCTCGCGATCAACGGTCAGCTCCAAGTGACCATCGGACGGGCGATCATCAAGCCGAGACGAATACCAAACCTCGCGATCGTCTTTCGATACGAGGAAGATCCGCGACACTCGCCCAAACCCGTAGCGATCACTTACTGGCTCTCCGTCGAAGATCACCCTGGCAACCGATTCACCGGCACCTGTCGTGGAAACAGATACGGCCTCAACCGAAAGCACCGAGAATGGCCGGACTGTTGAAGAACGAGTATCTGTTGCCGAATCCCCAGCATCATCGACAACGAGACGGACACCGCCCTGTTCAAGTTCCAACGGGTATCGTTCCGCCGGCTGTAGTTTGCGTCCGGCCTGTTCGATCGTCATGCCCTTACGGAGCCGGCTCGCGAAGTCCCGAAGTGCATCCACCTCCCGTCGATCAAGTTCCAAGTCTCGACTACCCACCCGGATCGTTATTTGCTCGTTCGTCTCAATCAGACCGAGTAACTGATCGAATGGAACAGAAAACAGCACCGTCTCCGTTGTCCAGCAGATGGGGCGGTATGCGGCGTTCGACTGGCTCAAGTGCACATACTCATCCCGAGGCACCGGACGACCGTTTACGACAACGTGCTCACGGATAAATCCCCGCCAAGTCGCGCCTTTCTCGCCAGCAGGAACCGTGACACGTTGGCGTTTCGTAGCGAGTACGACATCATGGTTCTTCTCCAGCAAGTAACGCGGAAAGGCGTGATCTCTCTGGAACGACAGATTGACTTCGCGAACATCCTGCTGACGGGACTGCCCAGCATGCGTAGACCATGCGGTGATACGCAATCGGCAGCTCTGGTCCGCATCGAATTCCAGCCGAAGCCGCAACGTCGATCGGTCTTCGACGTGATCGTACTTGCCCTCAATCGTCCCCTCGTGCTGTCGATACTGCATTTCAGGGATGGAGCGCGCAACTATCGGCGTCACGCATAGAACCGCCATTAGCAGGCCGATCGCCTTGTTCCTCGTCATAGTTTGTGTCCTTCCCAGTTCCCAAACACTAGTCCATAGGACGCCGCCGGACTTGGCATACGTCAACTGCTGGATACGCTTGCAACGGGCAGCGGGCTGATCCCCCGCGCACGGCCTGGGCTGGGTGTCGTTTACCGTCTCGACACCCGCCCGGTCCGGCCCGGATAAGGCGGTGAACATGACCGATCAACACTCCGATGACGAGTTGCGTGCGTTGGCGTGGCTGAGAAAGAACGGCGTTTCCTGGCTGCACGAACTCCCCCCGTTCATTTCAGTAGACACCATGCGGGCACTTGATACTGACGGGCTTATTGAAGTCCTGCCGTGGGCGTTCACAGGAGGCGTGGAGTGGCGACCGTTGCCCCGCCCCGGCTGGGTGTCTCCTGTTGCGAATCTGGCGATGATCGGCAATTGGGAAAGAGTGTGGAGTCGGTACACCGACGAACCTCGGCTTCGGCAAGAACGCTTGCAAGTGCGTCTGACTGACAAGGGGCATGTGGAAGCCCAGCGGACGAAGCCCGACGGCGGTCGAGCCACGGAAAAGTGGCTTGCACCTGCATTGGTTCTTCTAAATCAGAAGCCAACGCCGTCCAACCGAGAGATCGCAAAGGAAGTCGGCGTTAGCCATACGACACTCTCGCGCAATAAAACTTTCAGGCGTGCTCGGTCGATCGCACAGGATCACGAGCCGCTTTCGGGCTTCAAGTCCAGTGACGGGACGCTCGACGCCTTCGATGACAACTTCGACCCGAACCGACCCGCTTCGCGTCAATCGAATGATGAGGAAGATTTTGACAAGTCGCTAGACTGACCGACGCACCGCACCACGCACCACCGCGCTAAGCAAAATTGGCGATTCTGCGCTCTGAAGGCCGAAAGTTGCGTTGCACCACGCACCACCCCTGCACCAAACAGCCTGCTCCTAGCGGCACTTCGTCGCAAAAAGGAGGCACGCATGACGGTGCATATCAGAACATCGAGAGAAGCGAGTGGATCGCCCTGGGCGGTTGAAGTCGTAGCGGCGTTCGCGACATTGGTCGCCGCGTGGAGGACCGGTGACAAGGAGAAGGCTCAACGCTTCGTTGAGCACCTGCAGCGTCACGGCGTCGTTGTGACAATCGTCGCACGGGAAGGGGGTGACGAATGACCCCCATCGACAATGCCGCCCGGCAGCCTGCCAGCAACACGGGCAACACAAACGAACACCACCACAATACCCGCCTGCTCATCGGCCCGCGTGACGCCGCCGTGATGCTCGATCTGTCCGAGCGAAAATTGTGGCAGCTCACGAAAGACGGCGCGATCCCATTCGCGAAGATTGACCGACGCAAGGTGTACCCCCTCGCCGGGCTCCATGCGTGGATCGCCGCCGGGTGCCCCACCGCACCGGGATCGGCCGCAAGCCTCAACTGGGAAGGGGGTGCGGCATGACATACCGCGCTGCCCCTCCTCCCCTGAACGACTCCCCGCCACCATCCCACATCGACCGATTGCGGCGCAGTGTGGCGTCGATGACCCGTGGCGAACTCCACGACCGACTCGACCGTGCCGAGGCTCGCCGGACCGCCGACGCCTGGGTCTACGCCCGTGAACTCGACGCCCGGAACGCAACCCTCGAACGACTGGCCCAGCACTTTCGCGACACGCCGAAGGGGGGGAACCGGTGACCCTCGACAGTCTCGATACCCCCGTGCTCGTCAACATGGCCGACGTGGAGGCCGTACCTGTCCGCTGGTTGTGGCCGGGTCGACTCCCGCGTGGCCGTCTCTCTCTGCTCGCCGGGATGCCCGGATTGGGCAAGTCGTTCGCGACCGCCGACTTCGCGGCGCGCGTCTCGACCGGCACCGCCTGGCCCGATGGGTCCGCGTGCGATCGGGGGAGCGTGCTGTTCGTCGCCGCCGAAGACGACCCCGCCGACACCGTGCGGCCCCGCCTCGACGCCCACAACGCCGACGTGAGCCGCGTTCACATGCTGACGGGTGTTCACCGCCTCGACCGGAACGGCAAGCCCGTAGAGGCCGCGTTCATGCTCGAAGACCTTGCTCCATTGGAGCGCGCGCTCGACACCATCGACGACGTGCGGCTGATTGTCGTTGACCCGATCGGGAGTTATCTCGGTGCCGGGGTGAACGCTCACATGGACACCGAAGTCCGCGCGGTGCTCGCACCCCTCGCGGCACTCGCGAGCAAGGCGGACGCGGCGGTCCTGATTGTGTCTCACATTCGCAAAGGTACTGCAACCCACCCCGACGACCTTGTACTCGGCTCGCGCGCTTTCACCGGGCTCGCCCGATCGGTGCTGCACCTGACAACGAACCCGGACGACAAACAGGAACGGCTGTTGCTTCCCGGGAAGAACAACCTCGCCAAGTCGCCGGACGGCTGGGGATTCAAGATCCGTGACGAACCCGCGTGCGTGGCGTGGGCCGATCGTCCGACAACCTGGACGATGGATGAAGTGCTCGCGGCAGCGAACGGCGGGCGAGCGCGTGAGGACGACAACGAGCACGCGGATTGGCTCCGCGATGTGCTCTCGAACGGCCCGATCCCGAGCGTTGACGTGAAGGAACGAGCCGAGGCTGATGGTTTCAAGTGGCGGAAGATCCAAGATACGAAGAACCTGATCGGTGCAAAGGCGACCCGTGAGGGGTTCAGCAGCAGCGGGCGTTGGGTCTGGCACATGCCCAACGCACGCGATGATTCTCCATAGAGCGCAGGGGGTTCACACCGTGCGCCCTTGCGCCCTATGGCCTGTTGCCCAGAAAACGACGTTGCATTATCCGAACTATTGGGTAGACTGCACTGATGGCAACCGTGACCGAGACACTAAGACACGCCCTCGAAACCTGCGGGGACTCCCGATACGCCGTCGCGAAGGCAACAGGTATTCCGCCCTCGACCTTGTGGCGTTTCGTCACCGAGGGGCGCGCCCTGCGGGGCGACAACATCGACATCCTCGCGGAGCACCTGGGGCTGGAACTCCGCCCCGTGCGCCGCACACGAAAGGCCAAGTAATGGCATCACTCTCGACTGACAAGAAGACCGGCGCGCGCCGCATCCTGTTCGTGGACGGCAGCAAACGCCGCGCGATCCGCCTGGGCAAGATGCCCAAGAAGGCCGCCGAATCCGTGCTCGCCCGCGTGGAGCACCTGATCGCGGCCCGCACCGCCGGGGTGTCGATCGACGCCGACACCGCCCGATGGCTCGCCGACCTGGGCGATGACATCCACGACCGCATCGCCCGCGTGGGGCTGACCGAGGCCCGCGAGACGCGGCAGACCGTCTCCCTGAACGACCTGTTCACCGCGTTCAATGACGATGCCCGCCGTGACATCAAAGACAGCACCCGGACCCGGCAGGCCCAAGCCCAACGACATCTGCTCGACTACTTCGGCGAAGACCACGACGCCGACACGATCGAAGCGAACGAGGCCGATGCGTTCCGCGCGCACCTGCTCGACACCGGGTACGCGAAGGCGACGACATCGAAGACCGTCAAACTCTCCCGGCAATTCTTCCGCTGGGGCATCAAGCGCGGCTTGATCGACTCCAACCCATTCACCGAAGTCCGGGCCGGCACTGAGGCGAACCCCGACCGCCTCGTCTTTGTCCCCCGTGACACGATCGCCCGCGTGCTCGACGCGGCCCCGTCGATCCAATGGAGACTGCTCATCGCTCTGAGCCGCTACGCCGGGCTCCGCGTCCCCTCTGAGGCGTTCCGGCTCCGCTGGGCGGACATCGACTGGGATCAAGGCCGGCTGTTCGTGCGATCGCCGAAGACCGAGCACCACGACGGCGGGGCGGGGCGATGGGTGCCCCTGTTCCCCGAAGTCCGCGAACACATGCTCGCCGCGTTCGAGCAAGCCGAGGCAGGGACCGAGCGGGTGCTGTCTGATTTCCGGGTCGGCTACAACCCGCACACCGAGTTGAAGCGGATCATCACCCGGGCGGGTGTGAAAACCTGGCCCCGTGCATGGCACAACCTCCGGGGGAGCCGACAATCAGAACTCGTCACCGAGTATCCGATCTCGACCGCGTGCGCTTGGCTGGGCAACACCCGGCTAGTTGCGACCGGGCACTACCTCACCCAAACGGACGCTGACTGGCAGCGTGCAATCGGGGGCGGCGCAGAATCCGGCGCACGGACGGCGCATTCGGCGGCGCAGCACACACCCGCACCGAATCGCGTGGATTCGTCCGAAACACCGGAAGCACTTGCTGATCGTGGGTTTATGCGATCCCCTGCGAGCCGATGCGATGACGCCGCAGGGATATCTAATGGGCCTAACAGGACTCGAACCTGTGACCTCACCCTTATCAGGGGTGCGCTCTAGCCAACTGAGCTATAGGCCCGGCTATTTGTGCCCATCGACCACAGACGCGTCCGAAGGGGCGAGCAGTATAGAACCCCCATCGGCGTTCGTCACGCGCCACACCACCATGACCGTCAGAAGCCGCCGACCCGAGGCTCACGCGACCGGGAGCGTCACCTCGAAGCGCGCCCCGCGACCATCCGAATCCACCAGCCGCAGATCGCCCCGCTCCGAGCGAGCCAGAGAGCGAGCCAACGCCAGCCCGAGCCCCATGCCCTGATGCACCCGGCGGGCCGACGACCCGCGATAGAAGTCCGAAAAGATCGCGTCGCGCTCCCCGACCGGCACGCCCGGCCCGTCGTCGGTCACTCGGATCCGAACCACCCGCCGACCCCGGCTCGCGTCGAGCGACGCGTCGACAGAAACCACCGGCGTGCCTTCGGTTCCGTCCAACGCGACCCCGTACCGGCATGCGTTGTCGACCAGATTTCCCAGGATTCGCTCGAGACTGCCCGCCCGGATCCGGATCGGTGCCTCCGCGGCCTCGTCCGAGACCGCCGCATCGAACGCCGCGCCCGAGCCCTCGACCCGGGCCCGGCAACTCGTGAGGACGGGCGCGAGCGCCTCCCCGAGCGACGTCTCCACCGGAGCCTCAGCCGCGGACCGCATCCCCGCGTAGACCAGCACGCTGTCGATCACGTCGCCCAGCCGAGCGGCCTCGTCGCGGAGCACGCCCACGTGCCGGGCTCGCTTCTCGTCGTCCGGCGCGCGCTCGAGCAGGTCCGCGTGCAGCCGGAGCGAGGTCAGGGGCGATCGCAGTTCGTGGGTCACGGCGGCCACGAACCGCCCGCGCCGGTCCGCCAGCCCGATCGCTGTCCGGAGCACGACGCCGATCGCGACCAGCGCGACGATCGCCGCGAGCCAACTCACGGCGAGCGTGATCCGTGCGGGGGACCAGAACGGCACCCCACCGGGCTCCACCGGGACCCGCAGCCGGACGGGGATCGTCGCGAGTGTCTGTGTGCCGGGCCCGCGCTCCGCGCCGCGCCCGCCGAGCACGGGCTCGAGCGTCGCGCCGGGCATCTGCCGGACCGCGATCGCGAGCAACTGGGCGCGCAGCGCGGGCCAATCGATCCACACACCCTGCCGGTAGCGCATATCGCCCACCATGACCGAACGCTCGAACACCAACTCGGGCTCGCCGGCCGAGTTACCAGACGGGTCGCCAGACGGGCCCCCGAGCCATCGCGGCTCGAAGAGTCCCACGCGGACACGGGGCTCACCCGGGTCGCCGCCCGTCCGGTCAAAGTTAAACGCCCTGTTCTGCGACCGAGCAATATCGACGAGCTGCTGACGGAGTTCCGCGTCGGCGGGCCCGGATGGCTTTGCGAGACTTTCTCCGTCCGCCGCTGCGTCGCCCGGACGCTCCGTCTTCGGCGCAGCATCCGCCATCGTCTCGCTCATCGTCAAGCCGGCGATCGCGCCGTCCCCATCAACGTCGCTGTTGCGAGCGAGCCGCCCGCGCTCTGCGTCCGGCTCGGCGAACGACCGCATCGAATCCTCGGGCTCGCCCGCATCACCGAGCACCCGCCGCAGCTCTACCACCAGCCGCTCGGCTCGCAGGCCCGCCGCCCGCACCGCGGCACCGAGCGAAGACGCCCCCCCCGCTTGCGGCGAATCGACCGAGCCGTCGGGCTCGACCTGGAAATGCAGACGGACAACGGGATCTCCCGTGCCCTCCGAGAGCGATGACGTGCGCACACCGGACGCGGACCCCAGTTCCCACGCGCGCCCGTACGGCAGGTCCGACGCGAACGCGGCGCGGAACTCGAAGTAGGGACGGGCCGACTCTCGCGCCAGCAGCGCACTCACGAGCGAGTCCATCTGCCACAGTGCGAGGCGCTCCCGCTGGGCGAGGTCGGCCGCCGCAGACGCGACCCGCTCGGCCCTCTCGAGCGCGAGCACCCGCCATGTCGCCCATGCGAGCACATCGACCACGAGCAGCGCGCACAGGCCGAACACGAGCCACGACGCCCGGCGGCGCGGCACGAACGGGGGATGACCGCCGGCGCGCGCGCTCACACCGACCCCGCGAGCATGTAACCTCGCCCACGCACGGTGATGATCACCGCGTGGTCGGGCCCCGAATCACCGAGCTGCTCGCGGAGGCGGGCGACCGCCATATCGACCGACCGCGTCTGCATCCCGCGCGGGTCGATGCCCCAGACGCGTTCGAGCAGTTCCTCCCGCGAGACCGCCCGCCCCCGGTGCTCGGCGAGGTAGCCCAGAACCTCTGCCTCGCGCTGGGGCAGCACCCTGGCGGCCTCGCCGCCGACCGCGACCTCCTGCCTCGCGAGATCGATCCGCCGGCCCGCGATCTCAAGGATGTTGGACGACTCGGTGCGCACGAACCCGGCCGAGCGGCGGAGCACCGCCTCGACCCGCGCGAGCAACTCCTCGAGCCCGAAGGGCTTGACGATGTAGTCGTCCGCCCCGGCCCGCAGGCCCCGGACGCGGTCCTCTTCTTCGCCGAGGGCGGTGAGACAGATGACCGGGAGTGTCGGCGTGCGCTCGCGGATGGCCTCGAGCACGTGCAGCCCGTCGATCTCGGGGAGCATGATGTCGAGCAGCACGAGCCCCACCCCGTCGTCGGCGGCGAGGGCGAGCCCGACGGCCCCGTCCCCCGCCTCCGTGGTCTGGTACCCGTCGGATTCCAGCGCAGCAACGAGCCCCGCGCGGATCGCGGGGTCGTCTTCCACGATCAGCACGCGGGGCTTGGGCATCGTCGGTTCCTGGAAGTACTCGGTGAACACCGTCACGCGATGGGCGATCACCAAGTGTACCGGACGGTGTACGTGATCACCGCTTCCTCGTCGGCGTCGAGGCGGACGGGGAAGTGGATCAGCCGGCTGTTGTGCTTCTCGTACTCGTGGTTCTTCTGGACGATCTCCCAGTTCGTCCACCGGTACATCGTCTCGCGGACGACCAGCTCGACCGGCTCGGCCTTGCGGTTGCGGACCTTGACCTCGATGGTCTCGGTCATCGTGTCGCGGGCGTGATCGATCGAGAACTCGACCTGCCGCCGCTCCCCGACGATGTCGAACGCGTTGCCCAGCTTGATGAGGATCTCCTCGTTCCTGGGCGTGTGGTCGATCGTGTCCTCGCCGATGAATTCGAGCGAGTCGTCGGCGGTGTCGACCTGGCTCACGCGGACCCGGCCCTGCGGCATCGGGATGCCGAGCTTGGACTTTTCGTCGTTGTCAAACCGCAGGAAGACGCCGACCTTCGCGTTCTCGTTGTTCAGGAAGTTCCGGTCCATGTACCGGCTCCCGCTCCACCCGCTGAGCCCGCTGTCGAAGTAGAAGAGCTTCTCGACCGGGACGCCCCGCGCTGAGTCGAAGAGTTCGAGCTGCTTGGTCGAGTTGTCCGGGATCGTCGCGGGCCTTCCGAGCGTGTAGAGGTGGTAGTCGCCGAAGGCCTTTTCCTCGAAGCCCTTCGGGGCCGCCTCCGCCCGCATCGATTGGTTGATCTGGAACGGCGACTGACCGCCCCCACCACCGCCGTACTGCGGCGCCCGGTTCACATCGCCCGCGACGAGCTTGAGCTTCGCGTTCTCGTACGTCCCACCGGACTGATTGAGAATGCTGACCCACGCGCCGACCTCGAGCGTGCCGCTGTTCGCGTCCTCTCCCGGCGTGAACACCAGGTTGTAGTCGGCCCACCAGGTGATGCCGGTCGTCTGGTAGGCGAGGCGGGTGTCCTGCTCGCCCCCGACCGGGCTGAAGGTCGTCCAGACGAGCGTGGGCTTGGTGAGCAGCCCGCCGGGAAGGCTCGGAAAATCGATCGTGTCGTACTCGTTGATCGTCACGATCCCGCCGTTGTCTTTCTGCAGGACGATGCCCCCCGAGGCGCTCAGAAGCGTGCCGCTGTGGGCCATGCGATCGGAGCCCTGCGAGGTCATCACCGTGACGTTCTTGTCGATGAACCGCTCGATGAGCTTCTCGTTGCTGACAAGATCGAAGCGATAGTCCTGCTCGAGAACCTTGGTCTCCTCGTCATCGAGTGAGATGAACGAGACCGTCGTCGGATCGAGCAGGGCGGCGACACCCGTGAAACTCAGTTCGCCCACGCCCTTGTCGAACGCGAAGGGGCGTTCTTCCTTGACGACGGCGTAGCCCGGGATTTGCCCGTAATAAGGCCTGCCCTGGCCCGCGACGGGGCGGTACCACTCCGCCGGGATGCCGCCGGGGCGGGCGCTCGAATAGATCGTGAGCGCGGTGTCGGCGTTCTTTTCAGCTTGGGCGTTCTGCGCGATCGAGCCGGCCGGGGTTGCCGTCAGCAGTCCGCCGGCGATCAGCGCGAGCGTGGAAACGGTGCGGGGGGTCTTCATGGAGAACCTGCCTTTCAAGACGTGGTATGTGTCAGGATAACGGCGCGAGCGGCTCGGCTGGTGAGCCAGCCGGATCGCCGATCGCCGACGCGTGCGCCCGGCGTTGCGTGCGTTCCAGCATGCGTGCCGAGCCCCCCGACGAGATGGGCTCCCACGAGGCCGGTGATCGTGGCCCCTCTGCTCGCGAGTCTGTGTTTTCGCTGAGCAAGTGGCGACGCGGGCCGACCGACGATTGGCCTACCCGCGTCGCCCGGATCCGGATGCACACGCGTCCCGAACTTTCCCGGTTGGATCAACGCGGAATCGTTCACGACGGGTTCTGGATGAGCAGCCGCTGGCCGTCCAGCAGGATCTCGACCTCGCCCGGGACCGCCATCAGCGCCTGCCGGCCCGTCTCGGCGAGCTGGCGGTTCACCGCGAAATAGCGGTCGGTCCCGAACGCGATCGTCTCGTCGGGCGCGGGCCGATCTTCTTCGGGGTTCGCGAGCTGCTGGTCGGCATTGACGAGGTTCGCGTCCACCCAGCGCCCCCGCTGGTTGTAGAGCGTGTCGGGCCCGACGCTCTGCACGACGCTGCGGAGATTCTGCATGTTCATCTGGCGGGTCGCGAGCGCCTGGGGCGCGATCGTTGCGTGCCAGTTATCCACCAGCGCCCGGACGTTGGCCGGGGCCTCGCCGTCCACGTCGGCGTCGAGCGATCCTGAACCCGGCTGCAGACGGACAATGCCGCCCCCGCCGCGTCGCGCCATCTGCGATTTCGCGAGTTCGACCGCGTCCTCCCCCGAGCGGTTGCGCCCGTAGCTCCAGAGCACCCGGCCCAGCTCTCTCCGGTTGACCGCGGCACCCGCGAGCATCGATTCCTCGGCCGCGATGAACGAGGTGTACTCGGTCAGGATGCCGTACGTGGTCGAGAGGTGCACGACCTCGTCGATGAGTTCCGCGAGCCGAGGATTGTCGCGCAGATCATCGAGTTTCCGGATCTCTGGATCGGCGCTCGTGGACTGGATCTCATCGATGAGCCAGGTGATCTTCTGCTTCGCCCAGAGCCGGGCGATGTGGCTGTTCCCCGGCTCGGCCTTCTCCGGGTCGAACGCGATCGTGCGCACAATCTCGCCCCCCGAGTCTTCGCCGCTGACGGCGAGCGTGACTCCTCCGGGGCAATCCGCGTAGCGACCCAGCACGATCAGCCGCTGCTTCTCAAACAGATCGCCCGGCGTGCGGGGGAACATGTCCCCGATCGGCTCGACGCCGCAGGCGAAGGGCGTGCTCCCGTCGATCGCCAGGTCCGTCAGCACCGGGCCCGAGAGGCGATCGAAGACCCGCCCCACCGCGGCCTCGACGTCCTGCTCGGGCGCGACAAACTCCGGGACACCCCGCGTCTCGCGTGCCAGGTCGGTCAGCAGCGGGACATTGACATCGTGCCCCACGCCGAACGTGAAGAGCCGGCGGGCGGGCGCGTCGTCCTCGGCCTCGTTGGCGCGGAGAATGTTCTCGCGGATCGCCTTCTCCCCGGTCACCCCGACGGTGGGCAGCCCGTCGGTCAGGAAGAGCACGATCGGGAGCGTGCCGTCGGCGGCCGGCGGGCGGAGGGCCGTGAGCAACGCCTCGTTGATGTTCGTGCCACCCACCGCGGTGAGCCCGTCGAGATAGGCCGACGCGGCCCGGGCCTTGTCGGGCGTCCCCGCGTCGATGCTGAACGTGCTGACCTCCGACGAGTAGTCAACAATCCGGATCGATTCATCGGCACCCAACGCGTTGATCACCTGCTTGGCGGCCTTGGTCGCCTGCGCGAACTTCTCGCCCTGCATCGAGCCCGATCGGTCGAGCACGATCGTGACATCCCGCGCGACCGAAGGCGCATCGCTCGCGTGCTCGGGCGCCGCCATCACGAGCATGAAGAATCCGCCGTCCGCGGATGCAGGGTCGGGGCAGGTGAGCACGCTCATCGCGGGCCCGTCGCCTTCCTGCCGCATCGCGACGATGCGGAACGAGCCCGGCTTGTCGAGCGCCCGTCCATCGAGGCTCGCCGATCCGTCGTCGTTGATCTCGACCGCGGCGTCGTGGCTTGTGCTGAACGCGCTGAGCACAGGCGTTGCCCCGCGGATCGTGATGTCGATGTCCCAGTCGGGTGCGTTGCCGATCGACGCCGACCGCGGGAGTTCGTACACGATCGATGAACCATCCCCCTTGACGACGTGCTCGTAGGTCAGGCGGAATGTCTGCTCGCCGTTGGGGGGTACGGGGAAGACGCTGGATTTGATGAGCCCGTAGCCCGCGAACTCGAGCAGGCCCGGATCGATCATCTTGCGGACGATCGCCTCGAACGCGGCCCGGGCCTCATCGCGCGGCAGCAGCCGAGCGGGCGGGTCGCCCTCGAGCCCGTCGAGACTGAACTTGCTGATCGCGGCCTCGCCCGGGACGGGGACCGCCAACTCGCAGCGCGCCATGCTCGACGAGGGGTTGAACAGCGTGATCGCGAGCGTGGTCGTCGCGACATCACCATCGATGACGACATCCGCATCGACAGCCTTCACCTCGACGGGGTGCCACTCCGCGGTAATGGGCCGCCGGAAGCGGCGCTGCGGGAACACGGTCTGGATCGCCGGCACGAGCGCCGGCTCCGACGCCGGCGCGGGCTCATCCGTGGTCGCGTCCTGCGCAATCGCCGAGGGCGCGAAACAGACCACCCCGCCCGCGAGGCACGCGACCGCGAGAGTTCGGCGGACTGAGAATCGTGTGTTCGAGCCTGTGTTTGTGCGCATCGCTGCGTCCCTTTCGTTGTGGACCCGCCGAGATGAGTTCATCCCCGAGCCTGTCGGACTTCTGTCCCCACATCAAGAGATACCACACGGCCGCCCCAAAGTTGGTCACCGTGTTGTAACCGTGACACCCCCGTGACACGCCCGAGCGAGCAAACGCGGTTCTGTACGGCTCCGCGACGCCCGGACGGCGGACGAACACGCCACCCGGATGTCGAATGAACAGATCCGCCGTTCGTTCGGTAGGCTGCTCCCATGACGAACGCCGACCCCCAGAACGCGACCGATAGAGCCCAGAAACAGAAGATGGCCCTGCACTGGAAGATCCTCATCGGCCTCGTCGCGGGCATCGTGGTGGGCCTGCTCGTCAACCTGCTCTGGACCGACGCGACCTGGGCCTCGATGGGCGTCAACGACCCCGGCTCGTTCCTCAACGAGAAGCTCAGCGTGCGCGAGGCGTCGCAACGCGAGAACGCCCCGAACGCCGACGCGAACTTCGCCGCGACCGCGTCGCGGTTCGTGCGCTTCGGGACCGGTTTCGTGGGCGATCTGTTCATGCGGGGGCTGCGGTTCATCGCGGTCCCCATCGTGCTGTTCAGTCTCATCGTCGGCGCGAGCAGCCTGAACGACGCGAGCAAGCTGGGCCGCATCGGCGGGCGCACGATCATCATCTATCTGTGCAC
>DDFO01000018.1:75835-76504 GCA_002337215.1 Phycisphaerales bacterium UBA1926 | reverse complement strand
GATCTCGGTCGGGCTCCTGCTCGCCAACATCGTCTCGCCCGGCTCGGGCTTTGACGAAGAAGCGCGCACGATGCTCGCCAGCGGAGGCGAAGCGGGAGCCGGGGAGAAGATCGCGAGCGCCACCGAGCGCCCCGACGCCTGGCAGACGCTGCTCGACATCGTCCCCAAGAATCCGTTCGCGGCCCTCGCCGACACCGCGATGCTGCAGGTCGTCTTCGCCGCGCTGCTCATCGGCATCGCCCTGACACGCCTGCCCGATGAGAAGGCCGAGCCGGTCATCCGTGTCTGCGACGCGATGACCGATGTCATCATCCAGATCGTCCACTGGGTGCTCAAGCTCGCGCCCATCGCGGTCTTTGCGCTCATCGTCGTCGTCGTGACGGACCTCGGGATCGGCGTGCTGGGATCGCTCCTCAAGTACAGCCTCACCGTCGTCGCGGGGCTCGCGCTCATGATGTTCGCGGTCTATCCGATCGGCCTGAAGCTCTTCACACCGGTCTCCTACGGCCGGTTCTTCAAGGCCATCAGCCCCGCCCAGCTGCTCGCCTTTTCGAGCGCCAGCAGCGGCGCGACACTCCCCGTCACCATGGAGTGCTGCGAGGAACGCCTGGGCGTCAGCGAGGAGATCACGAGCTTCGTCGTTCCACTCGGCGCGACGATCAACATGGA
>DDFO01000018.1:63794-75676 GCA_002337215.1 Phycisphaerales bacterium UBA1926 | reverse complement strand
ATCCTCGACATGTGCCGGACGGCCTGCAACGTCACGGGCGACTGCATGGTCACGACGATCGTCGCGGCGGGCGAGAACGCGGTGGCGCCGGAGCCGGCGTGAACACAGACATAGCCAATGAACTCAACCGCTATCGATGCCGCAGGTTGTACACATCGCCCTAGGCGATGGGGCTTGCTGAACCATCGATAGGGGCCTTTTTTAGTAGGGTCGCGGGTCTGGTCATCCAGACAATTGTCCCTATTTTGTGCGTCCCTCGCAGCCTCTGCAGCACCCGCCGGTAACACCGAGCGGTGTCTCATGGGGATCGTGTCAGAAGGGGAACCAATGAAGATCGGTGTTCTGTACGTCTCGTATGCACTCTCCGCATCCTGCGCGCTCGCCATGGGCGGGGGCGACCCGTGCCCGGGGATCGCGTTCGACGATGATTCACAGTTCATCGATCTGCCCGGAACCGGTACACCGCACTCAGTTACAGCAGGCGATATCGATCTCGACGGCGACCTCGATCTTCTCGTCGGGATGTCGGTGCTCTCGGACGAGGACAACTTCATCTTTCTCAATCCCGGCAACGGCGTGTTCGGCACGCCTTACACGATCCCGGCGCAGAGCAGAACTGATGTAAACCGCCTTGTTGATGTGAACGGTGACGCGTACCCGGATCTGATCGGTGCTTCGCTGAATGGTGTTGTGGTTATGCTCAACGACGGCACGGGCGAATTCCCCGTTCCGGTCTATTACCACACCTCGGCCGGAAATGGTGAGATCGAGGTCGTCGATCTGAACGGTGACTCACACCTCGATATCGTCACCACAAGCGAGCAACTCGACGGCATTTCGGTGCTGCTCGGCGATGGTGCAGGGGGGTTTGCACCTGAGATCTTCACCGCCGGCCTCGAGCACGCCGCCGGCTTGGGTATCGGCGATCTCGATAGTGACGGCATCCCGGACGCGGTGGTGACGCTCGACATCCTCGATCAGATCGCCGTGCTGTTCGGTGACGGTCTCGGAGGGTTCGAACTGGGCTACATCACAGACGGCGGCGATTTCCCGTTGTCTGCCGCCGTCGCAGACCTCAATCAGGACGGGCACAATGATGCGGTCGTCCGCCAACTCACCGGCCCTGGCATTCACATCTATCTCGGCGATGGAACCGGGAACTTGTCCGCCCCGCAGCGACTTGAAGTACGTGGCGGCACAACCCTCTGGACCGACAGCATCGGGATCGGCGATCTCGATCTCGACGGGAACTTTGACATCGTGACCGGCACGATCCTTGAAGGGGCCACCGTGCTGCTCGGGCAGGGCGACGGCTCGTTCCTCACAATCCGCAGCTACGGCGGGCTCGGGTCTGGTTCGTCGGGCGTGGTCGTCGCTGATTTCGATGGAGACGGGCTCGAGGATGTCGCGACCTCGCAGACGGTGTTCCCGGGTGGGCTCCGCGTCGTGCTCAACGAATGCGACGCCATGTGCACCGCCGCGGACCTCGCCCGGCCGCTCGGTGAGCAGGACTTCGCCGACATCACCACGTTCATCGACTTCTTCGTCGATGGCGATTCGATCGCCGACATCAACCGCGACGACCGGCTCGATCTGGGTGACATCGCCCAGTTCGTCGGTTCCTACCAACTCGGCTGCGACCCGGGCGGAAACGGCGGCGACTGAACCGCCGCGCTCATCGACCACCGCACCACCACAGGCATCTCTCTTCCTCACGGTCGGCCCCGGCACACCCACCCGGGCCGATTCTCTGCGCGCAGAAAAACAGCCGCGTGACATCACGCGGCTGTTTCGTTTCATCCAACTCCCGCGGCATCTCTCCCCAAACGATCAGTGGGCGGGCGCGCCCTCCGCCGCCTCGACCGGGGGCAGTTCGAAGTCCTTGTGCATCGCGATGATGTGCTCGAACATCGAGCGGGCACCCGCGACGATCGCCGACTTCTCGTCCTCGCTCAATTCGATCTCGTTGAGCCTGGTCTTGAACGCCTCCCACATCGGGCGCTGGTCGCTGCCGTAGGGATCGAGATACCGGAACCCCGCGCCGTCCTCGACGCCCCAGGCCTTGCGGATCTTCATCGCGACGTACTTGTTGCCGTTGTTGGCGCCCTCGCGGACGTAGTGCAGCCCGAACAGGCGGATCGGGTTCTCGTCCCGGCTGCGCTCGATGTCGGCGATCAGCCCCGCCGTCCCCGGGAGCGGCTCAAGCCCCGCGGTCTCCACACCCCAGTGCGCCAGGTCCTCCTCGAGGTAGGGCGTCTGGAGCTGGCGGTCCGTCACCAGTTCCTTGAGAACCGGCACCCCGTCCCGCGTCGCGACGATCGCCGCGTCGAGCTTTCGCGAGACCAGCCACATCTGGCCGAGCAGTTCGGCGTAGGTCTCCTTCGGGATTGTCCCGCGGACCATGTGCTGGGGCAGCGTGTCGTGCTCGGCCTGCACGTGCAGGTCCCAGTTGTCTTCTTTGAGGCGCTGGCCCAGCGGGCGGGTCTCGGTCGTCATGCGAATGCTCCGGGAGGGCCCCGCCGACCCGCGTCTCGGGTCGGCCTTCTGATGGCCCGTTGAGAATCGTTCGCAATACCACGCCCCGGATCAACCGGGCCCACGGCGTCCGATCAGGGATCCGCGGTGAAATACGTCACGAAGTCGGCGATATCGCTGAGGTCGATCAGGCCGTCCCCCGTCAGATCCGCGATCGCCCCCTGGGACGTGAACGCGGAGACGAACGCGCCGATGTCCGCGATATCGAGCACCCCGAACGGGGGCGCGAGGTCCGCGGGGTTCCCGCCGCACCCCATCGCGACGATCTGGAAATCATCGACCCCCGCCTCGACGTTCGAGTTCACCAAGCCCTCGTCCCGGGCGACAAACCGAACCCGAACCGCCGGCGATCGCTCGACGTCGGAGGGAACCGCGTACGCGTGCAACTCCCATCCGTCGGTGCTTGTTTCCACGCGATCGAGCGGGCGCCAGGTCTGCCCATCATCGCCCGAGATGTCGATGTCCAGCGGGTCTTCCGAGGTCGAGTACCAGAGCCAGAACGAGATCTCGCGCTCTCCCCAGGTGGTGCTCAGGTCGATCGCGGGCGATATCAGCGTCGTGAACCCGTTGTTGAGGTCGTAGCTGTACGCGTAGGGCCCGATCCGGTTGTCGGTGATCCAACACACCGTCCCCTCGAGCGAGCGGTCATCGCCCGGCTGCACGTTCGTCGCGCCAGCGAACGTCGCCTCGGGGTCCGCACGCTCCCACCTCCCCGTCTCGGCGGTGTCCGAGGGGAGCCCGCCGATCCAGCCACGGTCCGTCTCCATGTCATCGACAAAGACCGCGCGGACATCCGTCGCGACGACGGTATTGAGCGACGCATCGCCGCCCGCCGGCCACTCAGCGGTCTCCCCGTCGTCCCACTCGGCGACCACGCCGTACTCGATCGTCTCCCCGCACAGCGCCGTCGCAAGCGTCCCGGTCCAGAGCCCGTACGCACGCGACATGACCGACTCGGAGAACGACCCGGCGCCCTCGACGCGCGAGCGCAGCGTCAGCGTCGCCTCGTCGAGCGATCCCCCGCGGGCCGAGTACAGATCGAGATAAATCGGCGTGGCGACCTCGCCCGCCTGCGCCCGGAACGGCAGGCTCCCCGCCCCCTCGCCCAGACCCGATTCCATCGCCTCGGTCAGCGTCAGCACCGCGGCGTAGTTCTCCCGCGCACAGGGCAGGATCGTCTCCGGGGGCGGCGCGAAATTACTCGCTCTGGGCCGAAGCTCGATCGTGAACCCGAGCACCCCCGCCTCGTCGTACGCCCAGTCGGTCGTGATCCCGCTCGCCTGGTACAGCTCCGTCGCCTGCTGGGGCGTGTAGTTCGCCCCCGTCGTGCTGCGGATTGTCTCGGCGTACTGCGTCCCCAGACCAGTCAACGCGTCGACATCCGGCGCTTCCTCGAACCGATGCCCCCAAGGCCACAGCACCAGCTGGCTGTAGCTGTGGAAATCGATATGGAAGACACGGTTGGGCGTCGCCAACAGAAAATCCCGCAGCGCCCGGCTCTCGGGTTCGCTGAACGGAGACGGCCCCCGATACGTGTTCGATCCCGAATTCCCGCTCGAGCCGCCCCCGCCCCACCCGGTCGCGAAGTTGCGGTTCAGGTCAACCCCGTACCGGCTCGGGCTGTTCTGCCGACGGTTCTTGCGCCACAGCCGCTCGCTCTCCCAGGAGTAGACATACCCATCCGGGTTGAGCACCGGGATGATCCGGAATGTGTTCGCGTCGAGCAGGCGGGTGATCCGGTCGTCGATCCCATACCCCTCGACCAGCCCGCGGCCGATGTAGCTCACCGTCATCGGGCTGATCCACTCCCGCGCATGGATCGTGCCGTTGAACACCAGCGTCGGTTTCGACAGCGGCTCACCCCCCGCCGACCCCGAGATCGTGTACCCGACAATGTCGCGTCCCTCGACGCTCTGCCCGACCACCTCTCTCGAGATCAGATCGGGGTGCGTCCCGACGAACCCATCCCACAACGCCATCAGTTCTTCGATATCGCGGTACTCGCGGAAGAACGCGTCGGGGTCGCCGCCGAACCGCGCCTCGTTCGCCCCGCCCCCCCCGGCGGCGTCGTAGCGCACCCGTGCGTCCAGCCGCACGCGCTCCGCGTCCACGACCGCCTGCACGTCCGCTTCGATTGTCTCGAAAGGAATCCCCAGGTGCCTCAACAGGTCGAGCGTCGCCGGGTCGGCGAGGTAGTCGCCGACGCCTCCGAGGCTCTCCGCCTCGCTCACCAGATCGAGCGGCAGCTGCGCGAGCGACAGCCGATCCGAGGCGTCGCGAGGCGAGACCCGCACGATCGCGTATCCCGCGTACACCGAGTCGGCGTCATCCAGGACACCCGCTTCGGCCCCCACTGTCGCCACCGGGCCCGCGTCCACGCCGCCGAGGCCCAGCGAAACCACAGAGACCGCCGCCAGAACGCCAAAACAACGCAGAATTCGCATAGAGCAGACCCTTACAGCACACGCCTCATCCCCACGAGGCTCGGTCCGAGGAGTCTACCCGACGACAACGACGCGTCCAAGCCGACCGATCAGGGCGTCCCGGCAAGGAACGACGAGACGAACAGGGAAACGTCCGCGAGATCGAGCACGCCGAACGGAGCCGCGATGTCCGCGGCCGCGTCCTGATTGAGGAAGCCCTGGACAAACGCGTTCACGTCCGCGAGATCGAGCACGCCGAAGGGCGGCGCGATGTCGGCGGGGTTGCCCGAATCGGGGCAGCCCACCGATTCGATCCGCAGATCGTCCACCGCCGCCTCGACCAGCGACCCGTCGCCCAGATCGCGGGCGAGGAAACGCAGCCGCACCGAATCGGTCGGGGTCACGTAATCCGCGACGCGGTACAACCGTTCCTCCCAGCCGTCCGTGCTCGAGGCGATCTCGTCGAGCGGCACCCAGTTCGCGCCGCCGTCGCCCGAGATGTCGATCGGCATGGTGTCCTCGTTGGGGTTGCCACCCGTGTTGTTGCTGAACCAGATCCAGACCGACACGAACGCGTCGCCGTCACCCGCCGTCGCGTCGAGCACCGGCGTGGTCAGCGTCGTCGTGCCGCCGTCAACATCGAACGAGCCGAGGCCCGTCCCCGCGTTCGCGCCCGTCACCCAGCAGATCGAACCGCCCGGCGTGTGATCGTTCTCGGGCTGCGCGGCTGTCCCCTGCGGGTCGCCACGCTCCCACTGACCCGTTGTCGCGTCGTCCCCAGGCGCGCCGGAGACCCACCCCAGATCGCTCTCGATCGTGTCCTCAAAGACCACCGCCTGCTCGACAGCCTCGACGGTGAACACCGAATCCGGCGCGTCGCTCGGATAGGTGTAGCTCGAGCCGCCGCCCGCCGAGTCGATCGAGAAGTAGTACTCGACCACTTCCCCGCACGCCGTCCCGGGGATCGTGGCGGTGTACACGTCCCCGCTCGCCGACGCCGGCACGGCGCTGAACGCGCCCGATGATCCCGTGCGTGCGAACAACGCCGCGCTCGACGCATCGAGCGGACCGCTGAACACCGGGATGACCTCGAACGAAACAGGTGTCGCGGTCTCGGGCTCGACCAAGCCCGGCTGCGGGCCGTCGAACGACGCGACCACGCCCCGCGCGACGCTCCCCGCGAGATCGAGCACCGCCGCGAAGTTCTCCTCGGCGCACGGCAGGATCTGCGCAGGAGGCGGCGCGAAGCCGTCCAGATCGCCGCTCCCGGGCCGGAGTTCGACGGTGAAGCTGTACACCCCCCCATCCTCGTAGTGCCAGTCGCTCGCAACGCCCGACGCGAGGTACAACTCGTAGCTCGGGATGGGCAGGTAATCGAACCCGCTCACCGATGCGATCATCCCCGCGTACGCCTCCGCGAGGGTTCGCTGGATCGTGAGGTCCGGCTCGGGGATGGGCGTCTCGGTGTAACCCACCGGGAACAGCACCAGCTGGCTGAACGAGTGGAAGTCGATGTGAAACGCCCCATTCGGGATGCTCAGCGTGAAGTCGCGGAGCGCACGCGACTCGGGCTCGCTGAACGGAGACGGCCCGCGGTAGATGTCGCTACTCGAGGAACTGTCCGAGCCGGGGCCGCCCCAACCCGCGGCGAAGTTCCGGTTCCAGTCCACGCCGAACGTGCCGTTCCCGTTGTTGCGCCGGTTCTTACGCCAGAACCGCTCGCTGCTCCAGGTATACAGGTACCCGTCGGGGTTCATCATCGGCGCGATCCGGAACGAAACATCGTCGAGCAGATCGGTGATCTCCGCGTCGCCGCCGTACCCCTCGACGAGGCCTCGCACCGTGTAGAGCACCGTCATCGGCGCAATCCATTCGCGTGCGTGCGCGCCGCTGTTGAAGATCAGGCTGGGCTTGCTGTCCGCGTCTCCCGCACCGGAGATCGTGTACGCCCGGATATCACGCCCCTGAACGCTCTGCCCGATGATCTCCTGGGAGATCAGCCCCGGGTGGGCCGCGACCAGCCCATCGAGGAACGCGTAGATCTCGGTCAGGTCGCGGAACTCCTCGAAGAAGGTATCGGTCCCCCGCGGCTGCGGATCAACGCCCCAGACAGCCCGCGCCCCGAGCCGAGCGGATTGCGCATCGACGAACGCCTGCACATCCGTTCGCACGATCTCGTACGCCACGCCCGCTGCATCGAGCGCCGCGCGTTCGTCGGCATCCGCGAGATACTCGCCGACGCCGTCCGTGCGCTCGCTCTCGCCCATCATCGTCATGCCCAGCGACGACACCGCCAGCCGCTCGCCGACCGACGAAGGCGTCACACGCACCAGCACCGCGTCGGCGTAGGGTCCCGCTTCAGCGCCACCGGCCTGCGCACCGCCGTCGTCAACCGCGCCGGGTTGTACCGAACCGAGCCCGACGCTCGATCCCGCCGCCATCGCGAACGCACAACCCAGGACCGCGAGCCGCGACCCAACCAGACCGGACCGCAACGCCGACGCGTACACCATCTTCATCGTTTCATCCCCTCGGGCCGCCGGTGCAATCCCGGCAGCACGGCTCTCTCGCCAATTCTTGCTGAACACGCCGGCGATACATCCCGCCCGCGATACGGAGCGAATCGCTGTCAGGAACGACGGCGAGCCCCGCGAACAGATCAATACTCAGCATCGGCCTCGATCACAGATCGAACGGCAGACCGACACCCCGCCCCACCATACCTTCCTTTTCGTCCCGCCTCGCCTCCGGTTCCAGCCCCTCCTAGAACTGCCATCGCCCCAACGACCCATCAAAGGCGTCGCCAGGCCGCCCGAACCCAACCATGACCCGCACGCCCGCCGACAGCCCGACCAGCCCCGATAACCCGGGCAGCGACCCGACCTCAACACCGGTCGAAACGGTCGAGGACGCCGTCGCCCATCCCAGTGTCCACGCGGCCGACGTGCTCACCAAGCCCCGGATCAGGCTGTGGACGCCCATCCTGACCCACTCGGTGACCGACTTTCTCTCGTTCGTCACCGTCGCCCTGATGCCGCTGCTCGCCGTCCGGCTCGAGATGAGCATCGAGCAGAAGGCCCTGCTCCTGAGCCTCGGCGCCCTGGCGAGCGGTGGCATCCAGCCCCTCGTCGCCTGGATCAACGACAAATTCGACAGCCGGATGACCGGACCGATCGGTCTCGCGACCGCCGCGATCTGCGTCGGGTTGCTGGGCTACGCCCAGACCTATCCCCAACTGCTGATCTTGTTCTTCTTCGGCATCGCCGGCGTCGGCGCATTCCACCCAGCGGCCGCCGCCTCGACCGGACAACTCGCCGGACGCCGGCGCAGCGCGATGCTCAGCGTGTTCTTCCTGTTCGGCATGATCGGGGGTGTGCTGGGCAACGTGCTGAGCCCCCAGTACGTCAACGCGATGGGCGCACTCTCCGGGGAAGCCGGCACCGCCGCGACCGACGCCGGGCTCAAAGCCCTCGTCTGGCTCATCCCCCCCGGCCTCATCTCCGCGGGCGTCCTGCTCTGGGCGATCCGCCGTGTCCCCCACAGAAACCACGCGGCCCACGACGATCACATCAACCTCTCCAAAGCCGAGAAGACCCGCCGCTGGATCGCCTTCTGGATCCTCTACGCCGGCAACGTCATCCGCTTCACGACCAACCAGATGCTCGTCTATCTCATGATCGAGTGGACCGAACGCCTCGTGCGCACCGAGGCGGGCGTCGCCACGATGACCGAATCCCTCGGCCAGCGCGCCAGCGAGTTCAACGGCCCGCTCCAGGGCTCGATGCAGGTCGGCATGGGGTTCGGCGCCCTCGCCCTGGGCTTCTTCCTGCCCGCGAAGTACGAGAAGAAGGCGTTTGTGCTCATCCCGCTCATCGGCGCGGGGACCATGCTCGCGATCCCCCACGCCGACGCGCTGCTCCCCACCAGCGCATTCGCCGCGGCGACCGTCGCGGGGCTGCTCACGATCGTCGCGGGGTTCGGGTTCGGGTCGCTCGTCCCCGTCAGCATGTCCCTTGGACAGCGCCTGCTCCCCCACCGCACCTCGTTCGCCAGCGGCATGATGCTGGGCGGCGCGTGGGGTGTCGCGGTCATCGGGCCCCAGATCATGCGCGCGATCCACAAGGGCATCGACACCAACCTCGAACTGGGGTTCGCCGTGACCGCGGGCACCATCGCCCTTGCCTCGGTGCTCGCGATCTGGTTACCGGGCCGGCTGCTCCGCGAGATCGCCCCCCACTGATCGCGAGCGGGCCCCTCAGGGCACCAATCCCGCATTCGCCGACCCCGGCTCAATCACGGCCCGTGGCCGCCCGATATCCCGGTATGAGCGCACACAACGCCGGGCCCTGGTCCCGAATCCTCAAGGCTCTCAACCCCTTCAAGCCCACCTCCGACGCCGACCGCCGGCGCGCAATCCGCGTCCATGGGAACGTCATCACCTGCTCGATCGGCGAGATCGTGGACATCTCGGCGACTGGTGCCCGGGTCCGCTGCAGGCGGTTCTTCCGCCCGCTCGAGGGCAAGCCCGTGTCTCTCGCGATCGAGCCGGGAGAAGGCGCGACGCCGATCTCGCTGGATGGCGTGGTCTGCTGGACTTCACAGGAAGACGCGACATGGTTCGCCGGGATCGCGTTTACCGAACTCTCGGAGACGAACGCGCGCATACTGGGCGACCTGCTCGCCCGGGGGCACGGCCCCCAGCTCCGGCTCTCCGACGCCGCCTGAAAGTCCCGCTCTGGACAACTCGAACTGACCGGCCCGGACTGATTGTCTGCTGCGCCCACGGCGTGCGCCCAATCGGTGTACCTCGTCGTCTACCCTTGATGCGATGAGCCCAACACCGCCCGCCGACAATCACTCAGAACTACAGCAGATCGACCCCGAGGCGCTGATCGCGGACGCGATCACGGTCGCGATCGAGCGCGCGTTCGGGATCGAGAACGCCGACCCGATCGTCGGGCCCGCGAGGAACCCAAAGTTCGGTGACTTCCAGTCCAACGCCGCGATGCCGCTCGGCAAGCGCCTGGGCAAGAACCCGCGCGAGGTCGCGGCGGCGATCGTCGAGCACGCGGACCTGGGCGGCATCGCCGAGCCGCTGACGGCCGAGTCGATCGCGGGCCCCGGGTTCATCAACATCACGCTCAACGCGGACGCGCTTTCTGGGCTCCTCGAGAACCTCGACACCCCGGAGCTGGGTCTCCCCACGCCCGCGTCACCCGAAACGGTCGTCGTCGATCTGTGCGGCGTCAACCTCGCCAAGCAGATGCACGTGGGGCACCTGCGGTCCAACGTCATCGGGGACACGATCGCGCGCTCGTTTGAGCGTCTCGGGCACACCGTCGTCCGCCAGAACCATGTCGGCGACTGGGGCCTGCCTATCGCGATGGTGACCGGGAAGGTCAAGGCCGAGGCCGACGCGGGCCGGATCGCGCTCGACGACCTCGATCTCGCGACGCTGAACCGCCTGTATAAGGATGCCCAGCTCGAGTGCGCCGCGGACCGCCGCGGACTCGCGGCCGTTCGCAAGTTCGATCTCGGGCCCAAGGCCGAAGCGGAACTCGAAGAGCAGGTCGCCAGCGCCGAGGAGGCGCTGGCTGCCGCGAAGCAGACGCTGGTGAAACTGCAGAGCCACGATCCCGAGATCGAGGCGGTCTGGCGGAGCATCGAGCGGACGACGATGGAAGTCTGTCTCGCGGTGTGCGCACGGCTGCACACGCGGGTCACCGACGGGGACTCGGCGGGCGAATCGTCGTACGCGACCGAACTCGCGGGCGTCGTCGCGGATCTCGTGGACCGGGGGGTCGCCGAGGAATCCGACGGGGCGCTGGTCGTGCGCGTCGAGGGGATCAAGGAGCCGTGCCTGATCCGCAAGGGAGACGGCGGGTTCCTCTACGCGACGACCGACCTCGCGGCGATCCGCCGGCGGGTGCAGACGCTGGGCGGCGACCGGCTCGTCTACTGCGTCGATGCGCGCCAGGGGCTGCACTTCCGGCAGGTCTTCGGCGCCGCCCACAAGGCGGGGTACACGACCCGGCCCGACGGCTCAACGGCGACGCTCGAGCACGCGGCGTTCGGGACGGTTCTGGGCGAGGACGGCAAGCCGCTGAAGACCCGTTCGGGGGAGAACATCAAGCTCGACGCGTTGCTCGATGAGGCCGTCGAGCGGGCCGAGGCGGCGATCCGTGAGCGGGCGGGAGAGAACGCTGGCGAGGCAGGCGATGTGCGCACCGCGGCGGAAGCGATCGGCATCGCGGCGATCAAGTACGCCGACCTGCAAACCGAGCGGAGCAAGGACTACGTGTTCTCGTTCGACCGGATGGTGAGCTTCGAGGGCAACACGGGCCCCTACCTGCTCTATGCACGCGCCCGGATCAACAGCATGTTCGAGAAGGCGGCGTCACGCGGGATCGATCTGTCGGCGTCCGAGTCGGCGCCGCTGCGGCTGGAGGCCGAGGAAGAGAAGACGCTCGCGTTGCTGCTGCTGCGGACGCCGCGGGTGGTGCGGGGCGTCGCCGATTCGCTGGAGCCGCACCGGCTCTGTGCGCATCTCTACGACCTTGCGGTGGCGTTCAGCAAGTTCTACGACCGCTGCCCTGTGGTGGGTGCCGACGACGAGGCGACGCGGCTGAGCCGGCTTCGGCTCGCGGGGCTGACGCGGCGGGTGCTTACCGACGGGCTCGAGACGCTGGGGCTGCCGCTCGTCGATCGGATGTGACTGAGAAGGCACTGGGCATCAGGCACTCGGCACTCGGCACTCGGAAGACACTCCCACCGCGCCGTTGCTGAGTGCTTCTCGGTGTCTGCAATGCAGATTGCTTTTGCCTCGATTCGCCATTTCCAATACCTAATGCGGGTGCCATGGAGTTACCGCAGGGCGGTTTCTCCATGCCGGTTGCGGCGCGAGCATGGAGAAGGCTGCGCCGT
>DDFO01000018.1:59646-63568 GCA_002337215.1 Phycisphaerales bacterium UBA1926 | reverse complement strand
CTAGTGCCTAGTGCCTAGTGCCTGAATTCTCCCTCGGACAAAAAGAACAGCCGGCTCCCGAGGGAGCCGGCTGCGTTGGATTCAGATCATGTGATCCGGGCAAGCCCGGATCGCTGGATCAGAAGAGGACCGAGACCTGGCCGCGGAGGGCGAACTCGGTGTCGCCGTCCTGACCGAGCAGCGAGGTCGGGGAGACCGAGCCGGTCTGGCCGCCCGGGGCGAACGGCGGGAAGCCGTTCAGCGTCGAGAAGCTGGTCGAGGTGTCGTCGAACGAGACCAGGAGGTCCACGGTCGCCTTGACGGCGTGGCTCTCCGGGAAGAAGTAGTAGTTCGCACCAACCGAGAGGAAGTTGAAGGTGTCCTCGACGCCCGCACCGAAGCGGTTGTCATCGAGGAAGAGGACGTCGTAGCGACCGAACAGTTCGACCTGATCGGTGACGAAGACGCCGGCCTGGGCGACGATACCGAAGTCGTTGACGTCGGTGCTGCTGGTGTCACCCTCGGAGTAGTTGCCGTTGAACGCGAGGAACGCGTTCCAGCCGTTGCCCTCGACGGCGGCGTCGATGGTGTAGAGGACCTGCTCGCCGTCGCCGGCGCCGTCGGCGACGCCGAGGACGTGGCCCGCACCGACCGAGGCACCGGTCTCGCCGTACTGCTCGTAGTGGACCGCGGCACCGATCTTGGCCGCGTAGTCGCTGTTGCGCCACGAGGTGAAGTCGGTGAAGCGGGCCCAGTCGCCGGCGATCTTGAACTCACCGCGGGCGGTGAGGGCCCAGTCGGCGCCGGCGCCGTTGAAGTTCGAGCCCGCGGCACCGAGGCCGTCGGTGAACGCGAAGTAGCCGCGCCAGGCTTCGGCTTCGTAGCCGAACATCAGGCCCTGGGTGTACTGCTGGCTGAAGGCTTCGCCGGTGACCGAGCGATCGCCCGCGAGCTGGAACTCAGCGTCGACGAGTTCTTCCCAGAACAGCGGGGCCTTGAACTGACCGAAGCGGAGGAACGCGCCCTCCATGCCTTCGAAGGCGTATTGGCCGTACGCCCAGGTGACGGTGGCCTGGTGGACGTCGCCGCTCGAGGTGTTGACGTTACCGGCATCGAGGCTGATGCGGTAGGTCAGGTTGTCGTTGATCAGGTTGCCCGAGAAATCGATGCGGGCACGCGGGATCTCGAAGCCGGCGGTGAAGTCCTGGTTGGTGCCGACGCCGGTGTTGCTGTCGTCGCGGAAGTTGGCGACGTAGCGGAACTGGAACAGCGAGTTCAGCGAGAGGGTGCTCGCGCCGTCGCCGCTGGTCAGGGTGAACCCGCTGCCTTCGCCCGAGCCCTGGAGGAGGCTGGTGCGGTTGGCGGCGTCGGCGAGCAGCTCAGCGCTGTACGCACGCTCGAGGTCGAGGTCGCTCTGGGCAGTCGCGAGGCCGCACGCGGTGCCCGCGATCACGAAGGTTGCAATCTTCTTGCTCATATCTGAGACTCCTTGGTGAAAGCGAGGCGGGATTCCCTTGGTTGCCTCGCAGATGTCCGGAATCGTGTTCGAAACAGCCAGACAATATTGGCTGTCGATTCGTTTGTGTGTCCCGCCGCACCATGCGTCGGGGTCTTCCCGTGGGCTCCGCCCCAAAGGTGCCGGGGCATCCTGCCCACGGACCGAAAAGTCTAGCCTTGTTGGCTAGCGGGTACAAACCCTGAGCAATGAGTTTCGGCTACTACTCACTAGCATTGGCATTTTTCGGTCCAAAATCGTCCGGATCGCCCGATAATCCGGCCGGACCGACACCTGTTTAAGTGGTTTCTGGACCGCACACGGAACCTTAACCGAGCCGGACGCGCGTTTGACCGTCCTGCGGATACCCTTTGCAGGAATCCACCACGCAGCCGTCTGACCGAGATCTACGCAGGAGCGAGAGCCATGGCCCGGCGAGTTCTGATCGTTGACGATGAGACCGATCTGTCCGAATTGCTCGGGTACAACCTCTGGAAAGCGGGTTATGAGACCAAGGTCGTCAACGACGGCGAGGCCGGCCTGCGCGAGATCGCATCCTTTCAACCCGATCTGGTCGTGCTCGACATCATGATGCCCGGGCTCAACGGGCACCAGGTGCTGGGGCGGATCCGCGGGAACCCCGACACGGCGGCGATCCCGGTGATCTTTCTGACCGCGAAGAACGAGGAAGTGGACGAGATCGAGGGCCTGTCGAAGGGTGCCGACGACTTTGTCACCAAGCCGTTCTCGATCCGCGTGCTGCAGGCACGCATCGAACGGCTGCTCGATCGTGGTGCAATGGAGACGCCCTCGCAAATCGAGATCGGCGGGCTGGTGCTCAACCGCGAGACCCACGAGGCGACGCTCGGGGGCAACGCGTTGCCGCTCACGGTGACCGAATTCCGCCTGCTGGCGTCGCTGCTCGAGGCCGAGGGCAAGGTGCTGAGCCGGGCGGCACTCATCCAGCACGCGATGGGCTCGGGGGTCACGATCACGGAACGAACTATTGATGTGCACGTGACATCGATCCGAAAGAAACTTGGCGGCCTCGCGGTGATTGTCAAAACCGTCCGGGGCGTGGGGTATCGGATCGATGCCGATGCGGTGCCGAACGGCTCGGGTGAGCACGCAGCCGCGTCGCGTGATTGATCGGCGACAGGAGCCGTCCGCGTGCCAGGGGCCGACCGCAGTAGATTGCTGATCATCCTCGCGTTCGGTGTCTCGTTCGCGGCGGCGCTGTTCCTGTCACCGTTCGCGCCGGCGCTGGTGATCGCGTTGTTTATCCCTGTGTCGGGTGCGCTCGTCTGGCTCTCGCACTCCGCTGCGGAACGGACGCAGTTGAAGAGGCTCGGCGAGTTGATCGACCTGATCGAGGAGCCGGACCCGGACGAGCGGGATGAGTCGCGGGAGTTCTTTGTGGATCGTCCGTTCGAGACGCTCCGCGAACGGATCGAATCACGGATCGCATGGAACGCCGAATCGATCGATCGCGCGGTCGAGAGCGGCGCGATGCTGCGGGCGTACCTGAACGCGATCGACACGCCGGTGATTGCGCTGCGGGAATCCGGGCGGGTCGCGATGATGAACAGACCCGCCCGCCGGCTGTTCGCACGCGGCACGCCGGAAGAGGGCCGGACCGCGATCGAGGATATCGTGACGAGTGTCGAGGTCCTGGCGCTCTATCGCCGGGCGGCGGACGGCGAGGCGGCTCAGCGACGGATCCGCCTCAGCCTCGAGCCGCAGGCGCGGTTCTATGAGGTCAGCGCGATCCCGGTTCGGCTCAACATCGCCGACATCCCGGCGCGGGTCCCGCCGCGGACGGGTGTGGTGCTCACGTTCCGTGACGTGCACGATCTCGCGCAGACGCTGCAGCTGCGGACGGATTTCGCCGCGAACGCGAGCCACGAGCTGCGGACCCCGATCGCGTCGATCAAGATGGCGGTGGAGACCATGCTCGGGCCGGCCGCCGACGATCCGGCGATGCAGAGCAAACTGACTTCCATCATCGAGAACAACGCCGTCCGCCTGGAAGAGACCGTCAACGATCTGCTTGATCTGTCGCGTCTCGAATCCGACGAGCACGAGATCGAGATCGAGACGTTCGACGCGTCGGCGTTGTGCGACTCGGTGATCGCGGGGTTCGAGCACGTCTGCGAACGCCGTCGGCTGCTGATCGAGAGCGACATCTCACCCGACCTTGTGCGCATGGTGTCCGACCGCAAGCTGCTGGTGCTCGTGCTGCGCAACCTGATCGATAACGCGACCAAGTTCGCGTTCGAGGGAACGGTCATCCGCGTGACGGGCGAGCCGATCCCCACCGGGGACGCGGGCCGGCGCGGTGCGCGGTTCCGCGTGATCGATCAGGGCGTGGGCATCCCGCTCAAGCATCAGGAACGCGTGTTCGAGCGGTTCTTCCAGGTCGATGAGTCCCGCGCCCGCATCGGCGGG
>DDFO01000018.1:56257-59559 GCA_002337215.1 Phycisphaerales bacterium UBA1926 | reverse complement strand
TCGGCGGGCGGCGCGGCTCGGGGCTCGGGCTCTCGATCGTCCGTCACGCGCTCCGCAGCATCGACGGCGAGATCGAGATCGAGTCGGTCTGGCAAGAGGGCACGACGATGACCATCACCATCCCGCGGTGCGTGGAGCCGGGGCTCGACACGAGCGCAGCGGACACTCCTGCGGGCTCTCAAACGCCTGACGGGAACGATCGGGATCAGCCGGGCAGCGGCGCGTAGTCCTTGCCGGCGAGTTCATGCAATCGTTCGACGATCTCACCGACCAGGGCCGTCTCGGCGGACTCGGATCCCAACGCGCCGATCCTGCATCGCACGAGTACACGCCCGTCTCCCAGGTCCTTGAGCGTCAGTTCGCCGGTGTCGCCGCGCAGGGTGCGGAGATCGAAGACGAGTACGGTGTGCTCGTCGTGGTCGGCGGCGCGATAGGCACGCCTGCGTTCGAGCGCCATCTGCTCGCGGCGGACAGCGGTGCGCACGGCCGCGTCCGCGTCGTCCCAGTCCGCCTCGATGATCATCTCGCGTGCGACGAGCGACGGCCCGCCGGACGCGACGGTCGCGGGGGGAGGCGGGGTGCAGCCGGCAAGCCCCGAGAGCAGGAACGCGACAAGAGACGCGAGAAGCGGGGCTACAACCGGAACCCTCGCGGGCGAGGCCCGAAGGGTTCTATAATCCCCGCTGGGGATCGCCGCGCGCGGCCGGCGAGAGTACATGTGCTCCATACCCTTCCTGCCTGTTTCCGCGAACGGGCCCGCCCCATCGGTGGGCGCTCCGGAGTCTCGTCGTTTGATCGTCACGATCCGCATCCCTTCGGGCACCGACCGCACCGCCGTGGTCGGGCCCGCCGAGCGTAACCTCAAAATGCTCCGCGAGGCGCTGGGGCTCTCGATCAGCGCCCGCGACGGCGTGATCCGCGCCGAGGGCGATCGGGACGACGCGTTCGTTGCGCAGTCCGTGCTCCGCCGGCTCATCCGCGACGCGGCGACGCCGCCTTCCCGCGCCGACATGCTCGCGATCATCACCGACGAGGCGGAACGCGCGAGCAAGCTCGTCTCGCGCGATCGTGGTCATCAGCCTGCTTCGGGTTCGCCCGACTGGGACGGCCGGCTCGCGGTCTCGACCGGCGGGCGCAGCATCAGCCCCAAGACGCCGGGGCAGGAACACTACATCCGCACGATCCGCGACCACGACCTCGCGTTCGGGATCGGGCCCGCGGGGACGGGCAAGACCTTCCTCGCGGTCGCCGTCGCGGTGCACCTGCTCAAAACCGGAGCGGTGCAGCGCGTCGTGCTCGCACGGCCCGCGGTCGAGGCGGGTGAACGGCTGGGGTTCCTGCCCGGCGATCTGCAGGACAAGGTGAACCCGTATCTGCGCCCGCTGCTCGACGCGCTGCACGACATGCTCGACTTTGGGACGATCCGCCGTTTCATGGAAAACGACGTGATCGAGCTGAGCCCGCTCGCCTTCATGCGCGGGCGCACGCTCAACAACGCGTGCATCCTGCTTGACGAGGCCCAGAACACGACGCGCGGGCAGATGAAGATGTTCCTGACCCGCATGGGGCACGGCTCTCGGATGATCATCACCGGGGACACGACCCAGATCGACCTTCCGGACCCACGCGAGAGCGGGCTGATCGACGCCGTGCGAAGGCTGCAGCGCGTCCCCGGGGTCGGGTTCACGCAGCTGACAGGCGAAGACGTGGTGCGCCACAGCCTCGTGCAGCGTGTCATCAGGGCGTACGGTGAGGAAGAACGGATCGCCCCGCACGAGCGAGCGTTGCGTGAGGCCCTCGATGCGGGTGGAAACCCGCCTCAACGGTCCGGCGCATGGGTAGACGACGACGAAAGCCGCGATGATCGGATCGGGGATTCTCCTCGCAACCCGAGCGGCGAGACGACCGATATTCTGGGGTCGGCCGACGGCACTTCTCCCAGCGGCCCCTCAATGAGCCCTCGGACTGAATGATCGGTGGTACGGACACACATGGCGTCGCTGCCCAGCTCATCCAAGCCGACCCGCAACAAGGGAAAGTCCCGCCGGGGCGTGAAACGGACCAGCGAGTCCTGGGGTGATCGCTTTGCGCGGTTCGTCATGCACCCGTCGGCGGGGTGGGGCGTGGTCCTGCTCGTTGCCTTCGTCGTGCTCGCGGGGAGCATCGTGGCATGGTCGCGCGAGCAGTCGCAGCTGGTCTACGGAACAACAGCGCGCGAGACCCGGACCGTGCGTGTCGAGTTCGACGCACTCAACGCGCAGCAGACGACCCAGCGACGCGAGAACGCGGCGCAGAGCACGCCGCGCGTGTACAGGCTGATCGATTCGACGCTCGACGCGCTCGTGGGCGATGTGCAACGCCTTCCCGCGGCCGCGGCGATCGCGGAGTCGGCGAAAGCCAACGGCGACGATCAGGCGACGCAGAACCCTGCGGGGACCGCGACGGAATCACAGTCGGGCGCGGAAGCTCCGGGCACGACCGACCCGACCGACGTGACGAAGAGCCCGGCCGCAAAGCCGGCAACGGGTGTTGAACCAGACAGAGAATCCAGCGCTCGCACCGATTCACAACCCGGTGTTCAGGCCGAAACACCCCCCACCCAGCCGACCGACCCCACGGCCGCGGCGATCGCGTTCCTCGAATCGCTCCGGCTCACGCCCGAGCAGCGGAGCACGCTCGCGGCGATCGGCGTCTCACCCGAAGGCCGAACGGCATGGGCGGCGACCAGCGGTCTGTTCCGCGACATCCTCGAGCGCAACCCGCTGCTCCGCCGGGCAGATTGGAACCGGGCCGTCAGCGAGGGCCTGAGCAGGAATCTCGAGCTCGTCACCCCGGTGGGTTCGCGGATCGAGCAGCGTGAGCAGGCGATCAATCTCGACGACGCGAACGCGCTCGACATCGAGGTTGCCCGGCTTGTGGGCGCCGCGGGGTACCCGGCCGACGCGATCGACGCAATCCTCGCGGTGCTCAAGCGTCGCGCGGCCCCGACATACACGTTTGACGCGAACCTGAGCGCTGAGCGGCAGGCCGACGCGGTCGCGAAGGTGCAACCGGTCGTCGATAAGCGAGCGGTTGGGCAAAAGATCTTCACACGCGGCGACGTGCTCACCACGTCGCAGGTCATGCTCTACGAACAGGAGCTCGTCGAGTACCGCAGCCGCGCCCCGGTCCGAGAGCTGTGGACGGCGCGGCTCGGCGCCGCGTCGGTCGTCGCGGTCAGCACGATCGCGTTCGCGTTTGTCATCATCGCGCTCGCGCCCTGGTCGATCTCCAAGCCCCGGCGCGTCGCGTGGATCGGCGGG
>DDFO01000018.1:49150-56189 GCA_002337215.1 Phycisphaerales bacterium UBA1926 | reverse complement strand
GGCGGGTTGGTGCTCGCCGCCCTCGCGATCTCGGTCGTGGGCACCGTCGCGGATCCGACGTTCCTGCCGATGAGCTCGACCGCCCCGATCGCGCTGCTCACGGTGCTGATGATCACGGTGTTCAACCGCCTCGTCGCGGGCCTCGTCGGGCTCTTCGCGGCGGTCCTGATCTCGCTGGCGATCACCCCCTCGCACAACCACCTCGCGATCAGCGCGGCGTCGATCGCCTGCGTGCTCTGGTGCCTCCCCGAGATCCGCGATCGGGGCAGCATCGTCCGCACCGCACTCTGGCTCGCGCTCGCCACGGCGCTCGCGACCGCCGCGGATCGGCTCTCCGCCCTGCCCCTCGACGCGACACGGATCCAGGAGATCACCACCGTCTCCGCGATCGCGGGCGTCGGCGGGCTGGTCGTGGGCGGCGTCACGCTGTTCATCCTGCCCTGGATCGAGCGGGCGTTCCACATCACCACGGGCATGACGCTCGTCGAACTTCGCGACCCCAAGCAGGCTCTGCTCCGCGAACTGCAGCAGAAGGCACCGGGCACCTACAACCATTCGCTCAACGTCGCGACGATCGCCGAATCGGCGGCCGCCGCGATCGACGCCGATGCGCTGCTCACCTATGCCGGTGCCCTCTACCACGACATCGGCAAGATGACCAAGCCCGAGTACTTCGTCGAGAACCAGGGGGGCGGCACCAACCGCCACGACCGCCTCAGCCCCGCGATGAGCGTCCTCGTCATCATCGGGCACGTCAAGGACGGGCTCGAGCTCGCCCGCGAGTACGGCCTGCCCCGGCCCCTCCACCACTTCATCGAGGCCCACCACGGGACGACCCTCGTCGAGTACTTCTACCACCGCGCCAAGAAGAACGCGGAAGACGAGGAAGAGACCAAGCAACCCGAGGAGTTCGACTTCCGCTACCCGGGCCCCAAGCCTCGCACGAAGGAAGCCGCGATTCTCATGCTCGCCGACTCTGTCGAGAGCGCGACGCGGACACTCCGCGAGCCCACGCCGAGTCGGATCGAATCGCTGGTCGATCAGATCGCCAACAAGCGGCTGATGGACGGGCAGTTCGACCAGTGCGACCTCACGCTCGGCGAGTTGCACAAGGTCACCGAATCAATCTCCAAGACACTCGCGAGCATCTACCACGGCCGTGTGCAGTATCCGGGCGAAGAAAAGGGCGAGAAGGGCGAGAAGGCCGCGAAGCCCGCCGACGAGCCGCCGCGGGCGCGCGACAAGTCGGCGTAGCCAGAACTCTAAACTTCGCATTTTGAGATAAGTATATCCCCTTTAGTCTCGGTGCGATATACTTGAGCACATCGCTTTTATTTTGAGGGCGAGGCACACGCACGCAAGGAGACCACAATGAACGCGTCGACCGCTCGCTTCGCGCTGACCGCCGGTTCCGCCGCTGCCCTGCTGCTCACGCCGCTCGCGGGTTCCGAGCCCGTCGTGCTCCGGTTCGATCCGGGAATCGAGTTCATCGAGATCGGTACGCTCTCGGCACAAGTCCCCGAACTCACGCTCGGCCGCTTCCAGTTCGGCCACGGCGGCAGCCTGTGGGTCTACCCGGGTGTTGTCGCGACCGGATATGACCCGGACACCGCGTTCCCCGATCCGCCCCCGTTCGAGATCGAACACGCCGCCAACAGCGGGTACGACACGCTCGCGATCGGAGCACCCGTCACGGCGGATCTCGCCCCGTGGAACCCGGGGTTTACCTACTTCGAGCCCGAGATCGAGTGGCCCATGCTCCTGTCGGGCTGCGGCGCCGACCTGTGCGCGCCGCCCATCTGCGGCGATCAATTCAGCCCCGCGTTCGGCTCGGGGATCACGGACGCCGGCGTCTACAGCGTACCCGTCCGATTCTCGAACGACGCCGGGACTTGGAACTACGGATGGATCGCGTTCCGTGTCACAATACGGATCATCCCGGAATGCAACTACGCCACGACACCGCCCAGCGACTACACCCAATTCGGCTTCGAGTACGCCGGGCTCGGTTACGAGACAATCCCCGACACGCCGATCATCAACGGCGGCGGGCTCTGCGAGTCCGACCTGAACTTCGACGCGGTGCTCGACCTCGCCGATGTCCAGTCGTTCGCCCAAGCCTTCCTCGCCGCCGACGGCCTCGCCGACCTGAACGATGACGGCATCTTCGACCTCGCCGATATCCAGCAATTTATCGGGTCGTTCAACACCGGCTGCGGGCTCTGAGTGTCAGGATTCGAATTCTCAACCCATCGTGACATCACACGGTACAAAACGCAGCGTTGCACAAGGAGGAAGCCTCATGAAACCGCTCGTACTCACGATCGTCGCCGCATCATCGCTCGCCGCGACCGCCGAGCCGACCGTGCTGTCGTGGCCCGCTGGCGTCACAGAGATCGACCTCGCCGCCTTCGATCCCAATCTTCCCGATGTAGAGTTTTCACGAGCAATCACCGATCCCGGGCCGGGTGTCGGTGACCATTGGCACCCGTTCTTGATGACTCCAGACCTGTTCGACGGCGACTGCAACCCACCCCTGAACCGGATCGAATTCACCGAGCGATTTGATTACCAGCGGGTTGCGTACGGCGATCGAATCACCCAAGATCTCCCAGAGTGGGAGAACGCCGTCTACTGCTTCGATGACGAAAATCCTTGGTGGGGCATCGCGGCCTGGGGAGATATCTCGTTCGCATGCGGAACGGGCACCAACGGATGCCCCGTCGTCTCGCGGTACACGTGGCCGTGGTTCGTAGATCCCGTACAGGTCGTCCCGCTTCGGTTCGAGAACGACGCCGGCGAATGGAACTACGGGTGGTTCGCGTTTCGCATCATCGAAGACGGCCTGCCCGGCTGCAACGCCTGCGAACCAGACCAGCCGCTTCGGAACGACTCGTGGGTCTACATCGGCTTCGGCTATGAACCCGAACCCGAGACACCCATCGTCGCGGGCGGCGGGCTCTGCGAGTCCGACCTGAACTTCGACGCGGTGCTCGACCTCGCCGATGTCCAGTCGTTCGCCCAAGCCTTCCTCGCCGCCGACGGCCTCGCCGACCTGAACGATGACGGCATCTACGACCTCGCCGACATCCAGCGCTTCGTCGGCTCGTTCAACACGGGCTGCGGGCTCTAAACTCTGGGTAATGCGAACCATTATTCAGCGGGTCACGCGCGCTCGTCTCCATGTCCTCGGGAACGACTCCGGACGCCTCCATGCTGAGATCGGGACGGGGCTTGTCGCCCTTGTCGGCATCGAATCCAACGATACCGACGATGAGCTCGCGTGGACCGCACGCAAGATCACCGGCCTGCGGATTTTCGAAGACGGTGACGGGAAGATGAACCGATCGCTCGCCGATTCGGTCGCCAGCAGGGCGACCGAACCGGTATCAGGCCCACCGCCGGGCATCCTGCTGGTCCCGAACTTCACCGTCGCGGGCCGGGCGCACAAGGGGCGACGCCCCGACTTCACCTCCGCGAAGCACCCCGATGAAGCGGCCCCGATGTTCGATCGGCTCGTCGGCCTCGTACGCGATCTGGCGTCACGCGAGGGCTGCACGGTCGTCTCCGGCGTCTTCGGTGCGCACATGCACGTCGATCTGGTCAACGACGGCCCGGTCACGATCTGGCTCGACTCGAACGAATGATCAGGGCATGACCGACGTGCATTGATCGCGCGTCAGTCGCGGGATCCGTCGGATGCGTCTGTCGTGTCGGTCGCTTCGCGGATGACCGCGGGACGGACCACCTCACGGCCCGCCAGCGCCTCGCGCGGGTCGATCGGTTCCCACTCGATCTTCGAGGCACCAAGCAGCGTCCCGGTCGCGACCGCGAGATCGATCTGCGCGATCTGGTAATCGACGACCGCCTGGATATCGCGCAGCCGGGCGTCCGCGAGGCGGGCGTCCGCGTCGAGCACGTCGGTCGTCGTCGATCGCCCGTTGTCGAACAGCGATTCCTCGGCGCGGAGCGTGCGCTCGTTGAGCGCCACCGCCTGCCTGGCCGCGAGGATCTGCTGCCACCCGCTGTCGATGTTGTCCACCGCGTCGAGCACCTGCTGGCGGACGGCCTGCCGGCGGGCTTCGCGCGATGCGAGACGCTGGAGCCTGGTGAGCACCGCCTGCTCCACCACGGCCTTCCGCTGGGTGTTGCCGATGGGGATCTCGGCGTTGAGCCCGATCTGCCAGTCCTCGAAATCGTTCTCGAGCGCGACCTCGACGGCCTCGTCGAACTCGGGGCCCAGGCCGTTGATGCGGTACAGGAAATCGGCGGTCACGAGCGGCAACGCCTCGTTGCGGCGCACGGCCTCGGTCGCCTCGTCGGTCGCGATCTGCAGCTCGAGCTCGAGCAGTTCCATACGCGCGTCCATCGCCTGGTCGGCGAGCGCTTCCCCGTCCAGTTCGTAGTAGAGCGGCACGGGGTCGGTCATCGTCACCAGGTGCTGGGGCGACCCGACGTCGAGGCCGGGCATGTTCATGCGTTGCTTGAGCTCCCGCTGGGCGAGAAGGACGTTGTTCTGCGCGACGATGATGTCGCGGACACGGTCCGCCAGGCCCGATTGCGAGCGCGCAACCTCGACCTCCGCGACCGACCCGGCGCGGAAGCGGCGCTCCGCCCGCCCCAGCTGCTCGTCGGCGGCCTCGAACTGCCTCGCGCGCACATCGAGCGCCTGCCGCGCGGCGTAGAGCCGCCAGTAGGCCCGGTCCGCGTTCGCGAGCTGGGTGATGATCTCGAGCTTGGCGCGCGCCTCGGACTGCTGGCGGTTCAGGTCCGCGATGCGGATGCCCAGCGTGTTCGCCCGCCGGCCGGCGCCGCGGAGCAGGTTCTGCGAGAGGCTCAGCTCGATGTCGCTCGTGTACGCGGGGTTGAGCGGCTGGAACCGGTTGTCGGTCTGCGCACGGGACACGGGCGTGCGGATCTCGGCGGTCCCGCCCGTCCGCAGCGGGACCCGCAGGCCCGGGCTGATGAACCACGTCGTCGCCTGGCTCGATTCGGTCTGCAGCACCGCCGCGTCGTCCTGATCGACGTACCGCGCGTTCGCGAACAGCAGCGCGTCGAACCGGCCCTGCTCCTCGTTGATCTGCTCGGCGTTGATCGTCGGCGCGATCAGCGAGACGGTGAGGTCCAGGTTGTTCTCGAGCGCCGCGGCCCGCGCCTGCTCGACCGTCAACTCGACGCGATCGGCCCCCAGGAACCGCTGCCTGGCGGCTTCGAGCCCGACCGGGTCGGTGACGGGCCGGGGCGCGGCGGCGCCGTCTGCCTGCTGGTCGAGCGCGAGCGCGTTGATCGTCCGCAGGCGGGCAACGCTCACGCGCCGGTCATAATCGCGTTCGCTCGTGCCCAGAGGCCCGCCCTGGCAACCCGCGAGGATCGCCATCGCTGCGGCGGCCGATAGAGCCCCCGATGCCGTGGCGAGGCCCGCGAACACGGGTCGATTCTGCTCTCGATACTTCTTCACGCTGTTCCCCCGCGTTCCGCCGTGTCGGTCCTGTCGTCCGTTCCCGATCCCATTTCGTGGCCGACTCCCGGGCCCTGTCCCGAAGCCGCGTCGTAGGCGTCTCCGCCGGCTCCGAGATCGCTTTCGCTGCCGGCTTGGGACGGGGCATCTTGACCGAATCCCGCCCGCGCCGCTTGGTCGGTCTGCCCGCCTGTCTCTCTATTCGTGCCTGAGCGCATCGATCGGGTTGAGCCGGGCGGCTTTGATCGCCGGGAGCATCCCGAAGACCACGCCGACAGCAGCGCTGAACCCCAACGCGAGCAGGATCGCCCACTGCGGCACGCTCGCGTCATCGAGTTCCATGTTGGGGATGAACCGCAGCGACGCGACGCCCGCGAGCCCCAGGCTCAGCCCGATCAGCCCGCCCACGAGGCAGAGCATGACCGCCTCGACCAGGAACTGGATGAGCACCACGATCGGCTGGGCGCCCAGGGCCTTCCGCAGCCCGATCTCCCGCGTCCGCTCGCTCACGCTCACGAGCATGATGTTCATGATCCCGATGCCCCCCACAAGCAGCGAGATGCTCACGATGCACAGCGCGATCACGCCGATCACCGCGGCGAGCCCGTTGAACATCTCGATGTTGTTCTGCATCACCTCGGTGTTGAACGTGTCCTCGTCCTCCCCACGCAGGCCCCGGTGGGTGCGGAGCACAAACCGAACCTCGGCCTGCGCATCGGCGGCGATCTGATCGAGCGAACGCGTCTCGGTCGGCTCATCGACCCGCATGATGAAGTACGTCCACGTGTACGGGTTCATCATCTTCGAGGTCTCGAAGGGGACGTACAGCTCGCTCCGGGCCTCTCCCCCGCCGAGCGCTGCGAAGACCTCCTTGGTCTCGAGCACCCCGATGATCAGAAACCGGCGGTTATCCACGAGCAGGAACTCGCCCGTCGGGTCGCGGTCGAGGTTCAGTTCCTCGATCGCGCTCTCGTTGATCAGGCAGACCTGCCGCCTTTCCTCCACATCGATGCGGCTCAGGCGACGCCCGTAGATCACGTCGCGGTCCTCGATGTCGTGCCACTCGGGCCAGACCCCGCGCACGCTCACGCCCATCTTGTTCTTCTTGCCGAACGCGACGTCGGCGGACGTCCCGCACATGGGTGTCAGATCGCTGATGGACGGTGCCGTCTCGAGGATCAGGTTCGCCTCGTAGGTCGTCATCTTGACGTCGGTCCAGGAGAGCACGGTGCGCTTGGAATCGGGGACATCGCCCCAGACCCACATATTGCGGGCGCCGATCGATTCGAACTCGCCGAGCACGTAGTCGCGCATGCTCGTGAGCGCGCCCACGACGATGATGACCGCGAGCGTCGCAATGATGATGCCCAGGGCGGTCAGAACCGCGCGGACCTTGTTGGCCCAGATCTGCCCCAGCGCGAGCGGGATGGTCTGGAAGAACAGGCGGAAGAGCGCCGCCGGGATCGCGAGCAATGCGCTCATGTCTGCGCCCCCTGTTGGGTTCCCAGCGCCGAGCCCTGCTGGTCCGAATCGCCCGCGTCCGCCTGCTCGGCCGGCACGGCCGAATCGGCCGAATCGGCC
>DDFO01000018.1:46375-49108 GCA_002337215.1 Phycisphaerales bacterium UBA1926 | reverse complement strand
CCGAGTCGGCCGCGTGGGCGACCGCCCCCGCGACGGACCGTTTCCATTCGTTGTGGACCTTGTCCTCGGCGGTCGGGCTGTCGCTGATCACCTTGCCGTCACGCAGACGCACGATCCGCTCGGCGTGCCCCGCGACGTCCTCCTCGTGGGTCACGATCACGATCGTCTGCCCCTGGTCGTGCAGTTCCTGGAAAAGCGCGATGATCTCGACGGTCGTCTTGGTATCGAGGTTGCCCGTGGGCTCGTCGGCCAGCAGGATCGAGGGCTCGTTGACGAGCGCACGCGCGATGGCGACCCGCTGCCGCTGGCCGCCCGACAACTGGTTCGGACGGTGCGTCATCCGGTCGCCCAGGCCCACCCGGCGGAGCGCGTTCTTCGCTCGCCGGCCTGCTGAGAACAGATTCCGCCTGCTGTAGAGCATCGGCAGTTTCACGTTCTGCACCGCGCTCGCACGGTTCAGCAGTTCGAACGACTGGAAGATGAACCCGATCTCCTCGTTGCGGACCCGCGCGAGGCGGGACATACCCATCTTGTGCGTCGGCTTGCCGCTCAGGATGTACTGCCCCGCGGTGGGCTGGTCGAGGCAGCCAAGGATGTTCATCAGCGTGGACTTGCCAGAACCCGAAGCGCCCATGATCGCGACAAACTCGCCCGGCTCGATGGTGAGCGTCACGCCGTCGAGCGCGCGCACACGCTCCTCGCCCATCTTGTAGACCTTCTCAAGATTGCGGACCTCGATCGCCAAGGGCGACTCCTCGTCTCACGTCGGGGCGGAACCGCCCCTGGGCCTGTTCGTTCAGCCGTCTGCGGGCCGCGGCGTGTCATCGTCCGTTGAGTTGTCGGGCGCCGCCTCGGTGTCCTCTCCCGCGTCGGTTCCCCCAGAGTCCGGTTGCTCAGCGTCCGGTTCTCCGCCGTCCGGTTTTCCGTCCGGCGATTCCTCGACCTCGTTCTCATCCTTGATATCTCGGTCGTGGCGCAGCCCGTCGAGTTCGCGATAGGGCCCGACCACGACGACGTCGCCCTGCTCAAGTCCCTCCTCGATCACCGTGTGGGTGAGATCGCTCGGGCCGACACGGACCGGTGTCACCACCGCCTTGTTGTCGATCAGGCGATAGACAACGGTCGTGAACGTCTTCTCCCGGTCAACAAGATCGTGCTCGCGGAACTCGTCGGGCAGGTCCTCGACCCGCCGATCGAGCACCGCCTGGCTCGGTACCTTGACCACATCAAAGAAGGGCTCGACCTCGATATCCACGCTCGCGGTCAGCCCGCTCAGCAGCGTCCGACCCTCTTCGAGTTCCAGAGCGATCTCGACGATGAAGAACCCGGTGCCCGACGAGGAGATCTGCCGCTTGCGCCCGATCTTCTCGATGGTGCCCCGGAATTCCTCATCGTCGTAGGCGTTGATGTAGACCGTCGCGGGCTGGCCGACCTTGACGGGCGCGATGTTCGTCTCGTCCACCTGCGCGTCGACGATCATGCTCGCGAGATCGCCGATCTCCATCACGACCGAGCCCGGCGTGTTGGTCGTGCCCACGATGACCGTCTCACCCACCTCGGTGTTCATCGCGATGACCGTGCCGTCGATCGGGCTCGCGATCACGGTGTTCTCGAGGTCCTTCTCGACGCGGTCGATGTTCGCCTGCGCGATCTGGATCGACGCCTCGATGACCTTCTGCTGCGAACGCGCTCGCAGGTACCCGGCCTCGGCCTGGTCGAGTTCGCTCTGCGGCGCATCCCCGGTTTCCACGAGCTGCTGGAGGCGTTCGTACGCAAGCCGGGCGTTAATAAGATCAGCCTTCGCGCCATCCAATCGAGCCTCTTCGCTCCGCAGGCTCGCTTTGGCGCTGTCGAGCTGGGCGACGAGGTTCTGGGGATCGAGCCGGAGGATGACCTCGCCTTCCTTCACGAAGTCGCCCTCGCGGAACGGAACAGCGAGCACCTTGGCGCTCACCTGGCTCGAGATCTGGACGAGTGTCTTGGGCTCGATGGACCCCGGGGCCGCGACCGTGCGGACAAGATCACCCGTTCCCGCAGGCTCGACGCGCATGGGCGTGCGATCGGGCTCACCCGACCCACCCCCGAACAACGACGAGAACCCCGCGCCCCTGTCGGAGCCGTTGGTCGATTTGAGCGCGATCTTCGCGACAAACCCCACGGCGACAACGATGACAACAAGAAGCGTTGTGATCCATTTCCACACGATGACCACCCCAATCCGAGTCACGCGGGCCGACATACCCGTCGAGTTCGATCCCGCACACACGGCCTGAGGCCGCGCCGCACGCCGATGCCGCCTCTTTCGGAGACCCACCCCAACAGTTTCGGAGTTCGAGGGTCGGATCACAGTTTATCCGGCCGTCGGTTCCACCAGCCGGGATTCCCAAGAGCATCTGAGAACGCCGGGAGAGCGAACCGATCGCGACCGCGCCCCCTACGCTTGGAAACGATGCAGCAGCGACGACCAACCCGTCAGATTCTTCTGGGTGACGACTCCACCGGCCTCGTCCGTGTGGGTGGCGATGCGCCCGTTTCCGTGCAGACGATGACCGCGGGATACACCCACGACATCGACCGGTGCGTCGCGGAGATCCACAAGCTCACCGCCGCAGGTGCGGACATCGTCCGCGTCGCGGTTCCCGAGAAAAAAGACACGGCGGCACTGACCGAAATCCTCAAGCAGACCACGGTCCCGATCGTCGCGGACGTCCACTTCCACTTCAAGCGGGCGCT
>DDFO01000018.1:46017-46187 GCA_002337215.1 Phycisphaerales bacterium UBA1926 | reverse complement strand
TTCCACTTCAAGCGGGCGCTGGAGGCCGTTGAGGCGGGGGTCCACAAGATCCGCCTCAATCCGGGGAACATCTCCGACCGCGACCAGGTGCGCGAGGTCATCAACGCGTGCAAGACCGGCGCGAACGGGCCGAGCGGGCGGATCCCGATCCGCGTGGGCGTCAACGAGGG
>DDFO01000018.1:45382-45837 GCA_002337215.1 Phycisphaerales bacterium UBA1926 | reverse complement strand
CGCGTGGGCGTCAACGAGGGCTCGATCATCGAGCGCAAGGACAAGCAGAAGCGCGCCAAGGAGCTCGGGGCGTTCTTCAGCGACCACAAGCACGGCTACATGCTCGCGATCATGATCGCGAAACTCGAAGAGTACCTTGAGATCTTCTACGCCGAGGATTTCGAGGACATCGCGATCAGCGCCAAGAGCATGGACGCGACGCTCGTCATCGATGCCTACACCGAGATCTCCAAACGCTTCGACCACCCGCTCCACCTGGGCGTCACCCATGCCGGCCCCAAGGAAACGGGCTGCATCCGCTCCGTCGCCGCGCTGGGCACGCTGCTCGCCAACGGGATCGGCGACACCATCCGAATCTCCTACGCCTCCGACCCGGTCTTCGAAGTCGAGGACGGGCTCGAACTTCTCTGGTCGCTCGGCCTCCGCGAGCGCAAGGGCGCCGAGCTCATCGCCTG
>DDFO01000018.1:32096-45302 GCA_002337215.1 Phycisphaerales bacterium UBA1926 | reverse complement strand
GGCGCCGAGCTCATCGCCTGCCCCACCTGCGGGCGTATCCAGGTCGATCTGTTCACGCTCACCCAGCAGGTCCGCCAGACCCTCGCGGACAACATCGAGGTCCCGATGAAGGTCGCGGTCATGGGCTGCGTCGTCAACGGGCCCGGCGAGGCGGAGGGCGCGGACGTCGCCGTCTTCGCGGGCGACCGCAAGGGCATCATCTACGTCCAGGGCGAGCGGGTCGCGACCGTCCCCGAGGACGAGATCCTCGATCGCCTGCTCATCGAGTGCCGGGCGTTCCAGGAGAAAGTCCGCAGCGGCGAGGTGAAGCTGGGCGACAAAAAGGTCGACATCGTTCCCCCAGACCCAGAGGGCGAACTCGGGAGCGGCTGGGAGAAAATGGCGGCCGAGCGGATCGAGAGCGGCGTGACCGGCGTCAGCGGGGGCACGCCGCTGACGGTCGATGAATCGTGACCCTCTCCCACCCACGAACAACTCGACCGAACGCCGCTCACGGCGGTCCTGTTCGCGGCCTTGTGCGCCGTTACCCTGTTCGCGACGCTCGGCACCGTCACGAGACACTGCGGGACCAGATCCGAGACTGAACGCGTCAGGACCGAAGCACAGAATTCATTAGATACTGATCTCGTCTGATCAAGAGTGAGACTTCGATGCAATCCCCGTCCTTGATCTCATCGTGTCTTCTCGCTGTGTGCGCCGCGATCCTCTCCGGCTGCCACGTCTACGAAGATACCCACAACCCGTCTTTCCCCGTCACCAAGGCCGACGCGAAGATCGACCAGGAACGCATGATCGCCAACCCGGTTCCGCTCCAGCGGCCCGTCGTCATCATCGGGGGCTATCGCTCGCCCGATTTCAACGTTGACAATCTCCGCACCACGCTCGCCGAGATGACCAACGGCGACAAGGCGATGTTCACACGCAAGTACACCATGCTCCGCGGCGACATCGAGAAGATCTCCGTCGAACTCGTCGCACAAGTCGAGCACGAGTTCCCGAAGGCGGGCTTCGAGGGCGAGACTGTGGAAGTTGACGCTATCGGGCTCTCAATGGGCGGGCTCGTCGCCCGCTACGCGGCCGACCGCCTCGCCGATACCTATCCGGGCGATCTCAAACTCCGCATCAAGCGCCTTTTCACGATCTCGACCCCCCACCGCGGCGCGGTGCTCGCCGAGAAGGTCCCGCTGATCGAGGACCGGGGCGTGAGCGACATGGTCCGCGGGTCGCTCTTTCTCACCAAACTCGAAGAGGCCTACGAAGGAGACTACGAGATCATTCCCTACACCCGGCTGCAGGACGGGATCGTCGGCGCCGTCAACACCGCGCCCCCGGGGCGAACGGCGATGTGGGTCTCCGCCCCCGTGCACGGGGGGAGCCACTGGAGCGTCAACGAGGACATCCGCATCCTCGTCGATATCGCCCGGAGGCTGCGCGGCGAGGAGCCGCTCGGCACCGAGGGCGAGCCGCTGCCACCCGAGGAATACCAACGCTGAGCATCAGCAAGCCCTAGATCGTCTCGATCGCCGAACCACGGACCCACGTCTCCGCGCCGCTCCGCAGGCGGAGCCGGGCCCAGCCGTCGCGACGCTCGATGATCGTCGCCTCGACCCCGGCCCGGATCGGCTCCTCGAACGAGGGCTCATAGACCCCCTCGCTCGGGCCGCGGAAGCCTGTGACGCCGTCCTGGACGATCACCGCCCCGGGGTTGGCCTCGTGCAACGCCCGCTCGCCCGCCAGCGACCCGAACCCGAGCACGAACAGCACGATCCCGAGCAATGCGAGCGCGACCCCACGCCGACCGATCATCAGCCGCCACGTGAACCCCGCCCAGAGCAGGACCCAGCCGACCCCGCCCACCCACGCGAGCACGGACCGCGGGACAACCCCGCGCCAGAAGAAGACCGCGTCGATCGCTCTGGAGCGCACGCCAGGCGTGACCTCGGTCCTCACCATTGATCGCGCCGCGTCGAGGCTCTCGGCAACCCGACCGTCCCGCGGCGCAAGCCGCTCGGCCCGCCTGAGACTCGCGATTGCTCGGCCCGTATCACCTTTGAGCAGATGAACCGTCCCGATGTTGCGGTGGATCGACGCGTTCTCGATGCCCGATTCGAGCACCCCGTTGTAGGCCGCGATCGCGTCGTCGTAATACGCGTCGCGGTCAGCCTCGCCCTCGGCCTCCTCCGCCCGCGCCACCGCCGCCTCAGCACGCTCGACGAGCGCCTCCCGCTCGGTCCCCCCGGGCGACAACGCCGACGCGTGCTCGGCAGGGAACCACACCGACATCAGCGACACCATGACGACCAGCAGCGTCTTGCTCATATCGCCACCTCCGCGCTGTCTGCATGACGGGTGGGCCTCGGCCCCGGCCCCGAAGAACGTTTCAACTGGCGGTCGATCCGCTCGAGCATTGTGATGACGCCCGCGCGGCTCGACGCCGAGACCGCCGCGCCGCCTCGGCCGTAGCCCTCGGCCTCGTGCTCGTCGATCACCGCGATCACGTGCCCCGGGTCGTCGATCCCCGCATCCGAGAGCAGCCGTGCGCCGTCGGCCCCCGTGATCGCCTCGGGGCTCGCCCCGAACACGTCGCCCAGGTACCGCTGAACCGCCTCGGCGGGGCCCTCCCGCACGAGCACTCGCTTCGCTTCCCGCAGCGCCCGTGCCCGACGCCGCGCCGCTGGGTCCCGGTGCCGACGTCGCCGCAACGCGACGAGCCCGGCGACCGCGAACATCACCGGAGGCGCCGCCGCGACCGCAACAAAGACCGGTTCGCGCCAGAACGCCCCGGCCAATGGATCACTCGACGCGAGCACGCCGGGCCCCCGCTCGATCGCCCACACCCCCGCGTCCGTCCGGGTCAGCGGGTCGCGGCTCACCGCGACGGAGCCCGACGCCGCGACCACGGCGTCCGCCGCCGTGATCTCGCGCACGGCCCGGACCGCCAGCGGGATCGCCTCGCTCTCGGCCTTCTGGTACGAACCCGACTCGGGATCGAAGAACCACAGCGGAATCGACGGGATCTCCGTCACGCTCGGATCCGCGACGCGGATCGTCGTTGTGAACGTCCGCTCGCCGGGACGCGAGCCGGGGCGGAAGGTCCACCCGTCGCTGGCGAGCCGGAAACCGTCGGCGAACGCGGGGATCGACGCCAGATCGGGGCCGTCCTGCACACCGGGCATCGGCTCGGGACCGAAGATCGTCACCTCGAACCCGATCGGATCGCCCACCGACACCGAGGTCGGCTCCGCGTTCGCCTCGATCCCGTGCGTCCCCAGCAGCCCACCGAAATTGTCGGGCCTTCCGTCCGTCGGCATCGGCCGCACATCGAACGTGATCGGCACCGACTCCGCGATCATCCGGCGCGACGACACGCGATCGATCCGCGCGTCGTAGGTCACCACGATCGGCCCGAGATCGAGCGCGCCCGGCCTCGTGGGCGTGACGAGCAACTCGAACTCCATCGCCCGGACGCGCTGCCCGTCCATCGTGTCGTACCCGAGCGTTCCCAGACCGGTCCCGCCGAAGATATCGATCTGGTACCGCTGCTGGTTGTTCCGCCTCGGCTGCTCGAGCGGCTGGATCTGCAGGCCGTCATCCGCACGCGATGCGCGGAACGAGTAATCCTCGATCGAATCGAGCAACCGCCACGACACGCGCACCCGCACCGGCTGATTCACGTAGACCGTCTCCGAATCAACCGAGAGCGAGAGCACCTCGCGCGGCTCCCGCTCCGGCTCGAGCACCCTCAGCCGAGCCTCCTCGGTCTCGACGACCTGCCCCCCGCCCACACGCACGAGCACCGGGGGAACGATGACCGACCCCGTCTCGTTGGGCGTCACCACCCAACGCATCACGAGCCGCTTGACCGACGATTCGCGCCGGCGCCCGTTGATGATCGACACGCTCGTGCTCGATTCGTTGGATGTGCCCCGGAACACGAACGAACCGCCCGGCACACCCGACAGATCGGGCGGCTCGACCGAGTCCGCGTTCTCCACCGAGATCACCAGGGTCACCTGGTCGCCCAGGTAGCACACGCTCCGGTCGAAGGACGCCGTCGCCGAGATCGTCGACTGCGCAAAGGCCGACGGTGTCAACGCGAGCACGACCAGCGCGACGATCGCCATCCGTATCCAGCCCGCCCGCGGCGTGATCCAAGAGATGCTCATAAACCGACCTCGTGCTTTCCAGTCAGGGTGTCTCACCAGTCCCGCTCCACCGGCACGGGCCGGCCGCGGATCGCCCGCATCTGCCGATCCCGCTGCTCGCGCTGCCTCGCCTCCCGTTCGAGCAACCAGTCCTGGATCCGGTCGCTCTCCGTCTCCCCCTCGTTCTGCTCCCCGTCCTGCGGCTCGTTCTGCTGATCGCCCTGTTCCTGATCGCCGTTCTGCTGATCTCCGTTCTGTGGATCGCCCTGCTCCCCTTCTTCGCCCTCTTCGCCGTCCTGCTGCTGGTCCTGGTTCTCGCGTTGCTGATCTTCGATCGTCTTGATCATCCGCCGGACGCGTTCGACGTTCCGCGCCGCCTCCGAATCCCCGGGCTCCACATCCAGCACCGCCCTGAACGCGTTCGCCGCGTCGCGCAGAAGGGCCGTTACTTTCTCGACGTCGGGCCCCTGCTGCCCAGAACCGCTGACCGAACCGCCGTCCGAACCGCCGTCCGAACCGCTGACCAAACTGTTGCCGGAGCCCGTCATCTCGGCTTGTGCCTGCAGGAACCGCGTCTGCGCGTAGTTGAACCGAGCCCGAGACCGCAGCCCCGCGCTGTCGCCCCAGAGGTCCGCCTCCCGGCAGAACGCCGACGACGACCCGAGATCGCCCCGCTCGGCGAGCAGCGCCGACGCGTCGAGGTACGCCCGCGCGAGCGCATCGCCGTCCGGCTCATCCTCGGCGAGCGCCGCGTCGAACATCGCGCGCAGGTCGTCCGCGAGCGTCAGGGCCGGTTCGCCGGTCTCCGGCGCACCCTCGATTGCCCGTTCGATGACCCCGTCGGCCGCGACGCTCACCGCCCCTGCCTCATCCGAGACCGTACCCGCCGCAGCCTTCTCCTCGCCCGGCTCCATCGCCCGCAGCGCCGCGATCTGATCACGCAGAGGATCGGCCTGAGCGCACAATCCGACGCACGCCATCCCCACCACCAAGACAACCACACGCACACCGCTCATCCGCGCCGCCTCCCGTCACCGATCATCATCTCGACCACCAGCAGCGCCAGCGTCAGCGCGACGAACGGCACGAAGCGCTCCTCGTAGTTGGTCACCTCTGCGGTCCCGAAGCTCGTCTGCTCGGCGCTCGCGATCAGGTCGCGGTACACCTCCGCGAGATCGATCTCGTCGGTCCCGACCTCCAGGAACGCGTTGCCCGGCACCGCCCGCGCAATCTCCCGCAGCGTGCCCGCGTCGAGCCGGCTGAGCACCCGCTCGCCCTGATAGCGCACAAAAAGATCCGAGTCCGCGGTCATCGGCACAGGCGTCCCGCTCGCCGAATCGCCCAGGCCCAGCGCGATGATCCGGACGCCCAGCTCCCCCGCCTGCTCGGCCGCGCGCACGGGGAACGACTCCTGGTCCTCGCCGTCTGTGATCAGGATGATGTCGCGGAACCGCCCCGACTCGACGGGCGTGCCGTCCTCGTTCTTCGCCTCGAACACGTCATCGACGGCCTTGCGGATCGCGTCGCCCAGCATCGTCCCGCCGCGCGGCGCCGAATCGGGGCTGAGCCGTTCGAGCGCGAGCCGGAAGAACGCCCGATCGCTCGTCAGCGGGACCTTCACCGTCGGCGCGCCCGCGAACGCGACGAGCCCCACGCGGTCGCCCCCCATCTCATCGACGAGGTCGTTGATCCAGATCTTCGCCCGCTCCAGCCGGCTCGGCGCGAGGTCCCGCGCGAGCATCGACCGGCTCACATCGATCACGAACACGAGATCACGCCCGCGCTGCTCGACCTCGCGCGTGCGCTCCCCGAGCTGAGGCCTGGCGAGCGCGACCGAAAGCGACACCACCGACGCCGCGACCATGAGCGCGCGCACGAACCGACGCCACCCGCTCGCGCGGTCCGTGAGCGGCGCGACAAGCCCCGGGTCGCCCAGCCGTGCGAACGCCCGCCGGCTCGCCGCCCGCGCCGCGATCGCCAGAAAAACGATCACCAGCCCGATCCACGCGCCGTGGATCCAGACCGGGTCCGCGAAGCGGAGCCCGCCCCAGAGATCGATCGCCCCGCCGCCGTCCCGGTCCCCGCCGAGCACGCTGTTGAGAAGCTCGTTCACAGCGACCTCCTGAGCCATGTGCTCGACAGAAGGCTCTCGAACGCGAGGAGCGCGAGACCCGCGGCCGCGAACGGGACGAACCGCTCGGTGTAGTCCACGCTCTCGCTCGTCTCGATCTCGGTGGTTTCCAGTTCGTCGATGACGCCGTAGATCTCGCGGAGCGCGTCGGCGTTGTCGGCCATGAAGAACCGGCCGCCGGTCATCTCCGCCATCTCCGTCATCGTGCGCTTGTCGATCGACCCGCCCGTCGGCACGAGGAACCCGCGGATCTCGACCGAGCCCCCGCCGATCCCGATTGTGTAGAGCGTGATGCCCCACTGCTTGCACAGGTCCGCGGCCGCGATTGGTCCGATCTCGCCCCGGTTGTTCCGCCCATCCGTGAGCAGGACGATCGCCTTGCTCTTGATCGCGAAATCGGGCTTCTCGTCCGCCTCGCGATCGCGGGACGCCCTGTCACCGAGGCCACGAGCGATCTCCTGCTCCGCCTCGCGGAGCCTGGCGGCGGCGAGCGCGACCGCCTCACCGATCGCGGTCCCCTGATCGGCCTGGAGCGGGCTGATGTCGACATCGCCGACGAGTTCGAGCAGCGCCGCGTGCTCGCGGGCGAGCGGGGAGATCGTGTCGGCGAACGACCCGAAGGCGATGACCCCGATCATGTCGCCAGCCCGGCCCGGGAGGTCGTCGCTGTTTCCCGCGATGAACTCCTGGGCGATCTGCTTGACCGCCTCGAGCCGGGTTGTGCGCGCGCCGTCGATCTCGATGCCCTCAGTCATGCTCCGCGAACGGTCGATCACGAGTTGCATCGCGATGCCCTCGGTGGTCGTGCGCACGAGGCCCTGCACGTCCTGAGGCCTCGCGAGCGCGACGACCAACGACGCGAGCGCGAGCGCCCGGATCAGCAGCGGGAGATGAATCAGCCGTGCGCGCACGCTCGTGCCCGCGAGGCGGGCGAGCCCCGCGCCGGGGTAGAGCACGCGCGACCGGCGGGACCGAGCCCAAGCGACGAGAACCGCGACGGGGACGCCCGCGAGCAGCAGCAGCATCAAGGGCGAGCCGAACCGGTCGAACGGAAGAGCATCCATCGAGAGCAGACCGATCACGCGACGGCCCCCTCTCCGGCTCGCTCATGAGCCTCGTCGTGAGCGTGACCTGATTCGTCGGCCGTTAGCACCGGTGTGATCTCGATCCGCTGCGCCAGACGGGACGCCCTTTTCGCGAGATCGGCGGGTGAGCCGAGACCGGTTGTCGAAAGACTGCCCGGGGGCGCGTACCGGATTCGTTCGATGTCGGCGGTGAGGCTTTCGAACTCCCGCAGGTTGTCCGGGTTCGCGTCGGTCCCCGGGTGGTGCGCCAGCGCACGCAACGCCCGGTGCACCGCGGCAAGGTCGGGGGCTTCCGACCCGGCGAGCCTGCGGAGTTCGCGGACCGGATCGATCGGGGCCGTGCCGCGTGCGGCGCGCGCGCGTTGCAACGCGACCCCGACCGCGACGCACACCGCGACGAGCGCGACACCACCACCGAGCAGGGCGAGCAGAGGCCCCGGGTTCCTTGGCTCATCGGGCACGGGTCGGAACTCGCCGAGCGGCGCGTCGGCAGCGTCGGGAGAATCGGTCTCCGAGTCGGTCTCCGACTCGGTCTTCTCGGCGTCGGGATCGGCAGGGACCGGGATCAGCGAGGGGATCACCTCGCCTTCGGGGAGCAGCGAGGTCACCTCGATCGTGCGCTCGGGTGTCGCGAGAGTGATCGGCTGCCCCGCGGGGCGGATCATGGTGCGGAAGCCGGCGAGCGCCCGGTCCTTCGTGATCGAGGCGAGATCATCGCGTGCGATCCGGCCGGTCAACGTTCCTCGGTCGCCCTGATCATCCGTCGTCAGAGCGTCCCCTGCACCGATCGATCCGGAGGCCTTGGCGATCTCACTGGTGGCAACCGCCTCGATCGGTGGGATCCGGTAGTGGCCCGGAAGGAAGGGCTCGACGATGATCGTGCCGGCGTGGACGAGTGCACCTTCGACAGCGCCGCCCTGACCCGGTGAGGCGTCGGACCAGAGCCGGGGGGGCTGGGTCGTGACCTCGACGACCGTCCACCCTGCGTCATCCAAGGCCGTGCGTGCGCGCGCGGCCCACGGCTCGACCGTCCATCCCGGCGCGACGGTGAATGATACATCGAGCGAGATCCGGTCCGCGGTCGTGGGCGACTCGTTGGAGACAGTCAGCGTCGCGTCCTGCGCATGCGCACCGAGCACCGCCATCGCGAGGATGGCAAGCAGCAACCGGCACGATGGTCGCGGGGCTCGGGTCATCGGCGGGTGCGCCTCCGTTCTCGCATGCGGAAATAGTGCTCGAGCTCAATGCCAAACGGGCGATCGGTCGAGAGGTCGATCACATCCACGCCGGTGCGGGCGAGCAGCCGGTCGGACTCGCGCCGTTGCTCGGCGGCGAGTTCCGCGTGCCGGCGGCGGAGCTTCCTGCTGCTTGTGTCGAACAGCACACGCTCTCCGGTCTCGGGGTCGGCGAGTTCGACCAGCCCGACCTTCGGGAGCGTGCGCTCACGCGGGTCGGTCGCGCGGAGAGCGATAACGTCGTGCCTTCGGCTCAGGACGGCGAGGGGCCTGGCGAGATCGTCGACCGACGCGCCGGGCGGGGGGAGAAAGTCGCTGGCGAGGAAGATGATCGACCGCTGGTGGAGGACCGACCCCATGGTCTCGAGCGCGCGCACGAACGCGGTGCCCGCCCCGGCGGGCTCGCCTCCCAGCAGCTCCCGCAGCGTCCGCATCATGTGCCGGGGCCCCTTCTTGGGCGGCAGGTAGAGGTCGATCTCGTCGCTGAAGCGGAGCAGCCCCACCCGGTCGTTGTTGCGGAGGGCGGTGTAGGCGATCGCGGCCCCGGTCTCGGCAATGAGGCGGTGCTTGGTCTTGGCGATCGTTCCGAACAGGCCCGAGGCGCTCGCGTCGATCATCAGCATGACCGTGAGCTGGCGTTCTTCGATGTACCGCTTGATGAACGGCTTGCCGGCCCGAGCGGTGACGTTCCAGTCGATGTCGCGGACGTCGTCGCCCGGGGCGTACTCGCGGACCTCGGCGAACTCGATGCCCTTGCCCAGGAAGGCGGAGTGGTACTCGCCTGCGAAAAGATCATCGACACGCCGACGCGTGCGGATCTGGAGGCGGCGGACTTCTTCCATGAGTTCGCGGGTGAGCATGGGGAGGAAGACACTGGGCACTTGAAAGAGACAGGGAACGAGGAGGAGAGGCACGAGGCAGGCGTTAGGGGACGGGGCAGTGGTCGAGAACAGCGCGGACGATGTCGTCGCTCGAAACCCGCTCGGCCTCGGCCTCGTAGCTGATGATGACGCGGTGCCGCATGACATCGACCGCGATCGACTTGATATCGGAAGGACTCACGAAGTCCCGACCCTGCAGGAACGCGTGGGCGCGGGCCGCGAGGACGAGGTTGATCGACGCGCGGGGGCTTGCGCCGAACTCGATGAGGCGGGCCAACTCGGTGCCCTTCCTGTTGCCTTCGGTGGGCGGCCCGGTGAGCGTGCCCGGCTCGCGGGTCATGCCGACGAGATCGACCGCGTACTGGTGGATCTTGTCGTCAACAAAGACGGCGTCGACCATGTCGCGGGCGGCGAGGATGTCGTCAAGGCCGACCGCGGGCTCGACGGTCGTGTTGGGTTTGGTGGACGCCATCCGCTTGACGATCTCGCGTTCCTCGGCCTTGCTGGGATACCCCACGCTGAGCTTGAGCATGAACCGGTCGACCTGGGCCTCGGGGAGCGGGTAGGTGCCCTCCTGCTCGATCGGGTTCTGCGTCGCGAGGACGAGGAAGGGTCGCGGGAGCCTGTGCGTCTCATCGCCGATCGTGACGGACTTCTCCTGCATCGCCTCGAGCAGGGCGCTCTGGACTTTGGCGGGCGCGCGGTTGATCTCGTCGGCAAGGACGATGTTGGCGAACACCGGGCCCTTGCGGGTGGTGAAGGTGCTCTCGCTCGGGTTGAAGATCAGCGTGCCCACGAGGTCGGCGGGGAGCAGATCGGGGGTGAACTGGATCCGGCTGAAATGTCCCCGGATGGCGCCGGCGAGGGCGGAGACGGTGAGCGTCTTGGCGAGCCCCGGCACACCCTCGAGGAGCACGTGCCCGCCTGTGAGCATGCCGATGAGGAGGCGCTCGACCATCGCGTGCTGACCCACCACGACAGAGCCCACGGCGTCGACGAGTTTGCGCATGGATTCGGCCGCGGCGCGGGCCTCGGGCGACGCGGTTTGGCTGGCTGGCTGGCTGGCTGGCTGGTTGGCGTGATCGGCTGCGGTAGACATAGAAAAAGACCTCCGGACGGATCCGAATTTCGGGGCGCTGGGCGGAGAGAGTCCGCGCCGGCGTCCCGTTCAGATGCGTCCGGCGGGTCTTTCCGTCGGGTTCATACCGATGTCACGCCCAGAAGTTCGGGTGTGTTGCGCCGCCGTGACAATCGGGGTCGGGCGACGGGCAGTGTCGGGCGACTGGCAGGGCCGGGTGACCGGCGATGACGCCGATCACTCGGCGGCGGGCGGCTGCTGGGCCTGCTGCTGGTGCTGGATCTGGATCTCGCCGTTTCGCTCTTCGTACTGGCGGATGACCTGACCCAGGCTGATGGCGAGGCGCTTGGCGCCCGCCCAATTCATGATGACCCGGCTGCCGACGTTGAAGATGACCATCGGGGGCTGGTCGGGCATCTGCATCGGGATGTTCATGCCGAAATCGAGGACGATCTCGTCGTGGGTGGTCGAGGTGCGGATGGTGTTCGAGTAGGTCGTCGCCATCTTCGACTCGTCGATGCGGAGCTGGACCTGCTGCTGCTGGGGGGCGTCTGCCATTGTGGGTGCTGCCTTTCTCTTTTCCCGCCGCCCGCGTGCGGTGGCGGTCTGGGGCCCCGGCGATCGGGCCGGGACGGTCTGCTTGGGGTGCCGTCTTCCCTCGGACTTCCCTCGGGCGTTCATCGGGCTTTCATCGGGACCGGGCGCGTTCGGCCCGGGCGAACAGTCTAGGCGAGCCCGCCGACCGCTTCGTGCGGACACCGATCTGTAAAGGTACAGGAAAGAGGATTCTGCGCGGTTTCACCGCAGGGGTCGATGGGCCGATACCCTTTACTCCGTGGCAAAGAAAACCAGCACAACCAAGAAATCGAGCGGCACCGGTGCTCCGAGCCGGAGGGCCGGTGTCGGGAAAACAACCGCCAAGAAGCCCTCTTCGGCGAAGCCAGCCAAGCGGCCCGTCAAAAGGACTGCCAAGCGGTCCGGTGAGGGGCTCGTCGTCGTGGCGAATCGGATGCCGGTCCGGCGTGTCAAGAAGGGCAGACCGGGCGACTGGGAGACGAGCCCAGGCGGACTCGTGACGGCGCTGTCACCGATGCTCACGGAGCGGGGTGGCGGATGGGTCGGCTGGGACGGCTCGACGAACCGCAAGCCCACCGCGCCGTTCACGCACGAGAACATCCAGATCCGCCCGGTCGGGATGTCGGGCAGCGAGCACGAGAACTTCTACGCGGGCTTCAGCAACAAGACGCTGTGGCCCCTGTATCACGACTCGATCCGTGAGCCGGAGTTCCACCGGCGCTGGTGGTGGCCCTATGTGGACGTCAACCAGCGGTTCGCGGACGCGGCGGTGGAGGTCGCGGGCCCTCGGGACATGATCTGGGTGCACGACTACCAGTTGCAGCTCGTCCCCGGGATGGTGCGTGAGAAACTCCCGAAGGCTCGCATCGGGTTCTTCCTGCACATCCCGTTCCCTCCTGAAGAACTGTTCGCGAAGATCCCCTGGAGGCAGCAGATCCTCGAGGCGATGCTCGGGTCGGACGTCGTGGGGTTCCAGACGAGCCTCTCGGCGCGGAATTTCTCGCGGGCCGCGAAGCGGTTCACGGACGCGACCGGATCAGACGGGAAGCTCAAGTACCAGGGGCGGACGGTCACGGTGGACGCGTTCCCGATCTCGATCGATGTGGCGCACTATGAGAAGCTCGCGAGCGACCCGATGGTCGCGGTCGAGGCCGAGCGGTTCCAGGCGAACCTCAAGCGTCGGCGGATCATCCTGGGTGTAGACCGGCTCGACTACACGAAGGGCATCGACATCCGCCTGCGTGCGTTCAACGAGCTGCTGAACCGGGGCACCTACACGGCCGAGGACTGCGTGCTCGTGCAGATCGCTGTCCCGACGCGGGAGTCGGTGGGCGATTACGCCGATCTGCGCGACGACGTCGAACGGCTGGTGGGGCGGATCAACGGGACGCACTCGATCAAGTACCACGTGCCGGTGCACTACATGTACGACAGCCTGCCGCAGACCGAGCTGATCGCGCGGTACATGGCCGCCGACGTGATGATGGTCACGCCTTTCCGCGACGGGATGAACCTTGTCGCCAAGGAGTACTGCACCGCTCGGCTCAACAACGACGGGGTGCTCGTACTCAGCGAGTTCGCGGGCGCGGCGCTCGAGCTCAAGCAGGCCCTGCTCGTCAACCCGTTCGACGTGGACGGCATCGCGTCCGCGATGGAGGACGCGCTCGGGATGGGCCTGGCCGAGCAGAAGAAGCGGATGTCGTCGCTCCGCCGGACCGTGCGGTCCCGCGATGTTCACGACTGGGCGGACGGGTTCATCGAGCGGCTCCGCGGCTGACCGAGGTCCCCTTATCACAAGAAAACAGACACGCCGACCGGCGTCACACGAAACCGCAATCGAGACGAGAGCACGCATGACTTCAGACACGACGACGGCCGAGCGCGCCGCGCAGACTGGCAACACCAACGGGGGACTCGAAGACCCGGGCCTCGCCTCCGCGTTGGGCACGCTGGCGCGGATGCCGATGCTGCTGGTGGCGACCGACTACGACGGGACGATCGCCCCGATCGTGAACGACCCGACCAAGGCCGTCCCGAGCCGGGAGGCGCTTGTGGCGCTCCGGTCGCTCGCCGAG
>DDFO01000018.1:31209-32042 GCA_002337215.1 Phycisphaerales bacterium UBA1926 | reverse complement strand
CGGCGCTCCGGTCGCTCGCCGAGCTGCCCCACACCGCGGTGGCGCTCATCTCGGGTCGCTCGCTCAAGGACCTCGCGACGCTCTCGGGCGACCCGGACGGGGTGCACCTCGTGGGCAGCCACGGGAGCGAATTCGATCTGGGTTTCGCGGACATGCTCAGCCCCGCGGCGCGGAAGCGGCAGACCGAGATCAACACAACGCTGACCGAGATCGCGGAGGCCCATCCGGGGACGAGCGTCGAAGCGAAGCCGGCGAGCGTCGCGTTCCACTACCGCAACGCGGAGACAAGTGTCGGGGCCGCGGGGCTCAAGGCGGTCGAGGACGCGTTCGTCGGCGCCGAGGGCGTCTACACCAAGTACGGCAAGATGGTCATCGAGCTCGCCGTCGTCAGCACGCACAAGGGCGACGCGCTCAACATTCTGCGCAAGCGGTTCGGCGCATCGGCCGTGCTCTTCCTGGGCGACGACGTCACCGATGAGGACGCGTTCAAGACGCTCGCCGGGCCCGACGTGGGCGTAAAGGTGGGCGAGGGCGACTCGGTCGCGCGGTTCCGCGTGTCCGACCCACACGAGGTCTCGCGCGTGCTCGCGGCGATCAGCGAGATGCGGGCCGCGTGGATCGGGGGCTCGACCGCCGCCCCGATCGAATCGCACTCGATGATCACCGATCAACGCACGATCGCGCTGATCGCGCCGGGCGCGCGGATCACCTGGATGGGCGCGCCGCGGATCGATTCCCCCGCGCTCTTCGCTGAGCTGCTGGGCGGCCCGATCGCGGGCCGCTTCGGGATCCAGCCGATCGACGATGACTCCGAGCCGGCACAGGAGTACCTT
>DDFO01000018.1:29675-31191 GCA_002337215.1 Phycisphaerales bacterium UBA1926 | reverse complement strand
GACCTGGAAGGGCGTGACCGTCACCGACTACATGGACTGCTCGGGGGGACGGACGATCCAGCGCCCGGGGCGCACCGACGTCGTCCGCGTCATCGAGGGCGAGGGGCGGGTCCGGATCGAGTACGCCCCCCGGCTCGACTACGGCCGGCACCCGACGCGATTGATCAGCAAGACCGACGGGCTGATGATCGCCGACTGGCCGGATCCGATCGTGCTCCGATCGCCTGGCGTGAAATGGAAGTTCGAGGACGAGGGCCCGCACCAGACGGCGGTCGCCGAGATCGACCTCGCCGACCACGGCGGCAGGCTCGAGCTCGAATTCAGGCACGGGACGGGCGATCTGTCCCCGCCGGTCATCACCGAAGCGAAGCGCTCCAAGCAGACGGCGCGGCACTGGGCCCACTGGGCCGAGGATCTGGAACTTCCCGAAACGACTGAGGGCCTGGTCAAGCGGAGCGCGCTGGTGCTCCGTGGGTTGTGCCACGGACCGACCGGCGCGATCGCGGCCGCGGGAACGACGAGCCTCCCTGAGTGCATCGGGGGCGTGCGCAACTGGGACTACCGGTATTGCTGGCCCCGAGACGCGGCGCTGTCGGCCTCGGCGCTGGTGCGTCTTGGCAGCAACGAGGAGGCCGTGCGTTTTCTCGACTGGCTGCTCGGAGTCGTCGACCAGCTGCCTTCGCCCGACCGGTTGAACCCGATCTACACCGTCAACGGGAACGACCTGCCCGCCGAGGCGGAGATCCGCGAACTCCCGGGCTACGCGGCCTCGCGTCCGGTGCGCGTCGGCAACGCCGCCAACAAGCAGGTGCAGCTCGATGTGTTCGGCCCGATCGTTGAACTGGTCTCGCTGCTCCTGCACAGCGGCGCCCCGCTCTCGGGCGAGCACTGGCGTCTGGTCGAGGCGATGGTGAGCGCCGTCGAATCGCGCTGGCGCGAGGCCGACCACGGGATCTGGGAGATCCGCCGCCCGGTGCGGCACCACGTCCATTCGAAGGTCATGTGCTGGCAGACGGCGCACCTCGGCGCCGAGATCGCCGAGCGATTCCTGGGGCGGGCCCGCCCCGAGTGGCGCGCGCTGGCCGACGAGATCAAGGCGGACGTCTTTGAGAAAGGCTGGGACGCGGATGTGGACGCGTTCACGAGCGCGTACGGCGAACGCGACCCCGACGCGTCGGTCCTGCTCATCGGGCTCACGGGCATGGTCACGCCCGATGACCCCAGGTTCGCGGGGACCATCCGCGCCGTCGAACGGGACCTTCTCAACGAGAACACCGTCTACCGCTACCACTACGACGACGGATTGCCCGGGGGCGAGGGCGGGTTCTATCTCTGCACGTCCTGGCTCATCGAGGCGATGGCGCTCTCGGGACGTGTGGACGAGGCGAAGAACCTGTATGCCAAGTACATCGCGACCGCCGGCCCGACGGGGCTGCTCCCCGAGCAATACGACCCCGATGCCAAACGCACGCTGGGCAACCACCCGCAGGCGTACAGCCACATCGGGCTGATCAAG
>DDFO01000018.1:3352-29658 GCA_002337215.1 Phycisphaerales bacterium UBA1926 | reverse complement strand
CGCCCTCGACTGATCCACCGGGAGCGCCCGGCGTCGGTCACCATCACCGATGCAAAGCAGCGCCGCGGGGTATAACACGCGGATGAAGCGTGCATCCCGTGTCGTCCTATCTCTCGCACTTCTACTCGCTTGCACCGCGTGCACAACGAACCGCGGTTCCACCGCGCGCGCCGACGGTGCGGTCGCCGCGGACCACCCTCTCGCCGAGCAGGCGGGGAGGCAGATGCTCGAAATCGGCGGCAACGCCGTGGACGCGGCGGTCGCGACAAGCCTCGCGCTCTCCGTCGTCCGCCCCGACTCCTGCGGCATCGGGGGCGGCGGGTTCATGCTCATCCACCTCGAAGATCACCCGAGCCTCGGGCCCGGTGACGGCCCGCGCGACATCGCGCTCAACTATCGCGAGACGTGCCCTGCCGGCACCGGGCCCGACAGCTATGAGCAGACCGACGACCCGCTCGCCTCCCGCGTCGGCGGGATGGCCGTGGGCGTGCCGGGCACCGTCGCCGGGCTGCTGCACGCGCTCGAGATCTACGGCACGCTCGACCGGGCAACGGTCCTCGCGCCCGCGATCGAACTCGCCGAGGGCGGGTGGGCGATCGATCGGCATCACGCAGAGACCGCTCGGTCGGTCTGGGAGAGTTTCGAGAAATACCCAGCGGGCGAGGACCGCTTCTCCTTTGTCGCCAGCACGCTGACGCGCAGCGGAACCATCCGCATCGGGGACGAACTCCGCAACCCGGCGCAGGCGCGAACGCTCCGCCGGATCGCCGCGGGCGGGCGATCGGGGTTCTACGAGGGCCCGGTCGCGGCGGCGATCGTTCAGGCTGTGCAGCGCGATGGCGGTGTGCTCACACTCGACGACCTCAAGGCATACCGGGTCTCGGAGACCGATCCGATCCGTGTCAAACTCGGCGACGTATTCGACGGGCCGCACGGCAGCCGGTCGATGCTCGTCATGCCGCCCCCGTCCAGCGGCGGGGTCGCGATCGCTCAGATGTTCGGGCTGCTCGAACGCATCGCGATCCGCGAAGGTTTCGATATGCCCGCGACGGGCTACCCCGATACCGACTGCGCCCGGCTGCTGATCGAATCGATGAAACACGCGTTCGCCGACCGCAGCCGGCACCTCGCCGACCCGGCGTTCGTCGCGCTGCCCATCGACGCCATGCTGGATCCCGCCAATCTCGACCGAACGGCCGATCGGATCGCGTCCGGCGAACCGCTCGCGCACGACCGGTACGGCGTGTTTGACCCGGGCGAGGCCGCGGCCATCCCGGCCGACGGTGGCACAAGCCATATCAGCGTTGTGGATTCCAAAGGCAACGCGGTGTCGTGCACGGAGACGATCAATCTCGCGTTCGGCTCGCTGCTCGCGCCCGACGGGCTCGGGTTCTGTCTCAACAACCAGATGGACGACTTTACGACCGTGCGAGGCAAAGCCAACGCGTTCGGGCTCGCGCAGTCCGATGACAACCTCCCGGAGCCCGGCAAACGCCCGCTCTCAAGCATGTCCCCCACCATCGTGCTCGACGGCAAAGATGATGTCCTTGCGGTCGCCGGCGCGTCGGGCGGGCCCCGGATTATCAACGCGACCGCCCAGTCGCTGCTCCGCGTGCTCGTGGCCGACGCGACGGCAGAGCAGGCGGTGAACGCGCCGAGGCTCCATCACCAATGGACACCCGACGCGGTCTATTTTGAATCCAAATTTGATCAGCAGCAGCCCGCCGAGATCACGCGGTCGAAGCGGGCGCTTCGGACGGACCTGGAAGCGATGGGATACGCCCTCCGAGACCGTCTCGATATCGGCTCGTGCCAGCTCATCCGTCGTGTCGATCGAAACGGAAGTTCCCGCGGTGCCTACGAATCCGCAAGCGACCCGAGAAAACGCGACCCTCGGTGAGACCGACGCTCGGGCATCGGACCCCGCCGCACCCGGCGCTCGTGTGCGTGCGTGGTCAGCCGGATGTTTCGCGTCGCTCCGCGATCCGACGGCGTTCCTTGCCTCGAAGTATCGTCGCCCAGACCTCCGGATTCGCGACGAAGGCGAGCATCGCAAGCGCCGCGATCGCAAGCGCCGCGATCGGCTGGCCCAGCAAGAAACCGAGCACCAGAGACACGATAACCAGGAACACAGCGGTCAGCAGGAGCAGCGTCCCGAGAGTCTTGCTGCCGACGTCCGGGTGCGCGGGCCGGCCTTCGGGTGATTCCACCCGGATGATTTCCTGTTCCTGAGCACGTTCCTGAGCACGTTCCTGAGCACGTTCCTGAGCACGTTCCTGAGCACGTTCCTGAGCACGTTCCTGATCGCGAGGCATCGACGTTCCTTCCAAACCACGCGGAGGCGTGGTCAGGAGAACTTTCGTCCCGCGCACGCGTTCGGATTCGCCGCCCCCCGATTCGAGCGGACAAGTGCGCAGCGCGGGCTCGCCAGACGCCGACGGATGCGGTACCGTGTGCCGGTCGGTCCAGCGGTATCGGCGACGGCGGAGTTCGTTGCCGTCGATCCGAGCGATGCCCGACAGCACCCCACGGAGCCTGCTCGATATGAAGAATCTGCTCGCGATCCCAGCCGTTTCGATGCTCGCGCTCGCCCCCGCAGTTTTCACAAGCCCGGCCCTCGCCGATGACCACCGATCACCCGAGGGCATCTACCCGCAGTTGCCGAGTCTGACGCCCGACGCCGCATTCACGATCTTCAGTTGGGCGGGCGATCTCTGGAGCGTGCCGACCGATGGCGGTCCCGCCGTCCGGCTCACGAGCCACCCCGCCGATGAACTCGCCAGCAAGGTCAGCCCCGATGGCTCGCTGCTCGCGTTTGAATCGAACCGGGACGGGGCGAAGAACCTCTATGTCGCGGATCTCTCGATCGTCAACGGCACGCTGATCGCCGGCGCTCCCCGCCGGGTCACCGTCGCGGATGCGAGCCACAGCCTCAGCGGGTTCATCCCCGAGGGCGATGCGCTGCTCTTCAGTTCCTTCCAGGAACGCGACATCTACCGCGAGGAGCGCATGTACCGCGCCCCACTCGACGGCGGCGCCGTCGAGCGTCTCACCGACGCGTTCGGCGAGCACCCCGTGATGAGCGCCGACGGCGAACGCGTCGTCTTCGCACGCGGATCCAACACGACCTTCCGACCCGTTTACCGGGGCACCGCCACCGGCGAGATCTGGTCGTTCGAGCCCGCCAGCGGCAGCTTCTTCCGGCTCACAACCGACACCTCCGACGACATGCAGCCCCACCCCCTGCCCGACGGCTCGACGCTCTACATCGGCTCAAGCACGGGGCAGTACAACCTCACCAGGCACACGCCCGGCGCGTGGCAGCCCGAGGTGCTCACCGACTTCAAGCCCTCGGCCGACGAGACCACCATCGCCCACGGCGTCCGCGACCTCGATGTCAGCGGCGACGGCTCGACGGCCGTGTTCGTCGTCTGGGACGGTATCTACACGCTCGATCTGTCCGACAAGAACGCGACGCCGAAAGAGATCGAGATCGCGATCTCGGGCGACACGAACGCGGGGTCGATCGAGAACATGGACCTCGACCGCGAAGCGAGCGAGACCGCGCTGAGCCCCGACGGGAAGACGATCGCGATCGTCGCACGCGGCGAGATCTATGTCCGCAGCACCGATGAAGGCAGGCCCGCCCGGCGGGTGACCAACTCGGAAGCCCGCGACCAACAGATCGCGTGGTCGCCCGACGGCACGCGGCTCTACTTCGTGAGCGATATGGAAGGCCCCGAGAGCATCTACGCCGCGACCGTCGCCCTCTCGCGCCAGGACCTCGAGCCCGCCGACGCCGATGACGAAGACAACGACGAATCGGACGATGAGGCAGAGAGCAACGACGCCGGGGAGAACGACGCGGGAGATGAAGACGAAGGCGACGCGGACTCTGCTGACGACAAAGAGAACGACAAGAAGAAGGACAAGGAAGACAAGGGCCCCACGCCCGGCGAGCGGTGGGCCAAATCGCTCCAGTTCCGCATCGAGCCCGTCGTCGTCAGCGACCACATCGACCGCTACCCCAACCCGAGCCCCGACGGCGAGGAACTCATCTTCATCCGCGAACGCGGCGACCTCATGCTCTACGACCTTGAGGACGACGAGCTCGTTACCGTTCGTGAAGGCTGGAACATACCGGACGTGCAGTGGGCTGCCGACAGCGAGCACATTGTCTTCAGCCAGCAGGACCTCCAATTCAACAGCGACATCTGGGTGATGAACGTGGACGCGTTCGAGGACGACGCGAGCTCGCCCGAGGCCCAGCCCCGGAACATCACACGCCATCCCGACATCGACACCGCACCCCGGCTGAGCCACGACGGGAAGGTGCTCTACTTCCTCAGCGATCGGGCGGCAGAGAACTGGGACTTCGACGTGTACATGGTCTTCCTCGACGAATCGCTCGAGGACATGACCGACTACGAGCTCGCCGATTACTTCAAAGACGCGGCGAAGACCGCTGGCAAACTGAAACCGATCGAGCCTGCCGACGCGGATGATTCGGACGACGCGGACGATGCGAACGACGAAGGGGATGACGGAGACGAAGACAACGAGGACGAGGACGAGGACGAGGAAACGCTCGAGTTCGATACCGACGACGCCTTCCTGCGGATCCGACGCATCACGTCGATCCCGGGGGGTGAGGGCGACCTGGCAACCACGCCGGGCGGGGAACGCGTGCTCTTCAGCGCCTCGATCGACGGAGACCGCGGGCTCTACTCGGTGGACTACCGGGGCCGGGAACGCGAAACCGTCGTCACGGGAGGTGTCAACAGCGTCTCGACCGATCTGACGGGCAAGAAGGCCGTCCTCGTGAAGGGGGGCCAGGCCCACACCGTCTCGCCCACCGGGGGCAAGGTCACGACCTACGGCATCGACGCCCCGGTCACGATCGATAAGCACGCCGAGCGGATGCAGATGTTCCGCGAGGGGGCCCGCATCTTCGGCATGTCGTTCTACCACCCCACGCTCAAGGGGCTCGACTGGGACGCCGTCACCGACCGCTACGCGCAGCTCGCGGCGCGGACCAGAACCCAGCAGGAGCTCAACCGCGTGCTCAGCGCCCTGTTCGGCGAGGTGAACGGCTCGCACACCGGTGCCCGAGGAGGCCCCGGCTACCGCTCACCATCCCCCCGCGTCGGGATGCTCGGCATCGACGCGCAGCCCACCAAAGGCCAGGACGGGACCGGCTACCTCGTCCAGCGCGTCCTCCGCGACGGCCCGGCCGACAACGGCGAGGACGGCATCCTCGACGGGGACACCATCACCCACATCAACGGTGAACCGCTCGCGGCCCCGAACACCGCCAAAGGCGTCCGCGATCTGCGGGCCGCGATGATCGGCACCGCGGGCAAGGAAACACTCGTGACGGTGCAGCGTCCCTCAGACGACGGCCCGATCACGCGCACGCTCCTTCTCGTCCCCCACTCGCTGGGCACCGAGACCACCATGCGCTACCGCGACGAGGTCGAACGCCGCGAGGCCCGCGTCCACGAGTGGTCGGACGGACGCATCGGGTACCTGCACATCCGCGGGATGTCGGGCCCCCAGGTCCGCGACTACGAACGTGACCTCTACGCCGCCGCGCACGGCAAGGAAGGCCTCATCATCGACGTGCGCGACAACGGGGGCGGCTGGACCACCGACATCCTCCTCGCCTCGCTCACCGCGCCCGCCCACGCGTTCACCGTCCCACGGGGCGCCGACTTCGACGATGCCGAGTTCGACGACTACCCGCGCGATCGCCGGCTCATCCACGCGTACCAGAGGCCCCTCTCGGTCCTCATGAACCAGCACTCGTACTCGAACGCCGAGATCTTCAGCCATTCGATCAAAACAACAGACCGAGGCAAGCTCGTCGGCACGCAGACCCACGGCGCCGTCATCTCCACCGGCTCGCACGGCCTCATCAACGGGTCGTTCGTCCGCATCCCCTTCCGCGGGTGGTACCTCCCCGACGGGACCGACATGGACGTCTACGGCGCCGAGCCCGACATCGACGTTCCCCAACTGCCGAACGACGAGGCGGCGGGTATGGATCCCCAACTCAAGATCGCCGTGCAGGAGTTGCTGCAGCGCATAGAATGACAACGGGAACAACCAGCAGAGCGGATCATGATCACAATGAACCGCTGAGCCTCGCGATCAGACCTCGTCGAGCCTCGCGTGGGCCCCTTCGCCCCGTCGCCCCGTCGCCCCGTCGCCCCGTCGTGCAGGATCTCGTGAACGATCTTGGTGAGGTCCGATACCTGGTCCTGCTTGGTGGCAGCGATGCTCCGAGAATCAGGCAGGAACCTTCGCTGCGTCCAAAATGGTGCCGGAAATCTCGCATGTACGTGATTTCCCGGTGCGCCATACAGCCCGATCCCCAAAGAGCCGATTCTCTTCCGATGGCCGCCGAACTTCTCCAACTTGTCTACATAAGCAAGGCCCGCCTGGCGAACACCGAGGCGGATCTTCATGAGATCCAGAGCTCATCGCTCCGATTCAATGCGCGGACCACGACATCACCGGACTCCTGCTCCATCGATCCGGGTGCTTCCTGCATTATCTTGAGGGCGAGCCGAACGCGATCGATAGCCTTTACAACAGCATCAAGACCGACCCTCGGCATCAGGATTGCCGCCTCCTCGTCCGACGATCCTGCGAATCGCGGAGTGCGCCCTACTGGAGTATGGGCGTCCTCGATCTCGACGGAGCCGACGGAGACATCGAGCCGACCATCGCCGACATCTGCGCCCTCGCGGACGACCCCCGGCTCTCCGAAGACGATGGGCGAGCAACCGAGATGATCCGCAAGATGACCGCGATCTTCGTCGGCCACGCCAAGGCCGCTTGAAACACCCATACTTAAGAGATGACCCGCACCTCCCGATCGCTCTGGCCGGCCTTCCGGCGCATTGCCCGGGCAGCGCGGCCTTGCATTACCCATACTATCATCTGGAATGACCATCCCACGAACGATCCTCGCCGCGACTGACTTCTCCGCCGGCGCCACCGCCGCCGTCCACCAGGCCTGCCGGCTCGCGACCGCTTGCGGCGCGTCGCTGCACATCATCCACGCACCATCCATGAACGGCGTTGACGACCTCCGCGCCTTCTTCCCCGACACCACGGACTTCGGAGACCGCGAAGCGATCGATGCGCTGACCGAGCGGGTCGCGAACCAACTGGCAAACGCGAACGCCCCGGAAGACACGACCATTCTCGTTCGCCCGGGGAAACCGTATAAATCGATCCTCGCCGCGATCGACGAGGTCCATCCCGATCTGCTCATCATCGGGAACACAGGCGAATCAAACAAACGGCTCGGCACCGTCGGCGGCCGATGCGTGCGGAAAGCCCCCTGCAATGTGATGCTGGTCCCAGAGGACAGCCGGGGCCCGTTCGCCCACATCACGGCGTGCGTCGACTTCTCCGATCTCTCGCCCGCCGTCCTCGATGCCGCCGCGTCCGTCGCGACGCTCGATGAGGGCGCCCTCACGGCGCTCTACGCCCACGAGAAGGTCGATCAGTCCGTGTTCGTCAAGGGGCCGTCCCAGGAGCTCATCGACAGGCTCCCTCGCGTGCTCGAGGACCGTTTCGACAGCGAGCTCCGCCAGCACGCCGGCGACACCCAGACGACATTCACCGTGGTGTCCTGCAAGAGCTACAGCGACGCCATCGTCCGCCATGCGACCGAGACGCATACCAACCTCGTCGTGACCGGCACAACCAACCGGACCGGGATCGCCTACATGCTGCTCGGAACGACCGCCGAGAAGGTCATCCGCGAGGTCGGGTGCGCCGTGCTCGCCGTGAAGCCGAAATCGGTCTGATCGATCAGGAGCGCCTTACCGGCGTCGACGCATCCCAGCGATCCCGAGCATGCCGAAGCCGACCGCGACACCGGGAGCCGGCACGAAGGAAACGTTGTCCAGGCCTGCCCGGTCCGCGCCGTTGGTGTATTCGCCCTGGATATAGAACCCGGACAAGTCGGCCAGCACCGTGCGAATCTCCGCTTCGGTCACAGACGCTCCGAGCGCGCCGCTCGACAGCGAGGTCACGACCCGCCAGCCGCCCGCTTCCGAGACCGCCGCCGACCAGGAGGTCCATTGCCCGTTCACGGGCTGTGCCCCCACATCGATCCCGATCGAGAGCCCACCGCCGACGAGCATCACATCCGCTCGCCCACCGAACGAGGCCTGATTGCCCTGGATCCCAAGCACATCCCACGCGATCTCGCCGCCGTACATGCTCGCGGCGTTCGAGATGTCCACGACCGGTGCCGAAAAGTACCAGATCCGCCCATCCCCGATATCGCGGGCCCGGATCGACCCCGCAGGCTGACCCGACGCACCGTCCCATGCGAACTCCCGCGCATCGTTCAACGTGCCCCAGCCCTGCGTATCGGTATCGAACGACCAGACGACCTCGGCCGAGGCCAGACCACCGGCAACACCCATCGCGCCGACTGCGCACATACAAAGTCGATTCATCACAATCCCTCTCAAACAGGCGGAAGGGCGTTCCAGATCGACCGCCCGTATCACAGAATACCCGTTTAGGTGGGTCTTTCCAGTAGAATCGGAGATTCTCACCCCGCCCGACGGCCCTCTTCGAGCCCGAACGCCTTCATCTTCTTGTAAAGCGTCGTCCGGTTGATATCGAGGGCCTCGGCGGTCTTCTGGCGGTTCCAGTCGTGCGCCTCGAGCGCCGCGAGCAGGATCCGCCGCTCAGGCTCCTTCAACGCCTCCACCAGCGGCATCGGCTCCCAGTGCCCGGCATCCGCGTGCGCCGCCGCCGTCCCGGCCGTGCCGTCGATCGAGCCACCGCTCGCCGCCCGCATCAGCCCCGCGTCCGCGCCCTCGATCACCTGCGGCGGGAGATCCTCGAGCCCGATCGTCTGGCCCCGGCTCAGCACCGCCGCCCGCTCCACGATGTTCGCCAGTTCGCGCACATTGCCGGGGTAACCGTACCGACGCAACGCGTCGATCGCCCCGGCGCTGAACCCCGTGAACGACTTGCCCAGCTCGGCCGACTGCTGCTCAAGAAAATGCTCGGCGAGCTGCGGGATGTCGGCGATCCGATCGCGCAAAGGCGGCAGCTCGATCTTGACCACGTTGATCCGGTAGTACAGGTCCTGGCGGAACGCCCCGCTCGCCACAAGGTCCTCGAGCGGCTGGTTGCTCGCGAGGATCACCCGGACGTCCACTTCGAGCGTCTGCGTCGAGCCCACGGGCTCGAACTTCCGCTCCTGCAGCACGCGGAGCAGCTTCAGCTGCATCGCGGGGCTCGCGCTGTTGATCTCGTCAAGAAAGAGCGTCCCGCCGTCTGCCGCGAGGAACCGGCCCTTCTTGTCCGCGTGCGCGCCCGTGAACGCGCCCTTCACATGCCCGAACAGCTCGCTCTCCAGCAGCGTCTCGGGGATCGAGCCGCAGCTCAGCTCGACGTACGCCTTGTCCGCCCTGGGCGATCGGTGATGGATCGCGTGCGCGATGAGGCTCTTGCCCGTGCCGCTCTCGCCGCTCATCAGCACCGTCGTCCGGCTCGGCGCCACCGCGCCCACCAGCTCGAACACCTTCCGCATCCGCGGGTCCATGCCCACGACGTTGTCGAGCCCGAACCGGTCGTCGAGCTGCATCCGCAGCGTGTGGTTCTCCTCCACGAGCGCCTGCTGCCGGAGCGCTCGCTCGAGCGCAACCGCCAGCTCGTCATCCATCACGGGCTTCGTCAGGTAGTCCGCCGCCCCGAGCCGGAGCGCCTCCACCGCGCTCTCGATCGTGCCGTACCCGGTCAGCATCACAACCGCGGTCGTCGGGTGGTGCTCGCGGGTCCATCGCAGCAGATCGACCCCGGACTCGCCGGGCATCGAGACATCGCTGAGCACCACGTGCACCGGCTGCGGCGCCCGCCCGCCGCTGGTCGGGAAGTTCGACGCCCCGTCGAGCAGCGCCCGAGCCTCGGCGACGTTCATCGCCGTCGCGGTCTCGTAGCCCTCGCCTGTCAGGTGCTCGGCGAGCGACTCGGCGACGATCGGGTCGTCATCAACAATCAGAATGCGTTTCGTCGCCGTCATCAGTTCTGGTCCATCTCAACAACCGCCGGAGCCGGGAACACCGCCCGCAGCACCGCGCCGGGCCCATCCGTCCGGTTGGTCAATTCGATCCGCCCGCCGAGCTCGATCACGATCTGCCGGCACAGCGCCAGCCCGATCCCGTGCCCGCCTTCGCGCTCGCTGAAGCCGGGGTCGAACACCTCGCCCGGATCATCCAGCTCGGGCGCGCCGATCCCGTCGTCGAGCACCTCGAGCACGACCCGCGCGATCCCGCCACGCTCGATCCAGCCCAGCCGCGCCGAGACCAGCCCCCGCCCGGGCCCCGCGCTCGCCTTGCTCGCCCGCGCCCGCGCGATCCGCGTCTCGACCGCATCGATCGCGTTGTGCAACGCGTTGAGCATCACGGTGTAGGTCGGTCCAGCCGATCGGGGCCCCGCCCGCTCGTCGATGGTCAGCGACAGTTCAATCCCCAGCGACGACGCCCTGGGACGCACGACATCGACCGCGTGATCGAGCGCCTCGCCCAGCGTCACCCTGGCCGACCCACCCAGGGCGGGCGAGCCGATCGAGAGCCCCGACCCCGCGCTCGTGCGCACGATCTCGTTCATCTGGACGAGCGCCATCCGCACCGTCTCAAGCTGCCTGCGGGTCCGCTCCAGCTCGCTCTCGAGCGACTCATCGCCCGGGTGCTCGCTCGCCTTGGGAAGGTCCCGCGCCGCGATCGTCACCCAACGCAGCGAGCCATCGACGAGGTTCCGCAGTTCGTGCACGACCGCCGTGAGTCGGTCCGACGACGACCCGGCCTGATCCGCCCCGACCGCGCGGCGTCGCGTGCGCACGACGCCGCTCCGCGTTTTCTGCGGGTCGCGCGCCGCCGATCCCTCGTTTCCGATCCCGTCGTGATGCGTCATCGCATCATTCATCGGGTCCGAGCCCCGCCTGCTCTAGACATGTTGCCGCAAAACGACACCGCAGGCCCGTGATCCGAACAGACGTCCGAGAAGAACCCTCGTTATGACCAGTTCATGCCCTCGGGCAGCGTGTTGAGGTTTTCGCAGCCGTCCTCGGTCACGATCAGCAGGTCCTCGAGCCGCATGCCGCCGACCGCGAGCGAGTACAGCCCGGGCTCCACCGTGACCGCGTCTCCCACCACCAGTTCCGGGCCCTTGAAGTCGAGCAGCGGCGGCTCTTTGAGATCGAGCCCGAGCCCGTGCCCGGTCCCGTGCGGCATCGAGCAATACGCCGGCGGCGCGCCCTCGGGCGGGAACCCCATCCGGTACCCGTGCGATTCGATCACTCCCACCACCGCCCGGTGCACGTCTTCGCCCGTTGAACCGGCGCGGATCACCGCGATCCCCGCGGCCTTCGCCTCGCTGACCGCAAGGTGCATCCGCGCGACCTCGTCGGGGACATCCCCGTGCACCACCATCCGGGTGCAATCGCCGTGGTAGCCGGACGACAGATGCTTGGGGAAGACATCGACGATGATCGGCTGCTCGGTCCGCAGCACGCCCGTCCCGGTGTTGTGGCAATCGCCCCCCTCGGAGCCGCACGCGACGATGTGGTGCTCCCCGAACGCGTCTCGCTCCGCGAGATGGTTGGTGATCATCGCCTTGACCATCTCGGCGGTCAGGATCTTGGTCCCCAGCTTCAGCTCGCCCTTCTTGTTGGCCTTCGCGCCCGCGATCGTCTCGCACGCCATGCGGATCGCCGACTCGGTGATCTCCGTCGCCTTCCGCAGCGCCGCGATCTCGTCGGCGTCCTTGCTCCGCCGGTCGCGTACGCCGAGCTGCCGGTCGAGCACAACGGTGATCCCCGCGATCTCGAGCTCGTCGATGAGCAGTGCCGAGGCCGTGCGATCGACCGTCACCTGCGTGATGTCCATCCGCCGGAGGCACTCGGCGGTCGCCTGAGCAGCACGGATCTCACGGTCCCCGCTCAGCCCCGCCGTGGGTTCGAAATCTTCGTAGCAGAACACCTCGTCGGCCTTCGCGAGCTTCTTCGCCCGCTGCACCTCGACGTCCCGCAGCACCAGCCGCCGGTTCCCGTGCGGCGTCACGATGATCGACGCCGGATCGTGGGCGTCGAACCGGATCGCGTGGAACACGGCCTTGTTGATCGAGGGCACCCCAGAAAGCAGCGTCGCGGTGTGTTCGGTGGTCATATGAGAAGTTTAGCCGATGCAACCAAAAGAGCCCGAAGCGCGGGCTTGGGGGCAGATCGAGAGGGTCGGCGCGTCGCACGCCCGCCCGACAACGCCGGAAAGGTGCCCGAGTTCGACCCGGAGGGCGAACGCGGCGAACCACCAACGACGCCCGTTCGCGGTTCACCCTCCGGGCTGAACCGCGGCACCGGACGCACAGGGCCGAACTGAAACTCCGACCCTCACACCCCAACCACCGCCGCGTCCCGGTCCGTCAGCAGCCCGCCGTCCGAACGCTCTTTCACGGTCCCGTCCCGCTTCCGGCTCCGCTCGCAACGCGGCTCGTCCCGCAGATCCTGCACCGCGACCTCTGTCGCACGCGCATCAACAGACGCCCGGCTCACGCCGCACAAGTCCGCGAGGTCCACCGCGTCGAACCCCGCGAGCACGCCGTCCGGATCCGGGAAGACCAGCCCGGCGTCCAGCGGGTTGTCGATGCCGTCCGCCTTCGCCTTCTCGATCGCCATCAGGCCGGCGTCCCGCGCCGCCATCACCGCGGCCCATCCCGCGTCGATCTCAAGGCCGAAAGGCTCGAGATACTCCTCGAAGTGCACGCACGCCGGGTCGTTCTTGTCAACCTGCTTCAGCTCGCGCCACGCCTCGTCGGCCGTGTGACACATGATCGGTGCCAGCAGGCGGCAGAGCCCATCGGCGATGTCCCACATGACCGTCTGCGTGCGCCGCCTCCGCGGCGAATCGGCCGCGTCGCAGTAGAGCCGGTCCTTGGTCGCTGCCAGATAGACCGAACTCATCGTGTCGCTGCAGAAGTTGTAGATGGCCGCGTGCGCGCGCCGGAAGTTGTACTTCGCGTACGCGTCCTGCACCTCGGCGCTCAGCTTGTCGAATTCCGCCAGCACCCACGCGTCGATGCTCTTCGGGTCAATCGACGAGCACTCGACGCAGTGCTCGCCCGCGGTGAAGTCCGACAGGTTGCTCAGCAGGAAGCGGATCGTGTTGCGGACCTTGCGGTAGCTCTCACCGGCGAGCACGAAGAACTCGTCGTCCACCTTCACGTCGCCCTCGTAGGGCAGCGAGGCGACCCACCACCGCATCACGTCGGCGCCGTACTTGTCGAACATGTTCTCGATCGTGTGCCCGGCGCTCTTGGAGAGCTTCTTGCCGTCCTTGTCGTTCATGAACCCGTGCGTGAGCAGGGTCTTGTAGGGCGGCCTGCCCATCACGCCGATCGCCGGGAGCATCGAGAGCTGGAACCACCCCCGGTGCTGGTCGGACCCCTCCAGGTACAGCTCCACCGGGAACGCGCCGGCGCCGAGCCGCTCGCGCATCACCGCGTTCCAGCTCGAGCCGCTCTCGAACCAGACATCGAGGATGTCCCCGCCCTTCTTGAGCAGGTTCATGTCGAACCCGTCCGGGGCGGCCGGGTCGTCGTCGGGGTTGTAGTGCTTGAGGATCTCCGCGGGCTCCTTCGTGAACCACGCGTCCGAGCCCTCCTCGCGGAACAGCGTCGCCACCGCCCGCACGCTCGCCTCGGTCATCAGCGCCGACCCGTCGCCGTAGATGAACGCCGGGATGGGCAACCCCCACGACCGCTGCCGGCTGATGCACCAGTCGGGGCGCGACTCGAGCATGCCCCGCATCCGGTTCCGCCCCCACTCGGGGACGAATGTGAGACTAGACGCTCTAACTCGTTCCTCTAATTCTCTGATCTTGTCATCGATCTGATCGAGAGTTAGATCATGATTGATCACCGCAAAGTTCGGGTCTTCCGGCTTGATCTCCGCACCCGACCGCAATTTCTCGCGGTGATGTTTGTATTCGAGTAGGAGAGCCTGTTCTCTGCTCGGCCGGACGAAACCGAGAGCCTTTGCGCGAAGGGTCTCACCTGTATCAGAGATTTCGGCATCCACCCCCACGAACCACTGCTCGGTCGAGCGGAAGATCACCGGCGTCTTGCTCCGCCAGTCGTGCGGGTACGAGTGCATGAACGTGTTGTCGTGGAACAGGTGCCCGCTCGCCCGCAGGTGCTCGGTCACCTTCTCGTTCGCCTCCCACACGCTCAGATCGCGCAGCCACTCGGGCACCGTGTGGTCGTACGTCCCGTCCCCCCGCACCGGGCAGTACACCGGCAGCCCGACCCGCAGGCCGGTCTGGTAGTCCTCCACGCCGTGCCCCGGTGCCGTGTGCACCAGGCCCGAGCCGTCCTCCACCGTCACATAGTCGGCGCTGACGATCTGATAGCACGCGCTCGTGTCCGCGTCCGGCTTTCCGTGCGGCTTGGGGGGCTCGTCCACAAACGGGTGCTTGTACCGCAGCCCGACGAGCCGGTCACCCGTCGTCCGCGCCAGCACCTCGACGTCCTCGCTCCCCGCCTGCTTGGTCACCGATTCCAGCAGATCCTCGACCACGACCGTCACGTTCCCGTCCACCCGCGCGAGCACGTAGGTGAACTTCTCGTGCACCGCGACCGCCAGGTTCGCCGGCAGCGTCCAGGGGGTTGTCGTCCAGATCATGAACGAAGGCGTCTGGCCGACCACCTCGGGATCCACCCCGAACGCCGCGCACACCGCCGCACCGTCCGCGGCTTCGAAGTCCACGTACACCGAGATGTCCTCCCGATCCATGTACTCGAGTTCCGCCTCAGCGAGCGCCGTCTCGTTCGCGACCGACCAATGCACAGGCTTGAGCGCCCGGAAGACCAGCCCCTTGGCAACCAGCCCGGCGAGCACCTCGAGCACCGCGCCCTCGTAGGCGGGCAGCATCGTCAGGTACGGGTCGTCGTAGTCCGCCTGCGTCAGCAGACGCTTCATCTGCCCCGCCTGGAGTTTCACATACTTCTCGGCGTACTTCTTGCACTCCCGCCGGATCGCCATCTTCGCCTTCTCGGGCTCCAACGTCCCGAGCTTCTTCGCCTTCCCGCTCTCCACCAGTTCCTGCATCACCTTGTGCTCGATCGGAAGACCGTGACAGTCCCACCCGGGCACGTAGGGCACATCGAACCCCGCCATGCCCTTGCTGCGCACAACAAAGTCCTTCAGGCACTTGTTCATCAGATGCCCGAGATGGATCGACCCGTTCGCGTAGGGCGGCCCGTCGTGGAACACGAACGTGGGCTTCCCCGCCTTCTTTTCGCGTAGCGCCGCGTACGACGCCGACTTGTCCCACCGCTTCAGGCTGGCCGGCTCGTTCTGGATCAGGTTCGCCTTCATCGCGAACCCGGTCTTCGGGAGGTTCAGCGTCTTCTTGTACGATCGTTCAGTCGCATCGGCGGACATCGGCATCACTCCGCACGGCCCGCCGAACCCGGATCCATAACGACCCCGCGACGGCACACCGCGATCAAATCAGCAGTTCTGTGAGTTCAAGAATAGGAACGGACCAACACGAAATGCCCCGCCAATCCCCGCGATCATGCTCCGTCAGGAGCACAGCCGGGCTTCAGCAGGGCCGCATAATTCGGATCGGAATGATCACGAAACCGCTCATGGACAAAGTCTAGCCCACGAAACGCCGACAGGCAGAACGCACAATCCACACACACCGGGCTCGCATCACGCTCTAGTGCCCAGTGCCTTCTTACTTCTGCTCAAAGATCGTCTGCGTCCGCAGCACCACACCGCCGCGGGCATAGAGGTGATAGCACTGGGCGTGCACTTCCTTGTGGAACCGCTGCACGTCGATGATCGACATGTTCGAGCCCTCGGGCGATTCCCAGCGGCTCACCTGTGCGTCGGCTTCGCTCGCGTAATCCAACATTTCCTCGAAGGTCGCCCGGTACAGGTTCTCACCGAGCGTCTCGGACTGGATCGTCGAGATGTACCCCACGCCGTCCTGATCGAAGGATTCGTCGAGATCGTGCTCGCCGGCGCAGATGAAACTCGTCACCGAGTGGGCATCGGGCAGCGGCGTCCCGTTCTGGCAGATCGCCTCGGCGTAGCACGCCGAACCCGTCCCGAACCGCAGCGCGTGCCCGCCGGACACGATCCACGATTCCAACTCCCACCCCTGGTGCCGCGCCACCCGGCGCGATCGGAGGTCGAAGAACTCGGGATGCAGGGCTCGGTTGTAGAGCCCGAAGGTAAACGCTTGATCAATCTGTGGTGTGAGTGCGGTCGGGTTCACGGCCTTGATTCCCCTGCTTTTTGAAACGCCCCACGGCCCGAGCCCGGCGAGATCCCCTCCCCATCGCCAGCCCCAGCTCGCTGAACGCCGGCACGCGCGGAATGTGCGGTCTGCGGTGCCGATGAGCCGAATGTTCTAAGGCGCGATACGGGCAATCCTGCCCCGCGCCTCCCCACGAGTACGACACGCCGGGCAGCCGGCAGGCTGTCCGTTTGCATCGACTCACAATATAGAAGAACACCAGTAGGACCATCCACTACAAATTGGTGATTGCAGCACTATTTCTCGAATCAGGACCCCGGGCTTAGCAATTTCTTGACAGTCATGGACTTACAGCAAGACCAGCCCCATCCGCCCGCCAGTTCCGCGGTCGAAGCGCTCCACAAACTACCAAACAACCTACGACTATCAGCCATCGAATCGACGATCCGATATCTTACAAAATCCGAATCCAACACCCTATATTTCGAACTCATCGAGCGATGTGAGCCCCCGCACCCCCAATCGAGCACCCCCGACAGGTCGCCCCTCGCCGCGGTGCTCCGGCCTTTTTCCGATCGCCGCAGGCATCGCGACACCCAACTCGCATATCGGGCCCAGTCGCTGGTCATCCGCGAATGGGAACGGCTCGATCCCGTCCTGCGACGGGTCGCGCTCTCGCTCGAAGGCATCGACTGGCCCGCAAGGGCACACGAGACGCTGAACACCGACCCCGCGTGCAAGCCGGCGGTCGCCCAGCTCCTTGCCGACCACGCCGGCCAATCCAACGTCACCGCCAACCGGCCAACGGGACGCGCCAATGGCGCCCCGCTCGATCCGCGGCGCACCGTCCAGACCGCGTCACCCAGCGCACCCTCGCGTGGGCTCGACGACCCGACGCTCCGCCTCATGCTGGGCTCCGGCAACCGCGACGCCGTCGAGACCGCCGAGACCGCCCTGCTCGCACGCATCCGGCTCGCGACCGATCGTCGTACAGACCTCGACTCGGGTTCACGCCGATCCGCTCCCGCCACGGTCCGCGATGCAGTCGCCGCCGCATTGATCGTCCTCGAGACCGAGGACGGCGCCGAGTGCACGCCGCTCGTCCGCGCCGCCCTCCGCCTGCTCGACCGACCGCTCAATGAACCCGCGAGCCGGGAACTCGCCCCGCTCGTCGCGATCCTCGCCGACCGCGATCACCCCGGGTTTGCTGCTCTCCGCCGCGCGCTCAAACGCGACCCCGCCCCCGAGGTCCGCCGGATCGCCTGGCGCCTGCTCGCGCCAGGTCCGCTCGCGCTCGCCTGCCTCGAGCGCCTCGGCAACGCCCGCACACCCGGCGAGCACGACGCCGTGCTGGAGCGCGCGCATCTCATCCTGAACCCCGCCCGGCGCGACCTGCTCGCGAGCCTGGGCACCCCGAACCGAGGAATCGCGAACCGGAAGGCCGACTCCGCGCTCGCCCCGATTCTGCCAACCGCCGAGACGGTGATCTCCGGCGCAGCCGAACGCGGACTCGCCTCGCTGCTCGCGAACAACGGGGTCATCGCCGGCTCCCGCACCGAGACCCGATCGAACCGGGAGATCCGAGAACGGCTGCTGACCGCTCCGAACACCCACGCCCGGCTCGCGTGCGCCCGGCTCGCGGACACCGCCGATCTCGCCGACTGGACGCTCGACCCAGACCCCGCCGTCGCGACGCTCGCCGCGCTCCGCCGATCGACGCTCGGTGTGCGCACGCCCGGAGCACACGCCGGCAAGGCCGCCAACGCGCACGCCGAGCCCCTCGATTCGCCCCGGCTGCGCCACACCCGCCTGCTGACCCGGAGCCCCCACGACACTGTCCGCCGGATCGCCCGCGAGGACATTGCCCGCAGCAATCTCTTCGACGCCTCCGGCACCCCCAGCGTGCGCTCGATCGCGCTCGCGCAGCATGCCCCCGATGAGCTCGCCCGGGCGCTCGCCGACCTCCTCGACGGCTCCACGGATGCGTCGCTCCGCGTGCGCGCGATCCTCGTCGCCGTCCGCCTCCGCATCGCCGAAAGGCTCAGCGAGCCGTTGGCAAAGATCCTCGCGAGCCCAGCGACGAACCCCGACGATGCCCGCGTCGCCGCGACCGCCGCGTCGGCCCTGGGCGCGATCCCGAGCCGGGCGTCGCTCGCGCTCGCGCTCGCCGCGATCGATCGGCCCGACCCTCGCGTGCGGGCGAACGCCGTCGAGTCGCTCGAACGGCTGGCCGCCCGGATCGACGCCGGAGCCGAAGACAAATCCCTCGTCGGGACGCTCACCGAGATCAAGCAGTCAGAAGAGCACCGGTCCCGCGCCAACGCGGTCCGCGCGGTCGAACGCCTCCGCATCGTGAACGCCGAGGAGACCCACGACGATCTCGCCGGGATGCTCTCCGACGACCGCGCCCCCCACCGCCTCGCGGGAGCGTGGCTCGCCGAGCGCATGCTCTGCGACCCCAGGCGGGTGCTGGGCCCCGACGATCCGGCCTGGCAATCTGCGGCCCGGCGGGTCGCGGCGCTCGCCCGCGAGGAAGCAGACCCGCACGTGCGCGCTCGGGCCGTCCGGTGCGCCCGCCGGTTGCTCGATGAACTCAATTCGCCGGGGCGAGGCAGGCGTGACCCCGCGATCGACCGCGCCGCCAGACGCATCCGTGCGCTCGCCGATGCTCACCCCGACGCCGGCTCGCTGACGAACGAATCAGAATCCCGCGACTCCGTGCAGACCCACGCGGGAGGCTCCCGATGATGCGTCACCTCTTCGCGACACCCAGCAATCCCGTCCGCCTCGTCAAGCCGGGCGACGAGGACGCGGTTGCGCCGAGCGAGGGATCGGCCGATCCCGCCGCGGGCCCGACAACCGAGTCTGTCCAGCAACCGACGCCACAATCGGTCCCCCAGGCCGCCCTCGATGTCGCGACCGTCTGGTGGGTGATGGCCCCCGTTGTGCTCGTTGCGTTCGCGGCGGTGCTGACCCTCCACCTGCGCATCAGCCGGATCCGCAAGCTTCCCATCGAAGAACGGGCGTTCCGCGGGATCGCGCGGGCGGCGAAGGTGCCCACCAAGTACCGCGTGCTCGCCCGCAGGCTCGCCGACACCGACGGCGCCCCGCCCCCGGTCGCCGTGCTGCTCAGCGACGGGGCGCTCGCGCTCGCCGCGACGCGGATCGAAGCGAAGCCGGGCAGTTCGACGGACCGTGTCCTCCGCGAGTACCTCCGCGCCCGGGGCGTGCCCGATCCTCGCCCCGCGAAGTCGGCGCGAAAAGCCGGTACAAAGACCGGGACGAAGAACGCCGGAAGCCGAATCAACACCGCGGCCTGACCAACCCTGCAACCCGGGACCCTCCGAACCGAACACCCTGAGCGGCGGTACGCTTGATTGCGTCCGGCCTGTCGTCCGGCCTGTCGTCCGGTTTCTCGTTCGGTCCTTCGATGTCGCCATATCCTCCGATGGAGCCCCCCATGCGCTCGCCCTTCCGTTTCCGCGCCGCTGCGTCGCTCGCGGCCCTCGCCGCCGTGTTTTTCCCGCTCCCGGCCTGCGCCGAGCGGGCCGAGCCGGTCGACCCCGAGCCCTACCTCCGCGTCCAGGAGCAGGAAGAGACCGGGGGCGTGAGCCTGCAGATCGCGCTGCGGACCTTCCAGCGTGGGCCCAACGAGCCGACGCTTACGCTGGTCGGCGTCGCGCATGTCGGGCAGCCGGCGTACTACGCCGAGCTCGAGGAACGTCTCGATGCGCACGATCTCGTGCTGTTCGAGGGCGTGGGCCCGATCTGGGCGGCCCTCGAACCCGACGCGTCCGACGCAGACAGGGTCGCGGCCACCAAATCGCGCATCCGCCTGCTCGCGGTATCGGCGATGCAGCGGCGCGCGGAGGGCGCCAGCGCGCGCACGATCGAGGACACCTACGCCGGCGCGAGCGGCTACGAGGCCCGGCTCATCAGAGCCTCGGGCCTGGACGCGTGGGGAAGGCCCATGCACTTTGAAGCGACCGACGACGGTTTCGTGATCCAGAGTCTCGGCGCGGACGGCGAGCCCGGCGGCCGAGGCGCGGACGCCGACCTCGCGCTGGCGGACCTCCCCGCCATCGTGGACGAGGAGATCGAATCGGGCGATGGGATCCAGACCCAGATGGCGACCGCCGCGGGGCTGGTCTTCCAGCTCACCTCGATGGACTACGACAAGTCGCACTGGGTCAACAGCGACACGACCGCCGAGGCGCTCTCCTACGCGATGGCGGGGCTCGACCCCGACGACGCAAGACCGGGCGGCGGGATGCCCGCGGTCGGCGGCGGCGACCCGCTCTTCGACCTGATGAGCGGGCGGGGCGTCATGGGCAAGCTGATCGGGGGCGTCCTCAAGTTCGTCGGCGCGAGCCCCCAGAGCCGGGCGATGCTTCGGCTCATGCTGATCGAGACCCTCGCCAACGCCGACGAGATGATGGACCTCGCGGGCGGGATCGGCGGGGACAGCGAGAACGGCGCGGGAGCCGGCCTCCAGCGCATGATGGACGTGCTCATCGACCAGCGCAACGAGGTGGTGCTCGAAGACATCGCCGACGCGATCGAGCGCGCGCGGACCGACGCGGATAACACGCCGCGATCGATCGCGATCTTCTACGGCGCGGGGCACCTGCACGAGATGGAACGCTCGCTCGCCGAGATGGGCTACATGCCGACCGAGACCGCGTGGCTCGACGCGATCGGGGTGAGCCCCGAGGCCACCGGCATGAGCGCCCAGCAGATCGCGGGGATGCGGGGCATGATGCGGTCGATGATCGACAGCCAGGTGCAGGGCCTGCGGCGGATGCAGCAGCAGTCGAACGATTGAGACACGGGCTCACCCGGGTGCGACGGCTCAGGCGACGACGCGCTGGCCGTACGAGCCTCGCGCTGACGCCGAGTCGTAGGACTGCGGCTCGACCTCGTTGGTCGTCCAGCCGAGGTAGTTGGCAAACCGGTGCCGGAGGTCGTCGGCGATGCCCGCCGCGTCGAGATCCGACCCCGCATAGTCGATCACCTCGCGGAAGTGAATCCGCGAACGGCTCAGGTGCCACAGGCTTGCCCACGCGGGGTCGTACTGCGGGGTGTCCTCGATGGTGACCGTCAGCACGCGGGCCCGGCTCTTCTTGATCAGCAGGCCCGCCCCGGGCTGGAAGGGCATCAGTTGCCGTGCCGGGCGCTCGAGCGCTCCCTCGGGGAAAATCCCGATCACGCCGCCGCCCTTGAGGTGGCGCAGCGCGGTCCGCAGGCCCCCCGAGTCACGCCGCTCGCGGTCGACGAAGATGATGTCCCAGAACGTCCAGAACCACTCGAGGACGGAGGCCCGCATGTCCTGGGCCATGAGCCAGCGGATGAAAAACGGGCACGCCGTCTGGATGAGCACCGGGTCGAGCCCCGCGGTGTGGTTGCAGACGATAATGAGCGGCTCGGATCGACCGATCTCGGGGCCGAGCGCGGCCAACCGCTTTCGGCCTCGGACCCGAAGTGCATGAACTGCAGCGACATACGCCCGCCCAACCGTCATCGCAACACCGGTCTCGAAGTCACCCCGCGGGTTGTCGAAGATCGCGCGCCCGACCCATCCCAGCAACGCAAGGACAGCGAGGACGATGATTGCAAGGGCTATCCAGAGCACGGTTTCGGATGTTAGCGGGTAATAATGAACATGTCGTGTTTGCGTCTGTTCAACGCGGCAGATTGCCGAATCTCTCGCGATCCGTGAGTTTCATGTCCGCGCTTTGAATCAGGGCGAGTCGATCCGGCGGCTGGGCTCGAAGCAGACCCTGACATACACTGACCGCGTGAGCGGCATGGGCTCGGATCTCTGGGCGACGAAGCGTGAGGACGCGAAACTGGGTGTGCGGCCCCTGGCGGTCCGCATGCGCCCGCGCACGATCGACGAGGTCGTGGGACAGTCGCACCTGCTGGGGCCCGGAAAACTGCTCCGGCGGATGATCGACGCCGACGCGATCATGAGCCTCATCCTGCACGGCCCGCCCGGCACCGGCAAGACGACGCTCGCGGAGGTCATCGCGGGCGCGACCAACCGGCGGTTCGTGCGTGAGAACGCGGCGAGCGTGGGCGTGAAGCGGATCCGCGAGATCATCGACGAGGCCGACCGCGTGCTGGGGGACACGGACCGGCGCACGATCCTGTTCCTCGACGAGATCCATCGGTTCACCAAGAGCCAGCAGGACGTGCTTCTGGGCGATGTGGAACGGGGGCTGATCACGCTGATCGGCGCGACGACGGAGAACCCGCTGTTCAGCGTCAACAGTGCGCTCATCAGCCGCTCAACGCTGTTCCGGCTCGAATCGCTGACAGAAGACGAGATCGTCGAGGTGCTGAAGCGCGCGATCGCCGACCCGGAGCGCGGGTTCGGAAGCATGGCGATCGAGGCGCACGACGACGCGCTGCGGGTCTGGGCGGTCAAGAGCGAGGGGGACGCGCGGCGCGCGCTCACGGCTCTTGAGGTCGCGATCAAAAGCAGTGCCGGCGAACGCGTCGTGATCGACACACAACTCGCCGAGGACTCGATCCAGCAGAAGGTCGCGGTCTACGGCGACGACGGGCACTACGACGCGGCGAGCGCGATGATCAAGTCCGTGCGCGGGTCCGACCCCGACGCGGCGCTGTACTGGATCGCGCGCATGATCGACGCGGGGGAAGACCCGCGGTTCATCGCCCGCAGGCTCGCGATCCTGGCATCCGAAGATGTCGGCAACGCGGACCCGCGGGCGGTCGTGATCGCGCAGTCGTGCTGGGACCTGGTCGAGCGGATCGGGATGCCCGAGGCGCGGATCACGCTGGGACAGTGCGCGACCTATCTCGCGTGTGCGCCCAAGTCAAACGCGGCCTACAAGGCGATGGACGCGGCCCTCGACGATGTGCGCTCTGGCAGAATCCTGCCGGTCCCGATGTACCTGCGGGACCCCAACTCGTCGCCCGTTGCGGGCGAGTCAGGGCGCGGCGCGCGCGTCAAAGACGACATCCGCGAGCGCGGGGGCGAGTCGTACGAGTACAGCCATGCGCACGACGACGCGCTGACGGGGCAGGACTACCTCGGCGTCGAGCGGGTGTACTACGAGCCGACGACCGAGGGCGCCGAGCGGATCCTCAAGGAACGGCTCGACGAGGTCCGGCAGCGCCGACGCGAGCGCCGCGGAGGTGCGTAAGCGTGCGCACGAGAGATGACGAACCGGGCATCGGGTGGGACGGGGGCAGCGGCGGCGCGGATGATCTCATCGGCCGGAAAGCGGCGCTCCGCGACGCGGTTCGGCCGCGCGACGCGGCGTTCGCGGCTGTGCGCGCGGACGCGTCCGCGGCGATCGTCGATCACCTTGTCGGGTCGGTCGTGTGGCGGGGCGCGAAGCGGGCCATGGCCTATCTCGCGATGCGCACGGAGGTGGATCTCGACCCATTGTGGGATCGGTCGCCCAGACCAATCATCGGCGTGCCACGGGTCGAGGCGGGGTCGGAGGTGATGACCGTCGTCGAGATGGACGACCCATCGGCGGAATCGGAGCCGGGCCCGTTCGGCGTGCGGGCGGCCCGAGACGGTGCGAAAGGTATCGAGCCGGGCTCGCTGAATCTCGTGCTCGTTCCGGGGATGGCGTTCGACATCGCGGGCAACAGGCTGGGGCGGGGCGGGGGCTTCTACGACCGGTTTCTCGCGGGGCTCGATCCGTCGCGGACGGCGTTTGTGGGCGTCTGCTGGTCGGGCCGAGTGGTCGCGTCGGTTCCCGTCGGGCCGAGCGATGTGCGGGTCCGTATGCTTCTGACCGAGCACGGGTTGGAACGGTGCCGCGGCTGATCGGCCGGCCCCGACCTATCCGGGCCGGACGGCGGCCCCTCAGACTGCGGTGCACACAAGGGGGCTTGCCCGAATTGGGCGGGTTCCGGTTCGTGCCGACGGCGTGGCCTTGCCGATGGTGAAGAGATGAAGACAGAAGATGGAGCGACGCGATGAGCCTTCCGAGCCAGACCGCACGCACGAGTTCGTCCGGGCGATCGTTCGTGTACAAGCGACGCCGTTCACGGCGCAAGAGCCCGCTCGCGGCGGTCGTGATCGCGGGCGTTGCGTTGGTGCTGATCGTCGCCGCGTATTTCATCTTCGACCCGTTCGCGGCGAAGGCGGATCAGCCGGTGGACAGCACGAGCGGCGTCACCGATCCGCTGGTGTCCAGCCGCACCGCAGGCCCAGGCGGCGAGCCGGGCCGTGATCCGGGGGCGGTCGTGTTCGATCAGGGCTCCGCGGGCGGCGATCGCCCGACCGGTGGCGATCGGTTCACGAAGCGGGCCGATGATCGGCGTCGCTCGGCGACCGCCGAGATGCCCAGCGAGGACGTCACGATCCCGTCGCTGGTGCCCCCGCCTCTCGAAGAAGACCGCGGGATGCTCGACGAGGCGCTCGCGTCGAACGATGACCGCGACGCGCCGTCGCGGCGTCTCGAGAACCGGCCTGTAACAACCCCCGAGCCGGCGCGGCCGGCGGCGGGGACGCCCCGAGATGGTGACTCGATCTCGGCGCACTTGCGGGCCGCGGACGATCTGATCGAGCGGAACGACCCGCTCGCGGCGCGGCAAGCCCTGTGGGACGCGATGCGGATGCCGGGGCTCGACGATGTCCAGTTCTCGGTGCTCCGCGCCCGGCTCACGGCGCTCAACGAGGATCTGCTGTTCGGCCCTGTCCGGCGGGCGGGCGACCCGCTCAGCAAGGCGTACACCGTGCGGGCGGGCGACGCGCTCTCGCGGATCGCTCGCCGGGAGAGCCTGGGCACCCACTGGCGGCTGATCCAGCGCGTCAACGGGCTGAGCGCACCGGAGAAGATCCGAGTCGGCCAGACGCTCAAGATCGTGCCCGGCACGTTCCACGCGGTCGTCGACAAGAGCGAGTTCAGGCTGGATCTCTACCACGGCGAGCCCGAACGGCCCGAGGACTGGGTGTTCATCCGTTCGTTCGACGTGGGGCTGGGCGAGGGCGATTCGACGCCGATCGGCCAGTTCATCGTGCGGGCCGATGGGAAACTCGAGAACCCGGGCTGGGTGAACCCGCGGAACCCGGCCGAGAAGTTCGGGCGCGACGACCCGGACAACCCGATCGGGGATTTCTGGGTCGGGCTCGACGGGCTGGGCGACGCCGCGGCGTACGCGGGGTACGGCCTGCACGGGACGATCGAGCCGGACTCGATCGGACGCGAGCGCTCGATGGGGTGCGTGCGGATGCGGGCGGGCGACATCGCGCTGGTGTATGAGCTGATGAGCGAGGGGCGGAGCCTGGTGCGGATCAAGCGGTGACCTCCAGGCGAGGCCTGTTCGTGTAGACCCTGCCACTGACCTGAGTGGGTATCGCACTGACCTTCGAGGAAGGTCAGTGACACCGTCTCACTTCTTCTCTCGGCTCTGCGCCATCTTGCCGAGCACAACGTCGGTGAGGCCCGGGAGTGCGACGGCGGCCGCAAAGCCGAGTCGGGCGGGGATGCTGGTCCAGACCTCGCCCTTGGGCTTCTTCAGGCACTTGACCACGGCGTTCGCGACTTTCTCGGGGGGCTGCATGAACGACTGGGTCGTGCGGTCCATCAGGTCGAGCGTGCCCCCGGAGCGTTCGGCGGCGACCTCGAAGAACTCGGTGCTGGTGCCGACGGGGTGGACGCTCGAGACGTGAACGCCCATGGTTTTGAGTTCGAGCCGCATCGCGCGGGCGAAGTGGTCCTGACAGGCCTTGGTGGCGCTGTACGCGCCGTAGCGCGGCAGGCTGAGTTTGCTGAGGCACGACGAGCAGAGCAGGACGTGGCCCGCACGGCGTTCGATCATGCCCGGGAGGGCGGGTCGGATGGTGTTGAGCGAGCCCCAGAAGTTGACCTCGAAGATGTGCCGCAGTTCGTCTTCGGGGGTGGACCAGGTGGGCTTTTCATAGCCGAAACCGGCGTTGGCGAAGACGGCGTGCAGGGGCCCCAGCTCTCGCTCGGCGTGCGCGATGAACTGCTCACAGGCGTCGGC
>DDFO01000018.1:396-3307 GCA_002337215.1 Phycisphaerales bacterium UBA1926 | reverse complement strand
CGGCGTCGGCGACATCGCCCGTGAAGACGGAGGCCGTGCCTCCGGAGTCGCGGATCTCGCGTGCGAGTTCTTCGAGGCGGCCAGCGCGTCGCGCCATGAGGGCGACGAACATGCCTTTTTGGGCGCACGCCAGCGCCGTCGCGCGGCCGATCCCGCTGCTCGCGCCGGTGATCGCGATGGGCTTGGCGTGCAGATTGGTCATGCGGGGGACCCGATCAGTGAGTCCGATCGGAGATCGATCAGTCGTTGATGGCCCTGTCGATCGCCTCGGAGGTGTTCTCGCTGGCTTCCTGGAGGTCCTTGCCGGCACCGCTGACGGTGTTGCAGGCGGTGAGGCAGACCGCGAAGGCAGCGAGGGCGAGGGCGGCGATCGCCTTGCGGGCGTTGGTCGAACGCATGGTCGAGTTCCTTTCCGGTAATGCGCTGCGATTCGTTGCGAGCGCGAGTCAGCGGAGAGGATACGCGCTCAGTCTTGGCTCGGGTCGGCGTCGATGGTCGCGCCCGTCAATCGGTCGCCCCAGTATCGGGAGGTGTCGAAGACCTGATCGGTGGTGCAGGCGGTCAGAGCGAGACCCGCGGCGATGAGAAGCCCGGCGACAAGCCCGCGTTGGAGCGTGCGGCGGCGGCGATCATCGGTGGTCGCTGGACGGATCGGGTGCGTCTCCGGTCTCTTCGGGGGTGTCATCGGAGATGTCATCGGGTGGGGAGGCGGCGGGCGATGAGTTTCGGCCCAGCAGCCAGCCGAGTTCGGGGGCACGGGCGAGGACAGCGCCAACCGCGAAGACCGCTGCGCCAACGATGATCAGCACGGCCAGCGACCCCGCGTTGCCCGCCCATGTGGAGGGCGCGGGCATGATCCAGGCAGCGGCGAGAACGGCGGCGCCCATGACGCCGGAGATCGCGGATAGACGCACGATCGAGGACCTGGCCGAGCGATCGAGCAGGGGCCCGATCGCGAGGCGTCGTCGGGCGAGGGTCACGAGGATGAGGATCTGGAGAATCGAGGCGGCGGCTGTGGACCAGGCGAGGCCTGCCTCGCGGAGGGGCCAGATCAGGATCAGGTTGAGCGTGAGATTGAACGCGACGGTGATGAGCGAGACGGTCATCGGCGTGCGCGTGTTGCCGACGGCGTAGAACGCGCGGGTGAAGACATGGACGAGCGAGTATGACCAGATGGCGACGCTGTAACCCAGGACGACGGAGGTCGCCCGCGCGACGCCCTCGTCGCTGAACCCGTCGCCCAGTCCGGTGTAGACGGTTCGGACGAGGGGCTCGCGGACGAGGGCGAGGCCGACGGAGGCGGGCAGCGCGATGAAGAGGCTGAGGCGCACGCCGTTTCGGAGCGTGCGCACGAACGAGGCCGGGTCGGTCGAGGCGCGGGCGAGTTGGGGGAAGACGACGGTGGCGACGGCGATGCCGAAGACGCCCAGCGGGAACTGGTAGAGGCGCTGGGCATAAAAGAGGACGGCATTGGACGCCTCGTCGAGCGGGTAGTCGCGGCCCATGAAGGTCGGGCCCACCCAGTTGGGCCACATCGCGATGAGGGTGTCAAGAAACGCGTTGAGTTGGAGCGCGCCGAGCCCGATCAGAGCCGGGACGATGCGCACGAGCATGGCCTTCGCCTCGCCCCTCGCGGCCTCGAAGCGGCGCGTCCATTGTGCGCAGCCGCGGAGCATGAGCAGCGACCAGAGCATCTGGATGACGCCGGCGACGACGATCGCGGCGGCGATGTAGAAGGCCCATCGCTCGGGGTCGGCGTTATCGACCGCGAAGAACGGGGCGGCGGCGGCGAGGATGCAGAGGTTGAGGATGATGGGGGCGGCGGCCCAGGGGCCGAACCGGTTGTGGGCCTGGAGCATCCCTCCCAGGATCGCGGCGGTGCAGATGAGCGGCATGTAGGGGAGCATCGCGGCGACGAGGAGGAGCGAGAACGACCGCGTCGGGTCGCTCGGGAGCGTCATCGCGAGGGTGATGAGAACCCCCCCGGCGAGCAGGGCGAGGGCGCCGGTGATGATCGCGAGGACACCGACAACCAGCGAGGCGATCGCGTGGGCGGCGCGTGGATCTGTCTTCAGAAGGCGTGCGTACGCGGGGAGGAAGGCGGCGGACAGCGCGCCCTCGCCGAAGAGCCGGCGGAAGAGATTGGGGATCGCGAACGCGGCGGCGAAGGCGGAGCCGACGGCGGTGTCGCCGAAGATGCGGACGGTGACCAGGTCGCGGACGAGGCCCGCGACGCGGCTGATGAGCGTGAGGCCGCTGACGTTGCGGACGGCGCGGCCCGCGGCGCGCATGCCGTCGCTCCCGCCTTCGCCGGGCGCATCGGCGTGTCCCCCGCTTCCCGGCGTTCTTGCCGGTGTCCTTGCCGGTGTCCTTGCCGGGGAGTGATCGGATTCGGCGTGGCGTTCGTGCACGGCGAGACGGTATCACGGATCGGGCTGGCTCGCGATCGCGCGGAATCTGCACGCTGCGCCTCGCTCGGGGCGATTCTCTTCACGCTCTCTTCGCAAGATCTTCTCATTCACGTTTTCTAAACATTAGCATTACTGGCATTGCCCGCAGTGGCTTACCGCTGAATCCCGCCGGTTCTGGTGAATCACAGCGGATTCAGCTTCGGTGAAGCGGTGTGCGCAAACTTGATTTCCGCCCCGGCCTCCTGCTGTCCTGCTGAGTCTATATTCGATTGATCGAAAACTGATTCATCGGATTCATTACCTGATCTGACATTTCGTCACGCCGAATGCATGGGATGCCGCTCGGTGGTGGTCGGGTTGCGCATGCCCGCAAGGAGACACGGATGACAAAGACCGCACGCTCAGGAGTCGCCCGATCGCGGGCGTTCACGCTCATCGAACTGCTCGTCGTGATCGCGATCATCGCGCTGCTGATCGGGATCCTGCTCCCCGCGCTCGGG
>DDFO01000018.1:0-341 GCA_002337215.1 Phycisphaerales bacterium UBA1926 | reverse complement strand
GGATCCTGCTCCCCGCGCTCGGGGCGGCCCGAGAATCGGCGCGGCGCGTGGTGTGCGCGGTGGGGCAACGAGGCGTGGTCCAGGCGTCGAACACGTTCGCGCTCGAGAGCCGGTACGGGGTGTACAACCCGACGATGACCTCGGGCGATGACAACCTCGCCTATCTGGTCGACTATCTCGACACCCCCGAGGCGGCGGTCTGCCCCTCGACGAACAACAGCGTGGACCCGACGATTCTCTGGGAAGAGGACGGGACGGTGAACGGGGTGCCGACGGGCCGACGGAACCCGCACGGCCGGGCGGTGCCGTACGACCTGACGGTCAACTCGATCAGCGGCCTC
>DDFO01000026.1:150877-157977 GCA_002337215.1 Phycisphaerales bacterium UBA1926 | reverse complement strand
GCGCCGTCTCCATGGCACCCGAGGAATGAAGCGGTGATCCGGGAATCGCTACCCTCCCTCCATGCCCACACTCACAGAAAAGGTCGCGATCGTCACCGGGGCCGGGCGGGGGATCGGGGAGGCGGTGGCGCGGGCGTTCGCCGGGGGCCGGGGCTCGGGTGGTGGTGACGGATCTGTGCGCTGATGCCAGCACACGCGTCGCGGCCTCGATCGGCGAGCACGCGATCACCCGCCCGCTCGACGTCCGCGAGGACGGGGACTGGGGGCGTGTGATCGGCGAGACCCTCGACGCGTTCGGGAGGCTCGACATCGTCGTCAACAACGCGGGGATCACCGGGCTCGGGCCCGATGATCTGTCCGATTGCAAGGAGCGAGCCGGGCCGGGCGATCCGGAGCACGCGTCGCTCGACGCGTGGCGCGCGGTGATGCGCACAAACCTCGACGGCGTCTTCCTGGGATGCCGGCACGCGATCCGCGGGATGCGGCGGAGTCTCGCCTCGGGCGACGGCTCGCAGAACGGCTCGATCATCAACATCGGGTCGCGGTCGGGGGTCGTGGGCATCCCGCGCGCGGCGGCGTACGCCGCGAGCAAGGCGGGGGTCCGCAACCACACCAAGTCGGTCGCCCTCTACTGCGCCGAAGAAGGCCTGCCCATCCGGTGCAACGTCGTGCAACCCGCGGCGGTGCTGACCCCGATGTGGGACCCGATGCTGGGCGAGGGGGCCGACCGGGAGCGAAACATGGAGGCGATCGTCGCGGATACGCCCCTGCGTCGGTTCGCGCAGCCGGGCGAGGTCGCGGCGATGTGCGTCTATCTGGCGTCCGACGCGTCGGCGTATGTGACGGGCGCGGAGTTCACCATCGACGGGGGCCTGCTCGCGGGGAGCGCCGCGACGCCTAGGGGCAACGCCCCGGCACAGAGCGCGGGAGACGGGGCCTCGTCGGGCTGAGACGTCAGTCGGCCCTGTCCTTGTCCGTTTCCCTGTCCGTGTCCTTGTCAGTGTCCATGGCGTCGAAGTCCCACGCCGCGCCGCACTCGGGGCAGACGGTGCACCCATCGTGGGCGGTGGGCACGCCGGCCAGGTCGTACGCGCAGCAGAGGCAACCGGGCGGGAGCGTCGCGCACTCGGCCCGCATCCGGCGCAGCGATCGAGCATCGGTCCACCACGCGGCGAACAGCATCGCGTACGCCAGGACGAGCACCATCGGCATGACGACTTTGTTGCTGGGGCCGCTCCGCATCACGACGATCGCGAACGCGGTCATCGCGCCAGCGGACGAGAGCAGGACGACCGCCTTGTCGCGCCGCGAGACCATCGATCTGAGGACAGCGAGGCGGGTGATCGCGGCGTGGCGCGCGGGGTCGGACCGGCGGCGTTCGCCGATCTGCTTCCGCGTCAGCAGGCGGAGCGAGACGCGGTCTTCCGCCGTGACCCGGGGCGCGAAGCGTGCGCCGCGATCATCCTCGACCTTGCCCGACCATGACAGGACGCGTGCCATCGTCTGAGCGTACCGTTTCAGACGCTTCACGCCGCACCCGAGACCACCAAGGAGCCGCCACTATGCCCCTCGACCACTACATCACGCTCGGCCGGTCCGGCCTCAAGGTCAGCCCCCTCTGCCTCGGCACCATGACTTTCGGCACCGACTGGGGCTGGGGGTCCGACGTCGAGACCTCGGGCAGGGTCATCGACACCTACCTCGACCGGGGCGGCAACTTCCTCGACACCGCGAACATCTACACCAAGGGCCACTCCGAAAAGATCATCGGCGACCACCTCGGCAAGGACCCCGCGAAGCGCGACCGGCTCGTCATCGCGACCAAGTGCACCGGGAACATGTTCAAGGGCGACCCCAACGGCGGGGGCGGCGGACGCAAGAGCATGATCAACGCCGTCGAGGAATCGCTGCGCCGGCTGCAGACCGACCACATCGACCTGCTCTGGGCGCACTTCTGGGATCAGAACGCGCCGATCGAGGAGTTGCTGCGCACGGTGGACGACCTTGTGCGCGCCGGCAAGGTCCTCTACTTCGGCCTCTCCGACCACCCCGCCTGGGTGTGCGCGATGGCGCAGTACGAATCGACGATCCGCAACTACGCCCCCATCATCGCCCTGCAGATCGAGTACAGCCTCAAGGAGCGGACGGTCGAGGGCGAGCTGATCCCGATGGCGCAGAAGCTCGGCATGGGCGTGACGCCCTGGAGCCCGCTGGGCGGCGGCATCCTGACCGGCAAGTACACCCGCGACACGAAGCCGACGGAGGGCCGGGCCTCGAGCGGCTGGATCAACATCACCGAGAAGCAGTACGAGATCATCGACGCGCTGGTCGCGGTGGCCGACAAGGTGGGCGCGTCACCCGCGCAGGTTGCGCTCAAGTGGGTGCAGGAGCGTCCGGGCGTGACGAGCACGATCATCGGCGCGCGCACGATGGAGCAGCTCGAGTCGAACCTCGACGCGCTCGATATCGAGCTCGCCGACGAGCACCGCGCGACGCTCGACGAGGCGTCCGAGACGCCGCAGGCCTTCCCGCACAACTTCCTGAACAACGTCAAGACCGTGATGCAGAACGGGACCACCATCAACGGGGAGCATCGGGACGTGTGGGACAACGCACCGCAGAACGATAGTGAGCGGCACTAAGAAGCGGCGCGTTTCAGGAAGCGATCAACGGTGGCCCGGCAGCGAGCGTGCATCCCGGACGAGCAGGTACATCACCCACACGCTCGCCCCGATCCAGACGCCGATGCAGTTGGCGGCGAAGTCTTCCATCGTGACATATCGCCCCAGCCCCGGGATGCCCTGGCTGTACTCATCGATCCCCGCGTAGAGCATGGCGATCGGCATGCCGAGGCCCACGCTCTTCCACGAGCCGCGGGGGGCGAGCCAGCCCGTCGCGATGAGGGCGAAGGTCCATGTGGAATAGGCGATGCCGTGGGCCCAGAGGTCGGTCCGCGGGATGCCCGCGTCGACCTTCAGGTTCGGCCAGTGCGTCAGTGTGACCAGCGTCAACGCGATCGCGATGAACGCGAGGCGGCAGAGAAGATCGAGACCCTTACCCATCGGTGTGCTGCACTCTTCTTCCGTGTGCCACGGCCGTCCCGGCCGTGCGGTCGTCATACCTGTCTGAAAGACACGGCCGGGACGGCCGTGGCACACCGGATCAATCTACGCCGATTCGGCGACCCGATCGGTGACCACATGCACCTCGGCCGCGGGCTCCGGTGCAGGGGCCTCTGCGGCATCCGACGCCTCGGGATTGTCAGTTGCCGCTGACGCAGCCGACTCGGTATCGAGTGACGACTCCGGCTTCGTCCCGCCGAAGACCGTCTCCGCGAGGGCCGCGTAATCCTTCGCGCCGTTCGCGTCGGGTGCGTACTGGAAGATCGTCTGCCCGAAACTCGGGCACTCGGCGAGCTTGATGTTCCGCCGGATCGCGGGCTCGAAGACGCGGGCATTGCTCCAGGGCAGGCCCGGCATCTCCTTCGCCTCGGCGAAGAAGGTCTCCAGATCTTCGACGACCTCGCGCGTGTGGGCAGCCTGGTGGTCGTGCATGCAGACGACAACGCCCGCGACCGTGAGATCGGGGTTGATCGCCCGGTCGCCGCGCGTCAGCAGGCCGATGGTCTCCAGCAGCTTCCCCACCCCCTGCAGCGCGAGGTAGTGGGCCTGCATCGGGATGATGACCTCCGTCGCGGCGCTCAAGCCGTTGAGGGTCAGCAGCCCCAGCGAGGGGGGGCAATCAAAGAAGACCGCGCCGAAGCGGTCGCCGAGCGAGTCGAGCGCCGTCCGCAGGCGCGTGAACCGATCGGCCTCGCTGCCCAACTCGAACTCGGCGGCTGCGAGGTCGGTCTCGCTCGGCAGACAGAACAGATGCTCGGTGACCGGTACGATCGCGTCATGAATCGGTGCGTGATCGTGCGCCCCGGGGTCCAGCAGGATGTCGTACACCGACGAGTCGTCCATCCGATCGCTCGGATCGACGCCCAGGTGCAGCGACGCGTGGGCCTGCGGGTCGAGATCGACAACAAGCGTGGGGATGCCCATCTCGGCGTGGGCGGCCGCGAGGTTCACCGTGGTGGTCGTCTTGCCGACCCCGCCCTTCTGGTTCATGAAGGCGATCCGGCGGGGGCTGCGCGCGCCCGAGGTGAGGCCGGGGTGATTCGTCCGTGAATCGTCGTGGTCCGTCATGCGGGCAGTATACGGCGGGCCCGCGGATCGGCTGATCTTGCGCGAAAGTTCGGATGAAGATTGGCAATCGGCGTCACCGGCGTTAGGCGCCGGACCCGGCCTCGACCGGTTCGGGCTTGGGCGCCGGGGCCTTCGTCGGCTTCGCCGGGGGGATCGCGATCCGCATCGACTGCTCCTCGTGCGCCTTCCGCCTCGCGATCTTGGTCGAATAGACCACGATGAACGAGACGACGAGCAGGGCGAGCGTGTAGACGAACCGCACCCCGGAGGCCGCGAGCAGCACGCCGATGACGGCGAAACCCGTCCCCATACCGTAGAGCACGAAGACCGCGCCCTTCACACCGAAGGCCCGCTTGAGCATGTGGTGCAGGTGGTCGGAGTCCGCGTCGGACATGCTCTTGCCCGCCATCTTCCGGCGGACAATCGCAAGCACAGTATCGATGATCGGGATCGCGTAGACGATCAGACCGGCGACGACCAGGTCGGTCCGCCCCGTGTCCCCGAGCATCAGGATGATGACGATCGTGGTGTAGCCCAGCATGAGCGAGCCGCAATCGCCCAGGAAGATCGTCGCGGGGTTGAAGTTGTGGGGCAGGAAGCCCAGGCAGCCGCCGAGGAGCGCCATGCAGAGGATGATGCGCTGGGCGTCGCGCGGGCCGGGATCGGTGAAGACGACGAGCAGCGAGATCGCGAGCAGGCCGATAGTCGCGATGGCGGTCGTGCCGCTGAGCAGCCCGTCGAGCCCGTCGATGAGGTTCGAGGCGTTGCAGGCGCCGAGCACGAAGACCGCGATAACCGCGGTCCCCGTCCAGTAGATCACGTCGATCTCGACGACCGAGCCGAGGAAGGGGACCTCTGTGCCGAGCGGGATCGCGAATTGCAGGCTGGGATTATCGAAGAGCTGACCGAGCGTCGGGGCGAGAACACCCGCCGCGACCTTGACACCGATATCGCCGTAGGCGAGCGCCGCGGCCGCGAGGAGCTGGCCTCCCAGTTTCACGCGCGGGCTAATCCCCGTCACATCGTCGATGAGCCCGATCACCATGATGATGGTGATCCCGAGCAGGATCCAGGGCGGGACGAACCGCGGGTCGGGCCGCCCGAACGCGACCGCCGGCAGGTCGTGATACTCGACCAGGAACGATTGATGGACGCCGAAATAGCTGAACAGGATGCCGCCCATGATCCCGAGATACACCGCGGCCCCGCCCAGATAGGCGATCGGCATGCGGTGGACCTTCCGAGGATCGGTCGGGTGATCGATCACGCCGTTCGCGAGCGCGAGGTGCCGCATGATCGGGGTCGCGACCAGTGCGATCAGGAACGACACGACGAGCACGCCCGCGTAGCCGTTGAAGACGTCGAGCCAGCTCGGGGCGATCGTCGAATCGATGCCGGCCAGGTCCGCGAGCCGCGACTGCCGCTCCGCCAGCGAGGTCAGCCCCTGCCCGATCGACTCGATCTCGTCGATCATCTCGGGCCCGACGACGGTCTGGGTGCGGGTCGATCCGAGCTCGGTGATGGGCGGGATCATGCGCGCCCCCCGACCCCGGGAGTGGACGCGTTCTTCGTGTCGGCCTCGGCCTCGATCGCCGACGCGATGTCGCGGATCGTGCGCTCGAGGGTGATCTCGGGCTCAAAGCCCACCGCCGCGCGGACCCGCGCGAGATCGGGCCTGCGGAACTGCAGGTCCTCGTAGCCGGGCGGGTACGCCTCGTCGTAGGGCACGAACTCGATCACCGACGACGAGCCGAGCACCGTGCGCACGGTCTCGGCGAGCGCGCGGATCGTGATCGGCACATCCGACCCAAGATTGAAAACCCGGCCGTGCTGCGCGGGGTCCGCCAGCAGCCTGGGCAGCACCGCGATGACGTCCCGCACATCGCAGAAGCAGCGTGACTGGTTGCCGTCGCCGAACACGCGGATCGGCTCACCGGCGATCGCCGCGCGCACGAAGCGGGGCAGCACCATGCCGTACGCGCCGACCTGGCCCGGCCCGACGGTGTTGAACAGCCGGACGACGACGCACGACGCCGATCCGTCGCGGTGGTGGCCCAGCGCGAGATACTCATCGATCGCCTTGGCGCACGCGTACGACCATCGCGTTACAGAGGTCGGGCCGTACACAACGTCGTCGTCTTCGCTGAACACCCGGCGGGTCGGCTTGCCGTACACCTCCGAGGAGGACGTGAAGAGCATGGGCCCCGCGCCGGTCCGCTCGATGAAACGGAGCAGCGCGGCGGTCTGCTCGACGTTGGTCTCGATCGAGCGCACGGGCTCGTGCATCACTTTGTCCACACCGACAGCGGCGGCGAGGTGGTAGACCTCGTCGAACGGGTCGCGGCCGGCGAGTTCCCCGAGCCGATCCGAGAGCCTGCCCTCGATGACCTCGACGCCCTCGGGTGTTCGCCCGGCAGCGCCCGTCGAGAAATCGTCGATGATCGTGACCGCGTCGCCCCGGCCTGCCAGCGCGCGCACGAGATGCGACCCAACGAAACCGGCCCCACCGGTCACGAGGACGCGGCGGGGCTGGGAGGGTTCGCGATCGGCTCGGCGGGCTGACATTACGCGGCGTTCTCTCCGGCCTGAACAGGCTCGGGCTTGCCCGGCGCGTTGTTGGGGACAGACGACGCCTCGCCCGTCTCGCCCGCGTGGTACTGCGTGCTCGTGCGCATGTTCCGCTTCATGTAGCCGCCCGCGGCGGAGCGGACCGCGTTGACGATGATGCCGAGCATCTCGGCGGGGGCGTCGCTGAACTCGTTCTTGACGCGTCCGACCATGCCCCGGGTCTCCGACATCGCACGGGTCACCTGGATCGACGCGTCGCACCGCTGCGAGAGTGTCGCGGCGTCGCCCGCGACGATCGCCGGCGCGGTGTCGATGAACGCGATGTCGTAGATCCCGCCCGCC
>DDFO01000026.1:137461-150847 GCA_002337215.1 Phycisphaerales bacterium UBA1926 | reverse complement strand
GTCCACATTGGTAGCCTTGCTGTCATTGACCCATGTGATCCCGCCCGCCTCGGCGATGACGCGGGTCATCGCTTCGGTGCCGAGGCGCTCAAAGACGCGCTTCGAGCTGGGCCCGGCGGTGAGCACGTGGAGCGACCCGTTGCTCGTCGGGATGTTCTGGACCACTGATTCGAGGTCGGCGTCACCCGCGAGGATATCGCCGAGGCCCGGGCCTTCCTTGAGGCCGAAGAGCTTGTGCATCGTGGGCCTGCGGAAGTTCGCGTCGATGATGAGCACCTTGCGGTCCACCCCCGCGCAGGCGAGCCCGAGGTTCGCGGTCACGCCGCTCGCGCCCGAGCCGGGCATGCCGGCGAAGACCATGCAGGACTTGTGGCCCGCGTTGCTCATCCGCTTGAGCACGCTCGTGCGGATCTGGCGGAAGCTCTCGGCGACCACGCTCCGCGGCACGTCGCGCATCACGGTGTTGAACTGTCCGCCGACCGAGGGGTCCTCCTCGGCGAGCGGGATGGTGCCCAGGATCTTGGTCCGCGGCATCGCGGCGAGATCGGCGGGGCTCTTGACGCGCTGGTCGAGGAACTCGGCGGCGAGGATGCTCGCGGCGGTGAGACCCGTGATCACGACAACGCCGAGGGGGATCATGAGGAACAGCTGCGGCATCGAGGGACGCTCGGGGATCCGGGCCGACTCGACGACAACCATCCGGTTCGACGCGCTGGTCGAGTTGGCGGTCTCGATGTCTTCGAGCGCCGCCCGGCGGCTGGTGAGCGAGGAGTTCATCGCCGAGATCTGATCGGTGATGTCCTGGATCTCGGTGATCGTCCGCGTCATGTCCTGCAGCAGGATCTCGAGTTCCTCCTGCCGGGTGGTCAGGTCCGCGATCTGTGCGCGGCTCTGCATGACCTGGCTCTCGAGCATGTCCTTCTCGGCGTCGAAGAGCTTGGCGAGCTCGCGCTCTGTCGTGATCGAGATCTGCTGCTCGGCCGCGCTGATCTGCGTCTCGACCAACTTGTACTCGCGGTGCCCCGGCATGAAGCCCATCTGGCGGAGCTCCTGCAGTCGCTGCTCGAGGAAGTCCTTGTTCGCCTTGAGCTGAGCGACGAGCGGGCTCTGCGAGACCATCTGCCGCTGCGTCTCGGTGTAGCGCACGCCGCCTTCGGACTCGACCATCTGCTCCATCCGCTGGAGCTGGACCTGCATCGCCTCCACCTCGAGCCCGATGTTGTTCATCTCGACCGCGATGATGCTGAGGCGTTCACGCGTGATCGTCTGCTGCTCGGCGAGACCGGTGATCTCCTCGTCGCGGATCAGCCGGTTGCGGCGCTCGGTCAGGTTGTCGATCTCACGCTTGAGGTTGTTGATCGCCTCCTGGATCGCCGCCCGCTTCTCGCTGGTCGACTTGCTGTTTCGGTTCTGCAGGTCGCCGTAGTACGCCTCGCGCATCAGCCTCGCCATCGCGGCGACGTCCTTGGGCTCCTTCCACGAGACCTTCATGCGGACGTACGACGTGCCCCCGACCGGGCGGGCCGAGACACGGTCCTCGAGCTTCTCGGTCGCTTTCGTGTAATCGAAGGTGCCGTCCGACTGCTCGAACTGCCCGGCCCAGTTCGGTGCCTCAACGCGGAGACGCGGATCCTGGGCGACCCGCTCGAGGATGTCCCGGCTCAGCATGCGGTCCGCCTGCGTCGCCATGAACTGGTCCATGAAGTCCTGGTCGAGTGTGTCGCTGTCGAGCAGGTCGCTTCCCTGCGGCGGGATCGCCTCGTACGTCACGACCGAGTCGAAGATCGGATAGGTCTTCGCCCAGACAAAGTGGGAGACCACCCCGAACACGGCCCCGACGCCGACCGCCGCGACCAGCACGAACTTCCACTTCTTGAGCAGCTTGATCGGATCGATCGTCGGCGCACCAGAGCCGCCGCCAGAGCCACCACCCGACATGGGGGGCGGGACGGGTCGGCCGCGCGGGACTGCGGGGTTCGGCTTGGGAGGGGGGACGCTGCTCATCGTGCATACTCCGGGACCGGGCGGCCCCAACTCGTGGTCTTCGTGATCCCGCGTGCTTACGGCGGTCGGCCCGCCCCAGTTCAGGGAAGATGCCGCGAACGATCCGATGACTCGGACGGCCGCACGCGACACCCCGGGCGGAAGCCCGGACATAGTGGGTTTTCGGTCAGTCAGCGGCCTGCGCTGAGTCGATCTCTTGCTTCAGCTCGGTCAAGTCATCGCCCACGACTTCCCTCAAATCAGGGAGCGTGTACACAGTGGTGTCCGCCTCGGTCTGCAGACGCCTCGCCTCATCGAGGCTTCCTCGGGCGATCGCGAGGCGGGCGAGGTTAATGAGCACGTTGACGCGTTCCCGCTCGGTGCGCACCCGTTCCTTGGCGCGGAGGAGCGAATCCTCGGCCTCGTCGAGCTGCCCGGTCGCGAGCAGCAGCTTGCCCAGCGTGTCGTGGACATCGGCTCGCGGATCAGCGAGCTGAGTCGCCTGACGCGCAAGCGGAACGGCATCAGCGGGGCGTCCCATGTCGATACCGACGCAATATGCGAGGTTGTTGTGCATCTCCCAATCGTCCGGGAACGCCGCGATGCCGGCCCGCCACGCGGTCTCGGCACCCTCGAAGTCTTCCCGGCCGTACCGGCCCGAGCCCAGCATCCGGTGGGAGAGGCGGCGGATGACGTCGTCTGTGCTGTCTTCCTGAAGACGGACCAGGTCGGCCTCGGCTTCGGAAAGCTCGATCTCGTCCTGGATGCGGATCAGCGCGGCGCCGTAGGTCAGCCAGTCGTGCTGGACCGAGCCTGTGGGCAGCTGGTTGCGGAGTTCGAGGATGTACGAGATCGTGCGCGGCCCGTCATCATTGAAGGTGACGCGTGCGTTGCGGACCCACTGCAGCACGAGGGCCGGGTTGCCCAGCGATTGCTCGTACGCGCGGGTGAGGAACGAGGCGGCGCGGGCCTGCTTATCGGCGCGGGCCTCGATCGTGGCACGCGTCGCGAGGAGTTGCGGGTCCTCGTCGATCTCGGCACCGAGCACTTCGAGTTCGGCGATAACGCGCGAGGCCCGGCTGATCTTCGGGTTCTCGGATCGGAGCAGCGCATCGATGAACGCCATCGCGACGCGCTGGTCGCGGGTGAGCTCCCAGGCCTGCTCGAAGAGCGTGGCGGCGCGGTCGTAGTAGTCCCGCCGCATGAAGACGCGCCCGGCGACGAGCATGAGCGTCGCGTCGGTGGGCCTTGCGTCGATTGCTTCGTTCGCGACATCGACCGCCTCGCCGACGCGGTTCTTCTCGAGGAGTTCGATGAGCAGACCGACGAGGACGCCGTCCTGGCCCGGGTTCGCGCGGAGTGACGCGCGGAGCGATCGGACCGCCTCGTCGTCGTTGCCCGAGCGGTAGTGCATCGTCGCCATCAGCTTGTGGGCCTGGTAATCGTTGGGGTTCAGGCGGAGCGCCTCTTCGAGGTTCCGCGTGACATCCCGCGACAGCGCCTCGTTGGGCATGAGGTACTGGGCCCGCTTGATGAACGGGAGCGGACGGGAGGGGTAGAGCTCGATGGCGCGGTCCACGAGCCTCAACGCCTCTTCCTGGTCGTTGCCCGCCATCGCGATGTCGGCCCGCTGCATCAGGACCGTGAGGCTGCTCTGCGATGCCTCGTCGAGCTGTGCGATCTGGGTGCCGGCCGCCTCGAACTCGTTGGTACGCAGGAGCATCTCGACCAGCAGCTTGCGGTAAGGACCGCCCTCGTCGTCGGCCCCGGCCTCGACGATCCGGGTGAACGCCTCGGCCGCTTCCCGCGGCTGATTGCGGCGCATCATGATCTCGCCGAACAGCTTCTCGGCCCGCAGCTGGGCGGGGTCCTGCAGAGCCCTCGCCTCCTCGACAGCACGGAGCGCGACGTCGTCGCGTCCACGCTGCATCATGAACCGCGCCATCGCGATGTACGCATCGACATTCGATTCCTCACCGCTCTTGAGGATGTGCTCGATGAACGCGCCGCGTGCCAGCTCGATGCCGTCACGGAACTCGTCGCCCATCTTGACACGCCCCTGGTCGGCGTACCACTTCGCGAGCATCTCGATGCGCGCGAGCGTGTTCAGGCCCTCAGACTCGAGCCCGTCGAGGATCTCTTTGGCGCGGCTCCACTCCCGCGCGTCGATGTAGAGCTTCGCGAGCTGGAGCTTGTTGCCGTTGTCGAACGGCCGCTCACCCAGGATCTGCTGACGCTGGCGGATCGCGGTCGCGAGACCTTCGTCGCCGCCCTCCGTCGCCTCGAGGCGCAGGTAGATATCGACGAACACCGGGTCGGTCTCGCCGAAGCTCTTGAGCCGGCGGGCCTCGGACAGCGCTTCCTGCAGCTGACCCGTAGAGGCGAGCAGCGCGATGTAGCCGCGGATGGTTGTCGAGTCGTTGACGGTGATGCCGAGCGCCTTGCGGTACGACTCGAGCGCCTCGCTGATCCGACCGAGCGCCGCCTGCTCGCTGGCGAGCAGACGCCAGAGCGGGGCGTCCGCCGAGCGGCGGGCAACCGCCTCGCGGAGAAGCTCGACGGCTTCGGTGTGCCGGTTCTCGGCCGCGAACACCCGCGCCTGGAAGGTGATCCCGTCGAGCCGGTCGGCGTTCAACGCCTTCGCGCGGGCCGAGATCTGCCGGGCCGCGTCGAGGTCGTTCTCCGTGAGGGCCTGCAGGAACTCCTGCTCGATCACATCGGGGTCATCGGGGGCCAGCTCCAGCGCTTGAGCGAGCGCCGCGGCCGCGAGTTCCGGCTCGCCGTACTGCCGGCGCGCCTCAACCTTCTGCAGCAGCTTGTCGAGCTCGCTCGCGTTCGATTCATCGATCGATTGCTCGACGATGTCGAGGATGCTCCCCGCGTTCAGGCGGCGGTCGAGCGTCTGCATGATCTCGCTGTCGGGGTTCGCTTCGAGACCCTGCCCGGCGAGCGTCTTCGCCTCGTCGAGTCGTTCGGTGAACATCAGCACGCGGACGAGCTGCCGGATGATCCTGGGCTCGAGGCCGTGCTTATCGAGCCCCTCGCGGAGGATCTCCTCGGCCTTGATCGCGTCCGGCTTGAGCGCGTCGATGCCCTGGAAGACCCGCTCGGATCGGAAGACCAACGCGTCGATCGGGTCGTCGGGTGCCTCGAGGAACGTCAGCCGACGCAGGCGGTCGAGCCGGGCTTCGACATCAGCGCTGCCCGGAGCGAGCTCCGCGGCCCGCTGGGTGTACCGCAACGCTTCTTCCTTGCTCTGCTGCGTCCCGAGCCGCTCCTCGATGTCGGCGAGACCCAGGAGCACGTTCGGGTTCTTGGGTTCCTTCTGCAGCAGGGCGGTCAGACGCTCGCGCGCCAGCCCCGTCTTGTTGAGCCGCAGCGCGGTGAGACCCTCGCGCCAGAGGCCCTCGCGGTTGTTGTATTCGGTGCGTTCGTTGTGGCTCGCGAAATGGCTCAGCGCCTCGTTGAGCGCGTCCTCACCGCCGCGCTGATCGCCGGACTTGATGAGATACTCGGCCCGTGCCGCCGCGATCTGGCCGTCGAGCATCGACACACGCGGGTTCTCGGTTCCGACGCCCTTCACGTACCGCTCCCGGGCGGACTTCGCCGTATCGAGCAGCTCGGCGACACGCGCGTCGGACTCGGCTTCATCGAGCTGGCCGATCGCGATCTCGGCGATCAGCATCGATGCCTGACGCTGGGCGTACATGCGGACATAGCCCTCGAGCGAGATCGGGAGCGCCTCCTGGGCCTCCGCACGCCGGGCGTCCGCGATCGCGCCCTCCGCGTCTCCCGCCCGATCACGCAGCGCCGCGAGTTGCAGCAGCAGATCGGTCCGGTCGTCCTGGGCCGCGACGGCCTTCTCGTAGAGCTCGATTGTTCGGCTCATGCTGTTGTCAGCCGACAGCAGGCCTTCGAGCAGCATCAGACGATCCAGATCGCTGGGCTCCAGCTCCTCGACGCGCGGCTCGAGCGAATCCATCAGGTCCGAGAGCCGCTGGTACAGCGGGCCACGCGCCGCGTCTCGCGATTCACCGCTCAACCGATTGAAGAGTTCCGCGTCGATCTCGATGCCGGTGATCAGCCCCCAGAAGTTGCGGGGGTCCGCCTCGAGCACCGCCGCGACGGCGTCCCGCTGCGCGTCACGCAGCCGATCGACTTCGCGCCTCTGACCTTCGCTCTCGGCGCGGAGCTTCTGCGTGTCGATGAGCTGGACCAGTGCCCGCATCGCCTCGCCATCGGCGGGATCGACCTGCAACGCCGCTCTCGCGTCCTCGATCGCCGATTCGATCTCCTCGTTCTTGAGCGTGCTCGACGCGCCCGAGAGCAGCGCCCACGACATCGCGCGGTATCGGCGCAGCCGATTGTGCTCGTCCCCCATCGGGCCGCCCTCGGGGTAATAGGCGAGCATGACCGACAGTTCGGAATTGAATGTGTCCACCGAGCCCCGGCTCCCGACGCCCAGACGCGAGAACGAGTCGTAGAAGAACTCGAGATAGTCAACCGTCCGCTCGATGTCGGTCCGTGCGGTGATCGCGATCTGGCGCTTGATGCTGCGCAGTTCGCGGAACTTCTCGACGTACTCGGTCTCGGTCGGGGGTGTGATCTGCCCCATCGCCGTCGCCCACGCGCCGAGATACTCCAGGTTCGTGCGCTCCTGACCGACCGCCCGCCCCCAGTTTTCCTCCGCGGCGACCCAATCGCCTTCCGCCTCGGCCGCGCGCGCCGCGGTCGCGTAGGTCTCGCCCGTCTTGTTGAACATGTAGTAATAGAGACCGATGCCCGAGCCGAGCACCAGAACAGCCGCCCCGACAAGCAGCGCGACAAACTTTGTATTGACCCGACCAGCCATCTCGATGACCCTTTCTTCGCGCCGGCGTTCCCGCCGGCCTTTCGACCACGCGTCTCGTGGTCCGAATCCCGGTACCGACCGCTTCCGATCAGCCCGCGCCCTCATTCCCACCTACACCAGTGTCCCGAGCCCCGCCCTCTTTCCGAGGGTTGTCCGCGGGATATTCACCCTGCTCGACCTCGATCCAGTCCGGCACACACCGCATGATCTCCGGGAGCAACTCCCCGATCAGCGAGGCCGAGACGTCCGCGTGCTCGCCCTTCGAGCCCACCGACACGCACGTCGTCTGGATCTTCAAGTAATACGCGTAATCGCTCGTCAGATCGAACGCCAGCGAGCGCACGCCCTCCGCCGTCGCGACCGTCCCGCCGTTGGCGACGAAGAAATACCCGGCGTAGACCGCCGTGTCGTCGTCGCGCCCCAGGAACTCGCTGACCCGCATCTTCAGCGGATCGGTCGGCCCCGCCCCGCGGGGCATCCGCACGCGGAAGCCCTTGCGGTCCGAGTACTGCCAACTCGTCGGCGCCGTGTACACCGCGTCGATCGGCCCGCGGAACTTCGCGGGGACGTCCTCATCCTCGACCCAATCGTCCATCACGATCGGCAGCGCCATCACCTCCGAGACGCTGCTCTTGCGCATCCCGCCGCCCACGAAGCACCGCTCCGGAACATGGGGCACGGTGTCGATCATCCCGGTGTAATACGCCGCGTGGAAGTCGATGATGTGCGGGGTCTTCTGACCCGGCGCCATCGTCGATTCCTTCTGCACGTACCGCCGCGAGACGGTGTTCTCGGTGCCGAGTTCTTCGAGCATCTCGCTGCTCATCACCTGGTCGGCCCCGATCTGCTCCCACGAGTCCGTCTCCGCGGGAAGCGAGGAGATCAGCCGGCCTCCCGGCGGGTAGATCGCTTCTTTCTTGAGATGGATCCCGTAGGCCTCGATCAGCGTGCTGAACCCAGCGGCGCTCGCGAGCAGCACGAGGAACGCGACAAAGAAAGCAGGGGTGAAGATCGTCTTGCTGTTCACGAGCCGCCTCCCTTCGCCGGGGGCTTCGCCCCATCGGCATCGGGCGACGAGATAATCCGGTTGAGCATCCACGAGATCCCGAGGTAGAGCCCGAGGGACGGGATCAGCAGCAGCGTGCCGATCAGCGTGTGCGCCTGCCCCGTCGCGAGATCCGCGTCGAAAAGCGACGCGATGCCGAGCGCCGCGACGCGGATCATGTTCATGAAGACGGCGACCGGACCCGCGAGCAGGAACAGCGCGATCCGCTGCCACCACTCCTTGTTCCAAGTCAGCGCGACCCACACGCTCAGCGCGTAGAACGCGACGACCATCCGCATCCCGCTGCACGCCTCCGCGACGTTCAGCGGGATCGTCTCCCCGCCTCGCAGGATGTAGAGCGTGTTGCCCTGCAGATCAACGTCGAAACCGCTGAAGAGCCCGATCGCGCCGAGCATCACCCACGCGCCCTCGCTCGCGAGGAGCTGGAGCTGGAAGGTGATCTCGATCATGATCTTCTCGGCCAGCGTGATCCCGAAGACCAGGTAGCCGATCGGCAGGAACAGCCAACGCATCACGCCGGGGCCCATCAGCAGCAGCGTCAGCCCGAACAACGCGAGCAGAACACTGAACCCCTCGGCCATGTGGTTCCGCACCACCACCACCGAGAAGAAGTACGCCCAGATACCCAGCAGGAACGGGGCGAGACCCGGCCAGAACACGCACGGCGCGGTCTCGTGAAGCCGATCACGGTTGCGCCACACGAAATAGCCGCTGATCACCGGGATCACGAACGCGTGCCCCCAGTCGTCGAGCCGATCGAAACTCAGCTCACCCTGGCGGTAGAACCAGCGATAGAACAGCGCCCCGAACACGAGCACCAGCAGCCCGAGACCGGCCCAGAACGCGGGTGTCGCGACAGGCCACGCGCCCTCAGCGCGGGCCGACGTGTCGGAGGGGGTCCGGACGGGTTGTGCCGCGCTCGATGCCATAGGCGTGGATAAACCAATCTTGAGTCCGCGATCCAGTTCCGCATCCTCCCCCGGCCCGCGAGCCGCGAGGGGACACGGAAGCCCCGGTACACACCGGGGTTCCGTTTCGTACGCCCGACCCCGGGGGGCTGTTCAGCAACCGATCCGCAAACCGGTTCCCCGAACCCGGACGCGCCTCACGCGGGCGCCCGGGTGTCGATCAGGCCGTCCTCAGCCGATCACCGGATATTGACCGGGGGCGCGCCGAAGACGTCGTTACCAAAGTTCCGGTCGAGCAGGAACCCGAAGCCGTACGACGCCCGGAAGCCGTTGCGGATGACCGCGAGCGGCAGGGCCCAGAAGTTCGTGCCCACGTTGACATGATCGTCGGGCTTCAGGAACACATCCGGCTGGGTGCCCTCCGCGATCGCGCGGAGGTCGAGCATGATTGTCGCCTGGCGGTCCGGCCCGACCATCCGGGTCAGATCCACCCGCTCGGGGATCGCGATGCCGCTGAGCCCGCCCGCCGCCGTGATGGCACGGTGCAGCGTCAGCCGGCCGACCGCCGGGAGCTGGTAGACACCCGGGCGGTTCACTTCGCCGCCCAGATAGATGTTGCCGGTCTCCGGCGGGGGAACACTGACGATGTCCCCCGGACGGATCACGAGGTTGAAACGGGCATCGCCCGCGACGAGCTTGTCGGCCGGGATGCGGATCACGCGCTGCGTGACCAATGGGGTCTCGGAACCCGAGCCGCCCGTCGCGCCGCCCCGACGACCGAGGTCGCGGCGATCGTCTTCCGGGAACCCGCGGACCCACTGCCCGTTCAGGAACATCCAGCGTCCGCCCCCCGCGGCCCGCGCGGGGCCCTCGGGCGCGATCACCGTCGTCCCCGATGCGCGATCCTCTTCGATCAGGTCGATCACCGGGTCGGGCTCGCCCGCCGCCGGCTGGGTGTAACTGTTGAACGACACGCCCGCGGTGCCGGACGATTCGCCGAACACGCCGGGAGCACCGCCGCCGTCCTCTTCGCCGGTCAGGTCGTCGATCAGATCGATCAGGTTGTCCGACCCGCCGGGGTCGGTCAGCGGTGTGCGCTCATCGCCGCCCCGGCCACTGCTCGATCCGCCGCCCGCCTCGGGCTGGTTCGGGTCGGTCTCATCGCTCAGCGAAACCTGGCGGATGACGTTCACCCACTTGGAGATGTTCGGATCGACGCCGCCGCCCGCGATGACCGCCTCGAGCAGGCGATAATCCGAGCTCGGGATCTGGTACCGACCCGGCGCCGCGACGGCGCCCTGGAGGTGGTACGACTGCGCCCGGCGCGTCACGATGTTCACCGACACGAGCGGGTCGGTCACGAACTGCCCGAAGCGACGCTTCAGCAGGTCCGCCGCGCCCTCCTCCGTAAGCCCGGCGACGAACACGCGACCGAGCTGGGGAACCTCGATGTAGCCGTTCTGGTCCACGACGCGCTCGTACCGCTCGGGCTGGCCCTGGATGACCACATCCCAGACCTCGAGCAGGATCTCGTCGGCAGAACTGATCGCGTACGACTCGCTCTGGACCTGGAGGTCCTCGAGCGAAACGTCGGTGTACTCGACGAGCGAGCCCCCGTCCGATTCGATCGGGGCGAGCTGCTCGAGCACCGGGACCACCGCGGGGGTGTCCTCCCAGCGGCCCAGCTTGCTCGGGTCAATAAACGAGTCCCAATGGCAACCCGTCAGGCTCCAGAGCATCCCAAGCCCGCCGAGAACAGCGGCGATCCGGCGACCCGTCCGTGCGTGTGTCTGTGACATCGATCGGTCCTGCCCGACCGGACCCGAGCGGCAGAAAAGCCGTCCGCGATCCGATCTCGTCGTATCTTCTCGGCCCGCCCGCGGGCGGACACCTATCTCTAAAACCCGTGCGAGAGGCGGGGACGGTAGCGCCCCAACACCCGCACTACAACGCCGATCACACCGTCCGGGTTCACGAAGATCCCGCCACGGTCCGAAATCTCGGCATCCCAGCATCGGCCAAACGGACGTTGCGACTGAGCGAACGCGATCAAAACCCGCGTTCTGCATCAAACCAACGTCTGAGACGAGACAATCGCCGAAACAATTTAAGCCCGCGCACCGTCTACAGTTCCGAGCAACATGACCACCCAGCCCACACCAGCAACCCCGAACGAGACCGCCCGCGGCCTCCCGCCCGAACCGGGTGCGATCAGCCGCGCGCAGCAGCGCCACCCCCGACCTCTGGGGGGCGATCCCGCGCGGAACCTGCGCCCCTTGGTCAGCCTGACCGACCAGATCCTGAATAACCAGGCCGCCGAGACGCAGCAACTCGCCGTCAAGAAAAAGCCCGATTGGCTCCGCGCCAAAGTCCCCGGAGGCGAGGGCTACCGCAAGACCAAGCAGAACATCTCCACCAACCGGCTCCACACCGTCTGCGAAGAGGCCGCCTGCCCGAATATGGGGGAGTGCTGGGCCCGCGGCGTCGCGACCATCATGATCCTGGGCGACACCTGCACCCGCGCCTGCGGCTTCTGCAACGTCAAAACCGGCAAGCCCCCGGTCACCGACTGGGACGAACCCGAGCGCGTTGCCGAGTCCCTGCGGGGCCTTGGCCTCACGTTCGTCGTCATCACCAGCGTGGACCGCGACGACCTGCCCGACGGGGGCTCGAAGATCTGGGCCGACACCATCCGCCGGGTCAAAGACGCCTGCCCAGACATGAAACTCGAGGTGCTCGTCGGCGACTTCAAGGGCGACCAGGGCGACATCGACCGCGTCATCGACGCCGGGGCGGACGTCGTCGCCCACAACCTCGAGACCGTCCGCCGCTGCCACCCCGCCGTCCGTCCGAGCGCCCGCTACGAGCGCACGATGGGCGTCCTCCGTCGGATCAAAGAGCAGGGCGCCGTCGCCAAGACCGGCATCATGGTCGGCATCGGCGAGCGCGACGACGAGGTCATCGAGCTGTTCGACGATCTCGTGCGCATGACCGGCGACCACACAGGCCCTCGCGACCCGCGCGACCCTGCTCTCGGTGGAACAGGCCGCGGCGACCCCTGCGACATCATCACGATCGGGCAGTATCTCCAGCCCACCCGCAATCACCTGCCGCTCGATCGCTGGGTGCACCCAGACCGTTTCAAGCAGTTCGAGACAATGGGCAAGGCCGCGGGGATCAAGGTCGTGTTCTCGGGCCCGTTGGTCCGCAGCAGTTATCTCGCCGACAAGCAGTTCGACGGGCTGACGCTCGACTCGGTGACCTGATCCGCTGATCGACTGCGCCCGACCAGACCGACCCGGCGAAAGCAAATCAGGCCGAATCGCAATCATTCGTGGGCCGGATGGGTTTAGGCTGGGGTCGCTGGGATCGGATCTCCAACGATGAGACGACGCCGAGCCGCGGCCCGGGTGGGCCGCCGGGGCAGACTGTGGACACGAAGATCGTGCAACAACTCGTCCGCGAGATCGAGGCGAAGGACGCCTCGACGGCCGCGCACACCTGGCGCGTCGTGCTCTACCTGCGCGCGATGCTCGAGGAGCGCGGCGTGCGCGGCGATGAGCTCCTGCTCGCGACGCACGGCGCGGCGCTCCACGACGTCGGCAAGATCGACATCCCCGCCGAGATCCTCCAGAAGCCGGGCGCACTCACGCCCGAAGAGTTCGAGGTCATCGAGCAGCACACCGTGACCGGCTACGCGCGCATGATCGCGCTCGATGTCGAGGAGGACACCATCCTCGACATCGTCCGCTACCACCACGAGAAGATGGACGGGACGGGGTACCCCTACCGCATGACCGAGTCGGAGATCCCGCAGATCGCCCGCGACTTCGCGGTCATCGACACGTTCGACGCGCTCACGAGCCACCGCCCCTACCGCCACGAGGTGGGCCACGACGCGGGGGACAAGGCGATCGGGATGCTCATCGAGGCGAAGGGCCCCAAGTACCACAGCGATTCGGTCGAGCTGTTCGCGGACCTCTACCACCGTGGCAAACTCGACTACATCCTCAACTACTTCAACGACGGGGCCGAGCTGCCCGGCTACGGCAGCGTGGACGACGACGAGCTCACGAAGTCGATCCAAGTGTAGCTGATTTCTCCAGCCTCCGCTTCCGCGCCGCCTGCATCTCGTCGACAAACCCCGCGCCGAGGATGCCCGTCGGGAGACCAACGAGCCCGATCGCGAGGATCGCCATCACACCCGCGATGAGTTTGCCCCATCCCGTCACCGGGTACACATCGCCGTACCCGACGGTCGTGAGTGTCACGATCGCCCACCACATCGCGTCTGGGATGCTGCCGAAATGTTCCGGCTGCGCGACGGCCTCCGCGTAATGCATCAGGCACGAGGCGACAAGCAACAAGACCAACACGAAGCTCAACGACACGAGCAGTTCCTCGCGAGTTCTGATAACGACGCGTGAGATGACTTCGAATGCGCGCGTGTACCGTCCCAGCTTGAAAACCCGGAAGACCCGAAAGACGCGCACGATCCTGAATACTCGGAGATCAACCCCGACGAACGGGAGCAAGCTAGGCGCAATCGCGAAAAGATCGACGATCATGCTCGGGCG
>DDFO01000026.1:124705-137407 GCA_002337215.1 Phycisphaerales bacterium UBA1926 | reverse complement strand
CATGCTCGGGCGTAACGCGCACGTAACCCGACCTCGTATCGGGCCTCGGAACCGGGGATCAGTGGTGCAACTCCACAACCGAGCAACATACTCAAGCGTGAACAGCGCAACGACCAAGTACTCGCTGAAAGTGAAAAACCCGCCGAACCGCGCCGCGACCCCCGACTCGCTCTGCAGAACCAGAGTCACCACAGAATAGACGATCAGCGCGATAATCAAGAGATCGACGGTACGGCTTGCGCGGTCGCCCTCCCTTGCGGGCTCGAGCAACTCATGACATCTAGCTCGGATGCCTTTGCTGTCGCTCTCGATACCGCTCACAACGCCGCCATCTTCTTGATCGCCGACGCGAGCTTCGGCGGGACCTCCATCGCGCTCAATCGGCTCTGCTTCACGAGCGCGAACTCGCCGAACCGAGCGTCCGCCTTGATCGCCGAAAGCGTCGCATCCCCGTTGGCGGCCTTCACCGGCGCGATGTCCACGAGCACCCGCTTGAGATCGCCCTTCGCGGTCAGGCCGGGGTGCTCGGGGTCCGGGTACGCGCCTTTGACGACCTTCGCGAGGCCCGCCACGCGCCGCTCCTTGCCGGTGTGATAGAAGAAGACCTCGTCGCCCTTCTTGATGGTCCGCATCGCCATCTGGGCGGCCGGGTTGGCGACGCCGTCCCAGTGGGTGCGCTTGTCGCGCACGAGGTCGTCGTAGGAATAGACATCGGGCTCGGTCTTGAGCAGGAACACCGCCATGAATCATCTCCGTTCGTGCGCACGGTCTCGTGCATCGCAACAGAGTCTACGAATCGGCGCCCGCGCATGAAAAACGCCGGGACGACGCCCGGCGTTGGTTCGTGTGAATTGTCCGCGATGATCAGTCGTCGATGGTCGCGAGCGCCTTGCAGCAGGCCTCGCCCGCGGTGCAATCGTCGGGATCGCACTCGGCGTTATCGTCGCCGCACTGGCCGCAGCACCCCTCGGCCTTCTCGGCGACCTCGGTCGCCTGGGCCGCCTCGGCGCTGCAGCACGATGCCTCGGACGATTCGGCGGCGACCGCCATCACGGCGGCGGCCTTGTCCATCGAGCAACACGACATGCCCTCGGCATCCGCGGCGACGGTTTCCGCGCACGCCTCGGCCTCGGCCGAGCAGCAGGAATCGGTCGATGCCGCGGTCGCCGAGACGGCGAGCATCGCGGCGTCGGACTCCATCGAGCAGCCGAGCGGGCAGGCGTCGCCTTCGTCCGCGACCGTCGCAACCACGGCGGACTCGCCCGAGTCGCACGAGCCGGTGCCGAGCGGGCAGCCGGTGGTCGAGTAGTTGTACGCGCCGACCGCGCCGACCGCGACGCCCCCGATGATGGCGATGGCTTTGCCGAAACTCATGGTGTGCTTCCTCTCAAGTCTGTGCGAGCCGCCCTGGGCCCGGTCTGCTGTTCAGTTGTCTCTTGAATCTGTCATTCGATCGGCCCGGCCGCGCGGGACGTTGCAATCTTCCAGAAAGCGTACCCGCTCGTGGTCTCTGAATCGACCAAAAAGAACAGACCCGACGACCGATAACGGCCTGCGGCGATGGATCCACCGCTGCGGACTCAACCGTGCAATCTGGGCGCGGTATTCCAACGGGCGTCGAAAGAGCCTGAAGAAACCCCGGGCGATGATTCAGATGGGCAGCGCGGGCGCTCAGGCGAGGCGGAACTCGGCGACGAACAGCACCGCGGGATTGGCGTCGGTGGACATGATCGCGAGACGGACCGTCTCGCCCGGCGTGCCCGAGATATCGACATCGACACCCGTCAGCAGGTCATCGGTCTCGAACGAAAGGGCCGTATCGATCGGGTTGTTGTCCGCGTCGACCGCGACGAGCGTGTATTCGGTCCGGCTCTGCAGGTTCATGACATACAGGCGGCTCGAGTCGCGATCGGGGTTGCGGAGCAGCATCGCCTGGGCACGTCCCGTCGTGCCGACGGGCGTGAACTGCACACGCTGGACGACCGCGTCGCCGAAGAGCGCGTCATCGACGTGCTCGATGCCGATCGCGTCGAGCAAGGCGGCGATCTCGCTCCGCTGCTGGAGATCGTCGAAGTCCTGTCGCAATTGCACCTGAAGCACCGCGAGCACGACTGCGGCGACCGAAGCGCCGACCGTCGCGACGCGCCAGATCGAACTCACGCGGCGGGCACGACGGAGCCCAACGCTCCGCGGCTTGGGCGGCGAGGCGGGGCGGCGTTCAGACGATGTGTGCGACACGGCCCGGGAGGGCTTGGACGCCTCGGCCAGTTGCGATTTCTCGATCTCGGCGCGGACCTTCGCGAGGAACCTCTCGCGGGCCGCGGGATCGATCGTTGCGTCGGGGAGTTCGAGACCCGCCTCGGCGATCCGGGCCTGCTCGGCCCAGATGAGCTCGCGCACCGCGCCGGGTGCCGAGGCAAAGGCGTGGTCGAAGGCGGCGCGATCCGCGTCGTCAAGCAGGCCGAGCGCGTCGGCCGCGACGAGTTCCAGCATCTGCGCCGTCGTCAGGCGTTCAGCGGTTGCATCACCAGCCCCGGAGCGCAGACCATCGGTTGTGTCAGCATTGTTCATATCAGGGGTGCCATCGGTCATTCGACTACTTCCTCTCCGACCCGCTCACGAAGGCGGACGAGCGCTCGGCTCAGTGCCGACTTCACGGTTCCCAGCGGCGTATCCAGCTCTTCGCTGATCTGCCGCAGCGTCTGCCCCCCGAGGTAGGACCGCATCACAACGGTCCGCTGCAGCTCCGGTAATGCGTCCACCCGCTTTAACAGAGCACCGAAACGTTCAGATTGTTCAAGCGACGAAGCCTCGTCGGGGGCCGATGAGCCCGGCCCCTCGCCAACCGATACGGTGGAAATCCGTGAGCGGGTCCGCCGAAGTCGGTCAACAATGTGCCTTCTTGTGATCAGCATCACCCAGGTCACCAGGGCCGCCCGCTCGGAGTCAAACCGATCCGCTGTGCGCCACAGGCGTAAAAACACCTCCTGAACGGCATCCTCGGCCTCTGGACGCGTCGGAAGGGCCTGATACGCCATGCGGAACACGAGCGACACAAAACGGTCGTAGAGCTCGGCGATCGCGTCCTGGTCATCGGACGCAACGCGAGCCATCAGATCGGCGTCTTCGGCACGGGTTTGGGCCGAGGTCTGGCGATCGGTGTCAGACGAGGATTTTTTTGGGTTTTTATCGGGCATTCCACGAGATTCGAGGCATCAATCAGGCTCCCATGAGCCTCGGAAACACGGCTTCTGACCCATCCGGATCGCCGGTGAGCATACCGGAGCGACACGAATCCTGTGGAAAAATCCTGCGAACCCATCCGAATATCGGCCGTGAAACGGCGATTGACCTGTTCGACGCGTTGTTCGTCGGCCCTGAGGCGGTTGGATGAAAACACGATCCGACGCAAAGGCGTGACGCGGGCTCCTGCGGCCCGCTCTAAATAGAAGAGAGCGATTCCTGAGTGAATCGCGATCGGCATTTGGAAGGGAGCGTGCGGTTTCGTGGGTGGTGCTCCGAGAAATCTCGATCTTCCGACCGGCTTCTGGTCCGGACGCTGGGCCGATCCTGTCGGTCAACCTCCACGTGATATCGCTGGAACAGATCTTGCTGTATCCGCTCCGATCCGGTATCCTGAATCCCTGGGATCGGTGGTGAACTCGTCGCGATCGGCGACGACCCACCGGGATTGCAAGGGTTTCATGCATCTGGGTGCTGCGCCGCAGGCCCGATGTGTGATGACGAACGGTCTCTACCCACCGCACCGCGACGAAGTCTTCGCGGGACGCTGGGTCGATTCGTCTGATGAACGGAGTCTCGCGGTGGGCCCTCGAACTGGCACAACCCGCTTGAGTATGCACCGTTTGGCGCACGCCGCCGGGCGCGGCGGCTTCACGCTCATCGACATCCTCGTGTCGATCGCGATCATCGCGGTGCTCATCGGCATCCTGCTTCCTTCGCTCGCGATGGTCCGCTCGTCGACCGAGAAGGTTGTCTGCGCGTCCAACATCCGTCAGGCGGGTCTCGGCCTGCACATGTTCGCGATGGACAACAACGACTACCTGCCGCAGAGCACGTATTCGCTGGGCGGGGGCGAGCAGTGGAACACCACCCCGCTGCAGTTGCGTTTCGAGGTCGGCAACCGCGGCGATGAATCATTGGATTCACACTACTGGGACGGCCTCGGCTTCCTGATCGGGCAGAATTATCTCTCCGACGGGCAGATCTTCTACTGCCCCTCGCACCTGGGCGAGAACACCTATGAGAACTTCCTCCCCCAGTTCAATGGTGGAGACGGCGACATCATCGCCAACTATCAGTACCGCGGGATCGGCCCGAACGGTGAGCAGCGCCTCGACCAGTTCGTCTCCACCGTCGCGCTCGTCTCCGACGGGTTCCGCGATCTCGATGAGATCAATCATCCCAACGGCATGAACGTCCTCCGCGCCAGCATGGGCGTGAGCTGGTTCCGCGATGCGAACCTCACCGCGATCTCAAACGCGATCCTCGGCTCGGCGGGCGACGAGGACGGCTGGCAGAACCGCTGGGATTTGCTCGATGAGCCGCAACGCCCGGGCGGATGGGCTTTCTTCGACTGATCGCCGGCCGGCTTCTCCCTCTGAAACACCCCGAAACACCCTGCACGCCGCGGTCCGCCGGAGCGATCACTTCGTGGGTACAGTGCGTGCATGACACATACCAGCCGTGCTATCGCTCTGATCGTTTCGCTTCTCGCATGCCTGCTCACCGATGCCGCCTCGGCTCAGTTGACGCCCAACAGCCTCTACTACGGCGTTGACCGCAAGGTGCCGATGACGGTCGCCGCGGAGGGCGGCGAGGTCGTCATCAAGCTGCTCGAGCCGGGCGAGTTGGTCGAGGTCGCGAGCGCGCCGGCCGCCGCGGGCGGGGTCGATCTCGCGGGCCTGTTCCCGAGTCTCTGGACCGACAAACGCGAGGACGTGCTCTTCGCGCAGCTCTATGTCGACGACAGCCCAGTCGGTGCCCCCGTGGTGCTCGACCCGATGGTCTCGGTGGACAAGGCGACCATGGTGAACCCGCAGACCATGCAGCCGGTGCAGCCCGGCCAGCGGGGCCGACCGCTGTTCACCAGCGAGCGGGCGCAGATGAGCGGCCAGACCCGACCGGTGACCTACTCGGGCATCCGCGCGTATGTCTCCAAGGACGTCGTCTTCGAGACCTCGGCGGGCGACATCCGCGTCCGTCTCCGCCCCGACAAGGCGCCCAACCACGCGTGGAACTTCCGCAGCCTCGTCGAGGGCGGCTACTACAACCAGATCATCTTCCACCGCATCATCCCCGACTTCGTCATCCAGGTCGGCGACCCCACCGGCACCGGCTCGGGCGGCCCCGGCTACCAGATCGATCTCGAAAAATCCGACATGCCCCACGACTTCGGCGTGCTCTCGATGGCGCGCACCGGCGACCCCGACTCGGGAGGCTCGCAGATCTTCATCTGCCTGACCCGCCAGCGCACCGCGATGCTCGACGGCTCGTACACCGCGTTTGGACAGTCGATCGCCGGTGCAGACACCATCATCGCGCTCGGCAACACCGAGGTCGGCGGCCCGCGCGGCGACCGCCCCCTCGATCCCCCGCTGCTCGAAAACGCCTATCTCGTTGACAGCGCCCCCGCCGGCACCGGGCCGATGCCCGTGCAGCGCCCCGCTGCCGAGCCGGCAACCGACGAGGAAGAGCCCGAAGCGGAGCGGTGAACGCGGGACATCGTGACTGCTAGAACGCGATCCGCAGATCGAGCCCGACCATCAGCGTGGGCGAGAGGTCGTAGCTCGCGACCTCGTTCTCGTTGCGGTCGTTGAACTCGAGGTCCCCGATGACCTCGGACCCGATCCGGCCCGTGATCACCGTCTTGGGGCTCGGCGAATACGTCACCGCGAGCGCGACCGGCACGCGGATGTCGGTGAACGAACCCCCGGGGATCGCGTTGTCGTCGGCGAGGCGGTACTCGCGCCGCATAAACGTGACGTCGGCCCCGATCCGCCAGTTGGCGTCGATGAAATAGGTCAGCCCGAAGCCTCGCTCGGTGGTGCCGATCCGGAGGTCATCGGCGATGTCCCACTGGATCACCGGGATCGGGAAGACGAACAGCCCGCCCTCGAGGCGGGTGACGATGTTCACCCCAGCCCCGAGCCGGAAGTTCTCGGCGATGTCGTACGACGCGAGCACGAACCCGCCGGCCGCGATGGAGTCGTTGAAGTCCGCGCCCGGCTCGCCCGCACTCGTCACGCGCCCGCCGAGCGTCCACTGCCAGCCCGTCTCCGGGAGCGACCGGAGCAGGGGCGTGAGCGTCGTCGAGCGGACGCTGTCGAAGGGTTCATCGACCGCGGGCATTCCGGGGACGATGCCGGCGCCGTTCTCGAACTCGTAGAACGAGAACTCGTTGCCGAGCCGGAGGATGAAGTCGGTGTCGTCGTTGACGCGGAACGAGAGCCCGAGCGCCGCGCGGAGACGGGCGACGGAGACGTCGGCGTTCGTCCCGTCGAGCTCGGAGGCGCTCGAGTAACGCCCCCCGCCCTCGACAAAGAAACTCACATCGGGCCGCCGGGCGCGTGAGAACACCCGGCGTTCGTCGCGGTCGAGCGCGAGGTAGTCGTCCTTGCTGTTGACCACCGGCACGGCCGGCCCGCCGGCATCGCTCTCGCCGAGGGCGCCGTCGTCAACGGCCTGCGCCGCCGCGGTGCCCACAAGCCCCGAGACCATGACGGCACCGAACGCCGCCCCGAGCATGCTGTTGTTGGTCGTTTTCATGAATCGCCGCATCCTGCCTCCTGCATCCGCATGACCGATCGGGCGGAGCGTACCGCACGCGGATGATCCACGGACACCCGGATCGTCCGAGTTTTTTCGTGATGGCGCGTGACCGGTCCGCCGAGTTCATCGCTCACTACTTGAGCCGGACCGTTGGACGCGTCGAAACGCGTCACCCACACGGGCCGGGCGCCCCACCCCCTGGGGCGCGAAACCGGGCTGTCGGCGGGCGGGAAGAGCCGCCGACACCGGCCCGGGCACACAACCCCGTTTCGAGAAGGAAAATGCCATGATGAGCACCCGTTGCATCGGGGCCGTTGCGCTGTCGCTCTGCGCCGGCCTGACCGCCACCACCGCCAACGCCGAGATCTTTCAGCGGATCTCCGGGGATCAGAGCCGCGAGCACGCGTTCTCGATCAGCCGCACCGACGACGGGGGCTATATCACCACCGGCTTCCGCGACGACGACCCCGCGGGCGGTGCCGAGGATGTTCTGATCACCAAGCACAAGTCGAACGGCGCCATCGAATGGCAACGCCGCTGGAACGGTCCGGGTCGTGATATCGGTTATTCGGTCCAGCAGACCTTCGACGGGGGCTACATCGTCGCCGCCGAGTCGACGAGTTCGGGCAGCCCCGTCCTGGGCCTCCTGCTCATCCGCCTCGACGCCGCCGGCTCGCTCGTGTGGAACCGGTACTACACCGGGTCGTTCATGAGCGATCCGATCCACACCCCCCACCCGGGTGTCGCGCTCGACCAGGGCCCCGAGGGCCGGATCTTCGTCACAGGCAGCGTCGCGGGCGATCCGCTCGTCCTCGCGGTCGGACCGGGCGGCGGTCTGATCTACGAAGCGATCTACTCCCACCCGGCCGGACCCCAGGAGGGCGGGCGGTACAACTTCACCGACATCAAGTTCGACCGCACGAACGGATCGCTCGTCGTCAGCGGCACGAGCCAGAACCCCCGCTTCGACATCGCCGGCGCGGTCTTCGTCGAGCAGGACGCGTTCCTGATGCGGACCCGCCTCGACGGCTCGCTGATCTGGAGCTGGGACTACGACTTCCCGTTCGACCTCGACCCCGACAACGAGCCGATCATGAACGTCCGCGAGACGGGCGACGGGCTCGACATCGGGCCGAACGGCGACATCATCCTCAACGGCCGGACCGATTTCGGCGGGCCCTTCGCGCCCAAGGGCACCCACCTGGTCGCGACCGACCCGACGGGCTTCCCGACCTGGTCGGCCGAGTACGTCGCGTTCTCTCCCGACGGTGCCGATGGCCGGCACGAGACCGCGTACGCGGCGGTCCGCTTCGACCGCGAGCTCAACATCGTCCAGACCGGGCATCTCCCCGACGCCGCGGGCACGCCCCACGCCTGGGAATCGCTCACCTCGTTCGGCGGCGCGCCGATCTGGTTCTGGGAATACGGAGGCGACAAGCCCTCGCGCGGTGAGTCGGTCATCCCCACCCCCGAGCCCTGCGGCTACGCGATGGCGGGTCAGTTCTTCCTCGAGGACGCGCCGTTCCTCAACGGCGAGACCTATCTCGTCAAGAACAACAAGGACGGCGAGACAGGCTGCCTGGAACGCCGGTGGGATTTCCAGCCGCAGTTCGAGGCCCGCGCCCTGCAGGCACCGATCCGTCCCAACTACGTCGATGAGAACATCACCGCCGAGGACTTCCTCCAGGCCGCCGACGCCGCCGAACGCGAGTTCTGCTACGACGACGACTGCGAGCCCGGCGAGCCCGCCTGCCCCTGCGATATCAACGGGGACGGCATCCTCGACCTCGCGGATATCGGCGGGTTCATCGGATGCTTCACCGGCATGCTGCCGTGCGGCGACCTGAACAGCGACGGCATCTGGGACCTCACCGACCTGGGCCTGTTCGTCACCTGCTTCACGGGCGGCTGCCCGTAAGCCGAGACGACCGGCGTCACCCCGACGTCGCGAGGCTCGATCCATCACGCCCCACGCGTCCGGAACGCGCAACGCATCTCCGGACGCCCATCCCGAAACCCCGCGAGGCGATCAGTCTCGCGGGGTTTTTATATATTTACAACATTATGTGAGATGATTTATTTGTAATTATTTGATAGTTACGGTGAGTCACGAAGAAACCCTCCGTTCACAGAGTGACACCGGGCGCCGGCGGACGGGAAGAGCCGCCGGCAGCGCCCGAACCCGAGGGACGACGCCCCACCCGGGGCGCCGAGCACGTGAAAGGCTCAATCATGAACACCAGCACCACCATCGCACTCTCCGCCGGCATCGCCGCGACTCTCGCGGGATCCGCCGCCAACGCGGACGTTTTCCAGCGGGCCCAGGGAGACCCGCAACGCGAGCACGCCTACTCGATCCACCAGACCGACGACGGCGGGTACATCACGACCGGCTTCCGCGACGCGGGCGACGTCACCGCCCCCGACGAGGACGTCCTGATCACCAAGCACTTCGCCGACGGCACCATCGAATGGCAGCGCCTCTGGCAGGGCCCGGGCCGGGACATCGGCTACTCCGTTCAGCAGCTCTTCGACGGCGGGTACATCGTCGCCGCCGAGTCCACGAGCTCGGGCGATCCGGGCGTCGAGACGCTGCTCATCCGTCTCGACGCGGGCGGCTCGCTCGTCTGGAACAACTTCTACTTCGGGACCTTCCAGGGCGACCCGATCCACGACGTCCACCCGGGTGTCGCGCTCGACCTCGGGTTCAATGAGCAGATCTATGTCACCGGCAACGTCTTCGGCCGGCCGCTCGTGCTCGCCGTCGGCCCGGGGGGCCTCCCGATCTGGAACGCGACCTACGCCGACCCGATCACCGACCCCGACCTCGCCGCCCGCTTCGCGTTCACCGATATCAAGCACGACCCGACCAACGGTTCGCTCGTGATCAGCGGCACAACCCTCCGCGACGAGATCGATCCGATCACCGGCGCGTTCCACACCGCCCAAGACGCCTTCCTGCTCCGGCTCGACGGCACGGGAGGCCCCATCTGGGTCTGGAACTACGACTTCCCGTTCGATCTCGACCCGTCCAATGAGGTCGCGGTGAATGTCCGCGAAACAGGCGACGGGCTCGACATCTCGCCCGCGGGCCGGATCATCCTCAACGGCCGGACCGACTTCGGCGGGCCCGCCGCCGGCACCGGCACCCACCTCGTCAGCGTCGACCCCGGGGGATTCCCGACATGGTCGCGCGAGTATCGCTACTTCGATCCGTCGGGCCTCGTCGCCAACGTCTCGTCCGCCTACTCCGCCGTCCGCTTCGATAACGACGGCGACATTATCCAGGCAGGACGGAATCGATCCTTCGGCGGGTTCATGAGCCCCGCCATGTGGCTCACACAGTTCGGCGGCGCACCCATGTGGTTCTACGAGTACGGAGGCCCGAACATCGCCCAGGGTGAATCCGTCGTCCCCGACGCCGACTGCGGCTACGCCATGGCGGGCCAGCTCGAGTTCTTCCCGCCGGCCGCCCCCTTCGGATCCGGTGAGACGTTCCTCGTCAAATCCGACGACAACGGCGGAACGGGATGCAACGAGATCCCCTGGCAGTTCGGCCCCGACTTCAACGCGAGCATCAAGCAGAACGGCATCGTCCCGGATTACATCCTCAAGGTCATGACCGCTCCCGACCTGCTCGTCGATTCGACAGCCGACGACCTCGCGTTCTGCTACGACAGCGCCTGCGGCGCGACCCCGTGCCCGTGCGATCTCAACGGCGACGGCGTGCTCGACCTCACCGACATCAGCGCGTTCATCACGTGCTTCACCGGGTCGCTCCCCTGCGGCGACATCGCGCCCCCGTTCGGTGTCTGGGATCTCAACGACGTCGCCCTGTTCATCTCCTGCTTCACCGGCGGCTGCTGAACAACGGCACCCATCGGGCGACCACGAGCCTTCTTCCGAGCCCCGCCGCGTCACCTCCCCATACGGGGTGATCGGCGGGGCTTCTTTCGCGCAATCGCAGAACGAATCGGTCCATCGCAAGTGTCTAAGGCAGCGGGTGATATTAAAATAGAGTTGGAGTCCGAGGTGCCGCCGTGCCCCTCGGAGGAACACGGCGCGCCCCGGCCCACCATGCGGAAGGGGTTTGCCATGTACGGCCATCAATTCATCGCAGCGGCGGCCGGCCTCGCCATCGCGGCGGGTGCGACGACCGGCCAGTATTACCAGTACGAGCTCGCATCACCCGACGACGAGGGATCGCTCTCGATCGACCAGACCATGGACGGCGGATTCATCACCGTCGGCTGGCGCAAGGTGCCCGATTTCACCGGCATCTTCAACTACGACTTCTACATCGTCAAACACAACAAAGCCGGCAACGTCCAGTGGCTCAAGGTCTGGGGCGGACCCGAGGACGACATCGCCTACAGCGTCCAGCAAACCAATGACGGCGGCTACATCATCGCGGGCGAGTCTAAATCATTCGAGCCGGGCCTTGAACTCGTCCTGCTCCGACTCGATCCCGCCGGACGATTCATGTGGGCGAAGTCCTACCCACACCTCGTCAGCGGCGACACCATCCACGCGCCGCACCCCGGTGTCTCGCTCGATGTCATCGAACCGTCCGAGGAGATCATCGTCACCGGGCACATCGGTGCAAACCCGACTCTGCTCTTCACCGATCCGCTCGGTATCCCGATCTGGAACTTCCAGTACTTCGTCCCGCCGGTCCCGCCACTCGAGGGACCGCCGACACATGCGTTCACCGATGTTGCGTTCGATCAGAACGAGCGCACCGCGGTCATCAGCGGCACGATCCTCTACCGCTCGATCGACGCCCCGCACCCGACTGCGCGTGAGGACGCGATCCTCATGAAGGTCGATCCGGGCGGCATTCCCCTCTGGTACTTCCACTACGACTGGCCCTTCGACCGAGACGAGCCGGACAACCCCAACGTTGCCGAGTTCGGGCACGGCGTCGATGTCGCGCCCGACGGCTTCGTCTACAGCGCCGGTCGCACCGACTTCGGCCGGCCCGGCATCGACGACGGCGTCCTCATGATCGTCACCGACCCCGGAGGCATGCCGTTCGGCATGCTCCGCTACCAGCCGGTCGAGATGGACGGAACCGTCCTCCGCGGCTACCCCGGCTACGCCTCCATCGAGTTCGACCGCCGGTTCGCAACGCCTGTCGTCGCGGGGACGATCTTCGACATCGAGACCTTCGCACCCAACGCCTTCCTGATGCTCACCGATCCCATGCTCATGCCATTCTGGGTCAACGCCTACGGCGACACGCCCGCGTCCGGCCCCGCCTGGCCAACCTGGGGTGAGTCCGTCGCGATCGGCGACATCACCTGCGGCTGGGGCATGGCAGGCCGAGTCGAACACCAGGCACCCCCGCCGTTCCTCGGCGCGGGTGACAACTACCTCGTCAAAACCGAGGACAACGGCATCTCAGGCTGCCTGGAACGCCCGATCGGGATGGCACCCGAGATGCCCGGCATCGAGAAGCTCCTCCCCGTCGAGCCACTCCCGCTCTTCCAGTTCTTGGAGCTTCCCAATCTGCTCCGCGATGTTCAGGGTCAGGAACTCCAGCACTGCTACTACCCGACCTGCTACACCGGCCCGTGCAACTTGGCCGATCTCGCGCAGCTCTGGGGCGTGCTCGATCTCGCCGATGTCAACGCGTTTGTTGTCGGGTTCCTGGGCAACCAGCCCATCGCCGACCTCAACAACGACGGCATCTGGGACCTTGCCGACATCGGGTTGTTCGTCAGCAACTTCAACGCGGGCTGCCCGTAATCTCACCCGCAACGTATCGGGCACCCGTCTGCCCCGCTCGGCCGCAGTACCCCATGCCCGGCCGGGCGGGGCTTTCATGCGCAGATGAGCAGAACGCTTCACACAGGACGCGGCGCCAGACGTGCTGTCATAAAAAAGGGGGACGGACCGGCCGTGCGT
>DDFO01000026.1:123045-124626 GCA_002337215.1 Phycisphaerales bacterium UBA1926 | reverse complement strand
ATCGGGCCCGATGCGCACGGCCAGATCCATCCGGGCGGCCGCATTCAAGAGCCGCCCGGCCCCAGGGGATGGCACCACAGCGACGCGCACCACGCCGGCGCACGCCGAACAGAACTCCCGACATCCTCACACCGATCGGAGCAACACCGATCGGCCTCGACGGCAGAACACCGCCTCACTGAAGCGCCGGCCCGGGGCTCTCACCCGGTACCGGCGCACCCCACGAATCATCACACGCCGGAGAACCACCGCGCATAGGTCTGCACATCCGCCAGATCGAACACCCCGTCGCCGTTCAGATCGGCCGAGGGAACCGCGCCGACAAACGCCGAGACGAAACCCGCGACATCCGCCAGATCGAGCGTGTCGTCACCGTTGAAGTCGGCCGGATGGAACGGCGCCCGCACCTTCAGAATCTGATTGGTCGCGACACCGGGGATCGTCGTCGAGGTCCCGTCGAGCCACTCGACACGGACCCAATCGAGTGTGTCGACCGGACCGAGCCCGAAGTGCGCCCCGTGCTCACCCGACGAGCAGTGGTTCGGACCGCCATCGATCATCTGCATGTGCGGGCCCTTGTCGCTCAGGATCCGCACCACCGCGCCGAACCCACCCGGCGCCAGGCTCTCCCGCACCGTCGTGTCGAGCTCGACACGCAGCCAGTTCGTACCCGGCCCGCTGAGATCATTGCGCCACACACCGATCGGCTTGGCTTCGAACCCGCCGCTCGTGAACACGACAAGGTCCTGGTCCCCGTCGTTGTCCATGTCGAAGTTCACGAACCCGCGACCCCCGAGGAAGTGGTCAAAGCCGCACGCCTCCGCGATCTGCGCGTACCCGCTCCGTCCGCTCCGCTTGTACATCCTCGCCCGCGTGGTGTCCGCGTTCTGCGTGCTCAGGATCTCCTCGTACCCATCGTGATCGACATCGACCATGAGCACGCCCCACGCCCAGCCGGCGCGGTTCACACCCATCTCGATCCCGACCTCTTCAAACCCGCCCTGAGGCAGTTGCCGGTAGAGCAGGTTCCCCGAGTTCGGAACGCCCTCATACTCGATCGACGACGCGTAGAAATCGAACAGCCCGTCACGATCGAAATCACCGATCGCGATGCCCATCCCGTTCGCAGCGAGCAAGCGCTCGACCGTGGATGTCGCGTTCGTGAACGTCCCGTCGCCGTTCCCGCGGAAGTACCGGCTCGTCCCGTGGTCCGCGATCAGCACGATATCCAGAATGCCGTCGCGTTCCATGTCCGCGAAGCTCACCGCGAACCCAGAAACAAACCGGTCCAGGTGCGGCGTCAGACCCGCCTCATCGGTCACGTCCTCGAACCGCTCCTCGCCGGTCTCCTTCATGAGGTTCCGGTAGAGCCGGTTGCCCTGCTGCCCGGTCGAATACGCCGTCGAGAACAGATCGAGATCCCCGTCCTCGTCATAGTCGCCGAACGCGACGCACATCGGGTCGAACGCGTTCACCCGGTTCGCGAGCCCGAGCTGCTCGGCCACCTCGCTGAACGTCCCGTCACCGTTGTTGCGGTACACCAGGTTCTCACCCGCACGCGGGATCCCGTCGAGCGACCCG
>DDFO01000026.1:101195-122962 GCA_002337215.1 Phycisphaerales bacterium UBA1926 | reverse complement strand
TCGAGCGACCCGGCGCTCGACACGCTGATGTCCATCCAGCCGTCACCGTTGTAGTCCGCCGCCGTCGCGCTCGTGCCGTAGTGCAGGTTCGCGATGCCCCACGCCGACGCCCGCTCGGTGAACGTCCCGTCACCGTTGTTCATAAACAACCGGTCCGGCCTGTTCGCATCAGAGATGACAAACAGATCCTGCCAGCCGTCGTTGTTGAAATCGCCCACCGCGCCGCCGCTCAGGTTGTGCCCGTGCGGCTGGTTGAACGGGTTGTGGTTGAACGCCACAATCCCCGATTCCTCCGAGACCTCGGTAAACGACAACACCTGCGCAGACGCCATCGGCGCACCGCACAACACGCACACGATCAACGCGCGCGACATCCCCGTCGAGTTCATGTCGATTCCTTTGCGCTTGCTTTCGCAGACCGCCGCCAAGAACAGGCGACTTCATCAATTCTCACCGCGAACGCGGTGTTTTCTGAACAGGAAAGCGCATCCCCACGCGTTCCATCCCGAGAGAACGGGACCCCGCAGTTATACAGGAATCGGGGTTCCACTGCAAACGAAAAAATACGAAGTTTTCTGACAGGCCCCCGCTGCACACGCATCACACCCGCCAACCCGCCGCCCCGGCCCGCCCAATGATCGTCCATGCACGAACAGGCCGATCCCGCCACAACCCCGACGCCGAACCACATGACCCCCGATGAGTTCCGCGCCGAGGGACACCGCATGGTCGACGCCATCGCCGACTACATGCGCACCGTCGAGTCCATGCCCGTCACCCCCGCCGAACCGCCCGGGTCCGTGCTCGACGCGCTCCCCGATCGAGCCCCCGAGAACCCCGAGCCCTGGGACGACATCCACCGAGACCTCGACCGGCTCATCGTCCCCAACCTCACCCACTGGCAGCACCCCGGCTTCTTCGCCTATTTCTCGTGCAACGCCTCGGGGCCCGGCATCCTCGGCGAGATCGCCAGCGCCGGGCTCAACGTCAACGGCATGCTCTGGTCCACCAGCCCCGCCGCCACCGAACTCGAGACCCGCGTTCTCGACTGGTGCCGCGACGCGTTCGATCTTCCCGAGGCATTCACCGGCAACGGCGTGATCCAGGGCACCGCATCAGAAGCCACACTTATCGCCCTCCTCGCCGCCCGGCACCGTGCTCGCTCCGCCGATCCGCACGCCGCCGAGCGTGCCGTCCTCCTGACCTCCACACAGGCCCACTCCTCGGTCATCAAGGCCGCGATGATCGCCGGCCTCGCCGAGAGCCCCGACCACCACGGCCCGGACACCCGCGTCCGCCTCATCGCGACCGACCCCGATGGCTCGATGGACCGCGACGACCTCGCGCGCACCGTCGCGGCCGTCCACGCCGAAGGCCGCGAGGTTCTCATGGTCAGCGCCACCGCCGGCACCACCGGCACCGGCGCGACCGACGACGCCGAGGCCATCCGCGAAACCCTCGAGCGCGCGCACGAATCTGAACACGGCGCACCCTGGCGGGGCTGGCTCCACCTCGACGCCGCCTGGCTCGGCGTCGCCGCGATCTGCCCCGAACATCGAACCGTGCTCGCCGGCGCCCGCGTCGCCGACAGTCTCTGCGTCAATCCGCACAAGTGGCTGCTCACCAACTTCGACTGCGACCTCTTCTGGGTCCGCGACCGCGACGCGCTCACCAACGCCCTCTCGATCACCCCCGAGTACCTGAGGAACCAGCAGTCCGACGCCGGCACCGTCATCGACTACCGCGACTGGCAGATCCCGCTGGGCCGACGCTTCCGTGCGCTCAAGCTCTGGTTCGTGATCCGTCACTACGGCCTCGAGGGCCTCCGCGCCCACATCCGCCGGCACATCGCCTGGGCCGAGTGGTTCGCCGAGCAGATCACGACCGATCCCACCCTCGAACTCGTCTGCCCACGCCGGGCCGCGCTCGTCTGCTTCCGCCTGGTCAACGCGACGGACGAGCAGAACAAGTCGCTGCTCACCCGGATCAACGCGTCCGGTGAGATCTTCCTGAGCCACACCGCCGCACCGGGGGATGGGCGGCACGCGATCCGGTTCGTCCCCGGCGCGACGAGCACCGAGTTCCGCCACGTCGCGAGGGCATGGGAGATCATCCGCGAGGCGGCGCACAAAACCGCGGCCGGCCCGGCGAATCGCTAGAGTGCTCCGATGACCCATGCCATGCGCACGATCCTGCTCGCGTCGGCCCTGCTCGCGTTCCTCAACACGCTGACCGGCTGTGCGGGCCGGGCCGAGTCGCGCACGTTCGAGATCCCCGCGGGCCGATACAACGAGGCGATCGTCGCGACGCGCGACACGCTCCGCGCCTCTGGGTACACGCTCGAACGCATCGACGCGACCGCCGGCGAGATCACCACCACCGAGCGCACCGTCACGGGTCTCGCGAGCCCGTTCGCCTCGGAGAACCGCAGCCTCTCGGGCGTCGCCGCGGACACGCTGACCAACCGGCCCCGGACCGTCCGCGTCCGTTTCCGCGACGCCCGCGATCCGCAATCACCCCCCGCGCCGGACGCCCCCGTGCGCGCCGAGGTCGAAGCGGTGATCTGGAAACGGATCCAGCCCGGCCGACGCGTCGAGACCGAGACGACGTTCCGCGGACGCGTCGCCCGCGACCCCGCGGAGATCCGCCGGGGCGTCAACGCGGGCACCCCCGTCCCGGTCCGCCTGGACCATGACTACGCGCGCGTTCTCGCCCGCAGGATCACCGAGCGCCTCGCGCGCACGGACCACGATCACGCAGACCACAACGACGACGCAGCGCAATAAGAAAGCGGCGCCGGGCGCCGCTTTTCTACTCATAAATCGGGTGTTCGTGGTGTGTGTTCAGGTTGTTGACCCGTGAACAACGGGCATCCTGTGTCGAGCCGCTCAGTCGCGCGACGCGGGGATGCTCGACGAGTCCAACCGCTGCGCGGTCACACCGGAGCCCCCCTGCAGCCGGGTCGCGGCCTTGGGCATGGGCCGAACCTCCGCGAATCCCTCCGCCTGCGGCGTCGGGGGCGGCGTGTCCATCGCGGGCGCGTGGCCCAGCGCCTTGGCGACCAGTTCGCCCCGGCTCGACGCGTCGAGCTTGCGGTGCAGGCTCTTGACGTGATCGTGCACGGTGTGGGGGCTGCGGCCCAATTCCTCGGCGATCACCCGGACACTCTTGCCGATCACCAGCAGTTCGAGCACTTCCTGCTCCCGGGCGGTAAGCCAACGCGAACTCGTCGCCTTCGACTCGCCGATCGAGACCAGCGCCCGACGGACAAGCAGATTGTGGATGACGCCGAGCAACTCGAACTGACCCGGCTTGGGCTCGGCGCCCTGCTCGGCCAGCGCGACCATCGAGATCATGTGCCGACCCGGCTCGGTATGCCCGAGAGGCGAGGCCGCGACGAGCACATCGGTAATCGGTGTGTTCTGCCAGAGCCGACCGATCCCGTGCGTCCGCCAGTCGCTCGAGCCGACCAGGTCGCCGATTCTCCCGAGGACGACCTCGGACTCGATCGCGAACCCGAGATCATTCAGCCGCTCCGCCTTGGAGCGGACCGCGAGCTCGACCCCGTCGTCGGCGGCGAGCCCGGGAGACGCCGCGAATCCCGCGGCCTCGAGCGAGAGCGTCCGTGAACCGCCCGACGAATTGGTGATGAGAATACACGCACGCGAGGGCGCCACGACGCCGCGCAATACCGCCGAGGCCCGGTCGAGCCAATCAAGGGTCGCGACGGCGGGGAGCCGGCACGCCTCTTCGGTCATCCGTACAGCGGCTCGGATGGTCTCAAAGCGGGGGGTCCCGACCTGTGTCATGGCAATCCTCCTTGTCAAGAACTTCACCGGGAAGTACGCACCGATGCGCCGACGAGAGCGTGCAATGCAACACAGTTCCCGTGCAACGGTTCCCCGGGTCAGCCCTTGGCCGACTCCAGTCTAATACGATTATCGGTTCCGATTGCCAGATCGGGTGACCGATTTGCGGTTTTCTCTCGCAAGAACAGGTGGGTGGTTGGATATCCCCCCACTCCAGTAGGTCTTGCGACAAAGTCAGCATATTTTGCGCAGATTGCCACGAAATCGACAGCGCCCCGCGTGGCGGGCTCGGAATGGGGGTCGATCGGGCCTCGCGACGCCTCCATCGAGAGGATCTCGGGCCTACTGAGGATCGTCTTTGTAAGTCACTGACTTGAAGAAAGTTAGAGCAACCGCCCACGAAAACGGGGGCTCGGGTGGCATTTCCCGAAACCTGAGGCACATTGGTAGGGACACGCCAACCGGGCAGAGCCGGGCTCTGTTCGTGATTCGCTGGTCTCTCCATCGGTTTCGATCGGTGTGACGCCGTGTGAATTCCCCTTTGTTGTGTGGGGATGGATTGTCTCGGAGTGATAGAGAGAGACACGCTGCATGACGGTTCTTGCCGGACACTTTGATACGCCATTCCCGGCAGTGGACTGGCAGCCCGAAGCGATGGCGCTCCTTGATGAGCGTCATCTAGCGGTCTGGACTCACGCGCAATCTCGAAAATCGCAATTCGCAGCCAGCCTGGGCCAGTTCTTGGGCTCGCAGCACGAGACCGATGTCGTCGCCCTCTATGGACGCTACATCACCGATCTCGACTCGTTCTGCCACCAGCTCGAGCGAGCGATCCCCGTCGATCGGCTCGAACGCCGTCTCGATGGGACCGACAGCGTCACCGAAGCGCTCCGCAGCCGGCAGACGCTGCGAGGCCGGAGCGTGGCACGCTCGCGCTACCTGATCTGGAACGACGCGGATGTCCTGCTTCGCGCCGACCCGGCCCTGTTCGGCGCCCTGGTCGACGCGATGCTGGGTGTCTGCGCCGAGGCGGAGTACGCCAGCGAGGACCTGCTGCTGATTCAGCGGTGCGTCTTCCTGGGCGGGGCGGCGATCGCCGACTACGCCGAGGAACCCCAGGGCCAGTTCAGGGCCTGGCTGCCCGACGGCCTGGGCGACCCGTTCTGGGCCCTCGTCACGGGCGTCCAGACCCCCGACGTCAAATGCGCGCACGTCGACGAGCTCATGCCCTGAGCAACGCACTCTGACCATTCCACGCGGACGCTCTTGGCAGGCCGCCCAGCGGCGACAAGAGCTCGCGGACCCTCGCGACGGGCCGTCCGGGCCGACTCCCATCCCACAATCTCGGTATTTCCGGACCAGAAGTTCGCAATTCACTGGCGACCAGACTGTAAACGTTTACAGTCTGTCTTGATACAGGAACGAACACCGCACCATTCAGGTGTGTGATACGGCCCGCAGGGGAGTCGCGCGTGGGGCGCGGCCCGGGTGGTATCGCTGCGTTCTCAACGTATCGAAGGGACACCATATGATCACCAACACCGCTATCGCTGCGCTCACGCTTTCCGCGGGCTTCGCCTTCGGATCGGTTATCCAGATCGATTTCGGCGATCTCAACAACCAGACCGGGGGCAATGTCAACAACATCACCCACCTCCAGAACCCGCTGTTCAACCTCGTCGACACCACCGGCGTCGGCAGCGGCATCGGGCTCGACGTCACCGACGTTTTCTGGCCCGGTTCCAACACCGGTGGCACCGGCGCTCCCACCGGGGCAGCCAGCGGCATCGCGCCCAGCGCAACCGCCGACAACCTGTTCGGCTCTGTCAGCCCGTTCGGCGGGTTCACCGAGCCCACCGGCGGGTTCGTCCTCTCGGGCCTCGACGCGTCCGGCCAGACCCTCTACGACTTCAGCTTCTTCGCCTCGCGCATGAACGTAAGCGACAGCCGGTGGACCAAGTACGACGCGACCGGCACCAACTCCGGAACCGCCTCGCTCAACACCTCCAACAACACCGACACGCTCGTCACCATCGCGGGCATCTCCGCCGATGCCAACGGCGAGATCTTCATCGGCGTGGGCGCCGATAGCCGCAACGACAACAGCTTCGGCTTCTACTACCTCGGCTACCTCGAGATCGAGACCAGGCCGGTCCCCGCGCCCGGGGCGTTCGCGGTCCTCGCGGGCGGTGGGCTGATGTGCGCGCGCCGTCGCCGCTGAGCCAGAACCCGAGCCTCTTCATCAACCACACGGTCGTTCGACACGGAACAGATTGATACCAGGAGTTTGTTCATGAACCGCATCCACACAGGACTCGTCGCGCTGCTCGCCTTCACCGCGGGCGCCGCGGGGGGCGACGAGCCCAAGAACCTTCTGTTCTTCGGCAACAGTTTCACCGGCAGCGGCGGTGGCGTCCACCGCATCGTCCAGGACATCGCCGAGGCCGCGGGACACGCCCGCCCCCATGTGTACGGGCAGGTCATCGGGGGTGTCTCGCTCGAGTTCCACCTCCAGAACTCGACGGCCGTCATCACCAACGGCATCCCCCCGGGGCGCACCTGGGACCACGTCGTGATGCAGGAATACAGCACGCGTCCAACCACGCACCCGACGCTGGGCGATCCCCAGCAGTTCTTTGATTCGTCGGCGGCGCTCTACCAGCAGGTGCTCAACCACAGCAGCGATGCGAAGGCCGTGCTGTTCGAGACGTGGGCCCGCGCGCCGGGTCATTCGTTCTATCCCGGGATCTGGAACGTGCCCGCCGAGATGCAAGCCGAGCTGCGCACGAACTACGGGATCGCCAACGACAACCTCAACGCGGCGCACGGCGAGGGCTCGTCGGAGGTCGCGAGCGTCGGCGACGCGTTCGAACTGGGCGCGTTCGACGTGGGCCTCTACGGGGGCGACCTCTACCACGCATCGAACCGCGGGGCACTGCTCATCTCGTTGGTGCTCTACGGGACGATCTACGACGATGTCACGACCAGCGATATCGACCTTGGCGAGATCGCCGCGGGCCTGGGCCTCGACGCCCAGGACATCGCGATCGCGACCGACCTCGCGGACCGGACGCTCGTCCCGGCGCCCGGGGCGCTGGCGCCGCTGGCGATGGGCGGCCTGCTGGCCGCTCGCCGACGCCGCTGAGCGAGACCGCGACGACCCGGGCCCGCCCGCGCCCCATGGCGCGGGCGGGCCTTTTTTTGCGCGCACGCACCGCCCGCAGGCCGGGCCTCGGAACGCGTAGGCTTGGAACCATGCGCATCATCTCCGGAAAACACAAGGGCAAGAAGCTCAAGACGCCCCCCGACATGAAGACCACGCGTCCCATCACCGACCGGGTGAAGGAGAGCGTGTTCAATCTGCTGCGGGGGCACTACGAGGGGGCGCACGTCGTCGACCTGTTCACCGGCACCGGGTCGATCGGGCTCGAGGCCTACAGCCGGGGGGCGGCCCGCGTGCTCATGGTCGAGAAGGACCGGAAGATCGCCCAGATCGTGGGCCGCAACATCGAGGCGATGGGCAGCCCCGAGGCGTGTGACCTGCTCATCGGCGACGCGTTGGGGTCCGCCGTGCTGAGCCGAGCCCCGAAACCGATCAATCTGCTCTTCGCCGACCCGCCCTACCCGCTCGTGCGCGACCCGGAGGAGTGGCTCCGCGTGCGCGCGCAGTTCGCGCGGCTCATCGACGAGATGACCTACGAGGGGTTCGCCGTGCTGCGCACACCTCACCCCTTCCTGCACCGTGCGCACGTGGATGGCAACCGTGGCGACGGAAAGAACGTTGACGGGAAGATCGAGACGAATCAGAAGCAGATCACGCTCGATCTCGACGCGCTGAGCGACGACGAGCTCGATCGGATCGAGGCGGAGTTCATGGGGGGCATGCACGCCGGCAAGTACGTGGACGTCGATCTCACGTTTGAGAACGCGATCGGGCCCGAGACGCACACGTACGGCTCGACGGCGGTGCACCTCTACATGCGCAAGAAACCGGATGAGGCTTCGGACGACGCCCCGGTCGATACCCCGGACACGGCGGAGGACGACGGGAACGACCAATGAGCGGGCTGTTCAGCGAGAGCGCGCGCCCGATGACGCACCTCGACGGGCTCAACGACGCGCAGCGGTCAGCCGTGGAGCACGAGGGCGGGCCGCTGATCGTGCTCGCGGGACCCGGGACCGGGAAGACGCGCGTGATCGTGAGCCGGATCGCGCACCTGATCGCGGCGCGCGGAGCGGACCCCGGATCGATCCTGGCGCTGACGTTCACCAACAAGGCCGCGGGGGAGATGCGTGAGCGGCTCGGCGAGATGCTCGACCCGCTCACGGCCGAGCGCGTGAACGCGTACACGTTCAACGGGTTCGGCGCGATGCTGCTCAGGCGGTTCAGCGATCTGGCGGGGCTGCCCCGCGAGCCCTCGCTGATCGACTCGGCCCAGCGGATCCGGATGATGCGCACGATCGTGCGCGAACGCGGACTCTTCCGCGAGGCGGCGGCGAGCGGGATCGACGAGGCGATCGGGATGGCGCGCAAACGGATCGGCGCGATGACCGCCGCGGGGCTGACGCCCAAGGCCGCGGCCGAGCGGATTCGTGCGCACGAGGCGGGTCTCGCGGCACGCGCGCAGGACGGAACGATCGACGACATCGAGACGGCCGCCGAACGGGCGACCATCGATCGGCTGAACCAGACCGTGGTGCTCTGGGAGGCGTTCGACGCGTCGTGCCGGTCGCGCGGGCTGCTCGGGTTCGACCACCAGATCGCGTGGGCCGTGCGGATGCTCCGCGAGAACGAGACGGCGCGCGCGTTCGTCCGGCGGGACTACCGGCACGTGGTTGTCGATGAGTTCCAGGACGTCAACGACGCGCAGATCGATCTGCTGGCACAGATCGCGCCGCCCCGGGAGACACCGGACGGGGGCACCGACCTGTGCGTTGTCGGCGATGACGACCAGGCGATCTACGGGTTCCGTGGAGCGGACGATCGGGCGTTCCCGAAGTTCGCGGCGCGGTGGCCCGGCGCTCGCACGGAGATGCTCGAGGAGAACTACCGCAGCGCAACGGTCGTGCTCGATGTCGCGGCGTCGGTCATCGGGCGGGCGCACGAACGGTTCCGGCCCGACAAGGTTGTCCGCCGCGCGGCGAACGCGGGGGATGAGCCGGCGGGGGCGGTCGTCGAGGGTGTCCGGCTCGAGAACCATCTCCAGGCGGGCGAGGTGATCGCGACGGCGATCCGGGCCGATCTTGAAACACGCGAGGGCGCTCGGCTCGGTGATCACGCGGTGATCGCGCGGGGGTGGACGGACGTGGACCGGATCCGCGGGGCGCTCGAGCTGGAGGGGATCCCGTGCGTTGTCTCGAAGGGCGCGGCGCCGGCGGACGACCCCGGCGTCGAGGATGTGCTGACGTGGGTCGATCTGCTGCTGAACCCGACGCACGCGCACTCGGCGCGTCGGCTGCTTCTCCGGCCCCCCTTCCAGACGAGCGTCGCCTGGGTGAACAAGATCGACAACGGATACAGCGCGATGGTCTCCCGGCTTCGGAAAGAGCCGGACCAGAGGGAGACGACCGAGACGCCGGAGTTCATGGACTGGCTTGCGTCGGGGCTCGTGGACGGCTCGGTCGCGTGCCCCGATGAGGCGACCCGGGGGATCGCGGACCGGTTTGTGCGCGTATGGCGGTCGCTTCGGGATTCGACGGCGACCGCGCCGGCGCACGCGGCGATCGCGGCGATCGTGCAAGGGACGGATGTGGTCCACGCCGAGCTCCTCGACGGGCGCGCGCGGGCGGCCCGGGTGAGCGCCGTCGTGAGCCTGCTGCGGTTTGCGCGGGAACGGGCGGACCGGCTGGAGGAGCCCCGGGATCTCCGGGCGTTCACGGCCTATCTGAAGGACCTCGACGAAGACGACGCGTCGTTCCGCGTGAGCCGGCTCACGCACGAGGCGGACGAGGAATCGGACGGTGCGGTTGGTGCGGACGGCAAGCCGGACGCGGTGTCGCTCCTGACGGCGCACCGGGCAAAGGGACTCGAGTTCGATACGGTGCACTTGCCTCGGGTGGAGTCGCAGCACGGCTACCCGAGCGTGCGCATGGATGACCCCGAGGAGACGATCCCTGAATGGCTCGCCGAGGGGGAGGCGCAGGCGGCGTCGGGCGACGCCACCGCGTCGGTGCAGGACGAGGAACGCCGGCTCTTCTACGTCGCGTGCACGCGGGCGGAGCGCCGGCTCGTGATCATCGGGAAGCTGCCCAAGAAGAAGCCTTCGGGCACGAATTACTTCTGGGAACTCCTCGATGAGTCGGGCCTGATCGTCGACCGTGAGGCGGCGGACGTGCTGGGCGCGACAGCCCGCGACGGCGTGGACCTCGAGGCCGCGGACAAGGGGTGGGCGGCGCTCGATGAACGCCGGACACGGATCCGCTCGGCGGGTCGGCTTGCCCGGCTCGACGCGGCGAAGGCGCTCGCGGAGGCGGGCGACGCGGGCGCAGATCCCGATCGGTTCGAAGCGGCGGCGGCGCGGATGCGCGACTCAGCGACCCGGCTCGCCGTGATCGAATCGGCGGCGCGGGGGGATGCGGCGCCGGCCTGGGTCGGCGACGCGGGGCTCATCGCGTTGCACGGCTCGCTGGTCGATATCGGCGATGACCCGGTCGTTGCCACGGCGGATTCGGTGCTGCCCGGGATGCGCGCGCCGCTCGAACTGAGCTACACGATGATCGACCAGTGGACGCGTTGCCCTCGCTGCTTTGCGACGCGGTTCGTGCTGAAGCTCACGGAGCCCGAGACGGTGAAGACGGTTGTCGGCAAGGCCGTGCACCAGGCGCTCGAGTCGTTCTACCGAACGTTCCGTCTCGCGGGCGAGGACGAGAGCGTGCGCGAGCCGACGCTCGACGACCTGCTCGCGTTGGGCGATTCGGCGTTCGACGCCTCGTGGTCGGCGGCGGAGGTGATCGATGTCGCGCAGCGCGAACGCGTGCGCGCGCTGCTGCGGCAGGGGTATGAGAAACTGCACAGTTCGCTTCTCAACCCTGTCGCGTTCGAGCAGGCGATCCGGTTCCCCTATTCGCCGGGCGGGGACGCGGCGGGGACGGGGCCGCACTGGTTTGTGGCGAAGATCGATCGGATCGACGAGAGCCCCGATGGGTACCGCGTCGTGGATTACAAGACCGGGAAGGCGAGCAAGAAGCTCACCGAGGTGAAGAAGAGCGACCTGCAGTTCGGCATCTACGCGGTGGCGATGCGGGCGTATGCGTCGAGCGGGGTCGATCCGCTCGCGGCGCCGGCCGAGGGTGATGTGAAGGTTGTCGGCACGATCGAGGACACCGAGACCCCGGCGGGGAGCGCGGAGTACTGGGTCCTCTCGACGGGTGAACGCGGGCGCGTGTCGTTCGATGAGCTCGCGGGGAATGAGCCGAAGCTGCGGGAAACGATCGACAGCGCGATCGCGGGGATGCTGGCGGGCGTGTACCCGAAGGGGCGGGGCTGCCAGGGGTTCTGCAAGCTGCTCGACCCGGGCGAGCTCGCGGGCGGGTGATCAGCCGTCGGTGTCGGCGGCGTTGTTCGATGGCGTCTCGGGCGCTGCCCCCTCGGTCGCACGCTCGGCTTCGATGAGACCGGCGATCGTCTGCGCGAGGAGCACGTGTCCGTCATTTGAAAGATGGATGTGATCGGCGTAGGGCGCACCGCCGGCTTGAATGACGTCGCGGAGTGTGTCGGCGAACCGCGTGACGGGGACGCCCCGGGCGTCGAAGACGTCGAGCAGCGTCTGTGCGCGCGATTCGTCGTACCCGGACTCGGTCTCGGCCTGCGTCGGGTGCCAGATCGCGAGCAGCGGGATGCCCCGGGACTCGGCGTGGTCGGCGAGACGGTCCAGCGCGTCGGCGTTGGCGCGGGCGAAGATGCCGCCCGGCTCGTGGAGGATCGGCACGCCCGATCGGCTCTTGATGCGGACACGGAGGAGCCGGAGGGCGCGGTGGATGCCGCAGATGGGCTGGGAGGTCGGCGCGAGGGGCGTGCCGAACCCGTCGATCGCATCACCGGAGTTCCAGACGAGCACGATGGCGTCGGCGTCGAAATCGCCGAAGGCATCGATGAAGCCCATCTGATTCATGACGCTCCACGAACCGACGCTGACATTGAGGAAGCGGCAGGACGTGTCGGGATCATCGCCCTCGTTGAGGATGCGTTCGGCGTTGTAGGTCGCGAGCGATTCGTTGGGAAGGGACGTGTCCCCCTCGGTGATGCTGTCGCCCAGCACAAGGACGCGGAACTCACCGGCCGGTTTCTCTTCGGGCAATTCCTCGGACCGCATCCCGCGCGAGTTGACGCGGTAGCCACCCGCGTAGTCGCCGGGGGCGAGGCGGTACTCGCAGGACTTGTCGAAGATGACGATGGGCTCGTTCATCGAGAATCCGAACGCGACGCGTGCGGCGATCTCGGCGGCGACCAGCCCGACGGCGACGACGAGCAGCAGGGCGATCGCGATGGCCTTTGTGCGGGTTTGCACGTGGTACTCCGAGGGGTGTGGGGTTCGCAACCCGTTGCGGGGGCGGCGCGTATGCTAACTGATTCCCACGGAGGATCCCCGCTATGCCGTCAAAACTGCCAACGAGACTTTCTTCAAAGTCGTCGCCCATCCATACCGATCGTTCTCGCGGCGTGTGCGCCCTCGGCGCCGCGGCCGTGGTTGCCGCCTCCACACTGCTGGCAACGGGCGCATCGGCCCAGCCCGCCGACCAGAACCGGTTCCGTCCGGGCTCGCCCGAGAGCAAGGGCCCGGTGCTCAGTGAGCCTCTGCCGACCGATGACCGGCTCGTGACCGGGACGCTCGAGAACGGGATGGGCTACGTCATCCGCGAGCACGCGAACCCGCCCGGCAAGGTCGGGGTGTGGATCCACATCGGGTCGGGCTCGCTCAACGAGACCGAGGCCCAGCGCGGGCTCGCCCACTTCCTCGAGCACATGGCGTTCAACGGGTCGGACAACTTCCCGCCCGGCGAGGTCATCAAGTACTTCGAATCGATCGGGCTGACGTTCGGGCGCGACCAGAACGCGTTCACCGGCTTCGATCAGACCGCATACCAGCTCTACCTCCCCGACGCCGAGCGGGCGACGCTCGCGAAGGGGCTGTCGTTCTTCAAGGATGTCGCGAGTGGGCTGCTGCTGCGCGACGAGGACATCGAAGAAGAGCGCGGCGTGATCTTCGAGGAACTCCGCACCGGCAAGGGGCCCCAGCAGCGCATCCGCGATCAGTGGCTCAGCCGGCTCGCGCCGGGCTCGCTGCTGGGCGATCGCCTCCCCATCGGGACCGAGGAGACCCTCGCGGCGGTGCAGCGGGAGGATTTCGTTGACTATTACGGCCGGTGGTACGTTCCCAGCAACATGACCGTGCTCGTGGTCGGGGATCTTGATCCGGTGATCGCGGAGCAGGAGATCGAGAACGTGTTCGGCGATCTGCCGACGGTGCCCGACCCGGAGAACAACGACGCGAACGTGTCGCCTTACACAGAGCGGCGCGTGATCGTCGCGCACGACCCCGAGATCACGACGGCGCAGGTCGCGGTGATGCTCGTCGCCGAGCCGGACGGCGCGACGACGACCAACGGGGAACTGAGGGACGAGCTCACCCGTCGGCTCGCGCTCGAGGCGTTCAACCGTCGGCTCGCGTCGAAGGTGGACGCGGGCGAGGCGCGCATGCTCGGGGGCGGGGCGTTCGCACAGGACCTGTTCGGCGTGATGCGGCTGAGCCAGGCGAGCGCCGCGGCGACGCCCGATAAGTGGGCCGAGGCGCTCGAGGACCTCACCACCGAGGTCCGCCGTGCGGAACTGCACGGGTTCAGCGAATCGGAGATCGAGGTCGCGCGGGCGTCGCTGCTCGCGCGTCTGGAGCAGGACGCGCTCCAGGAGCCGACGCTCCCCGAGCGGGTCATCCTGTCCCGGCTCGCTGGGGCGGTCGCGGCGGGCGAGCCGTTCGTTTCTCCCGATCAGGTGCTGCGCCTGGCGCGGCAGCTGGTCCCGTTTGTCCGCCCAGGCGAAGCGAGCGCCGCGTTCTCGGAGATGTTCGATACCGAGCGCGTGACGTTCATGCTCCAGATCCCGACGGACGCGGGCGTTCCCGAGGAGAGCGAGGTCCTCGAGTTCGCGTCGTCGATCGCGGACCGTGCCCCGGAGCCGGACGCGGAGGAAGAGGTCGCCGACTCGCTGATGGATCAAACGCCTGCGCCGGGCGAGATCGTGGAGCTGATCACGCACGCGGAATCGGGCGTCGGGACGGCGGTCATGGAGAACGGCGTCGTCGTGCACCATAAGAAGATGACGCAGCGGCAGAACTTCGTCGATGTCCGCGTCACCGTGCTGGGCGGCGAGATCGAGGAGACGGCCGACAACCGGGGGGTCACCCTCGCGGCGAGCCAGGCGTGGAGCCGGCCCGCGACGGCGAACCTGACGGGCAACCAGGTCCGCCAGGTCATGGCGGGCAAAAAGATGCAGGTCTCGGGCGTCGCGCAGGAAGACTTCCTGCAGCTCTCGATGACCGGCAGCCCCGACGACCTGGAGACGGGCATGCAGCTCGCCCACCTGCTGCTCACGCAGCCCAAGCTGGAGACGGTGCCCTTCGAGCAGTGGCGCACCGGCACGGTGCAGGGCCTGCGAGCGGCGATGCGCGACCCGCTGGGCTCGCTGCAGCGCACGCTCACCGACGCGATCTATCCCGAGAGCGCGCCGCAGGCGCGGTCGATCACGCCCGAGCAGATCGAGGCCGTCTCGATGCGCGAGGCGCAGCGCTGGCTCGAGAGCCTCATCAGCGAGTCGCCCATCGAGGTCGCGATCGTGGGCGATATCGACCGCGAGCAGGCCTTCGAGCTCGCTCGGACATACCTCGGATCGCTGACAAGCCGACCCCGGATGGAATCGGCGGCGGCTGACAACGCGCCGGCCGTGAACCGCCCGAGCAAGGACGTCTCGGCGGTGACCGAGATCGATACGCAGACGCCGACCGCGGCGGTCGTCGCGGGGTTCTTTGCATCGGACGGCTCGGCCCTCCGCGACACGCGCCTGCTCCAGCTCGCGAGCCGGACGATCTCGACGCGGATGATCAAGAAGATCCGCGAAGAGGAACGGCTGGTCTACTCGATCAGCGCCTCGCTGCGACCGGGCGAGGCGTACCCGGGGTTCGGGCTGATGTTCGCGGGTGCTCCGACGGACCCCGCCAACGCGGAGAAACTGGCCGACGCGATCATGGGGATCTTCGCCGAGTTTGCCGAGAGCGGGCCGACCGACGAGGAGTTCGAGACCGCGCAGGCGCAGGTCGCCAAGACGCTGGGCGAGGCGTTCGAGGAGCCGAGCTTCTGGGCGCTGCAGCTCAGCCAGCTCGAGAAGCGTGACCGGGATCTGGACGACCTCGCGTCGGCGCTGAAGATGTACGCGACGTTCACGGCCGAGGAGGTCACCGAGACGTTCGCCCGGTATCACGAGAACCCCAAGGTGCGGGTGATCGTGACGCCGATCCCGAACGATTGATCGGGGCTCGACGCCGCGAGATCGCGACCACTGAAGAAAAGACCCCGATCCACGCCGAGCGTGCGGATCGGGGTTTTTCATGCGCGAAGCCGCGTCTCATCGGTCTTGTATCAGCCCCTGATTTCAGGTACCTTATGGGACACTGATCTTCCCGCGTGGGGCGGGCGGTCTTGGTTCATGCTTGAGTCGGCTTCCCGGCCGGCGTGCGGAGAAGGAGAAATCACATGCGGAATACATGCGCACTCGCGGCGGTCGCCGGTCTTGCCATCGCCTCGCTCGCCTCGGCGGGTGTTGTCGATGCCACCATCCATCTCGCGGAAGGGGACGTGGTCGACGGCTCGACGATCGACAACCTCAACTCGCCGTTCACGAACGGGCTCGGGCAGATCGGCCTGGTGGCGAACCTCGCCGACGGCCGGCGGGCGATCATGCTCAACGGTGTCGAGATCTTCACGTCTGATGACGCGCTGCCCGACGTCCTGACCGGGGGCGAGGGCACGATGGGCGTGGGCGACAACGGCGAGTTCATCTACAGCCCCTCGTTCAACGGGGGCGACGCGGTCTACGGCGATGTCGGCATCATCGCCGAGGACGACGCGCCGGCGATCGACTTCACGCCCGGGTTCAACAACACGTTCCACTCGCGCCCTCGCATGCTCCCGGACGGCTCGTCGTACTGGGTGAGCGGCACGAACGACGGCGCGGGGGGCACGAGCACCCAGAACCGGATCATCTACCTCCGCAACGCGGGGAGCGGGAACATCTTCGGCATCCTCCGCGCGGGCGATAATGTGGGCGGCGCGATCGTCGCGCCCGCCGGCGGGATCGACTTCGACAACGCGATCTCCGACGACGGCCAGCAGTTCCTCTGGATCTTCAACGACGTCCTCGCGGGCGGCACCGCGGCCGACGGTACCCTCGCGATCAATAACACCGTGATCGCTCAGGAGGGCGGCCCCACCGGGCAGGGTGACAACTGGGACAACTTCGACCAGACCGACATCAACAACGCCGGGAACTACCTCGTCAGCGGCGACACCGACGGCGCGACCACCGTTGACGAGTTCATCGCCTACAACGGGACGATCGTCCTCCGTGAGAACGACGCGCTGGGCGGCGGGATCGTCGACGGTTCGGTCGATGCCGTGTCGATCAACGACGACAACGAGGCCGCGTTCATCTGGGAGCTCGACCTCGGCACCGGGCCCGCGGAGACGCTCTTCTTCGCCTCCGACGCGGCGGATATCCCGGGCACGGCCCAGGTCGTCGTCTCCGTCGGTGATGTCCTCGATGTGGACGGCGACGGGATGGGCGATCTGACGGTCACCGACTTCAACGCGGGGATTGGGCCGGGCGTGAACCTCGCCGAGGACGGATTCGTCCACGTCGAGCTCGACGTCGAGGATAACGACCTGCTGCAGTTCGAGATCATCGCGACCTTCGCGGTCGGCGGTGTGGGCCCCTGCAACGCCGCGGACAACGCGGAGCCGTTCGGCGTGCTCGATCTGGGCGATGTCGGCGGGTTCGTCGCCGGCTTCCTGGGCCAGACCCCGGCGGCCGACCTCGCCGCCCCCTTCGGCGTGTGGGACCTCGCGGACGTGCAGGCGTTTATCGCCGCGTTCACGGGTGGTTGCCCCTAATCGAGCTGCCCGACAGAGTCGCTTCTGACAATCCGACGCTCAACGAGCCCCCGGCGCGAGCCGGGGGTTTCTCGTTGATTGGGCGACGTGAATAAAAAGGAACCCCCGGCTCGCGCCGGGGGCTCGTTTGGATATCAGTCTGCGTTCTGCGGATCAGCCGAGGGCCGCGGCACCCGAGACGATCTCGGTGAGCTCGGTCGTGATCTGCGCCTGGCGTGCCCGGTTGAACTTGGTCTTCAGGGCCTTGCCCATCTTGCCCGCGTTGTCGGTCGCGGCCTTCATCGCGATCATCCGCGCCACGTGCTCGCTCACGATCGCGTCGTTGAAGATCTGGAACAGCACGGCCTTCACCGCCGCGGGCACCAGCGCCGCGAGCAGCTCCTCCGCGTCGGGCGTGAACTCGTACGGCAGGCTCGTCGCTCCGCCTTCGCTTCCTTCCAGCGCCTCGTTCTCGAACGGGAGCACACGGGCGACCGTCGGCATCTGTTTGCCGGCCGAGAAGTACTTCATCGAGACGACGCGGACCGCCGAAATCTCGCCGGCGGCGAACATCGACATGTACCGCTCGGCGAGCTCGTTGACGTCTTCGTACGCCGGCCTGTCGCCGAACTGCGTGTGGTGCTTCGAGACCTCGATGCCGTTGAAGCGGAGCGGGGTGAGGCCCTTCTTGCCGACGACCTCGACCGGGCCCTGCATCGCCTGCTGGTTGCCCTTGATGTGCGTGAGGGCGGTCCGGATGATGTTCGCGTTGTACGGCCCGCACAAGCCTCGGTCGCTCGCGATGACCAGCGTCAGTTCCGGCTTGCTCGCGTTGGCGGCGTCGAGCAGCGGGTGCTCGATATCGCCCGCGGCGGCCGCGAGCTGCGCAACGAGATCGAACAGCCCCTCGGTGTAAGGCTTGCTCGAAGTCGCGGCCTGCTGGGCCTTGCTGAACTTGCTCGTGGCGATCATCTGCATCGTGCGCGTGATGCGCTGGATGTTCTTGACCGCCTTGATCCGGGTCTTGATTTCGCGTGATTTGCCCATGGGGCGGGAGTGTAGGTCGCGACCCTCCGCGGAACACGTGTCAGCACACCCCGCGGAGCCGGATTTTCCCCCTGCTATATCCCAAACGATCCGGGCGATTTCGAGGGTGTGCCCGCCCGCAAGCCGCTCCGCCTTTGAATACGATCTTCGAGATGCGTGGGGCGGGGCGGATCCACCCGAGCCTTGCCAGGGCCCTGTCCGCGCCCCGCCGGCGTCTCGCCCCTGCCCGCGTCCTGTTGGAGGAACGCCGACCCGATGCGCATCCGTCTCAAGCTGACACTGCTGCTCCTGCTGTTCGGCCTCGCGCCGCTGCTGACGGTCGAACTGCTCGACGCGTTCGCGTTCACGCGTCTCCGAGGCCGGGTCGAGGGACAGATCACCGACAACATCTCCAGGCGTGTCGAGCAGGAGCTGCTCGTCCACGTCGAGCGGACGGCCGAGCAGATGCGCGGCATCCGCAACCGCATGATGATGATGACGCGGACGCAGAGCGCGGTGTTCGCCGACGCGTTCGCGAGCGAAGCGCCGGGCAGCGCCGCGCGGGTGTTGACACTCGCCGACCTCGCGGATCTCCGTCCCGGTGAGATCCCTCCCGGTTTCCGGGAACAGCCGGGCTGGCCTCGCGACGCGGGACCCTCCCGCGCCGTCACCTACGAAGCGGGGGTGCTCGTCACGCCCGGCGGGAGCGCCGCGGAACCCGACACCGTTGCCCGGCTGGCATCAGTGACCGACGAACTCAACGCCCTCTCCCTCGACCTGCGCCCCAGCATCCGCGCCCAGTACATCGGCCTCGAAGACGGCACGCACTTCTCGTTCCCGGGCAAGCCCGGATACAACGACTACGACCCCCGGTCCCGTGATTGGTACACAAGAGCGGCGTCCGGCGAGAACGAGACCGATCCCGGTATCACCTGGACAGGACCCTATCGCGACGCGATCACCGGTGAGCCACGCCTCACCGCGTCCTCGCCCGTGCGCGCGCCCGACGGCACGCTGATCGGTGTCACCGGCGTTGACCTCGCGCTCAGCCGGGCGATCGACATCCTCGAATTGCCCGCCGAGCTCGCCCTGGGATCCGCGGCCTGGGTGGTGGTGATCGAAGACTCGGCGCAGCAAGCGAAAGACCCGATGCCGCGCGTGCTGCTCTCGACCCGCGACGGAGTCCTCCAGCCCGGGTCGACCGATCCGGACGACCCGCGGCTCAACAGCATCATCGACGCCCTCCGAGAAGGCCGAACCGGATCCGAATCGATCGAGGTCGATGGGCAGGCCGGGCTCGCGGCGTTCGGCCCGATCGGGGGCGAGAGCGGCCTGGTGATGTTCGTCCCCGAGCACCGGATCGAGAGCCTCGTCGGGGGTGTGCGGCAGGACCTCCGCTCGATCGCCCGCGAGTCGTTCCGCATCCTGCTCGCCTCCTCGTTTCTGGTTGTTTTGCTCTGCCTGCTCGGGGCCTATCTGATGGGCCGGACCGTGTCGCGTCCGATCCGCAGGCTCGCGGACGCGGCGACCGCCGTCAGCGCGGGGGATCTCTCGGCGCGGGTCGCCGTCCGCAACCGGCGCGACGAGATCGGCAAGCTCTCGCGTGCGTTCAACGAGATGGTTCCCGCGCTGGCCGATCGGATGCGACTCCAGGAGAGCATGGCGCTCGCCAACGAGCTCCAGCAGGGGCTGCTGCCCAGCGAGACGCCGGGCATCCCCGGCTTCGACGTCTTCGGGATCGCGGTCTACTGCGACGAAACAGGCGGCGACTACTTCGACTATCTCCAGCCCATCGATCTCGGGGCCGACCGGTACGGCCTCGCCCTGGGCGACGTCACCGGGCACGGCATCCCCGCGGCCCTCATCATGACCAGCGCCCGCGCCCTGCTGCAGAGCCACGCGAAGTACGTCGATCGTCCCGACGAGATCCTCGCGCGCATGAACGAGACCATCGCCCGCGAATCGTCGCACGGGAAGTTCATGACGTTCATGCTGCTCGTGCTCGACCCCGTGCGAGGTTCGCTCGAGGTCGCGAATGCGGGGCACGACCCCGCGTTGCTCTACCGCGCGGACGCCGGGACGTTCGAAGAACTCGCCCTTGGCGGGCTCCCGCTCGGGATCGTCGCCGACGAGACGTACGAGACCGTGCGCACGGACCTGCCCAGCCCCGGCGACATCGTTGTCCTCGGCACCGACGGCATCTGGGAGACCCGCGACCCGCACGGCGAACTCTTCGGCAAGCAGCGCCTCCGCGAAACGATCCGTGCGCACGCCGGCGAGCCCGCCGAGACGATCGGTCGGGCGGTCCTCGACGATGTCAAGGCTTTCCGGGGGTCCGCCCCGGTGCTCGACGACATCACGTTCATCATCGCGAAGCGCGAGAGCATCATCGCCGGGCAGTCCCGCGATTGAATCTCACCGTTCTGTCACGGGCGACGCCGGAGCCGGATCGGGCCGCGGGCGGTTGACGGATCCACGGCGCGGCCATTCTGCGTGATCTCGATCTTCTCGCTCGCAACAAGCCGTCGGGCCGCGGCCCGCGCGGGCTCCATCAGGTCGCGCCAGTTCTGCGGATCGACCGATCGCGCCGCCTCGCTGGGGCAGATCGTCGCGCCGCCGCCGCGCACACGGAGCAGTTCGAGTATCGCCGATTCGAGGCGCTCATCCGTCTCGTTCGGCTTCGCACGCCGGCAGGACTTGGAGCAGTACTTCACCGCGTCCCAATCGCGCTCCCACTTCTTGCGCCACGTGATCGTGCGCCCGCAGGCGACGCAGGTCTTCGGCTCAGGGATTGTCGCGGAGGAACGCGGCACGGGGACGAGTTCGTGCGCCCAACGGTGCTCGATGCGATCCGGGGCCTCGTGGTTCAGGCGGTGGTGTCCGCCCGGTCGCACGTCGCGAGGAAGTCGCCGTGCCCGCCGGTCAGGCGGTCTGCCATCGCGAGCCCGCTGAGATAGGCCCCCTCGACGCGAGCACCCATGCACCAGTCGCCGCAGGCCCCGATGCGGAGCGATTCGTCGTAAAGACACCCGTCGCAGAGCGGCGCGAGCGGGAAGGCGGCTTTCCAGAGCCGGGCGTGCCGCGCGGCGGGCTGGACGGCGTCCACGCCGGTCGCGGCGAAGAACGCGTCGAGCATCAGATCTCCGGCCTCGTCCGGATCGGTGTGGATGTGCTCGCGGCCGAACTGGCCCGACGAGTGGAGCACCCAGACCTCGTCGTCGGTTCGGGCCGGCTTGGACGATTCGCGGTCGATCCAATCGAGCACGCCCGCGCTCGGATGGCGTCCGCCCAGGTTCACACGCGCGGCGTCGAAGCCGAGCGGGAGACGGTGGTCGAACCGGACCGCCAGCGACCAGCACGGGGACATGGGCACCCGGGCCGCCGCGGTGTGGAGGTGGGCGACCTCGGTGAGCAGCCCGACCGCCTGCGGCGCGGGGACGGCTGTCGCCACCGCGTCGAATGTTTCGGTGTTGCCGGCTTTGTCTGTAACAACCCAGACGCCGCTTGTGTGGTGGACCGACAGCACCGGCGTGTGATAGCGGAACGCGACCCGGCCCGCGAGTTCGTCGGCGAGCACACGGATCGGGGCGTCCATCGTTGGTGTGCCGACGAATCGCGCCGGGCCTCCCGTGCGGACAACCGGCGTGCCCGCTTCATTGATCGAGGCCAGTCTCGGCATCCATCGGGCTGCAACGCCCATCGCGGTCCAACGCTCCGCTTCACGGGTAAACCGGGCGAATCGGGCCGAAAACGCGCGAGCGCCGTGGTCAGCGGTGATGGGATCGGCGGGATCGG
>DDFO01000026.1:100644-101147 GCA_002337215.1 Phycisphaerales bacterium UBA1926 | reverse complement strand
GGCGTCGAAGCTGTGAGACGCGATCCGCCCGCCGGGGCCGGGGCTTGCCTCATAGACGACAACGTCGTGGTTTTCGTCGGCGAGCGCTCTCGCACACGAGAGGCCCGCGATTCCTGCACCGATGATCGCGATACGCATCACCGAACTCCTGGTTCACGGGCTGGGTGCGAACACACCGGCCGACCCGTGATCTCTCTCCTCTTATCGGCGAAGCGAACGCCTGCTTCTGCCGGATTCACCGTTTCTACAAACTAATCCGTATGGGGCCCGGATTGAGTTGCGTTCTGTTCGTTTTCGACAAAAGAACAGGTAGTTCTTCGCAAGAGGAAACTGATCGGACGGGGCCTGGTCCGAGAGCCAGCGCCGGTATGCGCACGCGGTGCGCATGACGCGGGTCGGGTGGGTCGGACAGTGCGGTGCGTGTCATCTCGACACGTCGACCCGCAAGAAGGCTTGCCCGATACTCGATAGCCCGTCACGACGCGTGTTCGGATGCGAACGCG
>DDFO01000026.1:95258-100484 GCA_002337215.1 Phycisphaerales bacterium UBA1926 | reverse complement strand
GTGTTCGGATGCGAACGCGCCGGGTGTCGAATTGAGTCCGATCACCTCCCTACGCTATCGGCCAAGAGGGCCGAGGAGGCCTCTGATGTCCATGGCCGTGCATTCAAACATTCCCACCGCGATCGAGGACGCGACGCCCGTGCCGGGCGAGCGGCTCACGCGCCCATTCCAGCGGTTCGCGGCGCTGTCTTCGGCGGGCGGCATCGTCCTGCTGATCTGCACCGTGGTCGCGCTCGTCTGGGCGAACTCGGGTGAGGCGGCGTACGAGAGCTACCACAACTTCGTGCACGCCCACATGGATATCGGCGTGGGCGGCTGGCATCTCGGTCATGGCCACATGACCGTCGGGCACTTCATCAACGACGCCCTGATGGCGATCTTCTTCCTGCTCGTGGGCCTCGAGATCAAACGCGAGATCCTCGTCGGCGAGCTGAGCGACATCAAGAAGGCGACGCTCCCCATCGCGGGCGCGATCGGCGGCATGGTCGCCCCGGCGCTCATCTATGTCATGTTCAACCTGGGGGCCGAGGGGATCGGCGGCTGGGGCGTGCCGATGGCGACCGACATCGCCTTCGCGCTGGGCATCCTCGCCCTGCTGGGTCGCCGGGTGCCCAACAGCCTGCGCATCTTCCTGACCTCGCTCGCGATCGCCGACGACCTGGGTGCGCTGATCGTTATCGCCCTGTTCTACACCGAGAAGGTGTCGTTCGGGTATCTCGGTATCGGGGCGGCCATCGTCGCGCTGCTCGTGGCCCTCAACATCATGGGCTTCAAGCGGGCGATCTGGTTCCTCCTGCCCGGTGTCTTCCTCTGGTACTGCTTCCTGGAGAGCGGCGTGCACGCGACCATCGCGGGCGTTGTCCTCGCCGCGACGATCCCCGTTCGCCCCCGCGTGAAGGTCAGCCGGTACTCGGCCTACACCCGCGCGGCCCTCGATTGCTTCGACAAGGCCGACGACCCCACCCAGGACATTCGGACCAACTCGTCGCAGCGGGCCGCGGTGTTCGCGATCGAGAAGAACAGCTACGACGTGCTGCCGCTGCTGCACCGCATGGAGCACGGCCTGCACGGCTGGGTCGCCTTCCTGATCATCCCGATCTTCGCGCTCGCCAACGCCGGGCTGCATGTCGAGGGCGATGTCGGCGCCGCGATCTCGGAGAAGGTCACGCTCGGCGTGATCGCCGGCCTCTTCCTCGGCAAGCCGCTCGGGATCACGCTCGCGTGCTTCATCGCCGTCAAGCTCGGGCTCGGCAGCCTGAGCAAGGGCGTCACCTGGAGGCACATGATCGGTGCCGGCTGCCTCGGCGGCATCGGCTTCACCATGGCGTTGTTCATCGCGAACCTGGGCTTCAAGAACAACGAGCATCTGCTGACCGATGCCAAGCTCGGCATCCTGATCGCGTCGGCGCTCTCCGCCTTCGCAGGGCTCGCGATCCTGCTGACGTGTCCGGAAAAGCCTGAGCCGGAGCCGGACGAAATCGGCCCGCTGGTTGAATCTCCCAACCGCTGACCAGCCCGCCGAACGACGCGGCCTGATGTCGCGAACACCCGCTGGATGAGAGACGCCCCCGGCGACACCCGCCGGGGGTTTTTCATGCGCACAACCGCGACACTCGCGACGCGGAACGCGGTTACTTCGATTCGCGGCGGATCCGGACGGCTTCCCAGCTCTGCAGCGTTCCGTTCTCGATCACAAAGGTCTGATCGCCCGGCTCGAGCCGCTCGGACTGCGTCCCGCCGAACACGTCGTCAACGATCCGGATCCGGAGCGTGATGGGCTCCAGCGGATCGACCTTGAACGGGCCGAGCACCGCCTCGTCTCCCGGCTCGAGCATCGCCGACCGCTTGGTCACCGTCTCGGCGAGGAACCGATCGTGTTCCAACTCGGCGACCACCGTCTTGCGGCTCTCGTTGCGGATGGTCGCGGTGTACTCGCACCCCGCCAGCACCGGCACCGCGCACGCAACGGCGAGGCGGGACAGCGCCGCGAGCCGAGACCCAAGGAACGAACTCCGGGGCAGCATCTTGGGCTTCAGCAGGCTCGTTTGTGGCATGTTCGGATCCCGGGAGGTTTGATCGTCGATCGGACTGGTACCGCGGATGGTATCGCGCCCGATGCGATCTGCGCGAGGTCCCCGTGACAACCCGCGATGACCCTCGCTTCGTACCTTGTCGCGGCACCGCTTTGGGTGTCGCTGCCGGACCGTGGTGGTATCTTGCCGGGGACATTCGTCCCCCGACCGCGTGGTGCTCGGTTCTCGGTGGGAACCAGCGGGATGACAGTGTGGCGCGGATGGCGGCGCATGAGCAGAGGTCCGCTCCCGGCGCAGTCAACGCGAAGCAATCGAAAGGTGGAACAGCATGGCTCAGAAAAAGACATCGAAGAAGTCGGCCGCGGGGAAAAAGGGCCGTGCCTCGGGTGCCAAGCCGGGCGGCGGAGCCGGCAAGCTGCCGCACGCCGAGCAAATGGAGAACGCGTTCGGTGTGGACATGAGCAAGTTCGACCTGCGCACCCAGCACGACGGTTTCAAGCCCTCCGCGATCGGGGCGAACGCCTACGCCAACGGCGAGAAGGTCGCGTTCAAGGGCGGCGCGGAGGCCTCACAGGGGCTCATCGGCCACGAGGCAGCGCACACCGTTCAGCAGCGTGCCGGGGGTGTCGGAAGGGGTTGACGGCGGATCGTCCGCAGGAGCCTTTCAGCCGGCGGGATCGGTCGCGGGCTCGAGTGCAGGCTCGAGTGTTGGCGCAGAATCCTTGTCCTCAGCCTCCGCGACCTCAGGACCGTCCTCGGCGGTCGCGACCGGTGTCTCAGCGTCCGGTGTCTCAGCGTCCGGCGTGGCACCCGCGATGTCGGTCTTCGCGGTCTTGTCCGATTCCGACTCCACAGGCTTCGCCGTCGTTGCGCCGCCCCGGGAACGACCGCTAGGCCGACCTCGGCGCGGGGCGATCGGGTTCCCTTCTTCATCGAGCGAATACCCGGCGTCGGCGAGCTGCTGCTCGTCCCAGGGGCCCTCGATCACCTCGCCGGCCTTGGGCTCGCGGATGAGCACCCGCTCGCCTTCTTCGAGACCCGCCGCGATCTGGGCGTACATATCGCTCCGCTGTCCCAGGTTCACAGGGCGCCGGACAAAACGGGCACCCTCGGGAACGAGCACGTAGCGCACGGGACCATCCGAGAAGACCGCCTGGACGGGCACCGTGAGCGCCTCCTCGACCGTGCCCAGGATCAGCTCGGCCTGGCACCGCATCGAGGGCTTCAGGTCGTCGCTGTAGGACCCCGGCTCGACGCGGACACGGACCGTGTACTCGCGGCGGTTGGGGTCGCGCCAGCCGCCCGTCTCGGCCAACAGCCCGATCGATTCCACCTCGCCCGCGATGTTCAGATCGCCCATCGCTTCGACCTTGATGTTCGCGCTCTGGCCCGGACGCACCCGGCCCGCGAGGCTCTCGTGCACCTTCACCGACGCGATCATCTCGCTCGTGTCGGGGAGCGCGATGATCAGGTCGTTGTTCCGGATCTGCCGGCCCACCGCGATCGGACCCTCGTTCTGGGACCGCCAGTTGTCGCTCTGAACGGTGGACCCGTAGACGACCAGGCCGTCCGTGGGTGCTCTCAGGGTGCACGCCTCGAACTGCGAGGTCCACTCCGCGAGGCGCTCCTCGCGACGGGCGACCTGCACCGCCCGGTTCTGCAGCGTCGATTCGCGGTTCTTCAGGTTGATCGCGTTGGTCTTCTCGACGCGGACGAGCTCCTGCTCCGCCTCTTTGAGGTCGCTCTTCTTCTGCTCGAGATCCCGTTCGATCTGGTACTTCTGATAGGTCTCCATGTCGAGCCGCGCGGTCTCCATCGCGGCCTCGGCCTCGAGAAGCGAGATCTCGTCGCGGAGCAGTTCGTCGTCGGAGATGAACTTCTGCTCGTGGAGTTTCTGGCTCCGCGCGTACTTGTCCTTGAGACGGTTGTAGTCCCGCTCGGTCTTCTCGATCGCCGTGTTGCGCTGCTGGAGCGCCTTGATGTTGTCGCCGTTCTTCCACTGCTGGAGCGCCAGATCGGCGAGCTGAACCGCCAGCCTCGCTTTCTGAAGGCTTGCCTTGTTGTCGCTCTCCTGGATCTCGTACGCGGTCTGGGCGGATTCGAGGTTCAGCCTCGCCTCGGAGAGCTGGAGCTCTTCTTCCTCGATCTCCCGCTTGATCTCGTCGCTGTTCAACCGAACGAGCACGTCGCCCGCGTTCACGCGCGAGCCCTCCGGGACGATCTCAACGATCGCGGTCTGCCGCTCGACGTCGCTGCGGAGCTCGACCCGGTCGCGGGCCGCGAGTTCGCCGGTCGCGAGCGTCGCGATCTCGAATGTCCGCGTCTCCGCGGTAGCGAGATTGATCGACGCCGCGTCGGCCTGGGCGGATTTCTGCTCGCAGCCCGACAGCGCCGGCAGAGCGACCGCGAGCGTCGAGGCGATCACCAGCGCGGCGATACGCCCGGCCCGCGGGGACCCGGCAGGCCGGGAGGAACAGACGCGGTTGTTTCTGATCATGTCGCTCATCGCACGTTCTCTTTCTGATTCGTCCAGCATCATCATCCCGGCAGCGTCGTCCGAGCACCCGTCACGTCGCCCGGCCCGCTCGAACATACGGGGCAACGAACGGTCTGTTGAGAACCTGCTCGCCGCACCGCCGCTGTCCCAAATTTCCGAACCCACGCCCATCACGAAACCAGAGGAGCGTGTGGGAAATCGCAGCCCGTGGCCTGTGGGATGCCGCCTGTCTCGCAATTAAAGCACACTCGACCCACACTCGATCCGTACACAATCGCGGAGACTCAGCGCGCCGCCGGCCATCCTGTGGTACTCATAGTCATGAACACCGATGCATCCCCCGACTATTCTCCGTCGGTCATCGAATGATTTCGACGCGAATCCCGGTTCCGATGTTCCATGACCCACTCTTTACCCAAACAAACCGGCAAGTCTGTGCGCGGGTTCGCGAATCGGGGGCTGCTGCTGGTCGTTGCCGCCCCGGCGGAGGCCCGTGCGGTCCGAGCAGGGCTGGGTGTCCCACCCCCGGAAAATAAATCGGATTCCTGGTCGGTCGAGCCCCTCGCTCCGGGCGTGGACCTCATCGAGACCGGTGTCGGCAAAGCGCAGGCGGCCGCGGGGACGGCCTGGGCGCTCGATCCGGAACAACATTCGGGGGTGCTCAGCCTCGGTATTGCCGGCTCGCTCCCCGCCGAG
>DDFO01000026.1:88709-95166 GCA_002337215.1 Phycisphaerales bacterium UBA1926 | reverse complement strand
AGACCTGCACGGACCCGCCCCGATCGGGTCGGCCGTGCTCGCGACGAGGAGCGTCCTTGCAGACGAGGGCGTGCGCACGCCGGACGGGTTCCTCGACATCGGCGAGGTCGGTTTCCCTCCGGGCTCACCCGATGGCGGGTTCGGCCCAGATGGCATGGCGGGTGACCCGGGCTGGATGACGACGCTCGAGGGCATCTGTGACCGATCCGGAATCATCGCGACGGTCTCCGCCTGCTCGGGCACGGACGAGGCGGCGCGAGAGGTCGCCGAGCGGACCGCGGCGATCGCCGAGAACATGGAGGGCGCCGCAGTCGCCGCGGCGCTGAGCCGGCTGCCAAAAGTCGGCCGGTCCGCGCCGATCCGGTTCGCGGAGATCAGGGTCATCAGCAACACAACGGGCGATCGCGGCCGGCAGGTCTGGAGCCTTCCCGAGGCTCTCGAACGCCTGGGCACGCTCGCGGCGGATGCCGTACGCGTGCTTCAGCACGACGGGCAACCCTGATGACGCACGCGACGTGGCACCTCCGGTTTCCATGGGTTGTGGCACAGCCGAATCGGTGCCCTATTCCGGATACTTCTAGCCGGATACCCATAGAATGATTGCTGTAACGACAGAGATCCCCGAGCGGTGCGCACGATCGGGAACGCCGGCGGCTTCGCCGACGGACCGGAAGACGGAATTGGCACTTGCCCGGCACGCCGAAGAGCGATCTGACAGATAGAGAGGACGCGCCCATGACCCAGACCAACGCGACCGATGCCGGCCTCACCGAGCCCCGGCTGTTCGATCCACCCGCCGCACACGAGGTCGGCGCCGACCGCTGGCTGATCGATGACGAGGCGACCTACCGCGCGATGCACGCGGCATCGGTCAACGACCCCGAGGCGTTCTACGGCGAGGCCGCGACGGAGCTGCACTGGTTCAGCCCCTGGTCATCGGTGGTCGAGTTCACGTCGCCCGACGCGGTCTGGTTCAAGAACGCGACGACGAACCTGTGCTTCAACTGCGTGGATCGGCACGTCGAGTCGGGTCACGGCGCAGACATCGGGCTGATCTGGGAGGGTGAGCCGATCGGATCGAACGCATCCGGAGACGGGCCCGAGATCCGGGCGTTGTCCTACGCCGATCTCCAGCAGCAGACCGCGCGGTTCGCCAACGTGCTGCTCTCGATGGGGGTCAAGAGTGGCGACGTCGTCACGATCTATATGGGCATGGTCCCCGAGCTCGCCATCGCGTGCCTCGCGTGCGCGCGGATCGGCGCCGTCCACAGCGTGATCTTCGGCGGATTCGCGTCGCACTCGATCGTGGACCGGGTCAGGGACGCCAACAGCAGGATCATCGTGACCTGCGACGGCGCGTGGCGGCGCGGGTCGGTCGTGCCGCTCAAGGCGAACGTCGACGAGGCGATCGAAGCGCTCGGCGACGCGGTGGAGAAAGTCGTCTGCCTCAAACGGACGGGCAACGAGGTTGCCTGGGATGACGCGCGGGACATCTGGTGGGACGACGCCGTCAACAACGCCTCCGCCGATTGCCCGTGCGCCCACCTCGACAGCGAGGCGACGGCGTTCCTGCTCTACACCTCCGGTTCGACGGGCAAGCCCAAGGGCATCGAGCACACCGTCGGCGGGTACATGGTCCACACCTATCTCACGAGCAAGTATGTGTTCAACATGATCCCGGGGCTCGATGAGCCCAGGCGGGAGGCGCCGCTCCCGGATGGTCAGGTCTACTGGTGCACCGCCGACATCGGGTGGATCACCGGGCACTCGTACATCATGTACGGCGTGATGGCCAACCGCGTGCCCACGCTCATGTACGAGGGTGCGCCGAACTTTCCCGAGGCCGACCGATTCTGGGACATCGTCGAGCGGCACAGGGTCACGCAGTTCTACACCGCTCCGACGGCGATCCGCGCGTTCATGAAGTGGGGCGTCGAAGAGGTCGCCAAGCACGATCTCTCCAGCCTGCAGGTGCTCGGGAGCGTCGGCGAGCCGATCAACCCCGAGGCGTGGATGTGGTACCGCACGCACATCGGGCGCGGCGTCTGCCCCATCGTCGACACCTGGTGGCAGACCGAGACCGGTGGGCACATGCTCACCACGCTGCCCGGTGCGCACAAAACCAAACCCGGTTCGTGCGGCCTGCCCTTCTTCGGGGTTGACACCGCCATCTGCGAAGAGGACGGCACCGAGATCAAAGAAGGCTCGGGGCTGCTGACCGTCCGCTCACCCTGGCCCAGCATGCTCCGCGGCATCTACGGGGACCGCGAGCGGTTCGTCGAGACCTACTGGAACACCTTCGACGTGGACGGCGCCGTCAGCGCCGGCAAACCCAGCCCCTATTACCTCGCGGGCGACGGGGCACAACGAGACGCCGACGGTTACTTCTGGATCACCGGTCGCATCGACGACGTCATCAACGTCAGCGGGCACCGGATGGGCACCGCGGAGGTCGAGAGTTCGCTCGTGGCGCACCCCGCCGTGGTGGAAGCGGCGGTCGTCGGCATGCCCCACGAGATCAAGGGGACCGGCATCGCGGCGTTCATCACGCTCTCGCCGGCCTCGGCCCCCGCGAACAACGACGAGGCCGAAGCGCTCAAGAAGGCCCTGCGTGCGCACGTCGGCGAACAGATCGGCGCGATCGCGAAACCCGACCTGATCCGGTTCACCGACACGCTGCCCAAGACCCGGAGCGGCAAGATCATGCGCCGCCTGCTGCGGGATGTCGCCGCGGAGCGCGAGACGACGCAGGACACGACGACGCTCGAGGACAACAGCGTGCTCGCAAAACTACGCGGCGAGGACAAGATCTGAAGCAACGCCTTCGCGGCCGACACCGCAAGGCTCCGCATGAAGTCCTCCCGGAAACGGCACAACCGATCCGTGTGTCTCCGCTATTGTGCGTTCAATCTGAGGAGACACGCGGATGGATACCGAGCCTCGAGACGGGATGGATGAACACGGGCAGGTTCCGCCCGACCCGGAGGGCGACGCCGGTCAGGGCACGGAACTGACCCCCACAGCCCATGAGCCGACGGGGTTCCTCGCCGAGGATTTCAAGGGCGGCGTGGGGCCGACCGCCGGACGGAACTGGGCGGGCATCCTGCCACCCGACGCGGAGGCGAAGAACCTCGGCCCGGGCCGCGCCATCGCGGCGCTGCTGTTCCGGCCCTCGGCGTTCTTCGCTCGGTACGGTTCGATCGAGGCGATGTCGGGCGCGCTGTTCGTCGTGATGTGGATCGTCTCGATGATGCTGCTGGCCGACAAGTTCGAGACCAACGTCCTCTCGGGCAAATGGACTGCCATCCCGCCCAACTGGTGGATCTATTGGGCCGGTCTGCTCGTGTTCAGCCTCATCGGCATTCTGGGCATCATGCTCCGCGGATGGTGGTTCCGCCTCAGGCTCTACTTCTGCGGCGTCGGCAAAGCCCCCGCGTACTGGCGCGGCCTGCGCATCTGGTCGTGCGCCTCGCTCATCAGCGCCGTCCCGCTGCTCTCGCTGGTCATCGCGAACACGGTGTACTTCGACACGCCGGACGACATGATCTGGCTCGACCTGCCCGGCGAACTCGTCTGGATCTGGGCGTTCCTCACGCTGCCCTACTGGTCGATCGTCGCGTCGTACCGAGGCGTGCGCACGGTCTTCCCCGACTCCGGGAAATGGCGGGTCCGGCTCTGGTTCCTTATGCTGCCGATGGTCGCCCTGACGATCGGCCTCGGCGCGATCATGGTGATGTCGTACATCAACGGATTCCCGACCCCTCCCGACACCGATCGGCCGCAAGCCTTCGAGAGCCGGGCGTTCGGGCTCGACTACCCCGGGAACTGGACGCTCGCCGACACGTGGGAGGAACACGACCCCGACCGGCTGCTGTTCTTCGAGACACCCCAGGGCGGCACGGTGAGCCTGATGCTCATGCCCACGCCCTGGTCGGCGGAGGCGCACATCGCCGACCGCCGCGAGATGCTGCTCGACTTCGGGATCGAGATGAGCGACGGGACGCCCTTCTCCCGCATGGTGTCGCGCACCGGCACCGGGGAGCGGAGCACGTACACCGATCTCCTCGTGCCCTGGGTCCACGAACTGTTCGTGACCGATCTCAGCGAGTTCGCGGCCCTCGAGGTCGAGGTGATGCGCCCGAAGACCGCCGCCTCGGACACCGACGAGGGCATCCGGTTCATCCTCGACTCGCTCGATGTGCGCACGCCCGACGCGTCGCCCGTCGATCTCGATGACCCGGTCTACTCGAGCCACGACCGCTGGGCGATGAACTATCCGCGCGACTGGTTCCTGATCGCGCACACGCCCGAGCAGTTCGCGATCGAGGCGTGGCGCCCGGCGGAGTGGAGCGCACAGATCTACCGCTCCAGCCGATCGGTCGATGAAGAACTGCAAGCCACGATCGACGGGGTGTTCGCCGGGGCGGAAGGGCTGGAGCGCGAGGCGTTCAGCGCGTGGGCCGGGCTCGAAGGCAGCGGGGTCGTCGTCCGAGGCGTGCAACCCCCGCCCGCCTGGCTCGACACGCTCGATGATGCCGATCTGGCAGCCGGGGATGACGATGAGGACATTCCTGATTCGCCCGAAACCGAAGTCCTCGGGAGCGAACCCGCGGCGGGGGACCCGGCCCAGGACCCGTCTGAATCAGATCTCTCCGAGACCGACCCCACGCTGGCGGCATGGCACGACGACGCGCCCATCGAGCTCCGCGTGTTCATCCACGAGCTGCCGGACGGGGAACTGCTCGAGATCCGATCGTTCGTCCGCATCGAGGATCTCGACGAGATCGGGCCGGCCTTCGGGCTGATCGAGTCGTCGTTCTCGCTCAAGGCACGCTCGTCGCCCGACTCGGACGGCTGACCGGGCGTTCGGACCCCGCCGACGAGTCTGCTTGCCGCTCTGCCGCACACTCGCCGACATTCTGTTCAGACCAGAATCTTTGTGCGCACAGCCGAAACGGAATGACACACAGGGCACATTTCGGTATCGTCGCTCTTCCGCATCCGGGAGCGACGATGAGCATAAATAGAAGTCCGTATCGTGTATTCTCGTGTCTTGTGGTCGCTGGGTGCACAGCACTCGCAACTGCGCAGGAGACGCCGGCGTTGGATCCCGCCGAAGCGCTCGCCGCGGACCCCGCGGCGATCGACATCGCCGCCCTCTCCCTGCTCGCCAACAACATGTGGATCCTGCTGTGCGCCGCCCTGGTGTTCGTCATGCACCTGGGCTTCAGCGTCCTCGAGAGCGGGCTGACGCGGGCGAAGAACACGACTAACATCCTGTTCAAGAATGTCGCGATCGTCGGCATCGGGCTGCTGACCTACGCCCTCTGCGGGTTCAACCTCATGTACCCGGGGGAGGGCTTCGCCGGTGCGTGGTTCGGGTTCGGCGGCTTCGGGATCGGGCTCCCCGACGGCTACGACCCCCTCACCTACGCGGACGGCGCGTACACGTACTGGGCGGACTTCATTTTCCAGGGCATGTTCGCCGCCACCGCGGCGACGATCGTCTCGGGCGCGGTCGCCGAGCGGATCAAGCTCGGGCCGTTCCTCGTGTTCAGCACGCTCTACGTCGCGGTGATCTACCCCGTCGTCGGCATGTGGCACTGGGGCGGGGGCTGGCTCGCCGAGCGCGGCTTTCACGATTTCGCGGGCTCGACGCTCGTCCATGCGGTCGGCGGCTGGGCGGCGCTCGCGGGCGTGATGATGCTCGGGCCCCGCCTGGGCAAATACATCCCCGTCGAGCAGACGAAGGCCGGGCAGGCCAACAGCGTCGACGCCGCCCTGGGCAAGAACAAGACCATCATCCGGCCCATCATGGGCCACAGCATGCCGCTCGCGACGATCGGTGTCTTCCTGCTCTGGTTCGGCTGGTTCGGGTTCAACGGCGGATCGGTCCTCAGCGCCGACCCCGAAGCGATCGGGCTCGTCTTCGTGACCACCTCGCTCGCGGCGGCGGCGGGCATCTTCGGCGCGATGATCCCCAGCTGGCTCATCGACAAGAAGCCCGACCTCTCGATGACGCTCAACGGCGTGCTCGCGGGGCTCGTGGGCGTCACCGCGGGTGCGGATGTGGTCAGCCCGATGTCGGCGATCGTCATCGGCGCGGTCGCCGGCGTGCTCTGCGTCATCAGCGTCTTCACGTTTGATCGCTTCCGGCTCGACGACCCGGTTGGCGCGATCAGCGTCCACCTCGTGTGCGGCGTGTGGGGCACGCTCGCCGTCGGGATCTTCGCCCCGGACAAGAGCTTCATCACCCAGCTCATCGGCGTCGGCGCAGCAGGAGCGCTCTGCTTCCCCGCGGCGCTCGTGCTGTTCGGCGTGCTCAAGGCGACGGTCGGCATCCGCGTGAGCCGGCAGGAGGAACTGGGCGGGCTCGACATCGGCGAGCACGGTATGGAGGCCTACAGCGGGTTCCAGTTCTTCACGACGCAGTAAGAGTCTGGCTCCCCGTGCCACG